>NZ_LAJC01000041.1 GCF_000981225.1 Allosalinactinospora lopnorensis
CAGGTGTCAACGGATTGACACCTGAATCGCCGTCCGCCCCGTGCGCGAGCGGCCAGCGCGGAGCTGGGGCCCCATGGCACCAATTGGTGTCGGTCCGCCCCGTGCGCGGTGGCCAATGGCCAGCGTCTTACCCGGAAAGCTTTGGCCACTCCGCCCCCGCTCGTCGAGCACCGGCTCGTCGAGGTGCTGCTCCGGCCCGTCGAGCACCGGCCCTACCCGCGGACGTCCTGCCCGCCAATGAGCGGCCATCCCCGGTCAGCGAACCGGCCGAACCCCGCGTGCCGCTGAGCGCGCTCGACCTGTAGCGCCTCCAGCACCGAAAACCCAGGCCGGTGCGCCTCCAGCCACGACCGCCGCGCCGTCCGCCACGCCGCATACGAGGTGTTCACGTCCTCCCAGGACGCCGGGGCACGCCCCAACCAACGCTCGACCTCCCACACGGCCAGCTCTTTCGGCACCGGGGAAGGTTCCGGGCCGCGCCGCCGACGCCTCACGCCGACCTCGGTTGGTAGGCGCCGCGCACCGCACGCACCGGCGGACGATCACCCTCGCCCTCCTCCTCACCCAAGGGCACGCGCAACGCGACCAGCAGCCGCGCCAACAACACCCGCTGATTGCGCAGCTCGACCAGCGCCGGGTGTGTGCGCACCTCCCCCAACCGCGAGCGGATCATGACCCCCTCACGCTCGACCACACCGGCCAGCTCCGCGCACACATCCGCCGTGAAGCACGCTTCCCGCAACAAGGACAACTCATGCTCGGCCAACTCGAACTCAGCCGTCACGCTCGACCACAGAGCCGCCCCGGCGGCCTTGAGACCTTCCGGCTCCTCCATATGCCACCTCACTTTGCCCAACGGTTTCGCCCCAGAGCGGGGGGCGCGATCAGGTGGGGTGCGGGATCAATCGGGCTTGAAATGACGTCAGAGAGTATCCCCCTAGCACCCTGGGTATCCGGCCGGGTGTCCGTGTCTGTGGACGTTGTTGGTGTCCCGGTGCGGACCGGAAGGAGGCACCGTGGTCCGCACCGGGATGGCGTCTGGCCAGGGGTCCGTGGACTGTGCCTGACGCCGGACTGTGCATGCCTATAACAGCCCATGTATATTTAACCACATGGTGAAGTCTTCGGTTGTTCACGAATCGGCAGCGGCAGCGGTGCGGCGATGCGATCTGGATGGTTGCGACTTGGCAGCAACCGACGTCAGGTCCAGCGCCAGCGCGGACGCTAAGCGGTTCTGCTCCAGCTCGCATCTGATGCGCCACGTTAACCAGCGGTTGGCGCGTCCGCGGTGTGTGGTGTGCGGCGTGCGGTTCGATAAGGAGCCGCGTGGCAGGACGCCGCTGTATTGCTCGCAGCGGTGCAAGTCTCTGCGGGAGCGCCAGATATCCCGGGCGACCAGGGCGCTGGCGAAGTCGGCCTTCGGCGACGATCCGACACAAGACCTCGAAGACGCTCAGGTGCTGTACAGCTACTGGTTTCCCAAGTCGGTGCAGTCGAGCGACTGGCTCGACGCCTACTGGTCGGGGGTGCGGCCGGTCCCGTTGCAGACGCCTGGTCCGGAGGTGCGGCGGGCACTGGTCGCGCGGTTGGGGGAGTTGGCGGACCGGGTGAGGGAGGCCGAGCGCAAGCGGCGTAAGGCCGTGCGGGAGGAGCAGGGCCGGGTGTTGTTCGTGCGGGAGCAGCAGGCCAAAGAGCAGCAGCGCGAAGCAGATCAGCAGTGGCGTAAGGAACTGCTCTCCGGGAAGGGCGGCAACGATGACAGCAACACGTGGTAGGCGCGACCCTCGACCGGGCCCGGACGAGGTCGCTGATGCGGTGCGGCGCATGCTGGCGTTGCGCCAGGCTGAGCAGATTTTCGCCGGCGGCCCCTCCGCGGTGCGGCAGTACCTACGCCGCGCGAGTGGCCGCACGGCCGAACCTCCGGCGCCCCGCCGCCGGGAGCCGCGGCCGACGCGCCCCGCACGGCCCGGCTACCTGCTGGAACCGGAGACCGGCGGGCAGGACTGGCGAATCTAGTGTGCGACTACATCGCGGACAACGGCGTTCACCAGGAACCGGACCGCAAGGTCGCCACCGGCGGATACAAGGTTGAGCTCATCGACGGGACGGACGTGGTGGCGGGCGTGGTGGCCACCAGGTCCGCGTGCTCCCTGGTTCACTCCATGCTGCTCCGCTTCGGTGAGATCCGGCCCGGTACCCGCACCACGCGCGAACTGGACGCGCTGCCCGAACTCGCCGACGGGCACCCGGTGCCGTAGCGGGTGCCGTCGGCGGGGCGTCACCAGAGAGTCCTCTGTGCAGCCGTGCTCTCTGTGGGCGCGTCTGGGATCTTGCGGAGCCCTCGGAACGGCCGGACTTCTATGTACCCGTCGGGGTAGCGGAGCCCCACGTTCCGGGGCGGGCCTTTCGGCGGGATCACCCATGTGAGCCATGGCGGTGTCTCTGGGAGATCCGTGGTGTGGCCGTTGAACGCAGTGACGACCGTGACGACCTGACCACGCAGGAGGTAACGGCGGCCGGTCATACGCTCGCCTCCACTCCCAGTTGCGCGGCCCGGCGGTCGAGGGCCGCTAGCCGCTCTGCACACCACTGCTCCCCGACCGGGCCGACCAGATCGAGAATGGACTTCACGGCGTTGCGGGCCGCGGCGATGTCGTCGGCGTCGTGTAGGTAGTCAACACTGTGATCGTCGGTCATCGGGGTGCCTCCTGTTCGGTGCCGCACTCGCCACCGTTGGCACAATGCGGACCTCCGGGCGCGGTCGTCCAGCACGGCAGGCACAGCCCCTCAAGAGTCGATTCGAGTTCGGCGTACTCGGCGAAACGGGCGCCGGAGATGTAGCGTCCCAGAAGTTGGGATCTTCGTCGTAGTCGGCGTCCGGCGGCAGGTAGCTCAGCCGCTCGTGGGGCCCGTCGTAATGCGGGTAGTCGGTGTAATCGGTCATCGGGCACCGTCCTTAGACTGGGGGTCTCCATTTCTGGCCAACTTTTCGAGTGCTTCCTCGCTGATGGACTCGGCCAGCGAGTAGACCCACCGCACCGACGACTGGCCGTAGAGCTCCTCGTCAACGACCAGCAGCCCCAGCAGATGCAGTTCCTGAAGCACACGGTCAACGGTCTTGCGTGGGAGCTGCACCCGCTTGACGACCGCGGCCGTGCGTGACCGCGGGTTGCTCGTGACGTCCATCAGCACGGCCAGCCGTACCGGCGGCATGCTGTCCCCGGCGCAGCGCGCGGCCACGGCGAAGGCGTCCTCGCGGCTCTTACCGAGCGCGATACCGCCCCGGGCGATCTGCGCAAGCTGCTTGGTGAACCGGGTGGGCATCTCCGGGGCATGGGCCTGGACGACGTCGCCGGAATAGTCACGCTCGACCGCGGTCCGGGCCAGGGTCACGATGTCGGCCAGGTCGAGAAGCGTCTCCATCTCCGAGTCGGTGAGGTCGATCTCGGCATCAGGGTCGATCGTGTCGAGTAGCTTCGCCACGTACTCGGCCAGCTCCTGGCGCATCTCGGCCTCATGGTTGACGTTGCGCAGCGCCTGCAATCCGGCGGTACGCCGGTTCTCCTTGGAGTCGAAGCGCACCAACACGAACCGGTCGCCCATGGTGGAGACCACGGTGTGCGCGGAGTCCCAGGCCGTGGTGACCGCCCCGACGATGACGAGCCGCCCCTTCCAAGTGAGGGTCATTCCGCCATCGGCGCCGATATCGCGGTTCCACTGGCCGTCATAGATCTCACGGAGGGCGGCCAGAACGGCAGCGCGGGCGTCCCGGTTCATGCTCAAGATGCTCGTGAAGTCCTTGATGACGAGGATGCCCGCCTCTCCGATCTTGCGCAGCAGCCCCCCGGTTGCGCCCGCGGAGCGCTCCTTCTCCGGGGTGCCGCTCAACAACGCGGCCTCTCCGGTGATGGTGGAGACGACCACCGCCCCGGCTCCGGACAGCGGCATCACAGTCTCGGTCTTGGCCGCACCGGAACCGGAGACGACCAGCAGCCAGCACGGGTCACCGCCGAGCCGTTCGGCCGCGGCCACGGCCAACACCGCGTCCAGGGCGCCGAGATCGTACTCGGCGCCGAACCATCGCCCGAAGACCTGGTGAACCTCGCCGAGAAGCTGGCCAGATTTGGAGACCCCCGGTCTAGAGGGCGGCTTCTCAGACGGCCGCGGCTTGTCCCGCTTTCGAGGGCGCCTCTTACGGGTACGGGCCGCTTCCAGCGACACCGGCTGGTCATCCTTCGCCGCACCGGTACCACGCAATTCGTGGCAGTTGCACGGCCTGTTGTGGGTGGTCAGGCAGAACGGGTCATGCTCGCTCACGCTGCGTTCACCTCGTCCCGCATCGCGGCCAGCGCTTTGGCGACAGCCGGCCCGTGGCGGCGAACCTCGATCCCGACGTCGACGTCGAGGTCGCCCAGAGCCGCCACGGCGGCCCGCACCGGGTCTTCCTCGGGCAGGGCACGGAAGGCCAGGGACCCGGCCCGGGGCATCGACTGGCCAGCGGCCCGCCACCCCGCGCGGACGTCCTGCCAGAGGTCGGCCTGGTCGGATATCCTCGGCGGTGTCGATGCCGTCGCCCTGGTGATCGATTCCTGGCCCGTCCCGTTGCCCGCGGGGCGGGCATCTTCATGCGGCATCCTGGCCCCCCTGGTTGTCAGGGGCAGGCAGTAGCGCGCGCAGGCGTGCAGCATCCTCGGGTGTCAGAGCAGGCGCGGAGTTGACAACCTCGCGGATGCGCTCAGCAAGACCGGCCACCTTGATTTCACGGTCAAGGTCGCTCGTGTCGGCGTCGGGATGGTGGCGCGTGGTAATGGCCTTGCGCGCGGCCAGTGAACGGCGTGTGGGATTCCGGGCGGCCAACGATCACTCCTGAGACCGGAGAGACGCACCGACGGTGCGTCTCTGGACGGTCGCGAGTGGTCGGCGGCCCGGCTTGCCTGCGGCGTGTGCCGCTCGGTGCTACTCGGGTGCGTCCCGGCGCGCGAAACTTACGAACCTTGATCGTACTCGATCGCGTCGTCGCGTCGCCACACGATCCGCTGTTCGGCCGGTACCCGGTGATTGCGCACCGGGGAGCGGGTGATGCGGACCTGTCCCAAGTACCTCGGTGAGAGCAGGATCGCGGCCACCTTGCGCTGAGCCGAGACCGGAGCCTCCTCCCAGCGCGCGGCCACGTCGGCCCCCGGCTCGATCAGGTTGACCAGCTCCGCGGGCACGGTCAGTTCCCGGTGTCGTGTCTCTAGGGCGCTGATTTTGGCTGTGAGTCCTTCGACTAGGCGCCCGATAGCGCGCGCTTCGTGGATCGATTCCGGCTCCGCATCACTGGCCTGGTCGCGTTCGGCGCGCAACCGCGCGAGTTCGGCACTCACCTGCTCCACCTCGCCGGAGTCCTGCGGAGCGGCCAGCTCAGCGAACACGTCCGGGCGGGACAGATACCCCAAGATCGCACCCGTGACCAGCTCGTCCACGTCGGCTTTGAGAAGGCGCACGCAGCCCTGGCGGACGCACCGGTACTGTTCCAGCCCGCGGGCATAGACGGTGCCGATCGGCCCACCGCAGACGTCACACTTGATCGTGCCCGTGAAGGCGTGCAGCGCCTTACCCGGCCGCTTCGCCGAGACCTGGTGCTTGGGGCCGGACAGGATGCGCTGAACCTCCCAGTAGGTCTCCCGGTCCACGATCTTTTCCCACGTGGCCTCGATCAGTTCGCCATGATGGATGCGCAATCCGGCATAGGCAGGCTTGAGAGCGAGGTCGCGCAACTGCTGAGCAGAGAGCGGCCGACCGGCCCGCTTGCCCACGATCCCGCGCGCTTTCCAGTCGGCCGCAATGCCCTTGAAGCTGTGGCCCTTGCGGAGCCGGGTGAACAACTCCCGGATGAGCGGCGACCACTCCGGATCGATCTCCCAGTTGTCCAGGCGACCGGACCGGGGATCATAGACCGGGCGCAACCCGTAGGGAGCCACACCGTGCGGCCGACCGGCCGCGGCGGCGGCACTGGCCGCGCGTCGTGTTCTCATCGAGGTCTTCCACGCTTCGTACTCACTGTCAATGCCATCCTCCAGCAGGCTGCGCCGGTCGCGCCCGTCGGCCGGGTCATACATCCTGCCACCCGCCAGGATCCGAACGCCGCGTTCCTCGCAGAGTTCCAGCAGGCGGCACCACTCCGAAGTCTTGCGGGAACCTCGCGAGGACTCCCAGAGGACAAGGAAGTGAGCGCCGAACCGGTCGTGTTCCAGGTCGGCAATCAGCCGATCGAACTCGTCTCGGCTGCCTTTGGAGTAGCGGGACGCTCCCACGGCGGTGGACTCCACGTAGGGCTCTCCCAGGGTGATCCCGAAGGACGCCGCGGCACGGCCGTTGTCGTCGTGCTGTTCGTCGGGGGAGCGCAGCCGTCCGGAGGTGTCGTGCGAGACGCGTAGGTACTCGCGGCCGATGAGCTGGTCTTTCGCGAGGTGGGGTTCATGTGTGAGGGTCATACCGAGGATGGTACGTCAAGGAAGGTGACTGGACCTGGGCAGCGGACTGCCCACCGAACACAACGTCCACCAGGTCGTCCAGGCGCTCCGCCCTGAGGCGCGCGTGGTCTACGTCGACATCGACCCCATCGTGCTCGCCCACGGGCACGCGCTTCTCGCCGACAACCCCAACACCACGGTCATCACCGCCGACATGACCCGGCCCGAGCAGGTCCTGTCCCACCCCGACACCCGGCGCCTCATCGACTTCACCCGGCCTCTGGCCGTGCTGCTGTTCTCCATCCCCCACTGCATCCCCGACGACGAGGCCGTTCGGCGCACCATCCACACCCCCATGGCCCGGGCGGTGCCCGGCAGTTTCCTGGCCATCTCCCATGTGGTGGCCGACGACACCGCAACTGCTGAGCGCGTCACCAGGACCATCACCGAGTTCGGCATGCCCTGGAAGACCCGCACACCCGGCCAGGTCGCCGCATGGCTGACGGACCTGGAAGCGATCGAGCCCGGGCTGGTGGACATCGACACCTGGCGCCCCGACCCCACTCAGCCGCCCCTGAGCGACGTCGCCCCCGCTCTCGCCTCGTATGTGGGCCGGTCCCGGGCGACCAAACGAGCCTACGAATACGGCGGCGTGCTGCGCAAACCCTAGAGCGCCGGGGAGCGGCTCCGCCCGGCCTGCCGGCTACCGCCCCAGGCCCTGCCTGTCGCGCTGAGCGTGGCGGACGGCCCAGTCCAGGGCGTAGTCGGCGACCTCTTCCCAGCCGTCCTCGCCCACCGTGTAGTGGGAGCGGCCGGGGAACTCGGTGTATTCGGTGACAGCCGCGGAGCCTCGGTAGTGACGCATGTTGGACTTGTTCACCGAGGGCGGCATGAGATGGTCGGCGCCGCCGGCGATGAACAGCAGCGGCGGGCGGCCGCCGTTGCCGAAGTCGACGTAGGTGTTCTGATGGCCCGGGGTGATGTTCGCGAGGACGCTCTCCCAGACGAAGCGCCCTGGCGCGGGCACATGGTACCGCTCGTAGACCCGGGCGGAGTCCTCCTCGTCGAGCGTGTTCGCGAAGGCGTAGTGGAACTGCTCCGGGGTGAACCCGACGGCCCGGCGCCGGTTGGCCGGGTTTCTGAGGACGGGGAAAACCACCCTCATCTGCGAAAACGGAAGCACCCGGACGCCCTCGGGCGGAGCGGAGTCGATCGCCACGCCGGCCGCGCCGAAACCGTGGTCCAGCAGGATCTGGGTGAACAGGCCACCGGCCGAATGTCCCATGATGATCGGCGGGCGCTCCATCTCGCCCACTACCCTCTCAAGGTGCTTCACGGTCTCGGGCACCCTCAGCCGCTCGATCGGTGAGGGGTTGTCTCGGAGCGCCTCGACCCCGACCTCCATTCCGGGGTAGGTCGGGGTGATCACCCGGTAGCCCTTGCCGGTGTAGCGCTCGACCCACCTCTCCCAGCTTCGCGGTGTCATCCACAGCCCGTGGATTAGGACGATCGTGTCGACGGAGGACGGGTTGGCGTCGTTATCGGCCATAGGGATCACCTTCCTGGTTGGTCCGGGAAAACGCGTCGCACAGCGCGGGGCCGGCAGCGGCGGCGCCACTGCCGGCGGCCGGCGCAGGGACCGTGGCCGCTCGGCGGGAAACGGGAAGACCTCTCGGATCAACGGGAATCCCCGTCCGTCGAGCGATCAGGGCGCCGCGAGTGGGCCGGGACTCGAGCCGGACGGACCGGCCGTGCCCCGCACTCGGCCGTGCGCCTGCCGGCGCACTCCCGGGTCGGCCCTGGTAAGCCACCCTCCCCATAAGACGGCCGCCGCGGACCGGCCGCCAGGGACGAACGTCACGGCCACCCCGGGCCAAAGGCTCGGCCGCTCCGCCTCGCGCCTGTGCCGGCGCAGGCGGACCCGGCACCGGGCCCAAAGGCCCGGTACGGCGGTCGCCGTGCTCAGGCGTGGACCAGTGGAGTCTCCACAAGGTGTTCGGCCAGGAACCAGGACTCGAGTTCGCCGGTCCGGATGACCTGGGAGACGAGCAGGTCGTTGGTGCCGTCGTCGCCCATTTCCGCTGCTCTGGCGGCGGCGTCGTGCGCGGCGACGAGGATGGTCTCGTGCGCCTCCAGCAGCCGCGACAGCATCGCCGGGACTTCCTCCACCCCGTCGGGCGGGCGGGGGATAGCGGTCAGTTCGGCCACGTGCCGCGGATCGCCGACCGCGACACCGCCGAGCGTCTGCACCCGTTCGGCGATGGCGTCCACCAGTGCCAACTGCTCGCCGGCGTGCTTGTCCAGCAGCAGGTGCAGCTGATAGAAGGTGGGGCCGCGCATCAGCCAGTGGTGCTTCTTGTACATGTGATACAGGATCTGGGTGTCGGACAGGACCTTGTTGAGGCGCTGGCAGGAGTACATCCGCGTGTCATAGGACAGGCCGATCGGCAGCTGCCGCACCGTCCCGAACTCCTGGATCTCCTCCCCCTTCTGGTGCAGCCACGGTTGGCTGCCGTGCGGGTGCCGGGCGTTGGCGGAGGACTCGACCGCCATGGCGTACCCCCTAAATACGGTTGCCTTGACCCTCGCGGGTGTCCTGAGACCACTTGCCAGTCTGGTTTCGGCTACACGCGCGGATGGCCAACACCGCGCCACGCCGGGGCAATATCTGGCATTACCTCGCCGGGCCACCGCCGGGAGGATCGTGACGGCACCCGTGTCGCAGCGGCCGGGATCCGCCCCGGAGAGCCGAGTAGCGCGCGATGTCTTTTTCGGACTATTCGGGAGCATCGGTGAAAGAGGTGGCGGAGAGCGGCCTGCGCACGCGCGATGAGTTCGCCGCCTACATGATCCCCATCATCGGGGAGCGCCGGGACAACCTGGGCGACGACCTGCTGTCGGTGCTGTGCCGCGCGGAGATCGACGGCACGCGGATGAGCGACGAGGACATCAAGGCCTTCTGCAGCCTGCTGCTCACTGCGGGCGGGGAGACCACCACCGCGTTCACGGCCGCGGCCGACCACCTGGCGTTCGCGCTCGGGCGGCACTTCTGTGTCGGCGCGCTGCTGGCCGAGACAGAGGTCAAGGTAGCGGTGAGCCAGCTACTGGACGCCATGCCGGACGTGCGGCTCGCCGAGGACCTCACCCCGGTGGAGCAGGGCGTGTTCACCCGGGGACCCGCCGAACTGCTGCTGCGCTTCACCCCGGAGGACCCGGCGCGGTCTGAAGGGTCGGCCTGGCCGTCCCGGCGAAGCCGTTGACCGGATCGCCGGCGGCCGGCGGCGCCCACCGCGGCGCCGAGGGAGTGACCTCCGACCCCCAAGGCACGGACCTTCGTACCGGCCGGTTCCGGTGCCGTATGGAGAGGATTGGCAATTAAACCTGGTCAGGGACCGAGAGGCCAGCCGATCGCAAACCGGAGGTGTGCGATGGAGCGATCGATCCTGGTAGGGGTGGACGGGTCCGAAGCGGGATTCCGGGCCGTGCTCTGGGCCGCCCACGAGGCGGACCGCCGCGGTCACCGCCTTGTCCTGCTGAGTTCGATGGAGGTACCCGCGGACGTGGCCGCTTTCGCCTGGCCCGAGCAGGAGGTCAGGAAGGACGCCCTCGCCGCCGTGAAAGAGGCGGAGCGGCGCGCGCGTGCGGTGGCGCCCGGGCTCGACGTGGCCTCCACCGTGGTCGCCGACGCACCCGCCCCCGCACTCACCGGGCCCGGTGCGGACACCAGCATGGTGGTGGTGGGGCTGCGGGGACGGGGCGGATTCCCCGGAATGAGGATCGGCTCCGTCGCCTACCACGTGGCGGCGCACTCCCCGGTCCCGGTCGTGATCGTGGGGCCCGACCCCGCTGCCGAGGCGAGCCCGGAGGTCGTGGTCGGGGTGTGCGGTTCACCGAACGCGGACCACCCGCTCGCGGCCGCCTTCGAGGCCGCGACGCTGGGCGGCTCCCCGGTGCGGACCGTCTGGGCGTGGACGCCGCCGCCGCGGCGGTCACCGGAATTGGACGTCTACGCCGAGGCGATCCGCAAGGGTGCCGAGTCCGGTGCGACCGAGGCGTTGCGGCCGTGGCTGGCGAAGTACCCCGATGTGAAGGTCGCCTTCGAGATCGTCGAGTCCCAGCCCGTTCTCGCACTGACCCGGGCGGCGAGCCGGGCACACCTGATCGTGGTCGGCGCGCGCAGCCGGGAGGTACTGCCCCGGCTGGCGCTGGGCGGGGTCGCGCACGGCCTGCTGCACCATGCCCCGTGTCCGGTGATGATCGTCCACTGACCGGGGCGGGCGGCCCGGTGGTTCGCGATCCCTGTCGCCCGGTCAGCGGGAACGCGGCGGCGCGCTCTTGCCGTGTCCCTGTGGAAGGGCTCGTCGCCGCTGCGATAACGGCCCGATCCGGTGGGCGGTTCCCGCGTACCGGTTCCCCTCGATCGCGCAGAGGCCGCGAGCGGCCCGGGAAGGCTCAGATCGAGGCGTTGGAGACGACCTGCCGCATCTCCTCGGGCCCGTACGCCTGAGTCGCCTCTATTCGCAGATTTCCCATCGACTCGATAAGAAGGCTGAAGGCCGCGAATTTGTCCGGGTCGCCTCCCTTAATCACACTGACGATGTCGTAGGGTCCGCCGGGCGTCCAGTAGACCGCGGTCATTTCGAGCCCGAACTGCCCCGCGAGCTTCTGGGCGTCCTCGTATCGCTCCAGGGTCTCCCGAAAGCTCCTGACCCCCTGGTCCGTCCATTTCAACAGCCCGATGTAAGTCGTCATATTCGCCCCTTGCCGAGCGCTCGCCCTTTACAGGGCCTTTCACCACCACCACATGCCACCAGGCTAGTTCCGGTCCGAGATTGCAACTAGTCGACCGGTACGCATTTGACCAGATTTTTCTCCCCAACAATTCGACTCATTTCTTGGACTGTTTTCGCTGAGCGACGGGTAAAGCGGCCGGCGCGGACCGGGGCCGCGAAGCGGCGCCGGAGTGTGCCCGCCACGGCGCCGAACAGGCCCATCAGGGGTAGGCATCCGGGACCTTGTTCCCTGATCCGCTGACCAGCGGCTTCATAGCGTCGTGCGTATGGCCGACAAAAGAGCGAGCACAACCGTCAACACAGAGCAAGCGATGGTCGACGCGCTTCGCGAGTCGATGCGCGGCGAGGTGATCGGCCGCGACCACCCCGCCTACGACGAGGCGCGGCGCGTCTGGAACGGACTGATCGACCGGCGTCCCATCGTGATCGCGCGCTGCGCCGATACGGCCGACGTGGTACAGGCGGTGCGCGTGGCCCGCGAACACCGCCCGCTGGTGAGTGTCCGCGGCGGGGGCCACCAGGTGGCCGGGAGCGGCGTGTGCGACGACGGGCTGGTGATCGACCTGTCCGCCATGACCGGGGTGCGGGTGGATCCCACGACGCGCACCGCGCGGGTAGCGGCCGGAACGACCTGGGCGGACGTCGACCGGGCGACGCAGCGCTTCGGTCTGGCCACGACCGGCGGCGAGGTCTCGGTCACCGGTGTCGCCGGCCTCACGCTGGGCGGCGGCCTCGGCGCCATGATGCGTACCTACGGCTTGAGCTGCGACAACCTCCGTTCGGTTGAGATCGTCACGGCTGACGGCGCGGTCCGCACCGCGAGCCGCGACGAGCATCCCGACCTGTTCTGGGCGGCCCGCGGCGGCGGCAGGGGGCTGGGGGTGGTCACCTCGTTCGAGTTCGACCTGCACCCGCTGGGCCCGGAGGTGGCCGGATCCCTGGTGATGTATCCCTACGAGGACGCCGAGCGGCTGTTCCGGGCGTGGCGCGACTACGCGCTGGAGGCTCCCGACACGGTGATGCCGGAGATCGGGATATGGAGCTTCCCGCCGCTTCCGGAGATCCCCGAGGAGCTGCACGGGAGGCGGATGGTCCTCACGAACGGCGTGTACATCGGTGACCCCGCTGACGCCGACCCGGTGCTCGCGCCGCTCCGGCGGCTGGGCACACCCTTGGTCGACATGTCCGCCACGGTGCCCTATGTCGATTCGCAGAGCGCGCTCGACCCTCTGTTCCCGGACGGCGGGCGCTACTACTGGAAGTCGCACTTCCTCGACGAACTGACGGACGAGGCGATCTCGGTCCTGGTTGCCCAGGAGGCGCGGTGCCCGAGCCCGGAATCGCTCATCGTCGTCCGCACCCTTGGCGGTGCCATCGCCCGCATCGGCGACGACGAGACCGCTTACGCGCACCGGTCGGCACGGTTCAACCTCAGTATCGACGCCTCGTGGCCCGATCCGGAACTCGACGGCGCCGCCATCGAATGGGCCCGGTCGACCTGGGACGCGCTGGCGCCCTTCGCCACCGGGGGCGTCTACCTCAACTTCGCCGGGCTCGGAGAGGACATCGACGCCTTCGGCCGCGCCGTGCTCGGCCCGCACGAGGAGCGCCTCGGTGAAATCCGCCGCATCTACGACCCTGACGGTCTCTTCGGATCGGCCGCCGGCCGGCCGTGAGCCGGGTGCCGGCCCCAGCGGACCCCCGCATTGGCGCGGGGCCCCGCGCCAATGCGGGGCAAGGATTCCGCCGTGCCGAGCACGCCCGCGTGCGCGCCGGGGAAACGGCGACCTCAGCGGGGCCGCCGTTCGTCATCCGGCCGCCGCACGCCGGGTCATGTCGCGGCGGGCGGTCGGGTAGTCGACTCCGCGCGCCGCCAGCAGGTCGGAGGCCGGTCCCGGCTGCTGGAGCAGCCCCAGCATCAGGTGCTCGGTACCGATATGGCGGTCACCGAGGTCGATCGCCTCCCGCAGGCTCTGCTCAAGCACCTGTTTCGCCTGCGAGGTGAACGGCCGGTGATCGAGCACGCCGAACAGCCGGCGCCGCTTCGGCCGACCCCCGCCGGCCAGTGCGTACTCGCCATGGGTCTGCTCGACGCGTTCCACGATGTTCTCGACGTCGATTCCCAACCGCTCAAGGGCGGCGGCGTCCTCGTCGCTGAGACCGGCCCGGCGCCGCGTCCTGCGCAGGTCCTCGGCGACCGTGTCGGCTGTCACGCCGTGTTCGGCGAGCACAGCGGCCGCCACGTCCGTTGGGTCCGCCAGCAGAGCAGGCAGCAGGTGAACGGGGCTGATCTCGCCCGCCCCTTCCCGTTCCGCCTCACGCTGGGCTCCGACGACCACCGCACGCGCCGTGCGCGTGAACCTCTCGAACATCATCGCCTCCCGTGCTTCTTGTGCACCGCCTGCCTGCTCACACCCAGCTCCTCCGCGATCTCCTGCCAAGCCCACCTCTGCGACCGGGCGTTGCGCACCTGCACCGCTTCCAGCTGCTCAAGTAGCCGGCGCAGAGCGGCGACCGCGCGCAACCCGACCCTAGGATCGTGATCACTGGCACTCGCGGCGAGCTCCGTCGCCTTCGTCATGACCGTCCTCACACACATAGCCGGCACCTTCAATCGTCAACTTACATTGACACGGCAAGAGTGTCAATAAAAGTTGACGCCCGTTTGGGAGGCCGGTCTTGTTACCGTGCCGCGGTCACGCTCTCGCCGTACGCGTGATCGCCTTATGGCTGCGCGTCGCGGAGAAGGCGCGCGGCGTGCTGGGCACCGCGCAACAGCGCGCGCACCACCTGCTCACGCCGGATTTCCAGTGTTCGGGCGGGCAGTGCGGCGGACACGGCGGCCAGCACCCGGCCGTCCGGCACCGTTACCGGCACCGATACGCACGCCTCTCCCTCCGCGCTCTCCTCGACCGCCGTGGCGACCCCGCTGCGCCGTACCCGCTGAAGCTGGAACTCCAGCCGGTCGGGGTGGGTGATGGTGCGGTCCGTCAGCCGGCGCATACCCGCCGTCTTCAGGTAGCGGTCCCGGGCGGGCCGCTCCAGCCCGGCCAACAGCACCTTGCCGTGCGCGGTCGCGTGCGCGGTCGGGTCCGGCCCGAGGGGGAACATCGGCCCCGGGCCGGGGGCATGGGAGGCACCCTCGACGACGACGTTTCCATCGCGCAGGCGCGAGTAGTAGGCCGAAGCGCCGGCCGCCCACTGAACCTGGTCCAACACGGCCTCGATGCCCTCGGCGGACCGGTCCCCCACACGGGCCTGGTGGAGGGTGGAGATCCGACCGCCGAGGAGGTAGCCGCCGGCCGTGCGCTCCAGGTAGCCGCCGGCCATCAGGGTGTTGACGAGGTTGTAGACGGTGGACAGAGAGCACTCAAACCGCCGGGCGAGCGCCTTGGCGCTCACCGGCTCGCCGGAGGCCGCCACGGCGTCGAGCACCGCCATGGCGCGCTCCACGCTCTGCACGTTCTGTCCTTCCGACATCCTTGCGTTCCTTCCGTGCGATGGGCCCGGGCGCGTCATGTTCCCCGCCGCCACCGCCCACTGCTTCAGGCGTCGACCGGGGCTTGCCGGCGCAGCAGGGCGACGAAGGCGCCCATCCAGGCCGGGTGGTCGTTCCAGGCCCGGGCGGAGACCATGTTCCCGTCGACCACCGCGGACTCGTTGACGAAGACGCCGCCCCCATTCTCGACGTCCGGAGCGCACGCCGGCCAGGCGGCCGTGCGGCGGCCCTTGAGCACGCCGAGGGGGGCAAGCGCCAGAGCTGCGTGGCACACGTGGGCCACCGGCTTGCCGACGTCGAAGAAGTGATCGACGACACGCTGGAAGTCCACGTTCAACCGCAGGTACTCGGGTGCGCGGCCGCCTGGGATCACGAGCGCGGCGTAGTCGGCCGGGTCCACCTCCGCCAGCGCCACGTCAGCGGGCCAGGAGTGGCCCGGCTTCTCGGTGAAGGTGTCGAAGTCCTCAACAAAGTCGTGCACCACGAACTGCAGTTTCTTGCGGGACGGGGCCGCGATGTGGACCTCGTAGCCCTCCTCCAGCAACCGCTGGTACGGGTAGAACACCTCAAGGTCCTCAGCGGCGTCGCCGGTGACGATCAGTACCTGGGGCATGGCGGGTTTCCTCACGCTTTCTTTCTCCGGTGAGCTGTGGTGCCGCCGCCGTTCCGTGCGGCACGCGATCCACTGTGCCCCGCCGCCTCTGGCCCACCGAAGCCACGCGGGGGCCATTCCAGCGATGCTGGAAAGCCGCCCCGGGGACCCGCACGGAAGCGCCCCCCGGCCCTGCGAAGTCGGGGGGCGCCTTGGCCGGGTCTACAGGTCGTCTGTGCGGACGTCCGCCAGGAACGCCGACCACTCGGCGGGGGGAAACGACAGATGCCCGGCGGTGCGGTTCTGCGTGTCTCGAACTCTGACCACCTCGGGAGTCTCCGCGACTTCGACGGCCTGGAACTGGTGGAACCCGGCGTGGTCCCGTGCCCCCTGTGGCGCCCATCCTCCACCGAGGTCGGCACCCCTCGCGGGATGGACCAGTACGGCGGGGTGGCGCGCAAGCCCTGACACCAAGCCCCACCCCGCGACCGGCCACCGGCCACCGGCCGCCGAAGCTCCCGGGGACAGCCGTGGCAGCGCGGGCGCAGCAGGTGGGCCGCCGGCTCCGGAAGCCGCGCCGGATCCCCTATATATGGATGATTCCCGACCGCTGACTGAGGTAGATACCCCCCATGACCGACAGCTCTTCATCCCCCGCCTCTTCCGGTTCCGACCGCCCGCCCCAACTGGACACCACCGTGGCGCACTCATCCCGGATCTGGAACTACTGGATGGGCGGCAAGGACTACTTCCCCGTCGACAGCGAGGTCGGCGACCAGGTGTGCGAGCTCTTTCCGGAGATCGTCGACCTGGCCCGCACCAGCCGGGCCTTCCTCGTCCGCGCTGTCACGTACCTGGCCGGCGAAGCGGGTGTCCGCCAGTTCCTCGACATCGGCACCGGCATGCCCACCGCCTACAACACCCACGAGGTCGCCCAGGCGGCGACGCCGGAGTCCCGCATCGTCTACGTCGACAACGACCCCCTCGTGCTGGCGCACGCACGCGCACTGCTGGTGGGCACCCCCGAAGGCGCCACCGACTACATCGACGCCGACCTGCGCGAACCCGACACGATCCTGCGGCAGGCCGCCCGGACGCTGGACTTCGACCAGCCCATCGCGCTCATGCTCATGGGAATCCTGGGCCACATCCCTGACGGGGAAGTACTGCCGATCGTGCGCCGGCTCGTGGACGCCCTGCCCTCCGGCAGTTACCTGTCGATCTACGACGGCACCAACACCAGCGATGCGTACAACGAGGCCGTAGCGTACTGGAACGAGAACGGCGCGCTCCCGTACCACCTGCGCAGCCCCGAGGAGATCGCCGCGCGCTTCGACGGCCTGGAACTGGTGGAACCCGGCGTGGTCCCGTGCCCCCTGTGGCGCCCATCCTCCACCGAGGTCGGCACCCCTCGCGGGATGGACCAGTACGGCGGGGTGGCGCGCAAGCCCTGACACCAAGCCCCACCCCGCGACCGGCCACCGGTAGGTGCAGCAGAACCCCGGAAGGGCATCCCCGCGGTCGGCGCTCAGGCGATCTCGTCGTGCAGCACGGCCAGCAGCGCCGGGGTCTCGGAGGGAGGCGGTGCCTGGATGGACAACCGCCCCATGACCTCCATGTAGCGGTGGGTCTCTTCGCACACGTCGAAGTAGAGGGCGCTGTCCAGCTGTTCGAGGTAGACGACGTCGGGAAGCTGCGGCGAGGCGAAGCGCAGGATACTGAAAGGGCCTCCCGCAGCGGCATGCCCCCCGCAGGCGAACGGTATGACCTGCAGTGTGACGTTGGGCAGCGCCGCCATCTCGATCAGGTGCGCGATCTGGGCGCGCATCACCTTCGGTGGACCGTAGGGCCGGCGTAGCGCGGCCTCGTCCACGACGGCCCAGAACCGGAGCGGCTCCGGTCCGGTCAGACGCCGCTGGCGCCGCATCCGCATGCTGACCCGCCGGTCGATCTCGGCAGTGGGGGCGATGGCGGCGTGCGAGAGCTGGATGACGGCGCGGGCGTAGTCCTCGGTCTGCAGAAGTCCGGGAACGAACTGGAGTTCGTAGGTGCGAATGATGGAAGCGCTCTCCTCCAGCCCGATATAGACATCGAACCAGCTGGGCAGGAGGTCCTCGTACTTCTGCCACCACCCCGGGACGTTGGCGCAGTCGACCAGCGCGAGCAGTGTGGCCCGCTCCTGCGGATCCTCCACTCCGTAGAGGCTGAGCAGATCACTCACCTCGCCCACCCTGAAGTGGAGATACCCCTCCTCCATGCGGCTGATCTTCGCGGGGGAAGCCTTGATCGCGTACCCGGCCTCCTCGCGCAAGAGGCCCTTGGCCGTTCGGAAGCGGCGGAGCTGAGTGCCGAGCAGGATCCGCAGCACGGTCGATCCGCCGTGCGAATCCCCATGGACCCGACCAGCGGTCGCGCCGTCTTCCGCCGGGATCATGCCCCTCCCCAGGCTGTGGCCTTACTCACGAACGATTGACCAGAATAGCGAGGATTCCGCAATGGTGCATGGCTTGTGATCTTTTGGCCGCCGTTTCGTGGACGTCCGCGGAGCACGGATCATCACTTTGCGCATCGCCCTGCCAACAACCTGTTGGCCGAATCGCCGCGAACAGCCCTAACTCACCGGGATTGCGGCGCCGCCGCACGGCACGGCGCCATACCGCGACACCACTGTTTTCCGAGCAAAAAACCATCCGGAACCTTCTCGCCGGACCCGCCTCCGCGCCGGATCCCGAGAAGCGATCGGCCTGCCCGCGGTGGGAGCCGCCGCACAACCAGGATTGCGCAGGGTCCGGGACCCTTGCCTTCCCCTCGACCGGTGCTTGGCGCACTCCGCCGGGCGCCCGTCTTCCGAGGGGCGCCGGCCACATGGCGGGACTCCACGTCCACCCCTCCGGCCCCTCTCTTTTCAGGGGCGAAAACCCGAATGCACGTGCATCAGTATGTACTTCTGTAAATCGCAGAGCAGGCCGGAAAAGACACGGGCGGTTCCGGGATGTTCACTCCCAAGGAATAGGCGGCGCGTACTCGGCTTGTTCGGGACCTGCCGGACGGGCGCAAAAGAACCGAGAGCCCATCACGCCCCGCGACCGAACGACTGGGAAATCCGCGAATGGCGGACGCCGGCACCGGCTCCGAGGTGCGTTCGCCGCTATGGGGCCGA
Organism: Allosalinactinospora lopnorensis; assembly: GCF_000981225.1. Taxonomy (GTDB): domain Bacteria; phylum Actinomycetota; class Actinomycetes; order Streptosporangiales; family Streptosporangiaceae; genus Allosalinactinospora; species Allosalinactinospora lopnorensis. Next base: position 18,500 of record NZ_LAJC01000041.1, read on the forward strand.
CCGGTGCCGTCCGTCCCACTCCTCGCGGTGCCAAGCGACGACCCCGCCACGGTTGACCGTGGCGGGGGCCGTGCGGGTCCGGTTTCCGCTCTTCGGCCACGGGACCGGTCGCCCGCCGTACTCCTCAACGCCCCGGAGTGCCGGGGCGGGGCGGCGGCCCCGTGCGTGCCGCCCGTTCGCGCGTTCAGCCCTTGATCTGGCCGGCCGTACCGGGGCCCTCGGCGACGCTGATCTTGCGCGGCTTGGCCTGCTCGGCCACGGGAATCCGCAAGGTGAGGACGCCGTCAGCGTAATCCGCGGAGATGTTGTCGGCGTCCAGAGACTCCCCCAGGAACAGCTGGCGCGAGAAACTGCCGGACGGGCGCTCCGCCATGACCACGTCGCGTCCCTTGGTGGTGTCCTCGCGCTCGGCTCTGACAGTGAGGACGTTGCGCTCGACCTCAAGGTCGATCGAGTCGGCGCGCACCCCCGGCAGGTCGAAGTGGATCACGAAGGTGTCGCCGTCCCTGTAGGCGTCCATCGGCATCGTCATCGGCCGCGTGGTCTCGCCGAGCAGTCGCTGGGTCAGCCGATCGAAGTCCCGGAACGGGTCTGTACGCATCAGCACCATGGCCACCTCCCGTTTAGTCGCTCACGAAACCTGATGTGCTCTCACTCAGGTTTTCTACCACGACTACAGGAGCATAAACATCTATGGGAGGGTAAATAAAACTGCAACATGAGAGGGAGGAAACGTGTCCGGCGCAGAGGATCCCTACGAGGTGCTCGGGGTCGGTACGGACGCGACCCCTGAGCAGATCGCACGGGCCTTTCGCCGGCTGGCCCGGCGCTACCACCCGGATACCGGCGAGGGCGACCGGTCCGGCTTCGCCCGGATCCGCGCGGCCTACGAAACGCTCACCGACCCGCGCCGGAGGACGGGCCAGGACACCCACCAGCCGACGGCGCAGCCCCGGCGCGGCGCCCGCATCCCCGTCCGCGTCCGTTCCCCGTCCCCGCGCCGGGGCGCCGACACCACCGCCCGGCTGGCACTGGACCTGGCCGAGGCGGTCTACGGCACCAACGCTACCGTTGACCTCGGCGATCGGCGGATGACCGTCCGGATCCCCGCGGGAGCGACGCACGGGCAACGGCTGCGTCTGCGCGAACAGGGAGAGCCCGGGCGCCACGGCGGTCCGCCCGGTGACCTGCTGGTGACCGTCCTGGTGGCCGAGCACCCCGTCTACCGCCGTTCCGGACAGGAGCTGCACACGACCCTTACCGTGAGCTACCCCGAAGCCGTCCTCGGCGCCGAAGTCCCGATCACCACCCTAGGCGGCACGGAGCTGCCGGTTACCGTCCCGCCCGGCACCGCGCCAGGCGATCGGCTGCGTCTGGCCGGCCACGGCGTGCCCGCCCGCGGCCAATACGCCGCCGGCGACCTCCTGGTCGAGATCGCCCTGGACATCCCCGCCGGTCTCGCCCCGAGCCAGCGCACCGCCCTCGCGCGTTTGGCCGGCACGCTGCCCCCGCCCAGGAAGGACCCGCGCCGATGAACACCGCGCGCCCCGGCCCCGACCATGCGCTCTACACCATCTCGGTGGCCGCCGAGCTCGCCGGAGTCTCCCCTCGCACACTGCGGCTCTACGAGGACCACGGGCTCCTCTCCCCCAACCGGACACAAGGGGGCATCCGCCGCTACAGCGACAACGACATCGCGCGGGTGCGCCGCATCGCCGAACTCTCCGACCAGGGGATCAACCTGGCCGGTGTCAAACACATCCTCGACCTGCAGGACGAGAACACCCGACTGCGCGAAACGGACAGCGCGAGCAGCGGATAGCACCACCGCCTCGCCGTAGAGAGCCCGAGAAGCCCCCGGCGGCGCACCGCGCCCGCCGTGGTCCGCGCGGCCACGTACAGCAGGCGGGAGCAGGAGCACCGCGTCCGGTTCGACGACTCCGGCGAGCAGGAGAGGGCCGGGCGAGGTCCGGAACGGCAGGGCGACACCGGCCCGACCGGAGCGGTCAGAGCAGCATGGGCTGCTCACTGGTGTGCGGGCGCGCGGTGTCGGACTTCTCCCGCTTCCGCCGCGCTCTGCTGTTGCGGTGGCCGTCGGAGTCGGTACCGGGCCCCAGCAGCCCGTACCGCCGCGCCGCCTCCTTCACCATCGCGTTCACCGCGTCCTGGTAGCTCTTCGGAACGTAGGCGCCGCGCTGGTACAGGTCGCGGTAGCGCGGGACGAGTTTCGGGTACTCCCTGGCCAGCCAGGCCAGGTACCACTCCCGTGCCCCCGGCCGCAGGTGCAGCACGATCGGGGTCACGCTGCTCGCCCCGGAGTCGGCGATCGCGGCCACCGTCTCCTCGATCCGCTCGGGGGTATCGGTCAACCCGGGCAGGATCGGCGCCATCAGCACCGAACACTCGATCCCCCGGTGGGCGAACCCGCGGATCACGTCCAGCCGGCTCTGCGGGCGGGGTGTTCCCGGCTCGGCCGAACGCCACAGTGCCTCGTCGAGGAAGCCCACCGATACCGCGAGGCTGACGTCGGTCACCTGCGCCGCCTGCTCGATGAGGCTGATGTCCCGCAGGATCAGCCGTCCTTTGGTGAGGATCGAGAACGGGTTCGCGAAGTCACGCAGCGCGGTGATGATCTCGGGCATCAGCCGGTAGCGGCCCTCCGCCCGCTGGTAGGGGTCGGTGTTGGTGCCCATCGCGATCGGCTCGCCGCCCCAGCGCGGATGGGCCAGCTCCTTGCGCAGCAGCTCGCCCGCGTTGACCTTCACCATGATCTTGGTGTCGAAGTCTCGGCCGGAGTCCAGATCGAGATACTCGTGGCTACGCCGCGCGAAGCAGTACACGCACGCGTGGCTGCACCCCCGGTACGGGTTGACGGTCCACTGGAACGGCAGGCCGGAGGAGGCCGGCATCTGGTTGATGATCGAGCGGGCGCGGATCTCGACCGCGACCGCGTCGCCGTCGTCCCCGGCACGGATCGCCCCCGCGGGAGGGGCGGCCAGCCCGGCGCCTCCCGTACCCAGCTCACGCGGCGCGGAGACCTCGGCGCGCTCGAACAGCGCGCCGCCGTCGTCGCCGCCGTCTCGCAGTCCTTCCCATCTCACACGATTAATTCGAACACACGTTCGCGCGAATGTCCACCATAGATGCGGGCTCCCGGGGACAGCGGCCGGACCACGCCGGTACGCCGGTCAATGCTCGGCAATAATCCGGCTCGGGATGCGTAGCGCACCGCGTTCCGTGGGCAGCGGGGCACGGAGAACATGTACCCGCCCACAGCGTGGACCGCTTGCCCGCCGGTGTCCCGGGCCTGCGGGGCGCGGTCGGCCGCCGGGTTCCGGCCCGTCTCCCGCCGCGTCCGCACCTCGGCCCACAGCGGCTCGGCGCCGAAAAAGGAGTACCGGATGACACGGGCGAATACCCACTCGGAGCACACGCGACCGGCCGCGATGCTCAGATGCGCGGCCGGCGGCGTGGTCGGCGCCATGGCGATGACCGGAATGCGGGAGCTGGCGCGCGGCCTGGACCTGATCGCGGAGACTCCCCCCGAGTCGGTTCTCCGGGAGGAGGTCCCCTCCCTGCTGGAACGCATTCCGAAGGAGCGGCGCGTGGCCACCGTCCAGCTCGCGCACTGGGGGTACGGGGCCACCGCGGGGGCGATCTACGGCCTGGTACCGGAGCGCCTGCGCGTGCCGGGCGTCTCGGGACCGGTCTACGGTGTGCTGTCTTGGGCGGTCTTCGAGTTCGCCATCGCGCCCGTGCTCGGGCTCGCGCACGCCCACGAGTCCCGCCCCCGGGAACGTGCCGCGCTTTTCGTCGACCACGTGCTGTACGGACTGGTCGTCGGCGCGGCCTCGCGGCGCCACACTCCCTAGTCACCGCCCGCCGGCCCGCGCGGCGGCCACGGCCGCCTGCCCGAAACTGATCCCGGCGTCGTTGGCCGGTACATTGCGGTGCGTCAGGACCCGCAGGCCCGCCTGTTCGAGTTCGTCACGCAGCCGGCACAGCAGCAGGACGTTCTGGAACACACCGCCGGAAAGGGCGACGGTGCAGATACCGCTCTCCAACGACAGCTTGAAGCAGGCACGCGCGATCGCGCTGACGAATCCGTTGTGGAAGCGCGCGGCGACGGTGCCGGGCGCGGCACCGTCGCGCAGGTCGTCCACGACATCGCGCACCAGGTCCGTGCCGTGGATGCGCAGCGGGTCGGTGCCGGTGATGGCGGCGGTGTAGGCCGAGGTCTCGCCGAGGTCGGCGCTCTGCTCGAGTTCGATGGCCGCCTGCCCCTCGTAGCTGCTCCGGTCGCGGATGCCGGCGAGGGCGGAGACCGCGTCGAACAGCCGGCCGGCACTCGATGTCAGAGGCGCGTTCACTCCGGTCCTCGCCACGGCGAGCACGCTCTCCCAACGCGCCGCGTTGCGGTGGACCATCGGCAGGTCGTCCGGCGGGTCCCCCTCGTAAGCGGCGTCGAGGTAGCTCGCCGCCATCCGCCACGGCTCCCGGATGGCGGCCGCCCCTCCGGGGAGCGGCACGGGTTCGAGATGACCGCGCCGCTCGAACCCGGTCAGGTCGGCGACGAGCAGCTCGCCGCCCCACAGGGTGCCGTCGCTGCCGTAGCCGAGCCCGTCGAGCGCCACCCCGATGACCGATCCCGTCTCTGCGTTGTCCGCGAGGCATGCGGCGATATGGGCGTGGTGGTGCTGCACCCCGACGACCTCGACACCGGTGCGGTCGACGGCGTACTTGGTCGAGAGGTACTCGGGGTGCAGGTCGTGCGCGACGACGGCCGGTTCGATCCCGAACAGCCGCTGGAACCGCTCGATCCCCGTTGTGTACGCGTGAAGCGTTTCGTAGTTCTCCAGATCGCCGATGTGCTGGGAGAGGAACGCGCGATCCCCCGCGGCCAGGCAGAAGGTGGTCTTCAACTCCGAGCCGCAGCCGAGCACGGGCCGCTCGGTGGGGGCCGGCAGCGTCAGCGGGACCGGCACGTAGCCGCGCGACCTGCGCACCGGGTACTCCCGGCCCCGGACCACGCGCACGACGGAGTCGTCGGCGTGCGTGTGGATGGGCCGGTCGTGTGTCAGCAGGTAGTCGGCGATCCCGCTGAGTCGGCTGAGCGCGCCGGCCTCCGTGTGGCAGATGGGCTCGTCGGAAATGTTTCCGCTGGTCAGCGTCATAGGCCGCGGAAACGCGCGGGCGAGCAGATGGTGCAGCGGTGTGTAGGGGAGCATGAGGCCCAGATGGCGGTCCCCCGGAGCCACATCGTTGGCGAGGCCGGAACCGGAACGGCGGCGCAGCAGCACGATCGGCCGCTGGGGCCCGCTCAGCACTCGGGCCTCCTCCTCCCCGACGTCGCAGAGCTCGTCCGCCGCCTCCAGCGAGGACACCATGACGGCGAACGGCTTGCCCTCGCGGTCCTTGCGCGCGCGCAGCTCCCGCACCGCCGCCTCGGACTCCGCGTCGACCGCGAGATGGTAGCCGCCCAGCCCTTTGACCGCGACGATGTGCCCGGTACGCAGCAGGCGCGCCGCCTCTTCGACCGGGTCCTCACCGGCGGCCTCCGCGCCGTCCGAATCCATCAGCCGCGCCCGCGGCCCGCACTCCGGGCAGCAGACGGGCTGCGCGTGGAAGCGCCGGTCGTCCGGGTCGTGGTACTCCGCTGAGCAGTCCGGGCACATGGCGAACCCCGCCATGGTGGTCGCCCGGCGGTCATAGGGGACGCCGGTGATGATCGTCAGCCGCGGCCCGCAGTTGGTGCAGTTCGTGAACGGGTACCGGAAGCGGCGGTCGGCCGGGTCGAAGAGTTCGCGCAGGCAGTCGTCGCAGGTCGCAGTGTCGGGCGGAACCAGTATCCGGCGCCGGCCGGCGGAATCGGTGCTCGCGATGCGGAACCCGTTGTCCGAGCGGCAGGCGATGGTCTCGGCCTTGACACGCTCGACGACCGCGAGTGGCGGCGCCTGCGACACGAGGTCCGCCCGGAACCCGGCGACGCGCTCCGGCGCCCCTTGGACCTCGACGTAGACACCCTGGGTGTCATTGCCGACCTGGCCGGTGAGCCGGTACCGCGTGGCGAGCGCGTAGACAAAGGGGCGAAAGCCCACTCCCTGAACGATCCCCTCCACGCGCAGTCTGCAGCGCAGGGTGGTGTCCTCCTCCTGCATATCCCGATATCCCCCTCCAACAGGCCCCGTGGCGCGCACGGAAATCGGCGCCGACACCGCGCAAACACCAAGACAAGTAATCCCTTGATCAAGTTCCGCGAACTCCGCAACCGAGTCCGGATCAGGCCGAACCACGCTACTGAAAGCGCACTACAGCACAGCTGTTACACGCGGATCCCGGACATATTCTTTTACGTCCGTTTACCTGATTAAAGGCCGGGTCACCCGCCTCGGACGCGAAATTCCACCGCCAATATCAATCCACTGGCGCGTCGCCGTGGCGCCGCGGGCATCGGCCGGCTTATCGTCGTCGCGTTTCCGTTTCCACAGCGGGTTCGTTCGCCCTTCCCGAAAGGCGGGTGCGCGCTCGCGCGGCGGGGACGGGTCGACGGCTGCGCACCCCATGCGCAGGATCACGGTCCCCTCTTTCTCGGAAACTGGACGAAAGGGGACGACGCGAGATCCCGGCCACCGCGTAGATCGCGGTCCGAACAGGGGGAATACCAATGAACCGCTTGGCCGAGATCCAGGCGGGCGTCGGCGACTCGCTCGCCGCCCGCGAGGAAGCGGGAGAGCGGATCTCCGAGGACGCCGAAAAAATCGCCGATACCTGTCGCGATATGGCCGTCAGATTTCACCGCGGTGGCAAGATCATTGTCTTCGGCAATGGCGGTGCGGGCGCGACGCCAACCACGTCGCGGTCGAATTCGTCCATCCGGTCGTCGTCGGGAAACGCGCCCTCCCTGCGCTCTCCCTGAACAATGATGTCGCCACGATCACCGATATCGCGCGCAGTGAGGGATTCTCCGCCGTCTTCGCCCACCAGCTGCGCCATCTCGCCGCCTCCCGCGACATCGCTCTGGGCGTCACTCCCGACGGACGCTGCTCCAATGTCGTGCGCGCCCTGGACACCGCCAAGGAGATGGGGCTGCTAACGGTCGCGCTCGCCGGCGCGGACGGCGGGGACGTCCTCGAACGGCCGTCGGTGGATCACGTACTGATGGCACACGCCGACGACCCGGTGGTCGTCAAGGAAATGCACGTCACCGTCTACCACATTCTCTGGGAACTGGTGCACGTGTTCTTCGAGCAGCCCGACGCGCTCGACCGGGAGGTGAGCGCGTGAGGCCCGACCAGTCCGGACCCAAGGCCGCCGAACCGCCGCAGACCGCGCCCGACTGCCACGAGGACGTCTGCCTCACCTGCTCCGACCAGGCCATCCCCGTGCGCATCCAGCGCCTTCTCGGTGACGGTCTGGCCCTGGCCGACACCGGAGCCGGCACCGAGGAGATCAGCGTCGCACTGGTCGACGCGGGCGCGGGAGATCTGGTCCTCGTGCACGCCAAGGAGGCCATCTCACGCGTCCAGGAGGTACCCGGCGATGAGCGGCGGTAACGACGACGCCCCGCAGTCACGGCCGTCGAGACAGCCGTTGTCGGGGCTGTACCCGTTCCTCTACTCCGACTCGGCGGGCGACATCGACGCCGGCATCATGGCCGAGGTACGGCGCTCGACGGCGGAAAAGGCGCGGGAGATCACGGAGCTGCGGCGCGGCCTCCTCGCGGAGTACCGCGACGACCTGGCCCGCTGCGCCCTCGCCATGGTCGACAGGTTCCTGGCCGGGGCCCGGCTCCTCACGTTCGGCAACGGCGGCAGCAGCACCGACGCGGTCGATGTGGCCACCACGTTCCTGCACCCGCCCAGGGGCGAGCCGCTGCCGGCGCTCTCCCTCACCGGAGACGTCGCCGTGCTCACAGCACTGTCCAACGACGTCGGCTTCGAGGTGGTGTTCTCCCGGCAGATCGCCGCGTTCGGCACCGGTAGCGACATCGCGTTCGGCCTGTCCACCAGCGGCGGATCGGAGAACGTCGTGCGCGCCCTGGAATACGCCGGCCGCCTGGGCATGCTCACCATCGGCCTGGCCGGCTACAAGGGCGGCAGGCTGGGCGAGCTGGACACCCTGGACCACCTCTTCGCCGTCCCCTCCGCCTCGGTGCACCGCATCCAGGAGGCCCAGACGACCCTCTACCACGTGCTGTGGGAGCTGGTATCGCGCTCCCTGCACGTCCATTCGCTCTCCGGGGAGAGCGCCGCGGCGAGCAGTGACGCCCAAGGAGGAACGCAATGACCACCGCACAGACCGAGCAGGAAGAATCCGTCGTCCACATCCTGTGGATCAACGCCGGCCTGAGCTGCGACGGCGACTCCGTGGCGCTCACCGCGGCGAGCCAGCCCAGTATCGAGGAGATCGTCATGGGCGCTCTGCCGGGGCTGCCGAAGGTCCAGGTGCACTGGCCGCTCATCGACTGGGACTCCGGCCCCGTCCAAGGGGCCGACACCTTCATCGAGTGGTTCTTCAAAGGCGAACGGGGAGAGCTCGACCCGTTCGTCCTTGTCGTCGAGGGCTCGATTCCCAACGAACGGCTGAAGGATGAGGGCTACTGGTGCGGTTTCGGCAACGATCCGCAGACCGGCCAGCCCATCACCACCAGCGAGTGGCTCGACCGGCTCGCCCCTAAGGCGACCGCCCTCGTGGCCGCCGGCACCTGCGCCACCTACGGCGGCATCCACGCGATGGCCGGCAATCCCACAGGCGCCATGGGAGTGGCCGACTACCTCGGCTGGGACTGGAAGTCCAAGGCGGGCCTGCCGATCGTGAACATCCCCGGCTGCCCGACACAACCGGACAACTTCTCCGAGACCCTGCTGTACCTGCTCTACCAGCTCCAGGGGAACGCCCCGATGATCCCGCTGGACGAAGGGCTGCGCCCGACCTGGCTGTTCGGCTACACCGTGCACGAGGGCTGCGACCGCGGCGGGTTCTACGAGCAGGGCCAGTTCACCCACGAGTACGGCTCGCCGGAGTGTCTGGTGAAGATCGGCTGCTGGGGGCCGGTCGTGAAATGCAACGTGACCAAACGCGGCTGGATGGGCGGCATCGGCGGATGCCCGAACGTGGGCGGCATCTGCATCGCCTGCACCATGCCCGGTTTCCCGGACAAGTTCATGCCGTTCATGGACGAACCCCCGGGCAGCAGGGTCTCCTCCGCGTTCAGCAAGCCATACGGCGGAGCCATCCGCAGGCTGCGCGGCATCACCCAGAAGACGGTCGACCAGGAACCGAAGTGGCGCCATCCCGGCCCCCGGATCACCACCGGCTACCGGCCTCCGTGGTGACCACGTTCCCGCTCACGAGAAATCCGCAGCGTCGTTGACGAAGGGCACAGCGAGATGACGGCAACCGAGCCCGCACGGAAGCGCTCCGGGCGCACACCCGGTGACAACCTGGTCGACATGTCCTGGGATCCGATCACGCGGATCGTGGGCAGCCTGGGCATCTACACCAAGATCGACTTCAAGCAGAAGGAAGTGGCCGAGTGCCACAGCACGTCGTCGATCTTCCGGGGATACAGCATCTTCATGAAGGACAAGGATCCCCGCGACGCCCACTTCATCACCAGCCGCATCTGCGGGATCTGCGGTGACAACCACGCCGCCTGCTCGGTCTACGCGCAGAACATGGCGTTCGGCGTGCAGACGCCCCCGATCGGCGAGTGGATCATGAACCTCGGCGAGGCCGCCGAGTTCATGTTCGACCACAACATCTACCAGGAGAACCTCGTTGGCGTGGACTACTGCGAACGCATGGTCCGCGAGACCAACCCCGGGGTCCTGGAGCTGGCCGAACGGACCGAGGCGCCGCATGCCGGCGAGCACGGCTACCGGACCATCGCCGACATCATGCGGGCCCTGAACCCGATGGAGGGCGAGTTCTACCGGGAGGCCCTGCAGCAGAGCCGGCTGACCCGGGAGATGTTCTGCCTCATGGAGGGGCGGCATGTCCACCCGTCCACGCTCTACCCGGGCGGGGTCGGGACCTACCCGACGGTGCAGCTGTTCACCGACTACCTCACCCGGTTGATGCGCTATGTGGAGTACATGAAGCGGGTCGTCCCGTTGCACGACGACCTCTTCGACTTCTTCTACGAGGCCCTGCCCGGCTACGAGCAGGTGGGCCGGCGCCGGATCCTGCTGGGCTGCTGGGGATCACTGAACAATCCCTACCACTGCGACTACCGGTACGAGAACATGTCGCACTGGGGTCGCCAGATGTATGTGACCCCGGGTGTGATCGTCGACGGCAACCTCGTGACCAACGATCTCGTCGACATCAACCTGGGCATCCGCATCCTGCTGGGCAGTTCCTACTACGACGACTGGACCGACCACGAGAAGTTCGTGACCCACGACCCGCTCGGCAACCCGGTCGACCACCGCCACCCGTGGAACCAGCACACCATCCCGCACCCGCAGAAGCGCGACTTCGACGACAAGTACAGCTGGGTGATGTCGCCGCGCTGGTTCGACGGCACCGACCACCTCCCGCTCGACACCGGGGGCGGTCCCATCGCCCGGCTCTGGTCGACCGCGCTGTCCGGACTGGTCGACATCGGCGGCTACGTCCAGGCGACGGGCAGCAGCGTGAAGATCAACCTGCCGCGCACCGCGACGCTCGGCGAGAAGACGTTCGAGTGGAAGATCCCGAAGTGGAGCAACGCGCTGGAACGCAACCGCGCCCGGACCTACTTCCAGGCCTACGCGGCCGCCGCGGCGATCCACTTCGCCGAGAAGGGCCTGGAGGAGGTGCACGCCGGCCGCACCCAGACCTGGCGGCCGTTCACGGTGCCCGACGAGGCGATCAGCGTCGGGTTCCATGAAGCCGTCCGCGGCGTGCTCTCGCACCACATGGTGATCCGCGACGGCAAGATCGCCAACTATCACCCGTACCCGCCGACGCCGTGGAACGCCAGCGTCCGGGACAGCTACGGGACACCGGGCCCGTACGAGGACGCCGTGCAGAACACCCCGATCTTCGAGGAGAACTCGCCCGACGAGTTCAAGGGGATCGACATCATGCGCACCGTGCGCAGCTTCGACCCGTGCCTGCTGCGGGGTCCACATGTACGTGGGCAACGGCAGGACGGTGCGGGCCCAGCACACACCGACCGCGTTCGGCGGCAGCACGTGAGAACGGCCGGATCCGAGGAAGGGGCGGCATGACAACCGACACCGACAGCTCACTGGTCCGGACCAGTGAGCGCGTGGAGCAGCTCCTGGACGAGCTGGCCGGGTCGGACCCGGGCGTACACCAGCGGGCAGAGGAGGCGATCCGGCTGCTCGTGGAACTCTACGGCACCGCACTCGGGCGCATCGTGGACCGCATCGGGCCGGAGTCCGCCGCCGGGAGCGGCGAGGAACCGCCGCTGGAGCGCCTGCTCGGCGACGACCTGGTCTCCAGCCTGCTCATCCTGCACGACCTGCACCCGTTGGACACGACCGCGCGCGTCCAGCAGGCGCTGGAGCGGGTCCGCCCCTACCTGGGCTCACACTCGGGCGACGTCGAACTCGTCAGCGTCGATCACGGTGTCGCCCTGCTGCGGCTCCAGGGCAACTGCGACGGCTGCCCGTCCTCGATAGTGACCGTTAAGGCTCCATCGAACGGGTGATCGCCGAATCCGCACCGGAGATCGAAGAGGTCCGGGTCGAGGGCATGACCGAGCCGGAGCCGGCCGACTCCGGCTTCATCCCGCTGGACAGCCTGCGCCACCGTCCGCCCGAGCACGCGATGGCCTGCACGGTGCCCGCGGAACTGGACCGGCCGGGAGCAGCGGGCGAGGAACCCGGGAAGGAGAGGGCGTGAGCAGCCCCGTCGAGAAGCCACCGGAGCCGGCGGGGCTGCGCCGCTTCCTGAAGCGCGGGCCGTCGCCGGTGCCCGGCGAACAGTGCGAGATGTGCGCCGAACCGCTGCACGAATCGCATTCCCACGTCGCCGACCTCGACCACCGGAGCGTCCTGTGCGCCTGCCGGGCCTGCCACCTGCTGTTCACCACGAAAGGGGCGGCCGGCGGCCGCTACCTCTCGGTCCCGGAGCGCTACCTGCACGACCCGGGGTTCCCGATCTCCGACGCGCAGTGGGACGCGTTGCAGATCCCCGTGCGCATGGTCTTCTTCCTCCGCAACTCCGATCAGGGGCGCACCGTCGCCCTCTACCCCAGCCCCGCCGGAGCGACCGAGTCCACGCTGCCCCTCGACACGGCGGCCGGGATCCTCGATCTCAATCCGGCTTTCGCCGACCTGGCCGACGACGTCGAGGCACTGCTGCTGCACCGGCGCGAGGACGCGTTCGAGTGCTTCCTGCTCCCGGTCGACGCCTGTTACCGGCTCGTCGGCCTGGTGCGGATGCGCTGGAAGGGATTCGACGGCGGCGAGGAGGCGTGGACCGCCATCAACGGCTTCTTCGCCGACCTCCGGGAGCGCTGCCGGAGTGTCGGTATCGGAGCACGGGGGGTACGGCGATGACGGAACTCGGCTTCGAGTGCGCCGGGGCCGAGGTCGAACGCTACGCGGCCGCACCCACCCTCAACCTGAGGCTGCACGTCGCGGAGGCGACCGGCCAGGCCATCCACAGCATCATGCTGCAGTGCCAGATCAGGATCCAGCCGCGGCAACGCGGCTACTCCGACACCGAGGCCGAGAACCTGCGCGACCTGTACGGCGAGCCCGGCAGGTGGGGCCAGACGCTGCGGCCGCTGCAGCTCGCCCAGGTGCCGCTGGTCGTTCCGCCTTTCCAGGGGGAGACCGAGGCGAACCTGCCCGTCCCCTTCACCTACGACTTCGAGGTGGCCTCGACCAAGTACCTGCACGGCCTGCGGGACGGCGAGATCCCACTGGAACTGCTGTTCAGCGGCACCGTGTTCCGCAAGGCGCCGCAGGCTTCGCCGTCGACCAGGTGCCGTGGGACCGCGAGGCCGCCTACCGGCTCCCGGTGCGCGTGTGGCGGGAGATGATGGACCACTACTTCCCCACCGAGGGCTGGATCCGGATGCGCCGCGAGAGCATCGACGCCCTCCAGGCGTTCAAATCACGCAGCGCCCTGCCCACCTGGGACGAGGCGGTAAGGCTGCTACTGGACAAGGCCGGGGAGGCGCGATGACTTTCGAGAAGGCACGCCAGGTGGCCGACGCGATCCTCTTCGAAGGCTACGTGCTCTACCCCTACCGGGCCTCGGCCGTGAAGAACCGGCTCCGGTGGCAGTTCGGCGTGATCGCACCACCGGGGGTGGCGACGGGGGAACCGGCCTTCGCCCGCACCGAATGCCTGATCGAAGCCGGAACGGCCCCGGTACTCGACCTCCGGCTGCGGTTCATGCACGTGCGCTCGCGCGTACCGACCGCACGGGTCGGCGACGGCGCCGACGCGGGGCCGCCGGACTGGGACGAGGGCGTCCTCCAGGAGGTGGACGCCGGCGTTGCGCTGGAGGGCGATTCGGGCACCCGAGAGATCCCGTTCGCGGTGGCCGGCGATGCGGAGATCCACGAGGGCGCCACCGTCCGCAGCGCCGAACTCGACGGGCTGATCACGGTCGCGTGGGAACGGTCCGCGGAACCCCGAGGACTGGTCAAGGCGACGATCCGGGTGGAGAACCACACCCGCGGCAACGATCCGGCCGCATCCCGCGAGGAGATGCTGCGCCTCTCGATGGCGTCGGCGCACACGCTGCTGCGTGTCGGCTGCGGTGCGTTCGTCTCCCTGCTGGAGCCGCCGGAGTGGGCCGCGGCCGCCGTCGCCTCCTGCCGGAACCGGCACACGTGGCCGGTGCTCATCGGGGAACCCGGCAGCCGCGACCTGATGCTCTCCTCCCCGATCATCCTCTACGACTACCCGCGGGTGGCCGCGGAGAGCCCGGCCGACCTGTGCGACGCCACCGAGATCGACGAGATCCTCACCCTGCGCACCATGGCGCTCACCGACGCGGAGAAAGCGGAGGCCCGGGCCACCGACCCGCGAGCGGCGCACATCATCAACGGCGCCGACACGATGCCGCCGGAGGTCCTGGACCGGCTGCACGGTGCGCTGCGCTACCTCGACGAGGCCACCGGGCGGACGGCTCCGGTGCCCGCCGAACCGCCTGATGCCCCCTGGTGGGATCCCGGCCAGGACGCGGCGGTGTGCCCGGACACCGACACGGTGGCCGTATCGGGCGGGACCGCGGCCAAGGGCAGCCGCGTCCGGCTGTGCCCGGGGCAGCGCCGCGCCGACGCCCAGGACATGTTCCTGCGGGACCGGATCGCCACCGTCGCGGGGGTCTTCTTCGACGTGGACGGCGAGCGCTACCTCGCGGTCACGCTCGACGACGACCTCGGCGTCGATCTGCACCAGTGGCACGGCCGGTACCTGTACTTCACCCCCGAAGAGGTCGAACTGCACCGAGACGGATCATGACGGCACGCACTCTCATCGCCGGAGTCGGCAACATCTTCCTGGGTGACGACGCGTTCGGGGTCGAGGTCGTACGGCGGCTGGCCGACCGGCCGCTGCCCGACGGCGTCCGCGCCGAGGACTTCGGGATCCGCGGGGTCCATCTCGCCTACGAGCTGCTCGACGGCTACGACGCGCTCGTCATGATCGACGCGACGCCGCGCGGCGGCATGCCCGGAACGCTCTACATGATCGAGGTCGGCCCCGAGGACGTGTCCGCCCCTGATCCGAACGGCCCGGGCCCCCTCATGGACGCGCACGACCTGACTCCGGACACCGTCTTCGCCCTGCTCACCTCGCTGGGGGGCAGGGTCGGCACGATCCACGTCGTGGGGTGCGAACCCGAGTGCGTGGAGGAACGCATGGGCCTGAGCGAACCGGTGTCGAACGCGGTCGAGGACGCGGCGCGCATGGTCTGGGAACTGGTGACGTCGAAAGAACCGAAAGGACACTCATGAAGTGGTGGGGCTGGCTGCTCATCGCACTGTCGCTGGGAGGACTCGGGCTCCTCGTCCTCCTGCTGCTTCCCGACATGAAGCGCTACATCAAGATTCGGAGGATGTAGCGGATGTGCCTGGGGATCCCCGGTGAGGTGATCGAACTTAACACCGAACAACCGGATCTCGCCAAGGTCGATGTCAGCGGAGTCCGGCGGTCCATCAACATCGCCCTGCTGGAGGAGGAGGACGTACGGCCCGGGGACTGGATCCTCATCCACGTCGGTTTCGCGCTGTCCAAGATCGACGAGGAGGAGGCGCAGGCCGCGCTCGACTTCCTGAAGACCATCGGCCAGGACTACGAGGACGAGCTCGACGCGCTCCGCCGATCGCAGATCGAGTGACACGCCGGGGCACGGCGAAGAAGGGGGGACAATGCGGTTCGTCGACGAGTACCGCGACGCGGACCGGGCGCAGGCTCTCGCGGCCAAGATCACCGATCTGTGCGAACCGGGGCGGCACTACAAGTTCATGGAGGTCTGCGGGGGGCACACGCACACCATCTACAAGCACGGCCTGGAGGACTACCTACCGGAGAACATCCAGCTTGTGCACGGGCCGGGATGCCCCGTCTGCGTCATCCCGATGGGGCGCGTCGACGACGCGATCCACATCGCGCAGCAGCCCGACGTCGTGATGACCTCGTTCGGGGACATGATGCGGGTCCCCGGGAGCACGAGGTCCTTCATCGACTCCAACGCCGACAACACCGACATCAGGATGGTGTACTCGCCGCTCGACGCTCTCAAGCTCGCCAAGGGGAACCCCGGCAAGCACGTGGTGTTCATGGCGATCGGCTTCGAGACCACCGCGCCGTCCACCGCCATGACCGTGCTGCGCGCCGCGGTCGACGAGGTGGAGAACTTCTCGGTCTTCGACAACCACGTGACGGTCATCCCGGCGATCAAGGCCGTTCTGGACTCGCCGGACCTGCGCCTCGACGGGTTCATCGGCCCCGGACACGTGTCGACGGTCATCGGCTGCCGGCCGTACGGGTTCATCGCCGAGGACTACGGCAAGCCCCTGGTGGTCGCCGGGTTCGAACCGCTGGACATCCTGCAGTCCATCTACATGCTGCTCCGGCAGCTCACCGACGGCCGTTCCGAGGTGGAGAACCAGTACAGCCGGGTGGTCCCGTGGGACGGCAACCAGGCGGCGCTGCGCGCGATCAGCGACGTCATGGAACTGCGTCCCTACTTCGAATGGCGCGGGCTGGGCTTCATCTCGCACTCGGCGCTGCGCCTGCGGGACGACTACGCGCGGTTCGACGCCGAACGCCTCTTCGAGCTGCCCGGCGTCCGGGTGGCGGACCCCAAGGCCTGCCAGTGCGGGGAGGTGCTCAAGGGCGTGCTCAAACCCTGGGAGTGCAAGGTCTTCGGGACCGCGTGCACACCCGAGACACCCATCGGCACCTGCATGGTCTCCTCGGAGGGGGCGTGCGCCGCCTACTACAACTACGGCCGTTTCGAGCGGAGCCGCGTGAAGGAGGCGACCCGCGCATGAGTACACCGCAGCGCTCCGCGGAGTGGGCGGAGCAGGCCGTCGCCGAGCACGCGGCCGCCGACCCGCACGCCGGCGGCGGCCGGACCGGCGACCGCGAGCAGCAGGTACTGGACCGCATCGACCGCGCGCGGCGGCGCAAGCCCAAGGTCAAGGACGAGCGGATCACCCTGGCCCACGGGGCGGGCGGCAAGGCCACCGGCACACTCGTCCAGGCCATGTTCCTGGAGGCCTTCCGCAACCCGGCGCTGGAACGGCTCGACGACGCCGCCGGGGTTCCCGCCGGAACGGAGCACCTGGCCCTGACCACGGACTCCTTCGTGGTCTCCCCCTTGTTCTTCCCCGGCGGCGACATCGGCGACCTCGCCGTCAACGGCACCGTCAACGACCTCGCCGTGTCCGGGGCGCGGCCGATGTACCTCTCCGCGGGTTTCATCCTGGAGGAGGGGTTCCGCGTCGAGGACCTGGCCCGGGTCACCGCCTCCATGGCCGAGGCGGCGCAGCGCGCCGGCGTGCAGATCGTGACCGGCGACACCAAGGTCGTCGAGCGGGGCAAGGGGGACGGCTGCTACATCAACACCTCGGGGGTCGGCATCGTCGAGCACGGCCTGACACTGGGGCCCGGCCAGGTGCGCCCCGGGGACACCGTCCTCGTCTCCGGCCCGATCGGCGACCACGGCATGACGATCATGCTGTCCCGAGGCGAGCTGGACATCGAGTCCGACATCATCTCCGACACCGCGCCGTTGCACGGCCTGGTGCGCGCCCTACTCGACAGCACCGACGGCGTCCGCTGCCTGCGTGACGCCACCCGCGGCGGCATGGCGACGGTCCTGAACGAGGTGGCCGCGGCCTCCGAGACCGCGGTCGTGCTGGACGAGAACGCCGTCCCGGTGCGGGACGAGGTGCGCGGCGCGGGCGAGATCCTCGGCATCGACCCGTTGTACATGGCGTGCGAGGGCCGCCTTGTGGCCGTGGTGGACGGCTCCGAGGCCGAGCAGGCCCTGGAGGCGATGCGCGCCCACCCGCTCGGCCGGGACGCCGCCGCCATCGGCGCCGTCAAGGACGATCCGCCGGCGCTGGTGCTGCTCAGGACCGAGTTCGGCGGCACGCGGATCGTGGACGTGATGATCGGCGACCCGCTGCCGCGTATCTGCTAGCGGGCCACGCCGTCCGCGGCGCCGCTATCCCGCCGGGCCGGGCCCCGCTCTCCGGGCCCGGCGGTGACACGGTCGCGCAGCCACTCGCACCAGATACCGATCCCCTCACCC
Organism: Allosalinactinospora lopnorensis; assembly: GCF_000981225.1. Classification (GTDB taxonomy): domain Bacteria; phylum Actinomycetota; class Actinomycetes; order Streptosporangiales; family Streptosporangiaceae; genus Allosalinactinospora; species Allosalinactinospora lopnorensis. The sequence continues at coordinate 36,245 of NZ_LAJC01000041.1, forward strand.
CCGGTCGCCGAGACCCGGAGCACCTCTGCCCGCGGGTTGGCGCGGCGGACGCTCGACTCGAAGAAACCGGGGTCGAAGTCCAGGTGGGGCAGCAGATCGACCTTGTTCAGCAGCACGAGGTCGGCGGCGGCGAACATGTGCGGGTACTTCAGCGGCTTGTCCGCGCCCTCGGTGACCGACATGATCACGACCCGGTGCGCCTCCCCGAGGTCGAACAGGGCCGGGCAGACCAGGTTGCCGACGTTCTCGATGAGGACCACGGAGCGCGGCGGGGGATCGAGTTCGCGCAGCGCCGAGCCGAGCATCCCGGCGTCCAGGTGGCAGCCGGCACCGGTGTTGATCTGCACGGCCGCGCACCCGGTCCCGCGGACGCGCTGGGCGTCGATCAGCGATTCCTGATCGCCCTCGACGACCGATACGGGCGGCCGGCCGGCGAGCTCGCGGATGGTGCGTTCCAACAGGGTGGTCTTGCCCGATCCGGGCGAGCTCATGAGGTTGACCGCCAGGACGCCGCGGGTGCCCAGCCACTCCCGGTTGGCGCCGGCGAGCCGGTCGTTCCTGGCCAGCACCTGCTGTTCGAGGAGGACGGTGCGGGTTTCCCCGGTGTCCTCGTCGGCGGTGCCGGCCTGTCCCGCGCCGTGGCCGTTCCCATGGCCGTGGTCGTGGAGGTGCGGGGCCGCGGCCGTATCCGCCGTCACCTGGGTGATACGCGTTCCGGCGGGATCGGAACAGCCGCACGTGGCGCACATGTTTACAGTACCTCCATCGATCGGATACGCAGCTCCCGGCCGCTGATGATCCCGACGTCGGCGCTGCCGCAAGGGCACAGCGCGATCAGGTCGTCCAGCCGGAACTCCGCCTCGCACACACGGCAGCGGGCCAGGCCGGGCGGTTCGGCGATCTCCAGTCGCGCACCGGCCAGCGGGGTGCCTTCGGCGGCGAGGTCGAAGCAGAAGCGGACGGCGTCCGGAACGACCCCGGAGAGCGTTCCGATCTCAAGCGCGAGCACGCGCACCCGGGCGCCGTCGAGCCGTTCGCACACGGCGTCGACGATGCTCTGGGTGACGGCCATTTCGTGCACGCGCGAACCCTCAACAGTCACGGATGGACGGGGTGACCGGTAGGCCGGCGGTATGCCCGGCACCCGGAACGGGAGCGTCAATGTCGTCACTCACGGTAGTAGTACAGTACTGATCCGTCGCGGCGCCACGCGGGCGGGCGACGGCGGAACGGCGTCGGGCGGAATGGGCCCGGATACGTCCGGCGCGGCCGTTCCGCCCGGTATCTCGCCGCGTGAGGACGCCGGACCGCCTCATCGCCGTGCTAGGCGGTCCGGCGACGGCGGACCGCTTCGAGGCTCCAGACGACGGCAGCGGCCACCACCACGTGCATGAGCGCGAGCGCGACCCGGGTCCCTCCGTCTGTGTCAGTCAGGAAGGGGCCCGCGACCGTGAGCAGCGCGAGCCCTCCACCGATGACCTGCGCCAACCGGAGGAAACCGATCCAGAAGCGGGCCAGCAGCACCGCCGCGGCGAATCCGGCCACCAGCGGGATGGCCGTCGAGCCGAGCACTCCTCCGGCGGTCACCTCGTGCAGCTCGCCGGCGTCCGTGTAGCGGAACGACGCGCCCGCCATCTGTCCGGCGAAGAGGATGGCGAGGTTGACGAGCGCGGCGGCCGCCACTGCCATGCCGCCGGCCTGCCACCAGTTCAACCCCGGCCGCTTCACCGCCTCCGCGTTTCTAAGGGTGCCGGCGCCCGGGGCTCCGTTCTCAGCGCCGCCGCTGGAGAGCCGTGCGTTCTCCCGACCAGCCATTGGGAGCCTCCCTAGGGTGATGGAACGTGCACAGCCAGTCTGTAACCTCAACAAAAGTTGAGGTCAACCCTCCGTCGGGACCGCTGAGGCATACGGCACACCGCCCCCTGGGCGGCGACCGCCAGACCTGCTGGGACTTCCGTCCCTACGTCTGAGGGCCATTGACTCATTGCCTGGGCTTGACCTCGTATTGAGACTTGCTGGAAGGGGGGAAGCGGAGCCGCCTCCCTATCCCTGACCCGACAGCACAGCAAGGTGAGCGATGAGCGCCATACACGAGCACGCTCCGATCGACGCTTCCAGGTGGGACCTGGGGCGTCGGGCGGCGCACCGCCGCGGCGAGCTCTCCCTCTCGATCAAGGAGGTCGCCCGCCGGGCCGGCATGGCGCCCAGCTACATCTCCTACCTGGAGCAGCACCCGCCCAATCTCAGCCGCGCAGCCCTGGAGCGGCTGGCCCGAGCCCTGGAGACCTCGCCCATGACGCTGCTCGGCGCGGACACCGGACTCCCGCCGGAAGGTGCGCGCACCGTCGTTCGCCAACCGCCCCTGGAGATCCTGGACACCGAACAGAGCATGGCCCTCATCAAGCCGGGAGGCGTGGGCCGCATCGCCTTCTCCGCCGAGAACGCCACCAGCCCCACCGTGCTGACACTGGACTTCCTCGTCATCGACGACGACATCGTGTTCCGCACCGCACCGCGCGGCACCGTCACCGGCCACGCCGTCTGCTACGTGAGCTCCCAGGTGGACCGGGTGGACGGTGTCATGCGCCAGGGCTGGAGTGTGCTGGTGAAAGGGCAGGCCCGGCAGGTGCGCGACCCGCGAGAGGTGGAAGCCCTCGCCGCCGTGGCACACGTCCACTCATGGACCGGCGATGCGCGCGACGCTACGTCCGGATCACGCCGAGCGGGGTGACCGGGCGCCGCCTGCGCAACGGAGCGACACGGTAACCGGGGGAACGTCGGCGACCGGGCCCGATCTCCGGGCCCGGGAGCGCCGCACTCGCCACCCGCCCCCGCCGCTCCCTCACCACCGGGCAGAGGCCAACGGCCCGAGCGCGGGGGACATCCGGCCCTCACCCCGGAAAGCGGGAGCGGGTGAAATAGAAGCATCGATACAGAAAGATGACTGGTCATGGTCGCCTTGGCAGAACTCTCCGGTGTCGTCTTCGCCACCGACGGCGTGGTCACGAAAAGCGCCTCTCTGCACGCCGCCGCGTGGAAACGCACGTTCGACGCCTTCCTGCGCGAACGAAGCCGCCGGCACCTGGAGCTGTTCCACCCCTTCGACCTGACCCTCGACTACCTGTGCTACGTGAACGGCCGCTCCCACGGCGACGGGATCCGCTCCTTCCTCGGTTCCCGGGGAATCACACTGCCGGAGGAGCCGCCCGGAGACGCTCCCCACGCCGCGTCGGTCACCGGCCTGGCCGACCGCAAGGAGCGCTACTTCCTCGAACAGCTCCGGCGCTACGGAGTGGCGCAGTTCCCCTTCACCATGAGGCTGGTCCACCAGTTGCGGCGGCACGGCACCGCCGTGGCGGCCGTATCCCCGAACCGGGACTGCACAGCCGAGTTGCGTGCGGCCGGCGTCGACGACCTCTTCGACACGGCCGTCGACCACGCACTGGACACCGCTCACCTGGGGCTTCCCGCGCCGGGCCTCTTCCGGGAGGCCGCACGGCGCATGGGGACCGACCCGGACCACTGCACTGTGATCGAGAGCACATCCGCGGGGGTCGAGGCCGCACGCCGCGGCGGTTTCGCCTTCGTCATCGGGGTGGAGCGCACCGGCCGGACCGACGGCCTCTACCAGCACGGCGCCGACATCGTCGTCACCGACCTGGCCGAGCTGGACGGTCTGGCCGAACTGGACCGGGAGATCCCGAGCCCGGCCGTCCACGCGCCGCCGCCCGGGGACCGGCATTCCCCGATTCCGGGATCGCGCTCACTGCAGCGGTCACGGGCCGAGAGTCCCCGCGCGAAGACCGCGGCCGACCCCTGAGCAGGACCGGTCGCGGCAGCACAGCGACACCGGCCATCCGGGCGGACCCGCCGCCCCGATAACACAGCACCTCTTCCTGAACTGCGGAGACGTGCGCCACCCATGGTGCTCTGGACGTGGGCCGCTCCACCGGGTAACGATGAGACGACGGCACCGAAGCCTGGGAGGGGTGGCTACCCATGGGCCGCAGACCGGATCCCGGAATGGAGGCGGAGCTCCTTCTTCCCCATATGCGGCTCGACGACCTCCTCGGAGAGCTGCAGTCCCGCCTCAACCAGGTCGTGGCGGCGCGCGATCGGACCCACACACTGCTGGAGGCCGTCGTCTCGATCGGCAGCGGTCTGGACCTGGAGACCATGCTGCACCGCATCGTGGAGCTGTCCGCTGATCTCGTCGACGCGCGCTACGGCGCACTGGGCGTGGTCGGGGAGGCGGGGGAGCTCACCCAGTTCGTTCCTGTCGGCATCTCCGAAGAGGAGATAGCGCACATCGCGCACTGGCCGCGCGGCGAGGGCCTGCTCGGCCTGCTCATCAAGGAGCCGCACACGCTCAGGCTGAGCGAACTGAGCTCGCACCCCGAGTCGCACGGCTTCCCTGAGGGCCATCCGCCGATGCACAGCTTCCTCGGGGTACCGATCCGGGTGCACGGGGAGGTCTTCGGCAACCTCTACCTCACCCAGAAAACCAACGGGTTCGACTTCGACGAGGACGACGAGGCCGTCGTGATGGCCCTCGCCACCGCGGCGGGCGTCGCGATCGAGAACGCCCGGCTGTTCGAGGAGACGCGCCGCCGGGAGACCTGGCTGGACGCCTCTGACGAGGTCACCACGCGCCTGCTGTCGGGCGAGGACACCGGCACCGTGCTCGAACTGCTGGCCCACCGTGCGCGGGTGATGGCCGAGGCCGACATCGCGGCCATCGCCGTCCCCTCCGGCGAGAGCGAACTCGTCACCGAGGTCGTGGACGGCAGCCACGCCGATATGGTCCGCGGCCGGCGGGTCCCCGTGGACGGCACCCTGTCCGGGCGCGCGTACCGAGGCGGTGTTCCGATGGTCGTCGAATCGGTGGACAACTCGTCCATCCCGACGCCGCTGCTGTCCAAAACGGGGATCGGGCCGGCCGCGTTCATCCCGCTGGGCGTGCCGCAGCAGGTGCGCGGGCTTCTGCTGCTGGGGCGGCAGAGCGGGCGGTCCCGGTTCACGCCGTCGACCGTTCAGATGCTGCACGCCTTCGCCGGGCACGCCGCGGTGGCCATGGAGCTGGCCGACGCCCGCCGCGACACCGAGCGGCTGGTGGTGCTGGAGGACCGCGACCGGATCGCCCGCGATCTCCACGACGTCATCATCCAACGGCTGTTCGCCACGGCCATGTCCCTGATGGGCACGGCCCGCCGAATCACCGACCCGCAGTCCGCCGAACGCGTCCAGCGCGCCGTCGACGACCTGGACGAGACCATCCGGCAGATCCGCTCCACCATCTTCGCCCTGCAGAGCACCGCCGACGGCGACCAGCCGTGGCTGCGCAGCCAGATCCTGGACATCGTGCAGGGAGCGTCGGCGTCTCTGGGGTTCGCGCCGAACCTGCGGCTCGACGGCCCCATCGACAGCCGGGTACCCGACGAGCTCGCCGAGAACGTCCTGGCCGTCCTGCAGGAGGCGCTGTCCAACATCGCCCGGCACGCCGACGCCTCCCGGGTCGATGTCCTGGTGCGCGCCGACGACACTCTCAACATCGAGGTCACCGACAACGGCTGCGGCATCCCCACCGGCAGCCGACGCAGCGGCCTGCGCAACCTCGCACACCGCGCGCAATCGCACAACGGGTCGTTCAGCGTGGATTCCCCGAAAGAGGGCGGCACCTCTTTGCGCTGGCACGTCCCGCTCTCCGAGAATAGCGACGACGAATAGCGCGCGGCGCTACTCGGTGTCGGGGCCGCGTTCGGACTCGTGCTTGAGCTGCGCCGCGTAGGCCGCCGCCTGGGTACGGCGCCGCATCGACAGCTTCGCGAGCAGGCTGGACACGTAGTTCTTGATCGTCTTCTCGGCCAGGAACATGCGCTCACCGATCTGGCGGTTGGTCAGTCCCTCGCCGATCAGCTCGAAGACCCGGCGCTCCTGGTCGGAGAGCTGCCGGAGCGGGTCCTTGCGCTCGGCCTGCTCGCGCATGCGCTTCAGCATGCGGCCGGTGCTGCCGGAGTCGAGGAGGGAGCCTCCGGCGGCGACGGTCCGCACGGCTCCGACGAGGTCCGAACCGTGGATCTGTTTCAGGACGTAGCCCGACGCACCGGCCATGACGGCGTCGTACAGGGCGTCGTCGTCGGCGTAGGAGGTCAGCATCAGGCAGGCCACGTCGGGGTACTCGGACCGGATCTCCCGGCACACCTTCACCCCGTCGCCGTCGGGAAGGCGCACGTCCAGCACCGCGACGTCGGGAGAGGCGGCCGGGATCCGGGTGAGCGCCTGCGCCGCGGACTCGGCCTCGCCGACGATCTCGATGTCGCCCTCGTCCTCCAGCAGCGCTATCAGACCGCGGCGCACCACCGCGTGATCATCAAGCAGGAAGACCCGGATGAGGGAAGCGGATTCAGCCGCCATTTCATCACCTTTTTTCTACCGCTCCTAGCCCTAACAATAGGCAGCGTTCCACCGAAAAGCAGGATGGCATCGCCATAAGGGACCAAATCGAACCTGACCAGGACTTTCGTCCCCCATTCCGCGAGCGGCCCATGGCGGATCCTGTTCAGGACGGGAAAGCGACCCAACCCCAGGACACGTGATGAACAGGTACGTTGGCGACCTCATGACCACGTCGGTTGTCACTGTCGCGGAGGGCGCGAAGTTCCACGAGATCGCGGCGCTCATGCGGGAGTACGGAGTGAGCTCCGTTCCGGTGACCGACACCTCCGGTCACGTTGTGGGTGTGATCTCCAACTCCGATCTGCTTCTCAAGCTGGGTGCGCCGACCGGTGCCAACGGCACCAGACCGGACGGGGTGCAACGGGCCCGGAACGACCGGAGGAAGGCCACCGCGATCACCGCGGCCGGGCTCATGACCTCTCCCGCGACCACCATCGGACCGCAGGCCACCGCCCCGGAGGCGGCCCAGGTGATGCGGCGGCACCAGATCAAGCGCCTACCGGTGGTCGACGAGGGAGGGAAACTCCTCGGCCTGGTCAGCCGGGGCGATCTGCTGCGCGTCGACTCGCGCACGGACACCGAGATCTTCACGGAGACCAAGCGCGGGCTGACCACGGAGTTCAGATCGGCTCCGGTGGAGGCCTCGGTCAGCGACGGCATCGTGGTGCTCACCGGCCGGGTGCGCCGGCGTTCGACCATCTTCGACATACTCAGGTCGATCCGGCACATCGAGGGCGTGGTCCGCGTCGAGAACCGGCTGGACTACGAGGTCGACAACCTCTCCTCCCTTTCCCGCCCGGCCTGGTCCGCCGATCACTCGCTGGTCTGAGGCCCGGGAGGGCGTCCCGGCGATCCCGGGCCCGCCTGCCTCCCCTGCTGTCAACGGCCCCACCAGACCGGCCTGCGGCCGGCGGCGAAGTCGGCGACGGCCGTCCGGAAGTCCTCACTGCCGTAGACACGCTCCACGAGGTCGCGGCCGCCCGGCAGGTCGGCCTCAAGGAGCCGGCGCGTGGCGGTCTTCGCGGCCCACATGGTGAGGGGGGCGTGGGCCGCGAGCCGCTCCGTCAGATTCCGCGTGGCGGTTTCCAGCTCCTCCTCGGCGACGAACCGGGTGAGGAATCCCGCACTGTCGGTCTCCTCGGCGGTGAGCAGGCGCGCCGTCAACAGCATGTCCGCGACACGCGCCGGCCCCAGGTGGTGCACCAGCAGCGCTTGGACGCGCATCGCCAGGCAGTTGCCGAGCGTGCGGGCTATGGGCACCCCGAACCGGGCCGAGGGGGTTGCGATCCGCAGGTCGCAGGCTGCCGCGATGGCGATCCCGGCGCCGACGCAGTAGCCGCGGACCGCCGCAACGGTCGGCTTCTCCACCCGGGTGAGCCGACCGATGACCGCCTCGATGCGCTCCTCGTAGACCACACCGTCCGCACCGTCCTCGAAGTCCGCGAACTGCCCGATGTCGGTTCCGGCCACGAACGCCTTCTCCCCCGCGCCGGTGAGCACCACCGCGCGGATCCGGTCGTCGCGGTCGGCCTGTTCACACGCCTCGACCAGCCCGTCGTACATGTTCCACGTCATGGCGTTGTGCTGGGCGGGCCGGTTGAACGTCACCGTCAGCACCGGTCCTTCCACCGACACCAGCAGTTCATCGGCGGAGCCGGCAGCGGAATCAGTGGGGGTCGCTGTCTCGTCCGTCATGACCGGCTCCCTTCGGCCGCGGTGCCCCGCGCCTCTCTCGATACCAGCAGTTCCTCGATCTCGGTACCGGACAGTCCGATCTCGGAGAGCACGGAGCGGGTGTGCGCGCCCAGGGACGGTCCGGCCTCCTCCCGCGACACTGGGGTGGACCCGAACCGCATGGGCGAGCCCAGTTGGCGCACCGGTCCGACCTCGGGGTGCGGCGCGTCCCAGAAGTAGTCCCTCGCGGCGAGGTGGGCGTCGGTGAAGACGCCGCCGTAGTCGGAGATGGGCGCGCAGGGCACGCCGGCGTCGTTGAGCGCGTCCACCAGCGCCTTTGTCGGCCACTGCGCGGTGGCGGCCCCGATCACCGGGATCAGGCCGTCGCGGTGCTCGTTGCGCCCGTAGGCGGTGGTGTAGCGCGGGTCGTCGGCGAGGTCCAGGTTCAGCACGGCGCAGAGGCCGCGCCAGGTGTTCGCGGTGATGGCACCCACGGTGATGTGCCCGTCCGCGGTGCGCAGGGCCTGGTAGGGGGCCGCGGACTGGTGGGCGGAGCCAAGCCGGCCGCCGACCTCGCCGGTGGCGAAGTACCGGCCGGCCTCCCAGACCGCGAGCGACACCGCCGATTCCATCAGCGAGACGTCGATGTACTGCCCGTCGCCGTCCGGACCGCGTTCGTGCAGCGCGGATGTCACGGCCAGCGCGGTGTAGAGACCGCTGACAAGGTCGCAGACCGGCACCCCCATCTTGGCGGGCCCGCTGTCGGAGGTGCCGGTGACGCTCATCAGACCGGCCCTGGCCTGGGCCATGATGTCGAGTCCGGGCAGCCCCGCGAGCGGGCCGTCCTGCCCCCACCCCGAAACCGAGGCGTAGACCAGCCGGGGGTTGCGCTCGTGTACCGGGGCGAGGTCCAGGCCGAGTCGGCGCATCGCCCCCGGCCGCAGGTTCTCCACGAGCACGTCGCTGTGCTCGGCCAGACGCAGGAACGCCTCTCTTCCTCCCTCGGCCTTGAGGTCGAGGGCCACGGACCGCTTGTTGCGGTTCATCCGGAGGAACGGCGAACTCTCGCCGTCGACGAACGGCCCCGTCTGCCGGGTCGGGTCGCCGTCCTCGGGGTTCTCCACCTTGATCACCCGGGCGCCGAGGTCGGCGAGTTGCATCGTGGCGAATGGGGCGGCCATGAAGACCCCCACTTCCAGCACGGTGATCCCGGTCAACGGGGCGGGGCGGTGCGCTACCATGACGCTTGGCGTTCTCCTTCGCTGTGGGCGGTGGCGGTCCCGGGCGCGTGCGCGACCCGGGCGGCTCCTGGAGGACCGCTGGTGGCGGCGGGCACCGCTGGAACGGCGGCCCCGGCCGTCGAAGCGGGAATGTCCGGCTCTTCGCCACGGACGAGGAGCGTGCGGTCACTGCGCGTCCTCCGTCTCCGGGGCGTACATCATGAAGGAGCGCTCGGGCACGGCGCCTCCAGGTGCACGATCGCGTCCGGGCCGAGCGGCGCCGCGTCCGCCGTTTCCCGATACCACGGAACGTTTTCCGGCCCGGACTATTGTAGACAGTAGCCAGAGGTTGCTATAGAGGCACAGCACACCGGCCAGAGACTCGGCTCATACCAGAGGACCGCCGCGCCCCGAGTCCCTCGCGGGGAGCGCGTCGGCACGTCCGGCCAGTGCACGCACTGCACAGCGCGGTTGGACCGCAGCGAGCGGAAAGGGCGAGGCATGGCACCGGTCATCGATTCCCACCAGCACTTCTGGCGGGCCTCCCGGAAACACCCGCCGGGAAGCGCCGGCGCGCGCGGAGTCCTCGACGCCGACTACGGCCCCGAGGACCTGGGCGGGCAACTGCGCGCCGGCGGTGTGGACGGCACGGTGCTCGTGCAGTCCATCGACTCCGCCGAGGAGAACGACCGCCTCGCCGACTACGCGGCGGCGCCGTTCGTCTCGGGCGTCGTCGGCTGGCTGCCGCTGGCTCGGCCCGGCCCGGCTCTGGAGGAGCTGGCGCGGATCCGCGTCCCCCGGCTCCGGGGGGTGCGCTGCCAGGTCGGGCGGGAACCCCTGGACCACCTGGAGCGGACCGACGCGCTGGAGGTGTTCCGCCGGCTCGCCGAGCACGGACTGTGCTGGGACATCGTGCCCGTTACGGCGGAACAGGCGGCCTCGGTCGCCCGCATCGCGCGGGCGGTGCCCGAACTGCGCATCGTTGTGGACCACCTGGCCCGGCCCCCGCTGGACACGGGCGAATGGCGCCCCTGGGCGGACAATGTCACGGAACTGGCGCAATCACCCAACGTCGCCCTGAAGGTCTCAGTCGGCCGGGACGTGCTCACCAACTGGCCCGCGTGGAACGGCGACCAGCTGCACCGCTACGTCGACTGGGCGGTGCGCGGCTTCGGCCCCCGCCGCCTCATGCTCGCCAGCAACTGGCCGGTCGTGCTGCTGCGCGCCTCCTACACCGGCGCCTGGGGCGACCAGGTCGCCGCGTTGCAGGCCGCCGGAGTGGACGGCGAGGACCTGGAGGCGGTGCTGGGCGGCACGGCCTCGCACTGGTACGGCCTGCCCGAGAACACCGCGCCCTGACACCGACGCTTCTCGGGAAGATCGGGCCTTCCTCCGGAAAAACGGCTGCCCTGCCCGCGTCGTGCCCGATCAACCCCGGCGGTCCGGATGCGGCCATGGCCGCGACACGCGGTGTGGGTGGCTTTACGTTCGCCCTGTAGTGCCCCGAGTCCCGGGAGAGACCGTGATGGGCAAACGCGGCGAACCAGCCGAATGCGGCGTGTGCAAGGGCAAGGGCGGTTGGAACGAGTCCGACGACGGCAACCAGCGGTGGGTGCGGTGCTGGGGATGCAGCGGAACAGGTCAGCGGTGGCCCCTGGAGAGAAAGCGCTCGCGGCGGTCCCGCGGGAGCCCTTCATCCCCGAGACGATCTACGTCCCCAGTGAGGACACCGGGTGGCTGATCCCGCTACGGCGCGCTGAGGATCCCGATCGGTGGCGGTCCCGCGTCTGCGGGACGGGCCGATCGTCACCGCCGTGGAGCCGGACCCGCGTGTACCCCGCGACCTCCTCGACTCCGCGAGCGGGCGGGGATATGTGTCCGCCTCCTCCAGCAGCGACCCGCGCATCATGGCCCGCATGCTCGACCTGCTGGGGTTGGGGCCGGGTATGCGGGTGCTGGAGATCGGCACCGGCACCGGGTACAACGCCGCCCTGCTGGCGCACCTGGTCGGGGCGGGAAACGTCACCAGTGTGGAAGTCGATGCCGGTCTCGCGGAGAACGCCCGGGCCTCCCTTGAGGCGGCCGGGTGCCCGGTGCGGGTGGTCACCGGCGACGGCGTCGAGGGATGCCCGGACGGGGCCCCCTATGATCGGGTCATCGCCACCGCGGCGGTGCGCGCCCTGCCGCATGCGTGGGTGGCCCAGACCCGGCCGGGTGGCATCATCCTCGCCCCGTGGGCGCCGGTGTTCCACCCCGACGGCCCACTCGGTGTGGTCGCGGTCGGCGCAGATGGTCACGCTGAGGGGCGATTCGTAGAGCCGGCGCCGTTCATGCCGATGCGTGGCCAGCGGGTGGGCCCACAGGAGGCCCAAGACGTGCGTGAGTGGTGGCAGGGCTTGGGCGAGCCCGCCTGCTCCCGGTTCGGCCTGACCGTGACCGCCGAGGACGAGCACCTGCTGTGGATGGACGAACCGGGCCGGGTGCTGTTTGGAGGCTGAGCGGTTTCAACGCGCGCCGCTCAGCGGAATGGAAGGCGATGTGTCCGGCCGTAGCCAGGCACGGTCGTTACCCTGTCTCTCTCACGGCCCATTGGCACCCCAGCAAGCTCAACGCTGAACACGTCGACCACTTCGGGGCTCGCAGCCTACTCAAGGCAGAACCGGCCAACTGTGCGGAATGCCGTGAAGGAGTCGACGGCGACTGGCCCGTGCACGGGCCAGGGCCCCTAACGGGGTCTACAGGCCGCCGCTTTGGATGTCCGCCAGGAAGGCGGACCATTCGGTGGGAGGGAAGGAGAGGTGCCCGCGCTCACGGTTCTGGGTGTCACGGACCTTGACTTCCGCTGGCGATTCGGCAACTTCAACACAGTTCTGGCGGACACCACCGCTGTATGACGACTTGTGCCACGCCTGGTCATCCATGGTTCAACCTTTCCAGCTCATCCCGGAGGAGTTGTAGCGACTCCTTCCGGGACAGAGCCTCAGATTGGATGTCGCTGAACAGAACCCGGAACTGCTGCACGCGAACAGGATCATCGATCATCCGCCCGGAGTCCGCAGACTCCACATACACCACATCTGGTGACGTAGGGGACGCTATCAGCGTAAACGGACCTGCCAGACCGGCATGACACCCGGTCCCCACTATCTGAATCGAGACGCGTCCGCGTTCTAGCAGTTCAACGACGTGCGACAGTTGTCCCGCCATAACACCATGGCCACCCCACGCGCCGTTGAGGATCGACTTATCCAGAACGGCACGGTATGTGGGGGACGTAGCCGAAATGAACCGCTGTGCCCGATCCATCCTCGCCTTGACGGCCGCCTTGACCTCATCCTGGGATGCACAGGGTGAGACGGTCTGGACCACGGAACGGGCGTAATCCTCGGTCTGGAGCAGCGCAGGAAACAGCGCCTCGTGAGACTCCATGATCGACACGGCGTGCCGTTCCAGGTTCGCCAGATCATCCAGCCACACCGGTTCGCCGTCGCCTGCGAGCGTCGCCCAGAGCCGTTCCAGCCGCCCGTCCGCTTCTAGGGCACGGTCAACGTCCGCTACAAGCCGCAAGTCCGGCGTGCGCTTACCACGTTCGATGTTGCCCATGTGTGTCTGGCTGACGCCTACCTCATTGGCTAGCCGGAGCTGCGTATACCTCTTGAGACGCCGCTGCCGATTGACCTCGCGTCCGAACCGCCTGTTGATCTCTATCTGCTGTGCGTCCATGAATTCATCTCAGCACGGAATAAGTCACACGCACGGATTAATCAACAAGATCACTCCCTAACTACATAGCCGTAGTTTTCTAACCTTCAGGACGGCAGGGTGGACGAGACATGAAAAGCCCTAGCGACCGTGGGAGCGGCCCTAGGGCGTGGCCACCACTCACCGGAGGAGTGATGACGTTGTCCATCCTGCCAGCACGGCGCAGCCGCCGTATCCGGCCCTACCTGCTCTGCCTGGAACGCGCTCAGGCCACCCGCGAGGCCGCTTTCAGCCGCTCCTCCGCACTTCTCGCCGAT
>NZ_LAJC01000042.1 GCF_000981225.1 Allosalinactinospora lopnorensis
CCCGGCTGGCGAGCGCCGGGACCAGCCACGGCAGGCTCAGCGCGGCCAGCCCCATGGCGAGCAGCGCCGCGGAGTACACCGCCCGCCGCAGCCGCGGGCCGGACTCCGCGTGCAGCAGCGTTGCGGGCGCCGCCACCAGAGCCGACAGCACCATCGAGGAGAACCCGCCGACCGCAGCGGGGACCAGCGCCACGATCACCCGCGGCAGGTCGCGCACGCGGCGCAGCCGGACGGCCGCGGCCAGCACCCACGGCAGCCCCGCGTAGCCGAGCAGCACTGCCCATTGGCCCAGCAGCAGCCGCTCGGCGACGAAGGGGTTCCAGACGTAGCAGAGCCCGGCGACCGTGCCCGGCACAGGGTGGAGTCCCGGCAGCAGCCGGGCCGCTCCGGCCGTCCCGAGCACGAAGACCGCGAGCAGCAGCAGGGCCTGCACGGCGCCGGCCGGGAGGAGCAGCGCCAGCGCGCCCACCACGGCGTCGCTGGGCACCGCCCTCGGGAAACCGGTGCCCGCGCCGAGCGTCACCGCCGATAGCGGCGGATCGGGCACGAACACCATGTCGTAGCGGAGTACCAGCCCCGGCCCGAGTCCCGGCCCCAGCGCGAGGACCCCCGCTGCGCCGCCGGCAAGCCAGGGCGCCAGCCGGCCAAGCACAACTCGTGACCGAGCCCAGCCGAACATCCGACAGTCCCCCAGCGATCGTCTACCCGCCGCTGATGACCGCCACCCCGGCGACCACCCCTTGAGCACGCGAATCTAGCGGAGCCGTCGCGGGCCCCGGTACACCGGCCGCACGTTCCACACGCCGGGCGCCCAGGCCGCGACGCCGCCGATTCCCCGTGGCCGCGCACTCCCACCGCCTCAGGCGAGTGGCGGTTTCCACCGGAGACCGAACAGTATCGCCGCCGGATCCGTGCAGTAGTTACAACGAAGCACACCATCACCGGACGGCCGCACCGGCATCGGCAACGGAGGAAGCGAGACAGGAATCATGAGCACCAATAATCCCCGATCCGGGCCCGACAGCGCGCCCCGCCGCCCCCCGGCCCCTAAGCTCGACGAGAGGGACGCCTCCCTCGCCGCCTCGCGGGAAATGGGGCAACCGCTTGCGAACTGGGATATCCGCGCGCGCCAGCAGGACGGCAGGAGAGCGCTGCTCTACACCGTGGGGGCCATCGCCACCCTGCTGATGATCGTCCCGGTGCACCGGGCGACCAACGACGCCCTCATCATCAGCCACCCGACCGCTTCCACCCTTGTCGGGATACGCGCCTTCTTCTGGATCGCGCTGGCGGCGTGCGTCGTCCTCGTGGTCCTCTCGGTCTTCCGCTTCCTCAGGAAGCGGACGGAGAACATGATCGTCTACCTCTTCGAGGGCGGTCTCCTCTACGGCCGGCAGCACGGAGCCCTGCGCCCGGCGCCCTGGTCGCACGCCTCCCAGCTCACGCTGTACTCCGGGCCTCCGGGATCCTCGCTGGAGGAGAACCTGGTCGGCGCCTTCATCACCATTCCCGGCGGAGTGAGGGACGCGCCCTCCATCACGGGAATCCCCGTGATGCCGGAGATCCTGCGGGAGACCCTGCAGAGGGACCAGGAGAAGCTCCGCCTGCTGGAGCACGTCGCCCGCCAGGCCGACCTGCCCGTCGTCAACGAAGTGCTGGAGACGGACGTCCCGGAACCGGAGGCCGACGCAGCGCCCCGATGAGCGCCGGTACCCGAGCGGCGGGGCCGCCGTCCACGGCCCCGCCAGGCTCGTTCTATCCGGCCCGCCCACGCCACGCGCGGCGCCTGGGCCGCCTGTAGGGCTTCGCCAGCGCTTGCGGTATCGGGGGCGCGCTGGCGGGCAGCACGGCGGCGAACGGCCGGGGACGCGGAGTCGATCGCGGGCGGTGGAACCCGGGGCCACGGGAGGCGCCGAACACCGCCCGCACATAGGACGCGCAACCGGGCGCGGGTGCCCCGCTCATGCCGCATTCCCCCTTAGAGCGGCGGGCAGCTCGGCCCAGACCGAGGTCAGCCTGTCCTCCGGGGGCGCAGTCCAGCCATAGCGGCAGGACTGCAGGGCGACCAGCGCCAGGCCGCGCCCGTGCTCGGCGCCGAGAAGGTCGAGGGCGTCCAGGGCGGCCGGGGGCTCCTGCGGCGCGCTGGTCCGGTCCCCGCGCGGACCCATGTCGCAGACCCGCAGGCCGACACCGTGGTGCGGGAAGTGGAGCACGGCGACGAAGAACGCCCCCTCCTCCCCAGAGGCGGAGTGCGCAATGGCGTTCGAGGCGAGTTCGCTGGCGGTCAGCTTCAGTGATGCCGCCAGGTCGGGCAGGCGGCATAGGGGCGTCGGCAAGCGAGGAGGCGCCGCACCGCCCAGACGCGCAGCTCCGAAGGGGCGTCGGGCGTGCCGGGCAGTGCCAGGTGCTCGGCCGGCGGCCCCCATGCGGGCCCGGGCGACGCCAGCGTCGGACGCGGGATAAGTTGGGTCACAGTTCTGCTCTCCTGGGTTGTTCAGGACGAGTGGAATGAGGCCCCTGGCGGGTGGTACCAGCACCCACCAGGGGCCGTTTTTGTGCGCGCAACCGGACCAGTTTCGGGAAATCCCTAACAGGGTGGGGCCGGGAGGGCACAGTTGTAGTATGCGCCACGCTAGCGCTAATATGCAAGCTCCCATTTGAGAACTCTCGTATAGTGACGAGCCGTCTGTATCGACCACGGCGAGGTGACGCTGGAAATGAGCGAACGACTGACGGTGGCGCGCTGGGAACTGGCGAAGCGACTCCGCTCGCTCAGAGGAGATCGTGGCTTCAACGCAGTGGCAAAGGCTGTCCGGGTGGCCCCATCGTCCCTCGCACGCTGGGAAAGTACGGGCGCGAACAGCAGCGTTCCTGGACTGTTGGCACTGGAGCGCCTTCTGGAGCACTACGAAGCGGACCAGGAGACGTTCAACAAGCTCATCGCACTGCGGAGCCATGCCAGGAAGGCCAACTGGTGGCAGGGCTACGAACTGAGGGAGTACTACGGCACTTTCATCAGCCTGGAAGAGGCGGCAAGCAGCATCGCGACATACGAGAGCACCCTTGTTCCGGGGCTACTGCAGACCGAGGACTACTCCCGTGCGGTGACCAAAGCCATCCGGCTCGGCGAGCCCGCGAATGTCGTGGAGGATCTCGTCAAGGTCCGCTGCGAACGCCAAGAGAAGTGGTGGCGGAACTCTGACCGCCGGATCTGGGTGATCATCGGTGAAACCGCTGTCACTCAGCACACGGGTGGAGCGGAGATCATGCGGGCTCAAATAGACCACCTGCGCAGCATCTCCCACGATCCGCGCATCACTCTCCAGGTGCTGCCCTTCGACGCGGGCGCCCACGCCGCACTGGAGGTCGCCAGCTTCGTGATCCTGCACCTACCGGACGATGCACTCTCGACCGTCTTCTTGGAAGGTGCGGGGAATAGTATTTTCCTTGACGAAACTACTGATCTTGACCGGTATGAGGCGATCTTCAACCGGCTACGGGCCGCGGCGTTGGACACAGAGCCAACCCGCGAGCTGCTGCAGCGGAAGTTGACCGAGTTAGGAGGCTGATCAGCCGATGATCTCCAGAAATGAACTCTTTCAGCTGGCCGCTGCAGTCTGGCGGAAATCTTCCTACAGCGGCGGGAGCGCCAACTGCGTTGAAGTAGCCGACCTGTGGCGCACCAGCAGCTACAGCGGCGGGAGCGCCGACTGCGTCGAGGTCTCCGATCACCGCGCCGCTAGCCATGGGCTGCGGGATTCCAAGGCCCCGGACGGCGCCGCGCTCTTCGTCTCGTCCGCGGAGTGGTCGGCCTTCCTCAAGGCTGCCAGGGACGGCCACCTCTAGCCGGACGACAGAACCCGCCGATCTTGACAGAAGCGTTCCTTCGCCGCGCGGCGAAGGAACGCTTCTGTCAAGGTCACTGTGATGTGGATGGTGGCAGCATGTCCGCGCGCACCATCACGCAGTCGAACTCCAGCACGCGGCCGGTGGTCTCCTCACGCGTCACCGGGAACATGCCGGTGATCTCGAAGCCTTCGGCCTCGTAGGTCTCGATGGCCTCGCCCATCCGCGGCATCCCCTCGTAGATCCGCATCAGCGCGACCTCGGACTGCAGGCCGACGAACTCGCCGGTCCACTCACCGGCACCGGCGAAGGCTTCCAGGTCGTATCCCTGGGTGTCGAGTTTCAGGTAGGGGCGGGGATCGTCGATCCCCTTGAGCGCCTCGTCCGCCAGGCTGTCGAGCCGGCGCACGTGGATCTCCTCGGGCCGGGTGTTCCGGAACCGCTTGTAGCGCTCGTTGCCGAACGTGGTCGGGTCGAGCAGGGAGCTCATGGAGCCGTACACGACGTTCATGGTGTCCACGCGCTCCTCCCTGCCCAGGGCGTAGGGGTACACCCGCCATTCGGGGTCGTCCTCGGCCACGCGCCGCAGCTTCTCCGCGGTGGCGGCCACCGGCTCGAAGGAGACGATCCGCCCCTTGTAGCCGTACTTGCGCAACTGCCTGCCGTACTGGCCGATGTTCGCCCCGACGTCGAAAACACAGTTGACCTGGTAGTGGTCGAGCAGGGAGGCCACGTTCCGGGCCGCCAGGTAGTTGTGGGCGGCCTTCTGCATCACCCACTCGTCCTCGGCGTCCTGGTTGGCGTCCACGAACAACCGGGCGCCGGGGCCGAAGGACACCGGCCTCCACCGCGCGGAGGCGGCCGCACCGGTGACCATCGAGGCGACGTGGTCGGCGAACTTGTTCTTGCCTCGGCTGACCAGCCAGGACCTCGATCCCATGGGGGTCACCCGGTAACCGCCCCGGCGTGACAGCAGGGCGGCTCCGGATTCGAGGTCCTTTACGTGTACGTTGAGTTTCGGGAGAAATTCAAGGAGTCGTCTACGTAGCGTAGGCATAGGTCCCAACCTGGCAGCCAGTGAATAACGCTGAAATAAAGCGCCCTGGTCAGTGCATGCCTTCTCGCATATGCGCCAGGCGCGGGTGGATGCACCGTACTATTCCCCGGCTTCGAGCACCACTGGATCGGAGTACTCGCCCTCCACGAAGTCGCGGTGCGAGCGGACGACGAGCTCGTAGCCCCCGCCGCCGTCCGCGGTGATCGCCCATTCGGTGTCGTCCTCGACGATTCCGCTGCTCGCCCAGCCCTCGCCGCCGTCCGGGCCGAGGTCGTCCTGCGGTTCGCATTCGGGGTCGCCGTTCCCGTGGGCCTCGCAGTCCAGCGGACGACGCCAGATCTCGTAGTGGCCGGCCTCGTCCACCTCGGACCATGCCAGCGTCTGGCCGCCGTCCTCGATGCGCACCGATTCCGGCGCGTCGGGCGGTTCGTCGTCGACGGTGATCTCGACCGGTTCCGAACGGAGGCCGCCGTCGTCCCCCTTGTACGGTTGGATGACGAATTCGTAGGTGGCGCCGCTGAGGAGGTTGTCGATGCCGGCCTCCTCCTGTGTCCCGTCGATGTCGGCGGGCAGCGGAACGAGCTCGTCCGGTAGGGGGCGCACCCGCTTCTGCAGTACCTGATAGCGGGTGGCTCCGGGGACCGGGTCCCAGGTCAGCACGACCTCGCCGTTGTCGTCCTCGGCGCTGATCCCGGTGCGTCCCCTCGGTCCGACCTCCACGTCCGGCAGTGGGCGCGGGTAGAGGTCGCCCAGGCTGAGGCGTTCGGAGAGCGCGTCGGCGAACGCGGCGGCGATCTTCTGCTCTCCGCGCGGGTTGGGATGCGTGGTGTCCCAGTTGTCCTCGGCCGGGGCGTAGTCCTCGGCGGAGTGGGCCACGACGACCGGAGAGCCGTCGCCGCTGAGCTGCTCGCCCAGGGCCGGCAGGCCCCGGTTGAACTCGGCGACCTGCTCGTTCAGCTCCTCGTCGCGGCCGGTCCCCCACACCGGGGTGATCTCGCCGAGGACGATCTGCAGTCCGCCGTGCGCGACCCTCGCCGTGACGACGGCCTCGACCAGGTTGTCCAGGGACTCCTGCGCCGACCGGCCCGCGGCCAGGTCGTTGATCCCGGCCATCAGCAGCAGGTAGTGCGGTTCGAACTCGGCGACCTGCTCCCCGATCCTCTCCGTGACGTCCCCGGTGGAGGCGCCCCACCGGCCGGCGTGCTCCCGGTCGAAATCGGGGTCGGCGTAGTCGTGGTTCCCCCCGGCACTGGTGTTGACGTCGAGCATGTCGTCGTAGGGGCCGACGAAGACGACGTCGGCGCCCGATCGCTCGTCCAGGTGCTTCCACAGCCGGTAGCGCCACGTATAGTCGCCGCTGCTGCCCTGGACGATGGAGTCGCCCGCCACCATGATCCGGGCGGTTCCCTCCGGAGGTGTCGCGACGGGATCCGGTGAGCGCTCCCGCTCCTCGGGGGCGGGGTCGTCACCGGCCCGGAAGGTTCCGGTGAACGTCTGGATCAGCAGCAGGGTGACGAACATGGCCGCCAGCATGACGCCGAACAGGCCGAGCGGCGTGGGTTGGAACCGGGGCTTCCTCCGCGCCTGCGACTCCCCGTCCGCGTCCCGTCCCTCGTCCGGGGCCGCCGTTCCGCCCCGCCGGGGAAGCCGCAGCCACCGGGGCAGCCGCCATCGCCGTTCGTTGGGATTCTCACTTGTCACGGTCGGGTCTGCGCCTCCGGGTCGCGCGGCAGTCCGAGCAGGCGTTCAGCGATGATGTTCAGCTGCACCTCGGTCGTGCCTCCGTAGATCGTCATGGACCGGCTGAACAGCATAAGCCGCGCCCAGGCTCCGCTGGCGGCCTTGGTGTCCTCGTACACGGCGGCGCCGCCCTGGCGTTCCCAGATATAGTCGGCCACCCTCTGGTTGAACTCAACGCCGAGCAGTTTGCGCACGCTCGCCTCGGCGCCGGGCTCGGCGCCGAAGAGCTGTTTCAGCGCCACCCGCAGCCCGAGCAGCTCGATCGCCTGTCCTTGGGCGACGAGCCGACCGATCTCGGTCCGCACGCCGGGGTCGGCGGCGCGTTCGCTCGACTCCCCGAAGAAGGCGAGCAGCTCCGGGACGCCCGCGCCTATCCCGCTCCCGCTGGAGAGCGCCACACGCTCGTTGCTCAGGGTGTCGCGGGCGACCCGCCACCCCTGCCCGGGCTCGCCTATGACGCAGTCGTCGGGAACGAAGACGTCGTCGAAGAACACCTCGTTGAACATGGTCTCGCCGGTGAGTTCCCGCAGCGGGCGCACCTCGATGCCGGGGGAGGACATGTCCACGACGAAGTAGGTGATGCCGTCGTGCTTGCCCACCGCGGCCGGGTCGGTGCGGGCCAGGCAGATGCCCCACTGGGCGACGTGCGCGAGCGAGGTCCATATCTTCTGGCCGGTGAGCCGGTGGCCGCCCTGGACCCGTTCGGCGCGCATGGACAGCGAAGCCAGGTCGGAGCCGGCTCCCGGTTCGCTGAACAGTTGGCACCACACCAGGGCGCCGCGCAGTGTGGGGCGCAGGAACCGCTCTTGCTGCTCGGGGGTCCCGTATCCGGCGATGGACGGCACGACCCACGCTCCGATGGCCAGGCCCGGTCCCTGCACGCCGAGGCGCTGCAACTCCTGCTGGATGAGGAGCTGCTCCAGGGGCGGGGCGGCACGGCCCCAGGGACGCGGCAGGTGCGGCATCACCCAGCCGCCGTCGGCCATCGCGGCGAAGCGCTCCCCGTTCTCCGTGATGGCCGCGATCCCGGCGATCTCGGAACGGATGCGCTCGCGCAGGCCGCGGTCCTCGCCGTCGTCCAGCTCCACCTCCACGGGGCGCCGTTGTCCGGCCAGCGCGAGGTCGGCGGCGGTGGCGGCCCAGTCGGCGGAGAACCCGGCGAGGGCGCGCAGGGTCGAGGCGCGGCGCAGGTAGCGGTGCGCGTCGTGCTCCCAGGTGAACCCGATGCCGCCGTGCACCTGGACGCAGTCGCGGGTGCAGTGGAGTGCGCTGTCCGGAGCGACCAGCCCGGCCACGGCCGCGGCGAACCGGAACCGCTCGGCACCGTTCTCGCGGGCGCGCCGCCGGTCGGCGGCGCGCGCGGCGTCCCAGACGACCGCGCGGGCCTGCTCGACCGCGATCGCCATGCGGGCGCATTTGTGCTTGATCCCCTGGAACTGGCCGATGGGGCGGCCGAACTGTTCGCGCACCCCGGCGTACTCCGCGGCGGCACGGGTACTCCACGCCGCGATTCCCGCGGCTTCGGCACCGAGGAGGACGGCGGCGATCCCGGCGACGTCCTCGCGGGTCAGGCCGGTGAGGACGGCTTCCTCGGGGACGGTGGCGCCGTCGGCGGCGACCCGTGCGACACCGCGGTCGACGTCGAGGCTGGGAAGCGGGACGACGTCCAGCTCCGCGGCCTCCAGCACGACCCATCCCTCCCCGCCGGGGCCGACCACCGGGACGACGACCACGTCGGCCAGCGCACCACCGAGAACGGGCTGCGCTGTACCGCTGACCGACATCCGGGTCCTGCCGGCGGAGACGCCCTCCTCCTCGACCGCGGTCAGGGGCGCGCCGAGGGCGAGCGCGGCGGTCCTGGTGCCGTCGGCGAGCCCCGGCAGCAGCCCTGCCCGGGCCTTGTCGTTACCGCAGTGGTCGATGACCGCGCTGGCCAGGACCGTCGGCAGGTGCGGACCGGGTGTGAGGGCGTATCCGAGCTCCTCAAGGGCGACGGCCAACTCCAGCAGCCCGGCTCCCTGTCCGCCGTACTCCTCGGGCAGGTGCAGGCCGAGCACTCCCTGCTCGGCGAGCGCGTCCCAGAACGAGGGCCGGGCGGATTCGGCCGCGGCGCGGGCGGGCCGGACGTCGCGTTCGGCCCAGCCGCGCACTGCTGCCGCCAGCTCCTCGTGTTCGCCGGTGATCCCGATGGCCATCGTCGACCTCTCATTCCCGTAATCGCGACGCCACCAGACTAGAACTCGTTATACACACCTGGTCAACTACGCTTGCGGTAAGCCCACCCGGAGCGGCTACGGCTCTGGGCACCTCATGTTCACAGGGGCGGTTATGCGCACACCTGGCGGTGCCGCGATGCCGTTCCCCACGACGGACCGGTTTCGCGAAACGGGTTCTACAAAACATCCGCTGCACGGAAAGGCGGCTTCACGTGACGGGCCTGATCGCCGCGCTGCTGTCCGCTGCGACGTACGCCCTCGGGCTGACCATCGAGCAGCGCGCCCTGCACCGCGCCCCGGGAATCAGTGTGCACCGCCCGTTACACCTGGCGCGAGTGCTGCTCGGCAACGGGCGTTGGGTGGCGGGCTGCGCGCTGGCCGCTCTCGGCAGCGTCGGCCTGATCATCTCGCTCGGTCTGGCCCCGGTATCGGTCGTCCAGCCGGCGTTCGCCGGCGGTATCGCCATGGCGCTGCTGCTCGCGGCGATGATCCTCGGAGACCCGATCACGCGCGGGGAACGCGTCGCACTGGGGGCGATGCCGATCGCGCTGCTGCTGCTCAGCCTATCGCTGGGGCCCGGCGGCGGGGAGACCGGGACCGTGGCCGACGTCCCCCTTCTGCTGCTCGTAAGCATCGGCACGGTAGTGCTCTGCGTGGGTGCCGTGGCGCTGGCCGCGAGGGGCGGGCGCTACGTGTCGGCCGCGGCCATGGGCGCCGCCGCGGGCCTGTCCCAGGGGGTGGCCGGCCTCCAGGGCAAAGGGCTCGGCGGGCTGCTGGCCGACCGCGGCCTGGCGGACGCGATCCTCCCGGCCCTGACCTCGCCCTACCCCTACCTCTACGCGCTGGGCTGGGCGGTCGGCATCGTGCTGTTCCAGACCTCGCTGCAGCGTTCCCGGGCCTCGATCACCGCGCCGGTCTCCAACGTCGTGGGCAACGTCTTCATGGTGGTCCTCGGAACGGTGATCTTCAGCGAACAGCTCCCCTCCGACCCGCTGATGCTCGCCCTGCGCATCCTCGGGTTCACGCTCACCCTGACCGTGGTCGTCCTGGTGCGCGGCAGTGTCGCCCAGGCCGAGGCCGACACCTCGCGGCAGCGCTCGCACAACGCCGGCGTCCGGCCGGACGCCGGCCCCGACGGGCCCTACCGGGCCTGAGAGGCGGGCGGGTTGACGGCCAGTGCCTGGCGCAGCGACTGGGCGGCGACGTCGGCCCACGCCTCGATCACGTTGCGTGGTCCGGCGAGCTCGGCCTCGGAGAGCATCAGCCCGGGCTCGGCCACCCATGCGCCCAGGTCCGACAGCAGGACCCTCAGGTCGTCCTCGGTGTTGCGGCCGTTGCGCAGGTCCGCCACGACCGCCATCGGCACCGCCACCGCGTGCCCCAGCCCGAGTTCGGGAAGGCGGTCCACGAACACCTTGAGCAGCCCCGTGTAGCTGCCGTGTGCCTGCGGTGTGGCGACAAGCAGGACGTCGCTGTCGGCGACCCGCTCAAGGGCGTCGGCGACATCCCTGCCGGGCTGTGCGGCCAGCAGCGCGGGACCGAGTTCGGCGAGGTCGATGACGTGGGGAGCGGGGCGTGTGCTGCCGGCGGTGAGTTCCGCGATGGACTCCGCGGCCTGAAGGGCGGCGGAACGGACGGCGGAATGGGACTCGGGGGCGGAAACGAGCACGGTGAAGCGGTTCATGATGATCTCCTGGTGAGTGCGGCCGTCGCGGCCGCTGAGCGCAATCGGGTCGTCCGGGTTTCGTCGGCCGGTCGGAAACAGGCGTCTGCCGAACCGGGAAGCGGGTTCCCCGCTGGGCCGGAGCCTCGGCATCCGGACGGCGGCGCGCACGCACCGGCAACGGGGTGCCTGGACACTTCCGGGGTGACGGCGGTCGAGGGCTCTCACGCTCCCCGAGGGAGCGGGCCCTGCGGGTGCTAGCTACGACAGAGTGCGCTCGCCTGCTGTCGCAGATCGACGTGCAGGCGCTGGACGAGCAGCTCACCGGCGGTCATGTTCCCCATGATGAGCGGGGGGAACGTTATCGTCAATGCGTGATGGGCGGATTTGTCGCTGCCCCGGGAGCCGCGACCGACCCCCGAAGCGACGCCGAAGCACGGGGGCGGCAACGCAACCTCCCAGCTCCTCGGGGCTTCCAGGGCCGCGCGCACCGCTCCGTCCCGCGGCACGGAATGCAATGTGGCATCGGGCACAGGAGGACCCCGGATGGACCAGAGCGCGACCGCGATCACCCTTACCAACGCACGGATGATCGTGCCCGGCGGCGTATGCGAGGGTTGGCTCCGCGCTGACCGAGGACGCATCGTCTCCCTCGACGCGGGGGAGGCTCCCCCGCACGGGGGCGGGGAGGTCGTGAACGCCCGCGGCCGCTGGGTGGTGCCGGGCGCGGTCGACATGCACATCCACGGCGGCGCGGGGGCGGCCTTCACCGACGCCGACCCGGAGCGCGCGATGCGTATCGTCGAGTTCAACCGGGCCCGAGGGGTCACCACGCTCCTCGGGGGGCTCGTCACCGCCACCCCTTCGGACACCCTGAAGCAGGTCGCGGCGCTCACCGAACTCTGCGACGCCGGGGAACTCGCCGGAATCTACCTTGAGGGTCCCTACATCGCGAAGTCCAAGTGCGGCGCACACGATCCGGCGCTGCTGCGCGAGCCGGACCCGGCCGAGTTCGACCGGATACTGAAGGCCGGACGCGGACACGTGAGGATGGTCACCGTCGCCCCGGAGCTGCCCGGCGCGCTGGAGCTGATCCGCCTCGCGGTCGACTCGGGGGTCGTCGCGGCCATCGGCCACACCGAAGCCGACTACGACCAGGCGCGCGCCGCCTTCGACGCCGGCGCCACGGTGGCGACGCACCTGTACAACCAGATGCGTCCACTGCACCACCGCGACCCGGGACCGATCGCGGCGGCGCTCAACGACGAGCGGGTGACCGTCGAGTTGATCAACGACGGTGTGCATGTCCATCCAGGTGCGGCGGCCCTGGTCTTCGCTTCCGCCGGGAGCGACCGCGTCGCGCTCATCACCGACGCGATGTCCGCGACCGGGCTGGAGGACGGCGAGTACACCCTGGGCAAGCTGCGCGTCGTCGTCGAGGGCGGCCGAGCCGTGGTGGCCGAGACGGGGACGATCGCCAGCAGCACCATTGTGCTGCCCGACGCCGTACGGCGAACGGTACACGACCTGCCGGGGGTCGGGATCGAGGCCGCCGTCCACTCCGCGGCGGCGACGCCCGCGCGCGCCCTCGGCCTGGACAGCGCCGGCCTTGACGCCGGTGTGGGATCCCTCAAGGTCGGCAACCGGGCCGATCTGGCCCTCCTGGGCCGGGATCTCGCGGTGGAGGCCGTACTGCACAACGGCGCGTGGGTGCACCGCTCCTGAACCCGGGCCGCTCCTCTCCGGCGTGTCGACGACCGGGACAAATACCCCTCCGTAATAATTCACTGACAAAGGGTAAACATCGGGGTGAGTGGGGAGCCCGCAACGACCGCACTCGACGGACGCGGCATACGCGGGGAGCAGCTCACCCGGCACCACGGCTCTCACGGGCCCACCTGCCCGCCCAGCCGAGGGGAGCGCACCGCAATGCTGGACTCGTATGACACCACCTGCGCTACCCGCGCCGTACGGCCGTGCTCCGGCGCCCGGCTGGAAAACGCGGCGATCAAGGCGGTCTGAACCGTGCCCGACTTCCGCAGGCCGCGTGCGGGCCGGTGGACGCCCTGGCGCACCGCCCCGCCGGCCCGTCTCATGCGGCATGCCACCGGGACGGTACTCGTGCGTGCCACACGCCTCCGGCTGCGCCCGGAGCACCTGTCCGTCCTGGACGGCCGCACTCTGAACGTGGCGGCCGTGCTGTCCGAAGCACCGCCGGCCGGCCCCGCAGCGGTGGAGTTCGCGTCAGGGGACCGGAGAACGAGAGCCGCGGCCCGAATGTCCCTCACAGCGGACGGTCGCGCCCGGATCGAGGCCACCGTCCGGCTGCGCGCCGGCGAGACGGAGAACCCCTCTGAACCCGCGGAGCGGCTGCCGGAGGTGGTGCTGGCTGCCGGGCGGTGGAGCATCCGTCTGCTGCTCAGCGGGGACGGCCGGACCCGGCGCCTGGCGCTGGCCGCCCCCACGGACTCCGCACGGTCGGGCCCGTACGACGGAGCGCGTTTCGCCGTGGTCCGCACGCTCTCGGGTGCGGCGGCCATCTCGGCGGCTCCGCCTCGGCCGGCGGCGAACGTGGGCTCCATTGTCCTTCGCCCCCACCGGGCGCAGGTGCGCGGCGAACTGCTCAACGCGGGCGCACCGGACACGATCGTCGCCGAGATGGCGCTGCGCGGCGGCCGGACGGTACACCCCATACGGCCGTTGCTCGCCCCCGGGCCCCACGGGAGCGGGTTCACCGTGGAACTCCCCCTCGCCGCGATGGCGGCCTCCTCGCCCTGCATCGGTGCCGACCTCCACTGGGAACTGCGGTTCCGCACCGGAACCGGGAAGATCCTGCCCGTCCGCCGGGCGGACGTCGCCCCGCACGTCCTCCGCACCGCGCTCCCCGCCCAGACCGTACGGCCCGAGAACGGCCCCCCGGTCCTGCTGCGCCCGTACTACGCCGACGCCGCAACGCTGATCGTCGTCCTGACCGCACTTCCGCCCGGAGCCTGACCATGAGGATCACCTACCTGCTGACCGGAGGCGACGCCGTGGACGGCGCGGAGGCCGCCGTGCTCTCCCAGACCGCCCGCCTCGGCGAGCGCCACGAGGCCGAGATCATCACCGTCTTCCGGACCGTGCAGGACGGCGCTCCGGATCCCCGGGTACCGGTGCGGTACCTGGTGGACGCCCGCGCCCCGGTACAGCGGCCGACACGCGACTGCACGCTGGACGAGGAGACCTGCCGGACGCTGAGTGGCGAGCCCAGTGAGCTGCTTCCGGCGAGCCGGCGGAGCGGGTTCAGCCGGCTCACCGACATCGAGCTGCGTCACGCGCTGGCGCGTATCGGAACCGACGTGCTGGTGGGGACCACACCGGCGCTGACGTCGCTGATCGCCCGGTTGGCCCCCGCCGGTGCCGTCACGGTCGGCCAGGAGTACCGCGTCTCCGAGCTGCGCGGAGCCGGTACCGCCGCACTGCTGTCATACGCGCCGTGGCTGGACGCGCTGGTGGTGGTCAGCGAGCCCACCCGGTCGTGGTTGGCCGCGTCGCTGGGCGCGGCCGCGCCCCGGTTGGAGACCATCCCCCTGGCCGCGCCCTCAGGATTTCGGCCGCGCTCCGGCCTGCGGACCCGCAGGATCCTGGTCGCCCAGCCCCTGGTGCCCGAGAAACAGACCGATCACGCGATCCTGGCGTTCGCGAAGGTCGCCGCCGCTCACCCCGACTGGAGCCTCCGCATCCGCGGCAGCGGCCCGGACCTGCCCCGCCTCCGCGCCCTGGTCCACGCCCGCGAGCTGCACGACCGGGTCGAGTTCCTGGACGGGGACTGCACGGTCGCCGAGGAATGGGCCAAGGCCAGCATCTGCCTGCTGCTCTCCGGAACGGAGGCCTTCGGCCCGGCGCTGACCGAGGCGTTCGCGGCCGGGGTTCCCGCTGTCTGCTACGACTGCGCCAACGGCCCCGCCGAGGTGGTCCGGCACGGCACCGACGGTCTCCTCGTCCCGGCCGGCGACGTGGACGGGCTCGCCTCCGCGCTCGGCACACTCATGGCGGACGACGCCACACGGTTCGCTTGGGGCGCGGCCGCCCTCGACGGAGTGGACCGTTTCTCCCCCGAGCTCATCACCGCCCGCTGGGAGGCGCTCTACGCCGACCTTCTCACGATCGCGCCGCGCGATCGCGCCCGTGCCCGCGCCGACCGGGCCGCGCGGCACGCCGCCGCGACCGCGCGGCGCGGTGCGCTGTTCCAGGAGCTGCCATGGGAGCAGACGACGTCCCAGGTCCCGGACATGGCGGCCGAGGAGGAACGCGTCCACCGCCACCATCCGCACCTGATCCGCTCCGGCGGGCAACTCACCGGGATCCGCGACGACCTGCCGCCCCACGGCGCCCTCCGCGCCAACCTGGACCTGATCGTGAGGGCTCTGGACTACTTCGGGGTGCCGTACGCGCTGGTGCGGGACGACGGGCCGCGGCACCGGGTCATGGTCACCGAGGAGCGGAGCGCGGCGGCACTGGCGGCGCTGACCGCCGCCTACGACAACGAACCGGTCTACGCCAAGCCGCTGCGCCCGCGCGGCCGGCTCCCCCAGCCGGTGCTCGCCGGCATGGTCGGCGGTATGACCGGTATCTCCGGGGTCCGAGTGTTCCGGCCCGTCATCACCTCGGGAAGGACGCTGCGCTACGGCGCCGGCTATGGCGCGGACCTGGAGTTCTGGTCCTGGGACGAGGACGGCGGCTGCTACGTCGCCCCGTGCCCGTCCGCCATCGGCGACCGGATTCCACCGGAGGCGATGACGCCGGCGTCGCTGCGCGTGGCGGACCGGGACTACCCGAGCTACGAGCCTTTCGCCCGCCGCCTGCTGACCGACGTCGATTTCCCCGTCGACGCCGTCTACACCTGGGACGGCGGTTCCGATCCGGCCGCGGGGGAACGGCCGGCGGACGCCGCCGGTGACCACCGGCCCGGCGACGCCGAGAAGCTCCGTTACTCGGTTCGCTCGGTCGCGATGTTCGCGCCGTGGATCAGGCGGATCTTCGTCGTGACCGAAAACGGGGCACCGGAGTGGCTGGAAACCGCCCACCCGGGCATCACCGTGCTCCCGCACCGGGAGCTGGCCGGCGCCGGCGGCACACTTCCCCTGTTCGCTCCGCTCCGCACCGGGCCCCGGCTGCACACCATCGACGGTCTCAGCGAGCACTTTCTCCATCTCCGCGCCGACGTCTTCATCGGGCGCCCTCTGGCGCCGGGGCACTTCTTCCATTCCAACGGGATGGCGAGGTTCTTCCGCTCCCCGGTCGCGGTTCCGCTCGGCAAACCCGCGCCGGACGATCCCGCGGACGTCGCCGCCGCGAAGCGGAACCGCGCGCTGATCGAGGACGCGTTCCAGCGCCGCACCACCCACGGCTTCCGGTATGCGCCCTCCCCGCTACGCCGCTCGGTCCTCGCCGAGATCGAGGAGCGGTTTCCCTCCGAACTCGCGGCGACCGCGGACGCCTCCGCCTCGGCTTCGCTGCACCACCATTACGGCTACCTCACCGGCCGCTCCGTCCCGGGCGAACTCCGCTGCTCCCGGGTGGACGCGGGGGTCCCGGAACAGCACCCTGAGCTCAACCGGCTGCTCCATGCCCGCGACCAGGACTCCTTCTGCGTCACCGAGTCCGCGTCGGAGCAAGTGCTCCCGGGCGAGCAGCGCCGGATGATCCACGCGTTCCTGCGGAGCTATTTCCCGATCGCCAGTCCCTACGAGCGGCCACCGCCGTGAGCGGAGGCCGGGCGGCGTGTCACGCATACGCTACACGCCCACACGAACACTCAAAGTGACAATGGCGTATGGAAGCCGTCCCCGAGCACAGGAACGCTGCTATGGCCGAGCCGAAACACGCCCGCCCACGCCAAGAACCGCCCATGATCTCCCCCTCCGCCGACCGCCGCCACCTGTCCGCGCTGGCCTCCGCTCTGGAGCGGTACGGGGTACGGTCCCGGATCGTCGAGGGGCGCGCACCGTTCCTGCGGGCGGGCAACCCCGAGTCCGACTACGCGGTCGAGGAGGTCAGATGCGAGTGCCGCGCCTACGAGTACGCCTTCGTGACCTCCTTCGGCGTGTGCCTTGGAAGCAGCGCCGACATCGGCCGCGCCGCCGAGAGGACCGCCCGGCTCCTCGGGGTGGCCGCGTCTTGAGGCCGGGCCCCGTCCCCTCAGCGGCGCCGGTGCGCCCCGGGTCCCGCACCGCACGGAAAAAGCCCCTGACCGGCGAATATTTCGCAGGTCAGAGGCTTTCTCCAGCGAGGGCCGGGGGTCGCCCCCCGAAGACACGAAGAGACGACCCCGCGAGCGCGGCCAACGCGCGAGCAGGGTCGTCTCAGAGTCGAGTGGAGGTGGCGGGAATCGAACCCGCGTCCTTCAGTGCCGCAACAGGGCTTCTCCGGGTGCAGTCTGTGCTGTCGTTCTGCTCGGCCCCAGCGCTCTCACAGACATGTCACTGACGGGCCCAGCCACGTAGATGTCCCGTTCAGGCCCCGTGGCCTGATCTGAACGGTAAGTCCTCTAACCGATGCCGGACACTGGGCCGAGGACGGGCCCAGGCCGACAGAGACGCTATCGCTTAGGCAGCGAGAGCGAACTCAGTGCGCTTAGAGTTGGCACTTGATATTTAGCGCGAATGCAGGATTAACGAGGTCACACTCACAACCCTCGACCCGCTTCCCCTGGAACGATCACCAAAGTCGAAACCGATCACCCCCTGTGTAGTTGTCAACGGGCTCTGTGGCCCGCGTGCGGGAACCACCGTGGTGTTCCCCGATGTTCCAACGCTACCGGGATAACGGCGAAAGGACCAAGCTGATTCCCGCGTGGGGTGCCGCCGCGTGAAAGTGCCCGGGGGCGCTCGGTCGCCCCCGGGCAACGAGAATCCCTCGCGGGCGCGGACTCAGAACGATCGACGCTGCCCGCGAGGGCGGCCGGCAGGGTCGGGCCGGCCTCGAAGGCAGGGTCTCCCCCGAGACGAGATCCTGCCGCCATGACTGGTTCCCGCAACCCCCTTTACGGCATCCAGTCATTAAGGAAGACGCGACCTGTCTCCGGACAGGTTGCCCATCGCAGGATTTTTCCGGGTGATTTTCCAGCTGAGGCCGCCGAGCCCGCGACGACCGACCCTGGGTGCCGCTGTCGCGGGGCCCGACCGAAATAAGGGGGCCGCGTCAGCGTGGATGATCGCGGCGGTTCGCTCACTCCGAGGCTTCGGGGGGTGCGCCGAGGTCGGTCGCAGGGTCCTCGGAGTCCGCCCCCTGTTCGGCTTCCTCTTCCTCCGCGTCCTCGGCCGTCTCAGGGATGTTCTCCACATAGCCGCTGGGCAGGCGCAGCAGGAACTCGCCGACCGTGTTCTCGGCGTACTGGTTGAACCGCAGTGCGGGGTCCACCTCGATCGCGACGGCGACGGCCACGTCCCCCTGATAGCCGACGAACCACTGCACGGCGGTCTCCTCGCCGTCGACCTGCTGCACGGCCGTGGCCACCTGGCCGTGCACGGGGATGTCCCCCACGTTCGCGCCCGATGCGCTGCCCTCCACCACGGCGTCGCGCAGCATGTCCTGCAGCGCTGACACGGTTCCGGTGTCCAGTTCGCGGGCCGGTACGTTCTCGCCCTCCTCCTCGTCCGAGACGGCGAGTCGCGGAGGGTTCCAGGAACCGCTGGCGACCCCGCCGGCCGCCAGGGCCATGGTGAGCGGACTCACCGTGACGTTATCGGCGCCGACCATCGCGGCCGCCAAATCCTCCTCGGACCGCGGAACGGTGAACTCTCCGCTGTGGGTCGGCACGGAGAGCCGCCAGTCGCCTCCCACACCGAAGTCGGCGGCGCTCGACGCCAGGGCGTCGGCGCCTACCTCCTCTCCGAGGCCAGCGAACGCGGTGGTGCAGGTGTAGGCGAAGTCGCGGGCCAGGTCCGGGCTACCCCACAACGCGGTGTTGTTGGGGTTGGTGAACCTGCGATCCCCGACCTGGCGCTGCTGGTCGCACGGGACGGTCTGGTCGGGTGCGGCGGCGCCGGACTCCAGCGCGGCCGCGGTCGAGACGATGGTGAACACCTCGCCCGGCCGGTACTCCTTGGTGAACGCACCGTCGTCGTCGGTGCTGCCCGGCTGGCCGGCGGCGGCGAGGATGTGGCCGTTGCGCGCGTCCACGGCGACCAGGTAGCCGCTGTCCGGTAGTGCCTCCAGCACTCCTTCCGCGGCTTCCTGGGCATCGGCGTCGATCGTGGCGCTGAGCGACCCGCTCTGCTCCCCCGGCCAGGTCTCCAGCACATCGGTCTGCTCGCCGTCGCCGTCCAGCGTCACGACCTCGGTGTTGGCGGTGCCGGCGAGCCGCTGTTGGAAGGCGCTCTGCAGGCCGCTCAGCCCGACCGTGTCGCCGGCCTGGTACGGGCCCGCGACACGGGAGGAGACGTTGTGCCCGACGGTGCCGGCCACCTCGCCGACGGTGGCCTGCGCCTGCTCGGGGTACAGCGACATGGTGATCTGGCTGGTCTCGACACCGGAGATCCGCTTGGCTTTTCGGGTTACCGCACCCTCGACGTCCCGCTTGCGCACCAGGACGAGGGGCTGGAACTGCTCCGGAGGGGCCGAGCGGACCCGGTTGAGCAGCGGATCGGGGTCCTCGTCGAGGAGTTCGGCGAGGTCGTTGACGCCTTTCTCTGTGTCCTCCATGTCGGCGGGGACCACACCGAACGCGGTGACCTGCTGCTCCGCGACGAGCGGGCGCCCGTTCCGGTCGAAGATCTGCCCCCGGTCGGGGACGTCGTAGTTCACCGCGAGCCGCTCGCCCTCTTCGAGCTTGGGATGGATGACGTCGGGCGCCCAGGTGATCTGCCACCCCTCGGCGTTCTGCTCCAGCCCCATGGACCCGGTGTACTGCCACACGGGGTCGCCGATGCCGAGGTCGGCCTGGGCGTGGAACTCCGCCGTGCCGGTGTCGCCCTGCTGGTCGAGGCCGCCGAGTTCGAAACGCAGAGCCGCCAGGTCAAGCTGGTCGTGCACCTGTTCGAGGGCGCCCGCCACCTCCTCGACCTCACCCGTCGTGTGCCGTGCCGCGGCCTCGTACTCACCGGCCTGCCAGTCGATCAGGAACGCGCGGACCGCGACCTCCGGACTGGGGTGCGGAGTGCACCCTGCGATGGCGGCCGCTAAGGCGACACTGGTACCGACGACTACGGCTCGACGAAGATGGCGGGGGGGCACCCTGGTGATCCTTTCGGCTCAACGCCGACGGCGGAGTGCGCGCTCCATATCTCGCTGCGCCTCGCGTGCGGCGATGTCCTGGCGTTTGTCGTACTGGCGTTTACCGCGGGCCAAGGCCAGCTCCACCTTGGCCTTGCCCTCGCTGAAATACAGCGACAGCGGCACCAGCGTACGGCCCGTTTCGCGGGTCTTTGCCACCAACTTGGCGATCTCTTCGCGGTGCAGGAGTAGCTTACGCGGCCGCCGGGCGGCGTGGTTGGTCCATGTCCCGTGTGCGTACTCGGGGATATGGACGTTCTCCAACCACACCTCTCCCCGCTTGATGTGCGCGAATCCGTCCACGAGAGAGGCGCGCCCGGCCCGCAGCGACTTCACCTCGGTACCGGTGAGCACGATGCCCGCCTCGTAGGTGTCGTCGATGTGGTAGTCGTGCCGGGCCCGCCGGTTCTGGGCGATGAATTTACGCCCTTTCTCCCGTGGCACTGGAGCTTTCCTTCCTTCAACCGCCGAAGCTAAGAACGAGCAGGTGACCGTCGCGTCAGACCCGGAGGTAGCGCCGGAGTGTCAGGAACGCCGCAACGGTACAGAGGAGTATGCCCAGAATCAGCGAGACTCCGATGACGTACATCACCGCTCCGATGCCGAGGGTGATGTCGAACTGGAACCAGTCCTGGATCCGATCCAGCAGGAAGAACCTCGTCGCGACGATGAACCCTGAGGCGAAGATACCGCCGATCAAGCCCGCGACGGCGGCTTCCAGCAGGAAAGGCAGCTGGATATAGAAGTTGGACGCGCCGACCAGCCTCATGATGCCCGTCTCCCGGCGCCGGCTGTAGGCGGACAACCGGATGGTGTTGCCGATGAGTAACGCCGCAGCGGCCAACTGGATGAAGGACACGACGAGCGCCGCCCATTTCAGGCCGTCGAGCAGGCTGAAGAACTGCTCGAGCACCTGCTGGTCGTCGGAGATCGAGTCGACCCCCGGACGGCCCTGTACCGCGTCCTGTACTTCCTGGTACTGGGTCGGATCCTGCAACTGCACACGGAAGTTGTCCGGAATGTCGCCCTCTTGGGCGGCCTCGACCAGCGCATCGTGGTTGGAGAAGCGCTCCTGGAAGTCCTGCCAGGCCTCGGACGCGGTCACGTACTCGACGTTCGCGACCTGGGGCATTCCCTCCAAGTCGTCCTGGATCTCGGTCCGCTCCTCATCGGTGGCGGCTCCGCTCTCCTCACACGTCGGGGACAGCGACGTGTCCGTGCACATGTAGATGGTGAGCGAGATCCGCTCGTCCCAGTAGCGGCGCATCTCGGTCACCTGCTGGTTGATGAGCAGACCGCCACCGAACAGGGCGAGCGAGATGGCCACCGTGGTGATGACCGCGACGGTCATCGTGAGATTTCGGCGTAGGCCGATCCAGGTTTCAGAAAGTACGAATTGTGCGCGCATGATGTGTTAAGGATCCGTCCTTAGGGGCTTCGCCGCGCCGTTGCGAGCAGCGCGAGGACGCACGGCCGGCCCGAGGGGTCAGTAGGCCTGGCCGTAGACGCCGCGCGTCTGGTCCCGGACGACCACACCCTCCTCGAGCTCGATGACGCGCTTGCGCATCGAGTCGACGATGGCGGCATCGTGCGTTGCCATGACGACGGTCGTACCGGTGCGATTGATTCGGTCGAGCACCTTCATGATGCCGATCGACGTGGCGGGATCGATGTTCCCGGTGGCTCATCGGCCAGCAGGATCTGTGGCCGGTTCACGAAGGCCCGGGCGATCGCGACCCGCTGCTGCTCACCTCCCGAGAGCTCATCGGGCATGCGATCGGACTTGCCTTCCAGGCCGACCAGCTCGACGACCTCCGGAACCACCTTCTTGATGAATCGCCGGGGCTTCCCGATCACTTCCAGGGCGAACGCGACGTTCTCGAAGACGTTCTTGTTCGGCAGGAGGCGGAAATCCTGGAACACGCAGCCGATACGGCGCCGCAGGTGGGGCACCTTCCAGTTGGACAAGCGCGCGAGATCCTTACCCGCGACGTGCACCTTGCCCTTGTTGGGCTTCTCCTCCTTGAGGATCAGCCTGAGGAACGTTGACTTACCCGAGCCCGAGGGACCGACGAGGAAGACGAACTCTCCCTTCTCGACGTCGATGGAAACGTTCTCGAGGGCGGGGTGCTTCTGGGTCAGGTAGACCTTGGTGACGTTTTCAAAGTGAATCACAGGAGCATCACAAGGTTCTCGAGGGTTGGGGGCACCCAGGCGGACGTAATGTTTCCGCGCAGGGCAGGACTGGCCACGGGGCCAACCGACAGTGTAGAGGGGAACGCAACCCCGGATGTCCAGATCGAGGAGGTTCCTCACTTGCACCGCCACCGAGGGAAGACATGGGGGTAACACCCCTACGCTGCACCTCAGCCGCGGTTGTCCACGGCCGACCGTCAGACAATAGATCTGAGCATATCGGAAGTGTCAACCAACTATAACGTTCATGCATACGACCGTTTGGTGGAGTCCGATGCCGGTTCTCAGCCGGCGCTCGCACCGCTCCGAAGCCATCGGATCTCCGCGTCGATAAAGGAATCGATCTCACCGTCCAGCACCGCACCCGTGTTGCCGGTCTCAGCATTGGTGCGTACGTCCTTCACGCTCTGGTAGGGGTGCAGCACGTAGTTGCGCATCTGGGTTCCCCAGCTGCTGACCGATTCACCCCGGAGCTCGTCGATCTCGGCCTGCTCCTCCCTGCGCTTGCGCTCCAGCAGCCTTGCCTGCAACACGGACATCGCGCTCGCGCGGTTCTGGATCTGGCTCTTCTCGTTCTGGCACGAGACGACGATGCCGGTGGCAGATGGGTGATGCGCACGGCCGAGTCCGTGGTGTTGACGCTCTGGCCGCCCGGACCGCTGGAACGGAAGACGTCGATCCGCAGCTCGTTCTCCTCGATGTCGATGTGGTCGCTCTGCTCCACGACCGGCACGACGTCGACGCCGGCGAACGAGGTCTGGCGCCGGTTCTGGTTGTCGAACGGCGAGATCCGCACCAACCGGTGCGTGCCGTGCTCGCCGCGGAGCGTGCCGTAGGCGAACTGCGCCTTGACGGCGAACGTCGTGGACTTGATCCCGGCTTCCTCCGCGTAGGAGGTGTCGTAGATCTCCGTCGGGTATCCGTGACGCTCGGCCCAGCGGAGGTACATGCGCTGCAGCATCTGCGCCCAGTCGGCGGCGTCGATCCCCCCGGCCTGCGCGTTGATCGTCACCAGGGCCTCACGTTCGTCGTAAGGACCGTTGAGCAGGGTTCGAACCTCCAGCTCACCGATGTCCTTGCGCAGGGAGCGCAGTTCGGTGTCGGCCTCGGCCCGGGTGTCGGGGTCGTCCTCCGTCTCCGCGAGCTCGTAGAGCACGCTGAGGTCGTCGAGACGCTGCCGGATGTTCCCGACCTTGGTGACCACGGACTCCAGATGGGAGAGCCTGCGAGTGACCTTCTGCGCGTTCTCCTGATCGTTCCAGAGCTCAGGGTCGGCAGACTGCTCGCGCAACTGCGCGATCTCCGTGTGCTTGGCGTCGAGGTCCAGCACGGACTCCACGCTCGCCAGCGTGGACGAGAGTTCTTTGATCTGTTCTGCGGGGTCTTGGTCTGCCACGGCCCTAAGTCTAGGGTCTTCGGCGGCCGCTCCGCTCTGGGTGCGGAGCGGCCGTCCGGTCGCTGAACTGCTGCGCTATCGCCTCAGCTCAGCAGCGAGCGGATCGCGCGAAGCGCCACCGAGAGAGTGGCCAGGTCGAAGCGCTCGGTCTCCCAGATCTCGGACATGGTCTGGCCCGCGCGCTCCACGGCGACCCGGTTCTGCTCCGTCCAGTGGGCCCGCAGGTCGTCGGCTGGTTCGTCGGCGCCCCCGGACAGCAGCACGTTCTCGGTGAGGTCGGCGTGCGCGGCGTACAGATCGTCGCGTACGGCCGAACGGGCCATCGTGTTCCAGCGGTCGTCGCGCGGCAGCGCGATGATCCGCTCCCGGAGCCGGGCGATCTGCAGCTGCTCGGCCAGGTCGAAGTAGACCTCGGCGACCTTGCGCAGTGAGCGCCCGGTGCGGTGCGCGATCTCCACCAGGTCGAAGGTGGAGTAGGCCGGCACCATCGCGGCCACGAGCTCCGCGAGTTCCTTGGGCACGCCCTGCATGACGAAGCGGTCGCGGCGGTCGCTGTACGCGGCCAGGTCGCGCCCCTGAAGCAGTTCGGGAAGCTGCGGCACGACCGCGGACACGCCTTCGGCGAAGAAGGTGATCTCCTCGCTGAGATCGAACGGCGACGTGCGGTTGCGCAGCAGCCAGCGCGCGGCGCGCTCCGACAGCTTGCGCGCCTCCAGCAGCAACGAGAGCTGGGTGTCGACCTCGATCCGGTGGTCCAGGTCCTCCACCGCCTGCCAGAACCGGCGCATCTGGAAGACGTCCTGTACTACGAGGTAGGCCCGCGCGATATCGGCGGCGTCGGCGCCCAGCTCCTCGTTGAGCCGGAACGCGAAGGTCATCCCCGACCGGTTCACCATGTCGTTCACCACCTGGTTGGTGATGATCTCGCCGGCCAGCGGGTGCTCCGGCATGGCGTCGGCGAAGCGCTCACGCAGCGGGGTCGGGAAGTACTCGGTGAGCGTGGTCCGCAGATAGGAGTCGGAGCTCAGGGTGGACGCCTGGATCTCCTCCTTGAGGGTGATCTTGGTGTAGGCGATCAGGACGGCGAACTCCGGACCGGTGAGCCCCTGTCCGCTGGAGCGCCGCGCCGCGATCGCCTTGTCGTCGGGGAGGAACTCCAGCTTCCGCTTGAGTTGACCGGACCGTTCCAGCTTGCGCAGGTAGCGGGAGTGGACGTGCAGCATACTGCCGGCCTGCTTGCGCGCCGCCGCAAGGAGGACGTTCTGGGCGTAGTTGTTCTGCAGCACCAACTCGGCGACCTCGTCGGTCATGCTCATGAAGAGCTGGTCGCGCTCCTCCTTGGGTTCCCGTCCCCTGCGGACCTCCTTGTCCAGCATGATCTTGATGTTCACCTCGTGGTCGGAGGTGTCCACACCGGCCGAGTTGTCGATGAAGTCGGTGTTCACCCGGCCGCCCGCGAGAGCGAAATCGATACGGGCGAGCTGGGTCAGCCCCAGGTTCCCGCCTTCGCCGATGACCCTGCAGCGCAGGTCCTCGGCGTTCACCCGGATGACGTCGTTGGCCTTGTCGCCGACGTCGGAGTGGGATTCCGCGGACGCCTTGACGTAGGTGCCGATCCCGCCGTTCCACAGCAGGTCCACCGGGGCCGTGAGGATGTGCTGCATCATCTCGAAGGGGGTCAAGGAGGTGACATCCTCGGCGATACCGAGCGCCTCCCGGACCTGGGGGGTGACGGGTATCGACTTCGCGGCGCGCGAGTACACCCCGCCGCCCTCGGAGATCAGGTTCTCGTCGTAGTCGGCCCACGAACTGCGCGACAGGTCGAACAGCCGCCGCCGCTCAGCGAAGCCGAGGTCGGGGGCGGGGGCGGGGTCGAGGAAGATGTGCCGGTGGTCGAAGGCCGCGACCAGCCGGATGTGCCGCGAGAGCAGCATGCCGTTGCCGAACACGTCGCCCGACATGTCGCCGATACCGACCACGGTGAAGTCCTCGTTCTGGACGTCCACCCCCATCTCGCGGAAGTGGTACTTGACCGACTCCCACGCTCCGCGGGCGGTGATGCCCATGGCCTTGTGGTCGTAGCCGATCGAGCCGCCGGAGGCGAAGGCGTCGCCCAGCCAGAACCCGCGTTCGAGGGAGATCCCGTTGGCGATGTCGGAGAACGTTGCGGTGCCCTTGTCCGCGGCGACCACCAGGTAGGAGTCGGCGTCGTCGTAGCGGACGACGGCCTCGGGGTGCTCCACCACGCCGTCGACCAGGTTGTCCGTGACGTCCAGGAGCCCGCTGATGAACTGCCTGTAGCAGGCGATCACCTCGGCCTGGAGTGCGTCGCGGTCCCCGCCGGAGGGCAGCTGCTTGCAGATGAACCCGCCCTTCGCGCCGCTGGGCACGATGACGGCGTTCTTCACCATCTGCGCCTTGACCAGGCCCAGGATCTCGGTACGGAAGTCCTCCGGACGGTCCGACCAGCGCAGCCCGCCGCGCGCCACGGAGCCGAAGCGCAGGTGCACCCCCTCGACCCGCGGCGAGTAGACG
Organism: Allosalinactinospora lopnorensis; assembly: GCF_000981225.1. Classification (GTDB taxonomy): domain Bacteria; phylum Actinomycetota; class Actinomycetes; order Streptosporangiales; family Streptosporangiaceae; genus Allosalinactinospora; species Allosalinactinospora lopnorensis. Next base: position 25,905 of record NZ_LAJC01000042.1, read on the forward strand.
TACTTCTCGTACTTGGGCCGCGGGGCCGGCAGGTCCGGGATGCGCTGCGGGTCCAACTTGTAGACCAGGTACGGCTTGGAGTCGCCGGTGGAGTCGGTCTGGAAGTAGTTGGTGCGCACCGTGGCCTGGATCGCCGAGAGGAACGAGCGCAGGATGCGGTCGTGGTCGAGGCTGGCGACGAGATCGAGCTCTCCCTGGAGCTCCTCGGCGATGGCCTCGGAGCGCTCTTGGCGGCCGGCGTCGAAACGCGGGTCGAACCTCGACTCGAACAGCCGGATCATCAGATTGGCGATGTGCACGTTGGCGACGAGCACATCGGCGATGTAGGCCGGGCTGAAGGTACTGCCGGCCTGCCGCAGGTACTTGGCGTAGGCGCGCAGGATGGTGAGCTGCTGCCAGGTGAGGCCGGCGCGCACCACGAGGGCGTTGAAGCGGTCCGACTCGCCCCGGCCGTGCCAGAGCGCGGTGAAGGCGTCCTCGAACAGGAACTTCAGCCGATTCCAGCCTCTCTCCTCGGAGTCGATCCGAGCCAGGCCGAAGTCGTAGATCCAGGCCCGCCCCGAACCCTCGCGGTCGGCGCCGGGGCCCGCGATCCCGTACGGGCGTTCGTCGGTGACCTCCACACCCATGTGCTCCAGCAGGGGCAGCACACGCGAGAGGGAGATGGGCGCCCCCGTGCGGTAGACCTTGAACCGCCATTCGCCCGGGTCGGCGGAGGTGGGCCGGTAGAGGTTGACCGCGAGATCGTGCTCCCCGCTGAGGGCGTCGACGCGGAGGATGTCGTCCACAGCGGTCTTGGCCGGGGTGTCGACCTTGTACCCCTCGGGCAGGGCGTCGCCGTAGGCGCGCAGCAGCTCCGATGCGCGGTCGGCCCCGAAGCGCGCGGTCAGCTCGGCGAGGAGGTCGTCGTCCCAGGAGCGCGTGGCCTGGACGATCTCGGCCTCCAGCGTCGCGTGGTCGACGTCGGGCAGCGCCCGGCCTCGTTCGGCGCGGACGACCAGGTACAGTCGCGCCAGCGGCGACGAGCTCACCATGACGTTGTGGTCCACGGTCACGCCGCCGAACGCCTCGGCCAGGACCCTCTGGATCTCCAGCCGAACCTGCGTGTTGAAGTGGTCCCGCGGCATGTAGACCAGGCAGGAGATATAGCGGCCGTAGGGGTCGCGGCGGGTGAACAGCTTGGTGCCTCTGCGTTCGCGCAGCCGCAGCACGCCGCGGACGATCTCGTAGAGTTCTGGCACCGGTGTCTGGAGCAGCTCCTCCCGAGGGAAGCCCTCCAGGATCTCGATCAGGTCCTTGCCGTCGTAGCTCTCGGCGTCGAACCCGGCCAGGTCGAGGACTTCGGACAGCTTCCGCCTGAGAATGGGGATCTGCGAGATGCTGGTCGTGGCGGCCTCATGGGTGAACAGACCCAGGAAGCGCCGTTCGCCGATGATATTGCCCTGCTCGTCGAACTTCTTGACGCCGATGTAGTCGAGGTAGCGGGGACGGTGCACAGTGGCGCGGGAGTTCGCCTTGGTGAGCACCAGCACGTGCGGCTCGCGCGCCTTCGCGCGCACCTCCGGCGGCAGAACGGTGAAGCTTCCCGAATCGGCGTGATCCATCCGGAGCAGGCCGAGTCCGCTCCCGGTCTGCGGGGCCAGGGCGTCGTTCCCGTCGTCGTCGGTGACGAGCGCGTACTCGCGGTAACCCATGAAGGTGAAGTGGCGGTCGGCGCTCCAGCGCAGGAATTCGACGGCCTCGGCGCTCTCGTATGCCGCCACACCGCCGGCGGCCTGGGAGTCACGGGTGGCGGCGACCTCGTCGGCGAGCATGATCGCCCGGCGGCGCATCTTCGCGCCGTCCTCGTGCACGTGCCGGACGTCGATGAGCACACGCTCGATACAGGTCGCGAGCTGCTCCAGCACGAACGGGTCGGTCTGCCGGTCGATCTCGATGTGCATCCACGACTCTGCGAGCGGCTCGGGACCGTCGCCCTCGTCCGGGCCGACCTCCTTCAGATTGCCGGCGATATCGCGTGCCACGCGCAGCTGCGGGTGGATGACCAGCTGGATTCCGACACCCCGCCGGTTGAGCTCCATAGTGACGGAGCTGACCAGGAAAGGAGCGTCATCGGTCACGATCTCGACGACCGTGTGGCCGACGTCCCACCCTTCCTTCTCGCGCGTCGGGGTGTGGACACGCACCTTGGACCGCCCCTGCGGGCGGTACTCGGCCAGCTCGCGGTGGGCGATCGCCGGACCGCGGATCTCGGCGGCGGCGCGCTCCTTGAGCTCCTCGGGAGCGACGTGCCGGTAGTACTGCCGCAGGAACCGCTCCAGATGGTCGAGGTCGCTGGACACCCCGTCTGAGAAGCGTGAACACTGCGTAGCCGCATCGCGCAGCAATTGGTCCTGCACGGCGTCCATCTGCCCGGACATGGTTCGATCTCACTCCTTTGTGAGCCCGTTGGGGTACCCGGATCCAGCCCGGAGTGACCCCAGAACATCGGATGATGTGACTAGTTGTGATCGTTACTCGACCCCTTTGGTTCGCCGCTCCCGGCACGGGCCCTGCGGACCGGAAGTGGCACCTGTGCGCACAGGCCATGGCGTATCGGGCCGGACTTCGTTGTTCGGCGCTCGCCTGCGCCCAGGCTACTGCTTCCCATTCGGTGGAACAGCGATCAACGCTGTAAACAGTGCGTTTCAGCTGTTAGGAGCGGATTGCGGTAGCGACCGCACCACTCGCGGCGGTAAACGGACACCACGTCTCGCCCCCGTTCTGCTGAACGCCGCCACGCGCGGCCGGCATGGGGATCCGCTATCCCGCACACCGCCTGGTATACCTCCGCCGCCTTCCCTGCCGAGACGCGGAGGCCGTGCCCCGGCACGGCTACGCGGCGCTGGTGGCCTGGAGGACGGCGTCGACGAGAGCCCGGGACGCCGTCAGGTCGTCGAGGACGTACTTCGCGCCGGCCGCACGCAGCTGCGACTCGCTGGAGGAGCCGCTGACGACGGCGATGGGCGTGGCGTGGCCGATGACCGCCGCCTCGACGTCCCGCACGGAGTCGGTGATGTACACCGTGCCCGATTCCGGAAACGGGACCCCGTGGGCCTCGGCGGCCCGCATCCGGGTGAACTGGATGAGGCTGGCCTTGGGATAGTGCTCGGATCCGAAACCGCCGATGCTCAGGTCCAGGTAACCGTCGAGCCCGAAGGCCGAGAGCTTGGCGACCGCGTTGGCCATGATCGTCCCGGTGACCACCGACTGCACGGTGTCCTCCAAGCCGGCGACCGCGGCGAGCGCCGTCTGCGCGCCGGGCATGGCCCTGCCCTTGGCCGAGAGCTGATCGCGGCGCCGCGCGAACGCCTCGCCGAGCGCCTCGATGAAGTCCGGGAGGGGCTCCTCTCCGGCCCCCAGTTCCACCTGGTTGCGGGCCAGGAACTCGAAGAAGATCTCGGAGTCGGTCCGCCCGGACATCGATGCCAGGTAGACCAAGGGCTCACCCGTCACCCGCTCGAACGCCTCAGCGTAGGCGGCGCGCGTTACCTGGGCGACGTCGACGAGGGTGAGGTCGATATTCCACAACACCAGCCGGCTAATTGGAGGCTCCTTGAGGGAAGGGTCGGTGTTTCTCGCCTCTCCTATCTTGCCGCACGCCCCGACTGGAGCCATCCCCGCGGACCCCGCGGGGCCGGCCTCGCCGGCCCCGGAACACGCGGCGGTGCTCAGCCCATATGCGGGTAACGCCAGTCGGTCGGGCTGAGGAAGGTCTCCTTGATGGCACGGGGGCTGACCCAGCGCATCAGGTTGAAGACGGACCCGGCCTTGTCGTTGGTGCCGCTGGCACGCGCGCCGCCGAAGGGCTGCTGGCCGACAATGGACCCCGTCGGCTTGTCGTTGATGTAGAAGTTTCCCGCGGAGAACCGCAGGCGGAGTCGGCCTTGGCGATCGCGGCCCGGTCGCGGGCGACGACCGCGCCCGTGAGGGCGTAGGGCGCCACATCGGCCATCTGCGCCAGCACCTGGTCGTAGCGCGAGTCGTCGTAGACGTGCACAGCGAGGATCGGTCCGAAGTACTCGGTGCTGAACACCTCGTCCTCGGGGTCCTCGCATTCCAGCACGGTCGGCTGGATGAAGTAGCCGACGGAGTCGTCGGAGGTCCCGCCGGTGAGGACCCTGATGGAGTCGGTGTCCCTGGCCCGTTTCAGCGCGCCGGTGTTCTTCGCGAACGCCCGATCGTCGATGACGGCGCCCATGAACGTGGAAACGTCCCGGGCGACGTCGCCCATGGTCAGCGACTCGACCTCGGAGAGGAAGTCGTCGCGCATGGCCGACCAGACGCTGCGCGGCACGTAGGCCCGCGAGGCCGCCGAGCACTTCTGGCCCTGGTACTCGAACGCGCCCCGGACCAGCGCGGTGCCCAGTACCGCGGGATCAGCGGACGAGTGGGCGACCACGAAGTCCTTGCCGCCGGTCTCACCGACGATGCGCGGGTAGGAGTGGTAGTGCGCGATGTTCTCGCCGGCGGTGCGCCACAGGTGCTGGAAGGTGCCGGTGGAGCCGGTGAAGTGGATGCCCGCGAGATCCGGCTGGAGCAGCGCGACCCGCGACACCGCGGACCCGTCGCCGGTGACCGTGTTGATCACACCGGGCGGGAGCCCCGCCTCCTCCAGCAGCCGCATGAAGTACCAGGCCGCGAGCGTCTGCGTGGGCGAGGGCTTCCACACCACGACATTGCCCATCAGGGCCGGGGCGGTGGGGAGGTTTCCGGCGATCGCGGTGAAGTTGAAGGGGGTGATGGCCAGCACGAACCCCTCAAGCGGCCGGAGCTCCATCCGGTTCCATACCCCGCGCACCGATAGCGGCTGCTCCTCATAGAGGCGCCGGGCGTAGGCGACATTGAACCGCAGGAAGTCGATCAGTTCGCACGCGGCGTCGATCTCGGCCTGCTGGACCGACTTGGACTGGCCGAGCATGGTCGCGGCGTTGATCCGCGCGCGCCAGGGCCCGGAGAGCAGGTCGGCGGCGCGGAGGAAGATCGCGGCGCGGTCGTCGAAGGACATCGCCCGCCACGCCGGAGCCGCCGCCCGCGCGGCGCTGATGGCCTCGCGTACCTCCAGATCGGTGGCGTTGGTCATCCTGCCCAGCACACTGCCGTGGTTGTGCGGCTGGACCACCGGTATGGGTTCGCCGGCACCGGGCCTTTGCTCGCCCCCGATGGTCTGGGTGAGCTCGTGCTCCCTGCTCGTCTGGCGCTCGATCTCCGCCACCAGTTCGTCCCGCTCCGGGGTTCCCGGCGCGTGGGTCAGGTTCGGCTCGTTGACGGGAACCGGGACATTGGTCACGGCATCCATGGAACGCCTCCCGTATGAGGTCTGCTCCGGAGGCATACCCGGCCCCGCCGGGACGGTAATCGTCGTTGCGGCTCCCGACCGGAAGATCTCGGCGGGCACTCGACCTCCGTGGCGCGGGACGCCGCGGCCTCAATCGAACAGGTACTTCAGCTCCTGGGTGGCGTACCACATGAGCTCGTGCTCGTACTCGTGGCCAGTGCCGGGCTCGGCGATGGCGGCCTCGATGGCGGGTGCGGTCGCCTCGTCGTCGACGTGGGCGGAGGCGATGCGCTTGAGAGGGACCTCCCCTGCCACCGCGACAGCGGACGGTTCCGCTTCGCCGGCCGCCGGCTCGACGATCCTGTCGGGTACGTCGGCCGCGAGCACGACACGCCGCCGAGGAGCATCGGGGTCGGCGGCCAGCAGTTGCAGCGAGGCGTCGGCCGCGCTGAGCATGGCCTCGTACTCCAACTCCTCCTCCCCGGCGACCGGCTGGGCGTTGCTGAGCTCCCGGGTCACCGCGAAGGCCGTGATGGGAGCGCCGCGTACCGAGCCGTCCGCGAGGACGCCTGCGAGAGCGGGGAGGGTACTCGGTAGGAAGATGCGCATCGTGGGACTCGATCGTTCGGGTGGCGAGGATCTGCGGACACACCAGAGTGTGCCAAGGATCCGCTCCTCACGGTGCGCCGACCCGGCACTACGACGGCGCCGGGTGGAACCGCACCTCGAAGGCTTCGGCGAGCTGGGCCCGCGTCTGCTCGGGGTCGCGGTGCAGGACCCCGGTCATGCCCAGCTCGACCGCGGCGTCCACGTTGTGCCGGATGTCGTCGATGAACACGCACTCCTCGGGCGCGAGTCCGGTGAGTTCGAGCGCGTGCCGGAAGATCGAGGCTTCGGGCTTGCGCATCCCGACCTCGCCGGAGATGACGACGGCGTCGAACGTGGCGGCGAACCGGTCACGGGGGTAGCCGTTGCCCCAGGAGTTCGACAGCAGACAGGTGCGGACCCCCTGGCCGCGTGCCTGCCGCAGGAGTGTGTACATCTCGTCGACCGGGTGGAAGCCGGAGAACATCCGCGTGATCAGTCCTTCGGCGGGTACCGGACCGCCGTCGACCAGTCTCAGCTCGGCGGCGAGCAGGCGCTCGAACTCGTCCGTCGGCACCTCGCCGCGCTCCAGCGCGTGGATCGGATTCCCCGCCGCTCCGCCGCCCCCGTAGGCGCGGTCCACCCAGGAGCGCATGACGGTGCGGTAGAGCTCGTCGTCGATGCGGTCGGCGGCCAGCCACGCGTTGATCGTCTCCTTCAGCGGCGAGGTCAGCACACCGCCCCAGTCGGTGATGATGCCGCGGCACATGGTGGACATCCCATCGCCTCCTCTTGGTTCGTGCCCAATCCTGCCGGTGGAAGTCCGGCTTCTTCCCGGGCCCGCGGCGAGCAGCAGGCAGGGGCGGAGTTTTTTCCCCGCGGCCACTGCCTCCAACCTTCGGATCCAGGGAAAATACTTATCACCACAAGGGTACCGACCAGTCGGTCGGATGGCATAATCGTCTCATGGACTTCGAAATCAGCTCCACAGCACGCGAGTACCTGGCCAACCTGAACGAGTTCATGGACGGCCACGTCTACCCCGCGGAACCCGTCTACGACCAGCAGCGAGCCGACGCCGGCCGGGACGACCACACGTTGCCGCCGGTCATGGAGGAGCTCAAGGCCGAGGCGCGCCGCCGCGGCCTGTGGAACCTCTTCCTGCCCGACGTCGGCGGCCTGAGCGTGACCGACTACGCCACGCTCGCCGAGGTCACCGGCCGCTCCCCCCACATCGCTCCGCAGGCGCTGAACTGTTCGGCGCCGGACACGGGCAACATGGAGGTGCTGCACATGTTCGGCTCGGCCGAACAGCGAAAGCAGTGGCTCGAACCGCTGCTTGAGGGCCGGATCCGGTCCGCCTTCGCCATGACCGAGCCCGACGTCGCCTCCTCCGACGCGACCAACATCGCCACCTCGATCGTCCGCGACGGCGACGACTACGTCATCAACGGCCGCAAGTGGTGGATCAGCGGAGCGGCCGATCCCCGCTGCAAGGTCTTCATCGTCATGGGCAAGACCGATCCGGACGGCCCCGCCCACCGCCAGCAGTCGATGATCCTGGTACCGAACGGGACTCCCGGCCTGGAGATCGTGCGCTCCCTGCCGGTGTTCGGCTACGAGGACCAGGAGGGCCATTGCGAACTGCGGTTCACTGACGTGCGCGTGCCGGCCGAGAACCTCATCTCCGAGGAAGGCGACGGGTTCATGATCGCCCAGGCCCGGCTCGGCCCCGGCCGCGTCCACCACTGCATGCGCGCGCTCGGCATGGCCGAGCGGGCGCTGGAGCTGATGGCCCGCCGGGCCAACGAGCGGATGGCGTTCGGCAAGCCGCTGGCCCGGCAGGGCGTGGTGCGGGAGCAGATCGCCGAATCGCGGATGGCGATCGAGCAGGCCCGCCTGCTGGTGCTGAAGACCGCGTGGCTGATCGACAAGCACGGTACAAAGGGCGCGCAAACCGAGATCGCCGCGATCAAGGTGGCCGCGCCGCGCGCGGCGGCGGAGACCATCGACCGCGCGATCCAGGTGCACGGCGGAGGCGGGGTCAGCGAAGACTTCCCGCTCGCCCGGATGTACACGATCGCCCGCACCATGCGGATCTTCGACGGCCCGGACGAGGTGCACCTGCGCTCCATCGCCCGCCGGGAGATAAAGAACCTCACTCCTTCGGACGGGGAGTGAGGCACCCTGGGATCCCGGCTTCTCCAGGTTCTTCCGAAGCCGTTGCAGAGTGTCTCACGTTGGGAGCCAGCAATGAGTCCGTCCATGGCGACGAACACACGCGTGACAGCCGATGAGCTGCTGGAGTTCCTCCGGCCGCGGCACCGGGCGATCCTGCTGACGCGCCGTTCGGACGGCTCCCCTCAGGCCTCCCCGGTGACCTGCGGTGTCGACGGGCGGGGGAGGATCGTCGTGTCGACCTACCCGGAGCGGGCCAAAACCCGCAACGCGGCACGCGACCCCCGGGTGAGCGTCCTCATGCTCTCCGATGAATTCGACGGCCCGTGGGTGCAGGTCGACGGGTCCGCGGAGGTCATCGAAGGCGAGGAAGCCGTCGAACCGCTGGTCGAGTATTTCCGCGTGATCTCCGGTGAGCACCCGGACTGGGACGAGTACCGTTCCGCTATGCGCAAGCAGGGAAAAGCCCTGGTGCGCATCACCCCGGAGCACTGGGGACCGGTGGCCACCGGAGGCTTCCCGCCCCGATCGAGCTGAGCGCGTCCGGCCGGACATACGGTTCCGCTGGATCCGGGACTCCGGGTTCAGCGGGCCTTCCGGGCCCACGGCACGGCGGGACTCCTCGGTTCCCGGGGACCACGGGATCCGCGAACAGCCCGCACCGCCGCCGGGCGCCCGGTCAGTACTCCAGCCCGTCGCCGTACTCCAGGTCGGTGCCGGGGATGTCCACCGGCAGCCTCCCGGAAGGCTGCACCTCACCGGCCAGGGCGCGGGCGGCGGCGGTGCGGGAGACGTCCACCGACGAGTAGGTGGCCAGGTAGCCGCTGACATCCGGCAACTCGCCGATGTCGTAGGGGGTGCCCTGTGCGACCACCACCACGGGCGTGCCCGCCGCCCCCGCGGCGTCGACCCGGTCGAGCTGCTCGGAGTCGGCGCGCGCGTCCTCGGTGCCGACCACCGCGACATCCGCGGCCGCGGCCGAGTCCGTCACCTGGTACCCCAGCTCGCGCAGTTCCGCGCCGATCTCCTCGGCGCCGGCGCCGGCGAGGAACACCGCGGCGCCCTCCGCCAAGGGGAGCACGCCGCCTTCGTTGCGCAGCAGGGTCATCGACGCGTCGGCCACCTCCTGAGCGGCGGCCAGGTGCTCATCGCCGCCCACGGTCTCCTGCGCTGCCGCGGCGTCCGCCGGCTCGCCCCCCAGCACCCCGCGCTTCGCCTTCAGCTCAAGGATCCGGCGCACCGACGCGTCCAGCCGGTCCTCGCTGATCCGCCCCTCGTCCACGGCCTCGCGCACAGCGCCGACCGTCTCGGCGGCGTCCGGCGGCATCAGCAGTTGGTCCGCCCCGGCCTCGATCGCCCGGACGGCGATCTCGGCGTCGTCGTGGGTCTGCCGGACCCCCTCCATGTTGAGTGCGTCAGTGGTGACCACTCCCTCGTAGCCGAGCTCGTCCCGCAGCACCCCCTCGATGACGTTCTTCGACAGCGTGGACGGCTCGCCGGAATCGTCCAGCTCGGACAGGAACACGTGCGCGGTCATGATGGCGTCCGCGTCCGCCTCGACGGCGCTCTCGAACGGCGGCAGGTCCACCTGCTCCCACTCGCTGCGGGGTGTCTCCATCCTGGGCAGCCCCGTGTGGCTGTCGACATCGGTGTCGCCGTGCCCCGGGAAGTGCTTCACGACGGGGACGACCCCGCCCTCCTCGAACGCCTCGACCTCGGCCATCGCCATCTCCGTGACCAGGTCCGGGTCGGAGCCGAAGGACCGGATGCCGATCACGGGGTTGTCGGCGTTGACGTTGACATCGGCGACCGGCGCGTAGTCGAGGTTGATCCCCATGGCGGCGAGTTCGGCGGCCGTGACACCGGCCAGGCTTTCCGCCATCCCGGTGTCGCGGGTGGCCCCGACCGCCATGGCGTCCGGGAAACGCGTGCCCACCGGCAGCCGGGAGACCATGCCCTGCTCCTGGTCGATGCCGAGGAACAGCGGAACGCCGGCCCCAGTGCCGGCGGCCTGCTCCTGCAGCCCGTTGGACATCCCGGTGATCTGCTCGACGTCCTCGAGGTTCTCCGGGAAGTAGATGAACCCGCCCGGCTGGTACTCCTCGATGATGCCGGCGTTCTCCTCGGCGGTGGTCCCCTGCGGGACGACCACGAGCAGCTGGCCGATCTTCTCTTCGAGGTCCATATCCGCGAGCAGCTCCTCGGCGGCGCCCGCCGGGTCGTCCGCGTCGGGGGCGGCGCCGCTGTCGCCGGCGCTTTCCCAGTTGCACGCGGACGACAGCAGGAGAAGCCCGGCGCCGAGCGACGCGAGCAGGCGGCGATAAGGCATGGGGATCTTCCGGACGATGACGGATGGTTCCGCGGCCGATTGGGACATAGCCGGCACCGCCCCACGATAGCCACCGGGGGAGGGTTCGCACGCTCGGGTTCTCGATATCCGTCCGGAAGTCCTCCCGCGCGGTACCCTCGGACGCCGGGGCGGGGCTCAGAGTTCGAGGGCGGCGGTCCCCGGAAGGCGGTTCCGCGCGGCCTGTTTGGCCTCGGCCGCGTTCCGCGCGGCCAGCGCCGCCTCCGCCGCCTCCCGACACTGCGCGAGAGTGCTGCGGGCGAGCGCGGCGCGCACCAAGGGCAGGGCGGTGGCGCCCATCGACAACGTGGTGATCCCGAGTCCGACCAGTACGCAGCCCAGAATCGGGTCGGCGGCGGCCTCGCCGCAGACGCCGCAGGGGCGCCCGGCCTCCGCGGCCGCGGTCGCGGCCGCCGCGACCAGTTCCAGCACCCCCGGCTGCCAGGAATCCTGGAACCTGCTCAGCCCGCCGATCTCGCGGTCGGCCGCGCACGCGTACTGGGTGAGGTCGTTGGTGCCGATACTGAAGAAGCCCACGGCCCCGGCCAGGTGCCGGGCGCGCAGTGCGGCCACCGGAACCTCGATCATGATGCCCGCGTCGGGGATGCCGGCGTCGGCCGAGGCGGCCGCGAACCATTCGGCGTCGTCCAGGTCGGTCACCATCGGCGCCATGACCCGCAGGTCCGCTTTGGTATCGCGTCTGGCCTCTGCCAGCGCCGCCAACTGCGACGCCAGCGTGTCGGGGAACCGGCGCATCATCCGCAGGCCGCGCTCGCCGAGGGCCGGGTTGGGCTCGGGAGCCGGGGGCGGCAGGAAGGCCAGCGGCTTGTCGGCGCCGGCGTCCAGGGTCCGCACGATCACCTTGCCCCCGGGGAACGCGTCCAGCACGGCCCGGTAGGCGGCGACCTGCTCCTCGTGGTCGGGCACGTCAGGGCGGTCCAGGAACAGGAACTCCGTGCGGTACAGGCCGATCCCCTCGGCACCGTTCTCCAGGGCCGCCGGCAGCTCCTTGGGGCCGCCGATGTTGGCGAGCAGCGGGACCTCGTGCCCGTCGCTCGTGCGCCCGGGCCCGGTGCTCTCAGCGGCCGCCGCGGCGCGCGCGGCCGCCTTCGCCTCGACCTCCTCGACCAACGCGGGGGCGGGGTCGGGCACCACCTCGCCGGTCATCCCGTCGACCAGCAGCCGTGTACCCTCTCTGACCTCGGTGCAGCCGGGGCAGGCGACCACGGCCGGCAGTCCGAGGGAGCGGGCGAGGATCGCGGTGTGACTGGTGGGACCGCCTTCCTCGGTGACGAACGCGAGGACAAGTTCGGGGTCGAGCAGTGCCGTGTCCGCCGGGGCGAGGTCGTTCGCGACCAGCACGAAAGGGGTGCTGGACTCGGGGATTCCCGGCACCGTGACACCGAGCAGCCGGGCCACGACACGGTCGCGGACATCATCGAGGTCGGCCACGCGGGCGGCCAGGTAGTCGCCGGCGTTGACCAGCATCTCGCGGTAGACGTCCATGGCTTCGAACACCGCGCGCGTCGCGGAGGCGCCCTCGCCCACACGGCGCCTGACATCGTCGGTCAGCGCGGGATCGCGGGCCATGAGGGCCTGGGCGTTCAGCACCTCCTGGGCATGGCCTCCCGCGCGCTCGCCCCGCGCGGTGAGATCCCGCGCGGTCTCCTCCATGGCGGAGACGGCTCGCCGGGTCTCGGTGTCGATGTCACCACCGTGCTGTTCACCCTCGGAGGGTTCCGGAACCGAGCGGGTCAACCGGACCACCGGGCCGTATCCGACCCCGGCACTCACCCCGATGCCGATCAGCATGTCAGCCACGCTCTTTCCCCTAGTCCGCGTTCGCGATCTCGACGAGTCTGTCCAGCACCGCTTCGGGATCGTCACCGCCGACGTTGATGACGATCTCGTCGCCGTGGCGCACGTCCAGCCCCATCACAGCCAGGACGCTCTTCGCCGATACCGGTGGAGAGTCGCCCTTGGCGACCGTGACCTCCCCCTCGACCTCGGCCGCGGTTTGGACGAACAGCGCGGCCGGACGGGCGTGCAGCCCCACTTTGCCCCCGACCTTGACGCGGCGTTCTGCCACGGTTGCACCTCTCTCTCAGTCTCCCCGCTCGGACAGTGTGAGCCGAGGCCAGTCCACCTCGGTCAGATGGTCGACGACGAGGTCCGCCCGCTCCAGCGCCGCGTGGCCGTGGGTGTTGGTGATCCCGACGACTCGCATTCCGGCACGCGACCCGGCTTCGACCCCCGCCGGGGTGTCCTCGAACACAGCGATGTGCTCGGGGTCGTGGCCGAGGATCTCAGCTCCGATCAGGTAGCCCTGCGGGCCGGGCTTGCCACGGGCGACATCTCCAGCCGTTACCAGGCCCTTGAACATTTCGAACACCTCTAGGTCGGCCAGCGCGCCCTCGGCCCATTGCCGCCCCGCGGATGTGACCAGGTCGAAGGGGACGCCTTCGGCGTAGAGCCGGCGCAGGAAGGCCAGTGATTCGGGCAGCCGGCGCACCGGGGGCAGTCCCGGGGCCTGCGCGATCATCCTCAGCTCGCCCAGCAGGACGTCCCAGGTCACATTCGGGAAGAGTCCCGGATCCTCCGCGAGGACATCAGGACCGCGGCGTCCCATGAACCGGTGAAGGGTCGACTCATCATAGGGAACATTATGCGCGTCGAGCAGTTTCGCCCAGATCGTGAGCGACCGCGGCTCGCTGTTGATCAACGTTCCGTCGAGGTCGAACAGCGCCGCGCGGAGCCCGCTGCCGTCGTTCGGGTTCACGCCCATTGGAACAGCTGCTCCCCCTTGGCCACCTCCCCGGTGACCGCGCGCGAGATGACGTCGCCATCGGCGTCCAGCGCGACCACCGGCACGATCGGCGAGTACCCCTCCTCCTGGACATCCGCCGGGTTCCAGCGGATCAACGGGGCACCGGCAGCGACCTGCTCCCCCTCCTCGGCAAGCTTTTCGAAGCCTTTGCCGTCGAGCCGCACCGTGTCGATCCCGAGATGGACCAGCACTCCCCGCCCCTGCTCGTCGGCTATGACGAACGCATGCGCGTGCAACTTGACGACCGTCCCGCTGATCGGCGCGATCGCCTCGTGCGGTTCGCGCGCGGGTTCGATGGCGGCCCCGGGTCCGACCATGCCCTGCCCGAACACGGGGTCACTGACCTCGGAGAGTCCTACCGCTGTACCGGGGACGGGCGCGTGAACGGAGAGCACGAACCACCTCCTTTCCTCAGGACGCGGCCGTGGGCCGCGTCCGCGATCCGGCGGATCAGTCGAGCAGTTCGTTGATGTCGTCGGTCAGCGCATCGGCTTCCGGGCCCACCACGACCTGGACCACGTTGCCGGAGATGAGTACGCCGTGCGCGCCTGCTGCCCGCAACGCCGGCTCGTCGACCTTGCCGGCGTCGGCGACCTCGGTGCGCAGACGCGTGATGCACGCCTCGATCTCCTCGATGTTGCCGGCGCCACCGAGCCCGGCGACGATCGCGGCTGCCTTGTCGGCCATGTGTACCTCTCAGGGGGTCGAACGACGGGAGGACCCGTTCCGGCCGGGCGATCCGCGGATCGCGGATCCGGTCGGTGGGCGGCGGGCACGGTGGTTGGTAAGCGAGCCTAAGCACACGCGCGAGCGGAGCCTATGACGTCTGGGTGACTTTGCCCAGGCCACGCGGGGCGTCGGGGTTGTATCCCAGTCGCCGGGCGAGTTTCTCGGTGATGAGCTGGGCGGGGATGATCAGGCTGACCGGAGCCAGCCACTCGGACAGATCCGGTGCGGGGACCGACAGGTCGCATGCCGCTCCCAACGCGGAGCCGCCGCCGATGCCGTAGGCCGGGGCGCCGACCGATGCGACGCGTTCGGCCAGTGCCGCGATTCCCGGAAGGGTGGGGCCGGAGTTCGCGGCCACCAGAACGGCCGGGGTGTCCCTGTCGACCACGGCGATCGGGCCGTGCAGCAGATCGGCGTAGGAGAGCCCCATGGCGTGCAGGTAGCACGCCTCCTTGAGCTTAAGGGCGGTCTCCAGCGCGGTCGAGAAGGCCAGGCCCCGCCCTGAGACGACCGCGCCGTGCACGCCGACGAGCCGTTGGGCGATCTCCTCACAGCGCTCGTCCGACTGGTCCAGGGCCGATTCGATGACGTCGGGAACACCGGTGAGCCGGCCGGGATCGAGGTCGGCCCCGAGCCCCAGAGCGAGGACCGCGAGCGCTGCGAGCTGGGTGGTGTAGGTCTTGGTGGCCGGAACGGCGATCTCGTTCCCCGCACGGGTGACCAGGGAGACATCCGCGGCCTGTGTCAGCGGGGAGTCGGCGCCGTTGGTGACGGCGACTGTACGCGCGCCGCAGTCCGCGGCCCACCGCATCGTGTCGACGATCTCCTGAGTACGGCCGGACTGGGAGATGGCGACCGCGAGCACGCCGGAGAGGTCGACCTTGGCGCCGTAGATGGTCGCGACGGAGGGGGAGGCCAGCGATGTGAGCCGTCCGCTCTGCGTCTGGAGCAGGTAGGAACCGTACACCGCGGCGTTGTCGGAGGAGCCGCGGGCGATGAACAGCACGTTGCGGGTCTGCCCGGCCAGCGCCGATATCTCGGATCGCATCGGCAGCACCGCATCCAGCGTCCTGCGCAGCGCCTCGGGCTGCTCCGTGATCTCCGAACGCATAATGCTCGTTGTGGTCGTCATCGAGCTTCTTCCCATCGGTCGCGAACGCCGGTGTCAGGGTGCGCCCCGGGCGGCGGCAGGGAGGTCGTGGTCAGGCGGTGGTCGGGGGCTGATTGACACGCCACACTGAACTGTGGTCTAGTCCGGCCTATACCAGTAATACCAGAATGTCCGCCGACCGAACAGGCGCCCGCCATGACAATCGACCCCGCGAGTCCCGTGCCGAAGTACTCACAACTGCGTGAGCTGCTCATCGACTGGATCGTGGACAGCGGTCTCGCGGTGGACGACATCATCCCGTCCGAACGCGAGCTCGGCACGAAGTACGGACTTTCGCGTATGACGGTGCGCCAGACCATCGACCTGCTGGTCTCCGAGGGCAAGCTGTACCGGGTACCGGGCAAGGGAACCTTCGTCGCACGCCCCAAGATCGAGATGTCGCTCGTCCTCGCCTCCTTCACCGAGGACATGCGCGCCCGCGGCTACGAGCCCGGATCCCGTGACATCGCCCGGCGAATCACCCCGGCCAGTGGCCACACCGCACGCCTACTGGGCATCCCGCCCGGTTCGGACGTGCACCACATCGAACGACTCCGTACGGCCGACGGCGAGCCGATGGCCGTCGAACGCACCAACATCCCCACCTCACTCGCCCCCGGCCTCGGTTCCCACCGGCTCTCGGGGCGCTCGCTCTACCAGGTCCTCGAGGAGGAGTTCGGAATCATCCTCGACTCCGGTGAGCAGACCATCGAGGCCGGAATCTGTGACCCCGCCGATGCCAAGCTCCTCGGGCTGTCCCCGGGAAGCCCGGTCCTCTCCATGCAGCGGCGCAGTTTCACCAACGGCGCGTGTGTCGAACTCGCGCTCTCCACCTACCGGGCCGACCGCTACCAGCTCCACTCCCGGCTCGACCGGCACCCGGGCGGCTGACCCCGCCCGCATCCCGCAACGCATCCCCATTCGTCACGCGTTATCCCTCACTTACGCAGCTGGGAGGACTTCCCGTGAGTTCTTCGTCGACCGCGGATGGCGGTCTCCCCACCACGCCGAAACCATCCTCGAAGGCGCTCGCCGTCCTGCAGCGCATCGGCCGCAGTCTGATGATGCCGATCGCCGTGCTACCCGCGGCCGCGATCCTGCTCCGGCTGGGACAGGACGACATGCTCGGCAGCAACGGCGGCGAGCCCGGCGGTCTGGCCGATGTGGCCGGCATGGGCTGGATGCAGGACGTGGCCGGTATCGTCGGCACGGCCGGCGACGCCCTCTTCCAGGCCCTCCCCCTGCTCTTCGCCGTAGGCGTCGCCATCGGCTTCGCCAGACGCGCGGACGGCTCCACCGCACTCGCCGCGGTCGTGGGCTACCTGGTCTTCGATCGGGTGACCAAGTATGTCTTCTTCGACCGAGGCGGTGAGATCGGCGACGCCGTCACGGCCGAGATCGACGGCGAGGTGGTGATCAACTGGGGGGTGAAGAACCCCACCGACGTGCTCGGCGGCATCGTGATCGGTGTCGTGACCGCTTTGCTGTGGCAGCGCTTCTACCGGATCAAACTCCCCGCGTGGCTGGCCTTCTTCGGCGGCCGCCGCTTCGTGCCCATCATCACTGCCCTCGCAGCGCTGGGCCTCGCTGTCGTGTTCGGTTTCGTCTGGCCCACCGTGGGCGGCTGGATCAACGATCTGGGCAACTGGATCGTCGGCTCCGGTGCGATCGGCGCGGGTGTCTACGGCATGGTCAACCGGCTGCTGCTCCCGTTCGGTCTGCACCACATCGTCAACTCGGTCGTCTGGTTCGTGTTCGGCGAGTACACCGGCAAAGGCGGTGTCGTCTCCACCGGTGAGATCGACCGCTACATGGCGGGCGACCCGACAGCGGGCGGCTTCCTGGCCGGCTTCTTCCCGGTCCTGATGTTCGGCCTGCCGGCGGCCGCCCTGGCGATCTGGCGTGCCGCGCACCCGAGCCAGCGGGCCGCGGTCGGCGGAATCATGATCTCGGCGGCGCTGACAGCATTCGTCACCGGTATCACCGAGCCGATCGAGTACGCGTTCATCTTCATCGCGCCGCTGCTGTTCGTCGTGCACGTGGTGCTGACCGGTATCTCGATGGCGGTGCTGAACGCGCTCGACGCCCAACTCGGTTTCGGGTTCTCCGCAGGCGGCATCGACATGCTGCTGAACGCCTTCAAGGCGAACACCCAGGGAATGCCGCTGATCCTGGGTATGGGAGTGCTGTACTTCGTGCTCTACTTCCTGGTCTTCCACTTCCTGATCACGAAGCTGAACCTGCCCACGCCGGGGCGCGAGCCGGTCGAGGAGTCCCCGTCGGTCGCCGCCAACCCGGACACCGCGTCCACCGCGACGGAGCAGGCGAAGGGCTCGGAGGACACCTCCACCGGCGGGCGTTCGGACGAACCGCCGGCCTCCTCCTGAGGCGGCCGCAGCAGACAGGGCCCCGCGTTCGCGGGGCTCTGTCTCGTATCGGCATGGCCGCGGGAGGGCTCAGGCGCGGCTGCTTTTCGGAGCTCCGTGGCACTTCTTGTACTTCTTGCCCGACCCGCAGGGGCACGGTGCGTTGCGCGAGGCGCCGGCGTACTCGTCGCCGTCCGACTCCTCGGTGTGCCGCTCCACACCGCCGTCCTCGCTGGGAGCGGAGTACTGCAGCTGGCTCGGGCGGCTCGCGCCGAAGCCTTGGACCACGACATCCTGCTCGGCGTCGCCGTTTTCGGAGGTGTCCGGGGCGGCGGCTTCGGGCTCCTCCGCCGTGTCGGCCTTCTCCTCTGTGGCGGTGGCCGCGCTCCCTGCCGCGTCCGTTTCGGACTCGGTTGTGACCACGGCACCGGCCGCGGCGGCGGTGGCCGCCGCTCCCGCCGCGGTGACCTCGGGCTGCCGCTCTTCCGTGCTCTTACCCTTGACCTGCACGTCGACGTTGAACAGGTAGCCGACCGACTCCTCCTTGATGCCCTCCAGCATCTCCTGGAACATGTCGTAGCCCTCCCGCTGGTACTCGATCAGCGGGTTGCGCTGCGCCATGGCGCGCAGGCCGATACCCTCCTGGAGGTAGTCCATCTCGTAGAGGTGCTCGCGCCACTTGCGGTCCATGACCTGGAGGATGACGCGCCGCTCGACCTCGCGCATGGCCTCGGAGCCGAGCTCCTCCTCACGGCGCGCGTAGGCCGCTTGGGCGTCCTCGCGGACCCGGTGCGAGAGGATGTCGGGGGTCAGCGTCTCGATCCCGCCGCCGTTCTCCTCGACGAGCTCGTCGACGGTGAAGCTGATCGGGTAGATCTGCTTGAACGCCTTCCAAAGCTTCTCGAGGTCCCAGTCCTCGGGGTCGCCCTCGCTTGTGGCCTGGCGGACGTAGCCGTCGAGGACGTCGTCCATCATGCTCTCGACCTGCTCCTGCAGGTCGGCCCCTTCGAGCACCTTGCAGCGTTCGGCGTAGATCACCTTGCGCTGCCGGTTGAGGACCTCGTCGTACTTGAGGACGTTCTTGCGGATCTCGAAGTTCTGCTGCTCGACCTGCGACTGGGCCGACTGGATCGCCTTGCTGACCATCCCCGACTCGATCGGCTGGTCTTCGGGGATGCTCAGCCGCTCCATGATGATCTCCACCCGGGCGGCGTTGAACAGCCGCAGCAGGTCGTCCTGAAGCGAGAGGTAGAAGCGCGACTTCCCGGGGTCGCCCTGGCGTCCGGACCGCCCGCGCAGCTGGTTGTCGATCCGGCGGGACTCATGGCGCTCGGTGCCGAGCACGTAGAGGCCGCCGACCTCGACCACCTGCTCGTGCTCGCTTTCCACTTCCTTCTTGGCCTTCTCCAGTGTCTCGGGCCAGGAGGCTTCGTACTCTTCGGGGTTCTCCAGCGGAAGCAGGCCGCGCGCCTGGAGTTCCTCATCGGCCATGAACTCGGGGTTGCCGCCCAGCATGATGTCGGTACCGCGGCCGGCCATGTTGGTGGCCACCGTGACGCTGCCGAGCTTCCCGGCCCGGGCGATGATCGACGCCTCCCGCGCGTGGTTCTTGGCGTTGAGGACCTCGTGCGGGATGCCCTCGCGCTTGAGCAGCTTGGACAGCAGCTCGGACTTCTCCACGCTGGTGGTGCCGACGAGGACCGGCTGGCCCTCCTCGTGCCGTTCGGCGATGTCCTCGACGACGGCCTCGAACTTGGTGTCCTCGTTCTTGTAGATGACGTCCTTCTCGTCACCGCGGATCATCGGCTCGTTGGTCGGGATGGGGACCACGCCGATCTTGTAGGTCTGGGTGAACTCCGCGGCCTCGGTCTGGGCGGTACCGGTCATCCCGGCCAGCTTCTCGTAGAGGCGGAAGTAGTTCTGCAGCGTGACCTTGGCGAGCGTTTGGTTCTCGTCCTTGATCCGCACCTTCTCCTTGGCCTCGATGGCCTGGTGCATGCCCTCGCTGTAGCGGCGCCCGCGCAGCACGCGCCCGGTGAACTCGTCGACGATGAGCACCTCGCCGTCCTTGACGATGTACTCCTTGTCCTTCCGGTAGAGCTCCTTGGCCTTGAGCGCGTTGTTCAGGAAGCTGATGAGAGGGGTGTTGACGGACTCGTACAGGTTGTCGATGCCCAGCCAGTCCTCGACCTTCTCCACGCCGGCCTCGGTGATGCCGACCGTGCGCTTCTTCTCGTCGACCTCGTAGTCGACCTCGCGGCGCAGGCGGGGGACGATCTTGGCGAACTCGGAGTACCAGCGGGAGTTCTGCTCGGCCGGACCGCTGATGATGAGCGGGGTCCGCGCCTCGTCGATGAGGATGGAGTCGACCTCGTCCACGATCGCGAAGTTGTGCCCGCGCTGGACCGTGTCGTTGAGCGACAGCGCCATGTTGTCGCGCAGGTAGTCGAAGCCGAACTCGTTGTTGGTGCCGTAGGTGACGTCGGCCTGGTAGGCCTGCTTCCGCGCCTTCGCGCTGACGTCGGGGGCGATCACACCGACCTTGAGGCCGAGGAACTGGTAGATCCGGCCCATGTTCTCGGCGTCGCGGCGGGCCAGGTAGTCGTTCACCGTGACGACGTGCACGCCCTCACCGGCGAGCGCGTTCAGGTAGACGGCGAGCGTCGAGGTCAGTGTCTTGCCTTCACCGGTCTTCATCTCGGCGATGTTGCCGAAGTGCAGAGCGGCGCCGCCCATGAGCTGAACGTCGAAGTGCCGCTGGCCGAGGGTGCGCTTGGCGGCCTCGCGCACCGTGGCGAAAGCTCGGGCAGGAGGTCGTCGAGCGTCTCACCGTCCTGGTACCGCTCGCGGTACTCGTCGGTGAGTTGGCGCAGCTCCGCGTCGCTCAGATCGACGTAGTCGTCCTCGATCGAGTTGATCTGGTCCTTCAGCCTTTTCAGCTTGCGCTGGATCTTGCCCTCTCCTGCGCGGAGGACCTTATCGAGTATGCCTGGCACTTCCTATGCGCTCCTCGCAGCTCGTGGCCCGCGTGCGGAGGCGGACGGATCCTTGGCCCCCAGCATCCCATCGTAGGCGACCATATTGCCTTGACGATCCCGCTCGGCCTCATGACGCTCCGTGGTCGCGGAGGCCGCTGGGTTTAACCGCACAGGGGCGAGGTTAGGTCGAAACCAAGCCCTCGGAAAAACCCACTGCATAAAAGGGGGAGTTCCGCCCATGGCCGACAACCGCTCCGAGTCTCACATCCGCGGCTACCAGCAAGAAGGCGGGGCGTGGGCACCGACCAGCGGTCATCGGGGCCGGTTCGGTTCGTGGGTGGCCGTCGCCTTCCTCGCCGTCGGGTTCGCCCTGGGCGGCCTTTCCCTCGTGTTGGGGCCGGCATGGTGGCTTATGGGGATCGGTGTGCTGCTGATGCTCGTGGGCGGGGTGCTGTGCTTCGTCACCGATATCTTCACCGACGTGGTCCTGGACGCCCCCCATGTCGGGACCGAGGAGGCACACAGCACGCCCTTGCACAAGATCAAGCGGCAGGAGTCCGGCGACGACCGGTGAGCACAGGCCGCACCGCACGGCGCGGCGCGTGGCCGTTCGCACCGCGCCGTGGGGTCCTCGGGGAGGAAACCGCGTCACGCGGCCCGCTCAGTCCATCAGCCGGATGACTCCGTAGTTGAACGCTTTTCTGCGGTAGACCACGCTCGGGGCGTCGCGGTCCTCGTCGTGGAAGAGATAGAAATCGTGACCGACAAGCTCCATCTCCATCAGAGCCTGGTCGATGGTCATGGGTTTCGCGTAGTGGATCTTCTCCCGGACGACGACGGGGGCGCCGCCCTGGGTGTCCAGTTCCAGGAGTTCGTCGGAGAACTGGTGGTCCAAGGCGATGCCGTCGACGTCCTCGGGTTCTCCGGCCTGCTGGGAGGGTAGGGGAACGGTTACGGAGCCCAGTCCGGCCTCAGGGCCGTCACTGGCGAGCTCCGCGGTGGCGGCCGCCACCGAGACGGGGGCGCGGTTGCCCTTGTGCACCTTCCGCCGGTCGGCGGTCTTGCGCAGTCGGGCCTCGATACGGTCGATTGACAGGTCGAGAGCGGTGTAGCGGTCATCGGCGGACGCCTCGCTGCGAATCACCGGGCCGCTCGAGTGGATGGTCAGCTCAACCCGCTCGCGGTGCTCCGCCAGCTTCGGGTTGCGCTCCTTGGACACCTCCACATCGACGCTCATCCCCTTTTTCTCCCACTTGGAGAGCTTGCTCAGCTTGTTCTCGACATGCTGCCGGAACTTGTCGCTGACACCGGTGCGCCGACCTTTGACGATGATGTCCACAAGACCCCCTATTGTCGCGGGGCCATCGCCGTACGATGACCCGGCTCTCTAGCTATTGCCCCACACGCTGCGCGGGTGGGCGAACGCTCCCGTTCCTCCTCTCTGTCACCGCGGGTTCACTCCTCAGGTGTGGAATCCCGTATACCCGCAGTACCGGTAGTATTCACCCCGCTGAAGCCGAGTAGCCACCCTGATCAGCCGTTAGTCGCCGCCATCGGCTCCTGGGAGGACATCGGGGGCGGCCGGCTCGAGACGGCGGGGGCCGGAAACGAATGTGCACCCGTCCGGCCGACCTGGTCTTCGTCCCCACATCCGCCTGCTGAGGGGTTTGCCGCGCTTGAGTGCGACTACTGCCCTTCTCCCGGTTCGGGAGGACATCGGGTCCCCCCGCGAGGCAGGTCTTACCTCTAAGCCGCACCGTGATCGGTCGACGAAAAGTCGCCTTACGTGGGCCGTTTCGCCTGCGGCTGGCATCGGCTTGCCGGACAGGCGCCCCCACGGGGACGCGATGTCCAGCGCAACCACGGACCCGGACGGGTGCCATGCCCTGAACGCTAACCCGAGAATCCGCAGATGTCAGGTACTACGTGTCCACTACCTCCAGCCGAAACGCCCGGCTTCTCCCAGAGAACACCGAATCCGGGAGAAAAACGGAAAGAGATGGCGGTGAGGTAAAAGGTTCTTGGCGCTCCGCCGCGAACCGTTTGACACCGGCCCCGCGCACTCAGGGGTCACCCGCGCTCGGTGAGCACAGCGGCACCCGCGACCGTTGCCCCGGCATTACGCAGCACTCGGGTCGCCTCGGCGAGTGTCGCTCCCGTTGTCACCACGTCGTCGATGACGACGATGCTCTCCCCGTGAAGGGCCGGGCCCACCCGCGAACGTAGCGCCAGCGCCCCCGCCAGATTCGCGCGGCGCCGCTCGCGGTCCAGCCCGGCCTGGTCGGCGACATGGCGGCGATGGCAGAGGGCCGGGAGGACCCGCCCCGGACGGGTGGCGCCGCCGTGCTCCGGGCGGCGGCGAGGG
>NZ_LAJC01000043.1 GCF_000981225.1 Allosalinactinospora lopnorensis
ACTCGACCCTGTTCAGCGCGAGGAGGCTGACCAGGTCGTAGGCGACATGCGACGCCGCTGTCGCGGTGATCTGCGCGTGATCGTACGCCGGAGCCACCTCGACCACGTCGGCTCCCACCAGGTGGCAGCCGGCCAGTCCACGCAGGATCTCCAGCAGTTCCCGGCTGCTGAGTCCACCCGCCTCGGGGGTGCCCGTCCCCGGCGCGTAGGCCGGATCCAGCACGTCGACGTCCACCGACACATACACCGGGCGCGACCCCACACGCTCCCGCAACGCCTGGGAGACGGCGTCCACCCCCTGGCGCAGCACGTCGGCCGCGGTGACGATGCCGAACCCGAACCGGCGATCCTCCTGCAGGTCCCGCGGCCCATACAACGGGCCGCGTGTCCCCACATGGCAGATCGCCTCGGTGTCGAGTACCCCTTCCTCCACCGCCCTGCGGAATGGGGTCCCGTGCGTGTAGGGCTCGCCGAAGTAGGTGTCCCAAGTGTCCAGGTGGGCGTCGAAATGCACCATCGCCACCGGCCCGTACCGCCGGTGCAGGGAACGCAGCAGCGGCAGCGCGATCGTGTGGTCCCCGCCCAGGACCACCATCCGGGTGCCGGCCCGCGCGTAACCGTCGGCGGCCGCGTCCACGGTCTCGATCGCCTCACTGATCGAGAACGGGTTCACCGCGATGTCGCCCCCATCGGCCACCTGCACCTTGGCGAACGGCGCCACGTCCAGGGCCGGGTGGTAGGGCCGTAGCAGCCGGCTGGCTTCCCGGATCCCCGCGGGGCCGAACCGCGCCCCCGGCCGGTAGGAGACCCCGGTGTCGAAGGGCACCCCCACGACCGCGATGTCGGCGGCACCGACCTCGTCGAGCCCCGGCAGGCGCGCGAACGTCGCAGGCCCCGCGAAGCGCGGCACCCTGCTGGAATCCGTCGGTCCGATCGGAGAGGTCATGTGGCCGTTCCTCACTGTCTCTTCACTGTTCCACTCCCCCGCCCGGCCCCGTATGGAGCGCGGGCGCTACCGCTGGATCCGCACGGCTCCAGCTCCGAAGCCTCCTGCATGCTAGGTGGCGATTACACTCCGGATAAGTAGACGGATGGCACCGCTCTCCCGGTGCGTCTGTGCGATTCGACCCACCGCCGTTGGGCGGAGAACGCTACGGCCGGGTGTGAGCGGGGAGAACCACGTGCGAACGGATACCGGCGGCCGTGACGGCGCCCAGGAGCGGCAGACGATCCCACTGCACGCGGTGACCGCGGGCCGACCGGAGCTCGCGCTGCGCACTCTCGTCACGGTCGCCGGCGCGGGGCCGCGCATCAGGTGGACGGCCATCAGCGAGGTCGCCGATCCGGTACCCTATGTGAACGGCGGCGAGCTGCTGCTGACGGCCGGGGTGAACATCCCCACGACAGGGCCCGACATCGACCGCTACGTTGCGAGCCTGGTGGAGGCCGGGGTCAGCGCCCTCGGGTTCGGAGTCACGCCGGTTTACGACACCGTTCCCGCGGAACTCGTCGAGCGGTGCCGCGCGCACGGCCTGCCCCTCCTGGAAGTGCCGGGTACCACCCCCTTCGTCGCCGTCAGCCAGGCCGTGGGCGAGGCGCTGGAGGAGCTGCACCTGGAGGACCTGCGCCGGCTCGGCGCGGCACACCGTGCCCTCACCAGGGCGGTAACAGCGGACGA
Source organism: Allosalinactinospora lopnorensis (assembly GCF_000981225.1). Lineage (GTDB taxonomy): Bacteria > Actinomycetota > Actinomycetes > Streptosporangiales > Streptosporangiaceae > Allosalinactinospora > Allosalinactinospora lopnorensis. The sequence continues at coordinate 1,679 of NZ_LAJC01000043.1, forward strand.
CCCGGCCGGCCGGGTCGTCCGGGCGCTCGCCGAGGCACTGGAATGCTGGACGGCGCTGGTCAGCGGCACGGAGACCACCCGCGGCGCGGCGGTGCCGCCGCTCAACGACGAGGTCCTGGGACTTGTCGGCAAGCTGCGCGAGCCCCGAGGGCCGCGCAGCGCCAAGGCGCGCCTGGGAGCCGACGAACTGTTCCTGCACACCGTCGGCGAGCCCCCGGAGGAGACCGGGGTGCTGATCATCGGCCGCCCCTCCCCCATAGGGGTGACCGACCGCGCGGTGCTCGGGACGGCCGTGGCACTGCTCAGGCTGGTGGCGCGGGAGGAAGCGGGCTCCGACCGGGCCCTGCGGCAGTTGGCCGCCCGGCTGCTCCTGGACTCCGCCTCCGGCGACGGCATCACTCCCCTGCTGCGCGAGCTGACCGCGGGGGACGCCGCGGCCTACCGCGTCCTGCACGCCGAACGGGTCGACCGCAGGCAGGGCCGCCCCGCTTCAGACGGCGCGCTCTCCTCCTTGCTCGGTACCGATCTCGTCGACGCCCCCGGACCTGACGGCGGCGACACGGTCCGCGCGGTACTGGCCGACCCCGGCGACTCCGCGGCGAGCCTCCTCGCCGAACTGCGGAGCAGGGGATGGCTGGCCGCTCTGAGCGACCCCGCCGGCCCCGACTGCCTCGCCGACGCGAGCCGCCGTGCCGCCTCGCTCCTGGAACGCGCGCGTTCCGCCGGAGCGCCGCAGGCCTGGTCGGACGGTTCCGACCCGTTGGAGGCCGCGCTGGATCCGGAACTGGCCCGCAGTGCCGCTCGAACGATCCTGGGGCCGCTCGCCGCGGACACCGAATCGGCCGCGAGCCTGCGGGCGACGTTGCGGGTATGGCTGGCTCGGCACGGCAATTGGGACCGCACCGCCGCCGACCTGGACTCCCACCGCAACAGCGTGCGCTACCGGATCGGCCGCATCGAACGCGACCTCGGGGTCGACCTCGCCGACCCCGAGCACCGGATGCGCCTGTGGTTCGCCCTCACGCGCCTGGACCGGAGGCCCGGGGACCAGGCCCCAGGTGCCGGCGGGAGGGGCGCAGGTCAGGGTTGTTGAATATCGCCGGTGTGGAAGCGTTCCACACCGGCGAGCGCGAGGTTCATCACCCGCTCCGAAAGGCTCTCCGGAGTCTCCTCCGGATTCTCCAGTAGCCATTCGGTGAGCGCGTCGGCGGCGCCCGCCGCCATGCGCGCCAGGATCTCGGCGTCCCTCTGGGCGATGATTCGTTCGCCTCCGGGCAGCTCCGTCCCGGCCACCACCAGGGCGGTGATCTCGTCCATGACCCGGCGGCGCGCTTCGGCGATCTCCTTGGAGAAAGGCTCGCCCTGGGTCCTGGCCTGCTGGTAGAGCACCTTCCAGCTGTCGCGGTTGTCCGCCACGAACCGGAAGAACGTCCCAAGCCCCTGCCACAGTCCGAGCTCGGGAGGGTCATAGGGGCGGACGGCCTCGCGCAGCGCCCGAACCAGCCGGTCGGCCTCCCTGTGGATACAGGCGGTGAAGACCCCCTCCTTGGAACCGAGGTAGATGTAGACCATCGGTTTGGAGATGCCCGCAGCCTCGGCGATCTCCTCGACGCTGGAGGTGTGGTACCCGGAGCGGGAGAACACCTGCACAGCGGCATCGATCATCTGCTGTTCCCGAATCTGACGCGGCAACCGCTTCTGCTGTCTTGTGACCACGCTTCCTGACCCTACCGACCGCCTTGACAACAGTATGTATGCATAAAATCACTCAGCGCGTGGTATACGTGCTGTAACGGTTACGATACGCAAAAATAACCACGCTCGTGGCACTCGCCACATTGAGCGCTGTGCCGAAATCGAGTAGTAGGAGGCCCGGATTGAGCATGACGCACCCGGCGCTTCGGCGCTTCCCGGCCATCCGCGCACTCCGGCATGAGGGGGGCACTGCGGGCTCCACCCCCGCCAACGGCGGTCCGGTATGACCGCGCCCGTCCCCGACCGCTTCCCACTCCGTTGCGGAACGGAGCGGTCGGTGGCACGCGGCCAGGCCGGCCACCAGGACGCGGCAACCTCTGAACGGCCCACCGCCGGAACCGGCCGCCGGACCGCGGTCCGGCGGCTGCCTCGTTCTCTCCGAACAAGGAGCAGGAAACGTGCGGAAATCCTCTCTGACCACGTCACTCGGCGCGGCCGTGGCGGCCACCGGACTGCTCACCGTGGCGCCCGGAACCGCCGCGGCGTCCACGGAACCGACCGCCGGCCCATTCGAGCAGGCGCTCCAACGCGACCTCGGCCTTCCCGCGGACGAGGTGCCGCGGCTGCTCGAACAGGAGCAGCACGCCCGCGACCAGGAGCGGCGGATACGCGATACGATCGGCGGCGCCTTCGGCGGCGCCGTGTTCGACATCGAGACCCGGCAGCTCACCGTACTGGTCACCGACCCGTCGGCGGTCACCGCCGTCGAGGAGGCCGGCGCGCGGGCGAGGGTCGTGCAGTACGGCGAGGATGCGCTCGACGACATGGTCGCAGCCCTGAACGCCGAGGCCTCCTCCGCGGACCCGAACGTGCAGGGCTGGTACACCGACATCGACGCCGACACCGTTGTCGTGAGCGTCCACAACGGCGCGAGCGAGGCGGCGGAGGGGCTGGTGGCCGACGCCGGTGTGGAGGCCGACGCGGTACGTGTCACAGAGGGGGCCGCCGCGCCCCGGGTGTTCGCCCCGATCATCGGGGGCAACGGCTACATCATCGACGGCGCCGGCCAGTGCTCCGTCGGCTTCTCGGCCGAGAGCGACGACGAGAGCGGATTCGTCACCGCCGGCCACTGCGGTTCCGCCGGCACCCCCGTGGAAGGAGTCGACGGCGGCAATGGAACCGTCGCCGGCTCCACCTTCCCCGGGCGCGACACGGATGGGTCGTCACCGACGACGACTGGTCCCCGACGCCCTATGTCAACGACTACGACGGCGGCGAGGTGGCCGTCACCGGGAGCGAGGAGGCCCAGGTCGGCGCCTCCATCTGCCGGTCCGGAGCCACCACCGGCTGGCGCTGCGGCACCGTCGAGGCGAAGAACCAGACCGTGACCTACCCCCAAGGGGTCGTCTACGGCCTGACCCGCACCGACGCCTGCGCCGAGCCCGGTGACTCCGGAGGATCGTTCGTCAGCGGCGACCAGGCCCAAGGGGTCACCTCCGGCGGCTCGGGCGACTGCAGCTCCGACGGTGTCACCTTCTTCCAGCCGGTCGCGCCCATCCTCGAGGAATGGGACCTGGAGCTGTTCACCGACTGATCCGTGCCCGGCACGGGTGCCACCGGCCGTGCCGGGCCCGCCGCGGCCTGCGGAGGAAGCGGCAGAGGCTCAGGACTCCCAGGTCCGATCGTAGTCAGGGTGGTCGGAGTAGACGGACGCGAGGTGCTTCAGGGCCTCGCGCCACGCCCAGAGCGCCGAAAGGGTGCCGTCCGCGTCGGCCGGGTCCGGTCCCCTCCCCTGTCCATGGGCCGCGCTCGCCTGGACGGCGACCACCGAGGTGCACGCACGATAGGCCTCCTGATAGCCGGCCACGATACGCCGTTTCGCCCGGATGTCCGCGAGCGCGCGCTGCCGTTCGCGCTGCCCTGGAAAGCTCCCGCGATAGGCGTTCCACTCGTCCTCTCCGAGGCGCTCCTCGAGGAACTCGACAATGGTCACCGCCAACCCCGCCTCTCACATGGTTACGCGACTCTACCGACGTTCCACGCCACATGCCCGGTTCCACCCCGGCGGTGAACCGGCGCGAGCCTGCCCTCCGACCGAGGCTACGACGCGGTCATAGCCGTCCTATACCCGGGAACCGGTGTTCACCGAGCGTTCCCGGACGCCCCTTCTGGTTACCGACCAGTTGGTCTTATAGGGTCTTCAGCACGTCGGACAGAGCAGGACGCACCCGGGAGACACCGATGACCACGACTGTCAAGGCCGCAGTCTTCACCGGCAGCGGTGAGGCGCCGCGTATCGACGAAGTGGCGCTGCCCGATCCCGGACCGGGTCAGGTCCGGGTCCGCCTCGCGGCAGCGGGCGTCTGCCACTCCGACCTGTCGCTGTCCGACGGCACCCTCCCGCAGCCGATGCCCGCCGTGCTCGGTCACGAAGGGGTGGGCACGGTCGAGGCGACCGGTCCCGGCGCGGAGGGAGTCGAGCCCGGCCAGCGGGCCATCCTCAACTGGGCGCCGCCGTGCCGCTCCTGCTGGTTCTGCGAGCACGGCGAGCCCTACCTGTGCGAATACGCCACCGAAGCGGCCCGGAATCCCTACGCAGCCCTGTCCGACGGGACGCCCGTCTACGCGGGCCTGGGAACGGCCGCGTTCGCCGAAGCAACGATCGTGCCGGCCAAGGCGATCGTCCCGCTGCCCGAAGGCTCGACACCGGTGCCGCCGCGCTCCTGGGGTGCGCGGTGCTGACCGGATGGGGCGCCGTCACCAACTCCGCGAAGGTCCGTGCGGGCGACTCCGTGGCCGTCGTCGGCCTGGGCGGGGTCGGGTTGGCCGCCGTGCAGGCCGCGCGGCTCGCCGGTGCCGATCCGGTGATCGCTGTCGACCTCTCCCCGGACAAGGAGGGGCTGGCGCGCGAGACGGGGGCGACCCACTTCGCGACCGCGAGCGACACGCTGGCGAAGGAGGTCCGGGCGCTCACCGGCGGCCGCGGGGTGGACCACGCGTTCGAGGTCGTCGGGTCCTCCAAGGCCATCCGCACGGCCTGGAGCATGACCCGGCGCGGGGGGAGCACGACCGTTGTCGGAGTCGGCGCGAAGGAGGACATAGCGGGGTTCAGCGCCCTGGAACTCTTCCACTTCGCCCGCACCCTGCGCGGCTGCGTGTACGGATCCTGCGACCCGGCCCGCGACATCCCTGTTCTTGCGGGGCACGTGCGCGATGGCGGCATCGATCCCGCGGCCTGGTGACCGATGAGATCGCTCTCGACGACCTCCCCGATGCCTTCCGGCGGATGCGGGACGGCAAAGGCGCACGCTCGCTGATCCGGTTCGACTGACAGGGCGGAGCGGTCCGCGGTCGCCGTCCCGCCCCTTGCTCCCCGGGCCCTGCCGGGGAACCGATCGATCGGAGTGGACATGACGGATCCGAACATCCCGCGCCCGCTGCGTTCGTTGGCAGCGGTCACCACCCGGCTTCTCACCGGCGGCAGCCCGTTCGAAACGGACACGGCCGAGATCAGCGGCAGACCCACCCGCGTCTGGAGACACGCCCCTTCGCACCTGCGCGCCTGCCTGGAGGCCAGCCTGGAGCACGGCGACACGCCCGCCCTGGTGTACGGCGAGGAGAGGATGTCCCACGCCGAGTACTACCGGACCGCGGCCACGCTGGCGCACCGGCTCGTCGACGTCTACGGGGTGGCCGAGGGCGACCGGGTCGCGGTGGCCATGCGGAACTACCCCGAGTGGGTGGTCGCGTTCTTCGCCACGGTGAGCATCGGCGCGATCGTGGTGCCCCTCAACTCGTGGTGGACCGCCGATGAGCTGGAGTTCGGCCTGGCAGACAGCGGCGCCAAACTGCTCGTCGCCGACGGCGAGCGGATCGAGCGCCTGGCCGGTGCGCTGCCCGGACTCGCGATCCCCGCCCTCGCCGTACGCGCGGACGGCCCTCTGCCAGAGGGCATCCGGACATGGAGGGAGGTGCTCGGCGAGATCCCCGGCGACGCACGGCTGCCCGCGGCCGCCCCTACTCCGGACGACCCGGCGACCATCTTCTACACATCGGGGACCACGGGCGTGCCGAAAGGGGCGGTCGGCTCGCACCGCAACATGGTCACCAACATCGTCTCAGGGGAGTTCACCCGGGCCCGCGCGCTCATGCGGCTCGGCCTGGAACTGAGCGGTTACCAGGCGTTCCGGGACGCGCTGCCCACTCCGTCGATCCTGTGCGCGCTGCCGTTGTTCCACACCACCGGGGCGCAAACGGTCATGCTGCCCACGCTCTACAGGGGCGGTGCCCTGGTGCTGATGTACAAGTGGGAGACCGAGGAGGCGCTGCGGTTGATCGAACGGGAGCGGATCACCTCGATCACCGCCGTTCCCGCGATGATCTCGCAGCTGCTGGCCTTTCCCCGGCTCACCGACTACGACCTGTCCAGCCTGCTCGTCCTTGGCAGCGGCGGTGCGCCGGCGCCCCCGGCACTGGTTTCGCGCGCTCGCAGTACCCTGCACGAACTCCTGCTCGGCCAGGGGTACGGACTGACCGAATGCTCGGCGACCGCAGTGGTCAACGGAGGCAGCGATTACCTGCTTCGCCCGGAGAGCTGCGGGGCCCCGGTGGCCACCGTGGACGTCAAGATCGTCGATCCGGCGGGCGCGGAGCTGCCACCGGGGGAAATCGGCGAGGTCTGGCTGAACGGCCCCGGCGTGGTCCTCGGCTACTGGGGAAGACCCGACGCCACCGCCGAGACCTTCGTCGACGGCTGGCTGCGCACCGGCGACCTTGGACACCTGGACGAGGAGGGGTTCCTCTACATCGTCGACCGCGCCAAAGACATGATCATCCGCGGCGGGGAGAACGTCTACTGCGCCGAGGTGGAGGCCGCGATCCACGAGCACCCCGCGGTGGGTGAGGTGGCGGTGGTCGGTGTACCGCACGACGTCTACGGCGAGGAGGTCGCAGCCGTGGTGCGGCCACTGCCCGGGTACCGGCTGGGCGCCGACGATCTGCGGCACCACTTGGAGTCGCGGATCGCCGCGTTCAAGGTCCCCGGGCACATCCGGATCACCGTGGAGGAGCTGCCGCGCAACGCCGCCGGAAAGCTGCTGAAGAAGCAGATCAAGCGGGACCAGGGCTGGGCCGAGGAGTGAGGGCGTAGCGGGTGCCCGGGGACGGTCTGCGCCCCGGCACCCGCTACGCCTGACCACTCGGGAACCGGCACCTCTCCCGGTGTACCGGCGCGCCTGTCCGCTCAGGGACCGCCTGCCACATCACCGCCGGCCCTCTGCGTGGTCCGCCCCTTCGTCCGAGGGGCGTCGGGCTACCCTTCCTCCTCGTCGTTCGGGTCGCGGACTCCCAGCGCCGGCCCATGGTAGAACTCCTGCTCCGGTTCGTTCTCCGGGGCTCCGGGCGAAGGCGGCAGCGGGGTGGTCCTGAGGTCGGAGTCCGACACGCCCATTTCGGCCACTGCCGCGCTGACCGCGGCTCGCAGGTCGTCGAGCACCCCGTAGAGGCGGTCCCCCGGGCACTCGGTAGCGCCGAGGGCGCGGTGGCCGACGACGTTGGCCGGGCTGACTCCGTACTGGGCGACCAGCCACGCGACGGTTTCGACCAGCGAGTCCCAGAGGGCACCGGTCGGCGGTTCGGAGGTGTAGGTTCCATCGTTCTCGATACCGACGGCCTCGGAGTTGTGGTTCGCGACGTGCGCACCGACCACATGCTCACCTCTGCGGACGGCCTCCAGTGACCTGTTGCGGCCCTCCATGATGTAGCCGCCGCGGCTGATGGTGAGCTGCTGGCCGGTGTCGGACCACCCGTTGCTGTCCATGTGGTGGTCCTGGATCGAACGGGACAGCGCGAAGGCGTGCGCCTGCGAGTAGTCCGTGCTGTTCGGGGCCGCCGTGTGGTGGACGACGATGTAGTTCGGCGGTGCGGTGACTACCTGCGGCGGCGGAGCCGAACGCGCCCCAGTCGCTCCGGGTGAAGACGGTCGGTTCGGCCTGCAGCGTGCTTGACGCGGCAGCCTCGTTCATGGAGCTTCCGAGCACCGTGGCACCGCTGAGCAGCGCGGCCCCTCCACCGAGCACCACTGCGCCCCGGAGTACGTTCCTCCTGGTCATTCCGGAACACGTAGAAGCGACACTCTTCCCATGTCGGGACATTCGCCTCATGCCTCCCTTATGGAGAATAGAGGGACGCGGCGCAGAAAAGCATGATCACGAACGACGGCAAAGGGGGTATCATGGGGTGAATTTCGTCCGAATACGGTCAGAAAACCCCCATTGACGCGCATCCGGAATTAAGGACTTCCCGGACAGCGGCGCGGCGAGGTTTCCGGTTCCTCCTGCGCGGTGGTGGGGGCGGAAAGCGCCGTCGGCGCCGAACTCGGACGGCTGGCCGCGGGAAACGGCGGCGCGCCGGACGGCCGCACTGGAAAGGCGGGGCCGACGGTCGGGGCTGCCACGATCCACGGGGCAGCAGTGGCGCGGACCTGCGAACACGGCGCTGTTACGGCAGTTTGGACAGCAACCGCGGTGGTCGGCGGTGATTCATCCGTGGGACGGCGGGCGCCTGCTCACTCACTTCCCGAAACGCGCTTGGCCCCGCCGGCGAGTCGGGCGCTGCGCGCGTGGGTGAGCGCCATCTCCACGATGGGATAGATCTCGAAGGTCTTCTGCAGACCGAGCGCCTGGAGGGTGCGCATGACCACAGGCTGCGGCTCGGCGAGGAGTACGTGTCTCCCGTCCCGGGTGAGCAACCGGTAGACGGCCATCAGAGCGCGGACGGCACTGGCGTCGAAGAAGTCCACACCCGACAGGTCGACGACCACACAGGCGCCGCGGGAACACCGGGCAGCGTGCAGCAGCTGCTCGCGCATCCCGTCGGCGGTGGCGATATCGATCTCACCGCAAACGGGAACGACTACGGCCTCCGCACACTCGAAGCGTTCCCGATCTCGTCCGGACACGCAGCTCCGCCTCTCCATGCGACCCCGAGTAGCTTCTCCATTACCCCCCCGCGCAGAAGATCGTAACGCCTCCGCGACTGTCCGGGCACCGTTTCGCGAAATCGGCGTCTTACCGGGAACGGCTCGGTATGGCCCCGAGTTCCGTTCTCGGACCCGCTGCGATGAACACGGTGAACCCGTCCGTCAGGGGTGGGATTCCGGGGTTTTATTGTGCAGATCTACAGTGCCGCACTGCACGGGCCCAAAGTCCTTCGCGGAGCGGAGACCGGGTGGGCGATGGCTCACACCGGTTCCGCCGCAGGAAGGTGCCTCTCCACCGGGAGGTCGCGGACCTCCGTGATGCACGGGCCCGGTTCGCACAGCAGAGCGCCGCGTTCCTCGACGATGCGCTCTCTTCCCCTAGCCCTCACCATCATACGCAGGTCGAAGACGGGTGTCAGCCGCAGAATGACGAGAAACCGGACCGCTCGCGCACGCCCCTTCCCCGCCTTGCGTTCGCGCGCGGCCGCCGGGCTTCTCGGCCTCGGAGCCGGCGCACCACGGCGTCCGGACGGCGACGTGCCCGCACCCCGGGCCGTGGGTGTGCGGGTGCTCCACATGGATCGGGTGGTCGGTCCTGGCCATGCCGTTCCCTTCCCTGCGTTCTCCGGGACCCGGCGCCCCGGCCGCCCAGGATCGGCCACGGGCGGGAACATCCGAGCAAAGACGATCCCAGGTCCGGGCAAAACGCGCAGCTTGGCGCTCCTCCGGCCCGCGGACGCGCGGCGTGCTCCGCGGGAAGGCGCGAACACGGCGGGACGGTCGCCGCGCTCACCCGCAGATCCCGACGGCTCCGAGGTGCACGTTCCCGCTCCGGCGGGAAGACCGTTCGCATGAGCGAACCGCTCTTCGAGGCAGGGGCCGTCACTGTCGCGCCCGGTGCGGTGCACGTACCCGGGTGGTTGGACATCCGGAGTCAGCGCGAGCTGGTCGAGCGCTGCCGGGAATGGGCGGGCGGCCCCGGCGGGATGCGCAGGCACCGCACACCGCGCGGCGGCACGATGAGCGTGCAGATGACCGCGCTCGGTTGGTACTGGGAGCCCTACCGTTACTCGCGCGAGGTCCCCGGCGCCGGTCCGGTCGCCCCGTTTCCGCGGTTGCTCGGGGACCTCGCCCGCGCCGGGGTCCGGGAGGCCTGCGGTGCTCCGTTGCCCGGCAATGCCCCCGACTACGACGTCGCCCTGATCAACTACTACGGCGCCGAGGCCAGAATGGGGATGCACCAGGACCGCGAGGAACCGGCCGACGTCCCCGTCGTCTCGCTCAGCCTCGGCGACACCTGCGTCTTCCGGTTCGGCAACACCGAGACGCGCGGCCGCCCCTACACCGACATCGAACTGCGCAGCGGCGACCTGTTCGTGTTCGGCGGCCCCTCCAGGCGGGCCTATCACGGCGTGCCCCGTACCCGACCGGGCAGTACCGACCCCGACTGCGGGCTCGCGTCCGGTCGGCTCAACATCACCATCCGCGCGACGGGCCTGGCTCCTTTCCCGTGATGCGTTGACCGCGCACGTGGTCATGTGGTGCGGGCACAGTCGAACGCGCAGCGCCCCGCAGGTCACCTTCAGCAGGGCTCCACCGGCGGACGCGGCCGCCCGCCCCCCTTCCCCCGACTCCTCTTTCCGGTAAAAAGTGTGCGGATAAACCACCCGGTGAAATAGGACACCGCATTCGCGCCGGCCCGAGGTAATCCGAAAACACGGGAGAGCCGTCCAGTGGGGTGCCGTTCACCAGAAGTCGGGAGAGATCCGCAGTCCACACCGGTTATCGAGGGAACCGCTCGACCAGTGCGCCGAAATCCCATCCGGCACGGTCACCGGTTTCGGAGGGAACGAGCACGCGCACCGGGCCTTTACACGGAGAGTCAGACCAATATCATTCGGTGCGGCCGCCTGTTATCCGGCAGGAATGACTCGGCAAGGCGATCGGGAATCCGGATCGCCGTCGAACTTCCACCTGACCGGTGGGCGCCATTCGGTACCCGGCGAAGGCGACGGCACTCACCGTGCGCAGAACGGAGGACCTCCGAAAGCGCGCGTTTTCTCCCCCTCGACGGGAGGCCGCGCCTCCGGTCGCTCCCGTCCTCCCGCTCCGCGCCGGCCGGGCCGCCGACGGCCGTTCCGGCAGGCGCGGAAGAGGGGAGCCAGGTACGAAACCGGTGCGACCCTCCGTGCCCCCGAGGGCCGCACCCCGCCGCCGATGACTGGATACGGTTCACGCGGCAACCGGCACTCGGCACTCGGCAGATGGGAGGAGCCGCGGCGCGCGGCACCGAATCCGCGGGGCCGGGACGCGTGCGACGGCTCTGAGAGCAGGCGCCGCCGGGAACCGGCCGCACCAGCCGTAGGCTCGCCGTCACTTGCGCAGCAGGTCCCGGATGTTCACCACGAGAAGCACGGCGACGACGAAAGTAAGCGGCACCATCAGGCGATCCGCCAGTTCACCGTGAACACCCAGATGACCGCGGCTATCACGACGATCACGACGGTGAAGGCCGCCAGTCCCGCCAGGAACGACAGCAGCTTCCGGCGGGCGAAGCTGTCGAACATCGCGAACAGCAGGACCACGCCGATCATCGCCGGCACCGTGTAGGGCCCCTGGAGCAGCAGCATGGCGGACAGCGCGATGATCAGCAGCGGGGTGCTCAGCGCCGCCCAGACGTGTACGAAGCGAGTAGGGCGGTGCTCGCCCGAGGCGTAGGGCAGGTGCGGCGAGCGCAGGTGGTCCTTCGGCCCGGGTTCGAGGGGTTCGCCGCCGTCCAGCGCCGCGTGGTGCGTGTCGCGCTCGTCGGACGCCAGCGCGCGCCGCCGGTAGACCTCGGCCAACTCCCGTTCCTCCGAGCGGATCTGCTCGGTGTACTCGCGCGCCCGTGCCCTGGTGTGGGCAGAGCGCGACAGCACCAGCTGGGCGGAGGACAGCCGCCGGAGCTCGGATCGCCGCCGGGCGATCTCGACGTCGATCTCCCTGATCTCCTCGTCCAGCCGGCCCAGGTGCTCTTTGAGCTCGGCGCGCGCGACGTCCTCGCTTGGAGGGGTCTTGTGCAGCCCGCCCCAGGCCAGCGGATCCGCCCAGGAACCGCGGATGGTGCCGTCGCGCTCATAGCGCGGCCCGCTTGGTGCGCGCTCCCCATCGAAGAAATCGCGGGTGTCGCGTCCCCAGAGGCCGCGGAAACCGCGCACCCACGGGGTCTCGTCGTCGATGACCACGGCCCGCCACTCCCGGTCCCCTCCGGAGCCGACCCGCGTGCCGTCTCCCCTCGCGTAGTCGACGAACGGAACCCCGATGCCGTGGCGCACGATCGCGCTGGTGCTGGGGAACAGCCGCTCGGTGAGGCGCCGCCAGGAACGCACGACGCCGCGCAGCACGGCCGGGTCGACCTGGATCAGGTAGTCGCCGGGCAGCATCTGATGGGAGTGCGAGCCGGCGCCCACGAAGATCACCGGGTGGTCGCCCTCGCGGTAGAGGTCCGGATCGTTCCAGCCGCGCCGCAGGTCGTCCCCGGTGTACTCGTGGGACGACGCCCCGACCCACATCGGACGGGTACCGCCATCGGGGGCTTCGACGAGGTAGACGGTGACCTTCTCCCAGTCGGCCTCGTGGTCGTTGACGCCGCCGTATATGGAGCGCCAGTCGTTCATGGCGTAGAAGAGCCAGTACTGCAGGACGATGTAGCCGCCTTCGCGGACCACCCGGCCGTAGTAGGTGGCCCCGCCGTCGTCCACGTACTCCCGGTAGCGGGTCACGGCCGCCGCCGCGAGACCGCCCGGAACCGCACCGCGGATCAGCAGCGAGAACTTGACCAGAACGTCGAGGATGCGCCCGAAGACGCCGACGGCCGCCAGCCGGCCGCTCTTCGGGATCTCCGGCCGCGTGCCGTGCCGGAACCGCCGCGCCTCGGCCGCCAGGGACGCCTCCTGGACGAACCGCAGGTGCTTGTACCGGCCCGGCCACTCCTCCTCGGCGCCGGCCAGGCGCTCCACCGTGAGCTCCCCAGCGGGGACGACCTCGCGTTCCCTGTCCTCGTCGTCCCCGACCCACAGGCTGCAGCAGTTCAGGTAGGCCTCGATGCCGGTGGGGAAGAACAGCTCGCCCCGGGTGTACTTCAGCACCGGCTCGTACTGCCGGAGGAGTTCCAGATCAGTTTTCTCGCTCATGACTGGCCCGACCTTAGCCGATCGCTGAACTCCCTGGTCCGGCCGAATTCTCCGCTGAAGGGCCGCCCGTACCGCCTCAGGAGGTCGCGGGCGCCGACGCGCGGTCGACGCGCTCCAGTTCGGCGACGATCCGGGCCGCTACGGGGGTGTCAGCGCCGACGCGTCGGGCCGCCCGCAGGAGGGCGCCGCCCAAGGCGTCGACCTCCATCGGCCGCCCCGCCTCCCGGTCGCGCAGCATCGAGGGTTTGGTCCGGCCCGGGATCGCGTCGACCATCGCTAGGACCCCGGCGGTGTCGAGGCGCACCCCGAGGCGGACGGCGGTATCGGCGACTTCGCCGGCCACCCCGGCGAGGTCGTCTCGACGCGTCGTGCGCGCGCCCTCGACGGGCAGGCCCGAATGCGCGCAGACCAGCGCCATGGGCAGCAGGACATGGAGCTTCGTCCAGAGGACGGTGTTCTCGGCGTTCTCGCCGTCGTGCACCTGGACCGAGAAGCCGGTGGTCCGCACGGCCTCGGCCAGCGCCTCGACGCGTTCGGCCGGCACGCCGGAGCATGCGATGTCGAGCATGGTGAACGGGCTGCTCTGCACGATGCGTCCGGGAGCGACGCGTGTCGACTCCACCCGGATCGCGGCGGCGGGAACGTGCGCCCCGGGGTAGCACGACCGCAGGACGGCCATGTGCTCAAGGCCGTTGAGCAGCGGGAGCACGAGCGCACCGGAGACGCACTCGGCCGGTACCCGGCGCAGGGCGGCGTCAAGGGAGGTCGCCTTACAGCCGACGACGAGAACGTCCGTGGGGGCGGTCGCCTGGCTGACGGCCTCGACCTCGGCGGTGAAGTCGCCGAAGACGGCGGAGTCCACCCGCAGTCCCTCGGAGGCGATGTGCGCCGCCGTGGATTCGGTGGCGACGACCGTCACCTCGCGGCCGTCGCGCGCCAGGAGCCCCGCCAGCAGACCGCCGACGCCCCCCGGACCCAGGACGGTGATGCGTCCGGGGAAAGTGGGGGGAGGCGACTGGTCGGAGCCGGCGTTTCCGAGGGGTTGAGACATCGCTGCGCCCCTTGTCCATCGTGAGAGTGGCTGTCTCGGCTCCGGCCCGCTCCGCACCAGCGGTCGGCATCACGGTTCCGTGGCAGGCCGCGGAGCCCGCGCCCCGGTAGCCGAAACGGTCGGACTCCACGATACGGGAACGCCGGTCCGCGTTACGGGGCCCGGTCTACGAGAGCCGTGCGCGGTCGACCGCACGCAGGCCGGCGACGATGCGCGCGGTGGTGGGGGTGTCGACCCCGGCGCGTTCCGCCGCGCGCAGCAGCGCACCGCCCAGGGGGTCGAGCTCCATGGGCCGCCCCGTCTCGCGGTCGAACAGCATCGACGGCTTGGTGTGGGCCGGGCGTTCGTCGGCCATGGCGATGATCGCGGCGGTGTCCAGGGGAACGCCTCTGGCGGAGGCCACCGCGGCCACCTCCTCCACCACCCCCACCATGTCGGTGCGGTGGCGCACGCGGGCCTCGCCGATGGGCAGCCCCGTGTGCGCGCAGACCAGGGCGGTCGGCAGCAGGAAACCGTACTTCTCCCAGAGCACGCGCTCCTCGTCCTCGACGAGCCGCACTCCGACGCCGGCATCACGCAGCACCGCGGAGAGCGTCTCGGTCCGCTCCCCCGCCGCCGCGGACCCGGCGAGCTCCACCCGTGTGTAAGGGCTGGTGTGTTCGATGTGCCCGGGGGCGACACGGGCGGCTCCCACGTGGATCGCGGCGCCGGCCACAAGCGAGCGCGGGTAGCGCGACCGGAGGAGCTCCATGTGCTCGAATCCGTTCAGCAGCGGGACGATGAGGGCGTCGGCCGCGGCCTCCGGGGGGACCCGGTCGAGAGCGGCGGAAAGAGACGTCCCCTTCGGCGCCACGAACAGCACATGGCGGGCGCGCTCCGACGCGTCCGGGAGTCGCCGCAGCCGAGGACGGGCGGCGACGCGGGCCGTGAAGTCGCCGAAGGCGGCCGATTCCACCCGCAGCCCCTCGGAGGCGATCCGCGCGGCGGTGGACCCGCCGGCGACGACGGTCACCGGGTGGCTCCGGCGCGCCAGGAGGCCCGCCAGCAGACCGCCGACGCCCCCCGGACCCAGGATCGTGAAAAACGGAGAAAATTTCTCTGTCGTCATTACACCCCCTCCTTTTCTTCGTGTCCTCCAACGCGCCCGCGAGGTCGGCACATACGCTTGGATGTACAGCTCACCACCGAGATTGGTATGGACCAAAGCGGGGGTTGAGCGGCGTCGATGCGGGTGGAACGGGTGAGAAAAAGATGGAATCTTCGTTGGCGACCAAACCACATGTGGGTGTTTCGGACATGCTGCGTTTCCGCTACCTCGGACCGCGCGAGATCGACGAGCTCGCCGAACTCTGGACCGCCGTACACGAGCAGCACACCGCGGTCGCCCCGCACCTGGAGGACGTCATCATCTCCGTGGGGGCCGATGAGTCCTGGCGGCGTCGGCGGAGCCAGTACCTGAACTGGCTGGCCGACCCCGACACCCTTGCGGTGCTCGCCGAACGCGGCGGCGAGCCCGTCGGCTACGCCATGGTGACGATCCGCGAGAGCCAGCAGGGATCGTGGGACCGGGGCGAGCGGGTCGGTGTCGTCCAGACTCTCGCGGTTCCCCCGGAGCACACCGGCACCGGTGTGGGCTCCGGACTGCTGGAGGAGGTCCGGCGGCAGCTGGGCGCTCTCGGAATCCGCGAGATCGAGCTGTCGGCGCTCGCGACGAGCTCCGACGACATCCGCTTTTTCGAGCAGGAGGGGTTCCGCCCCTTCGTGACGACCATGGTCTGCCGGATCGTGGGGGTCGGCGCGCACGACTGACACGCACGGCCAGTATCGCCGCATACGCGCGGCGCGGATCCCGCCGGGGCCCGGGTGCTCATCCGGATCCCGGCGGGATCCGCGCGTTCCGGGCGCCGTGTCCGTCACCGCTCCGCCGGGCGCGGCCGATGGGGCCGCTGCGGCGCTCGATCCCGCGGTCCGGGGAGTGCGCGGGCTCCGGTGCGCGCGCCTGCGCGCGGAGCCGATCGCGGTGGCGGTCATGCCGCGAATCTACGCATCCCTCTTGTGCCTCGTTCGTGCGGGTCCGCACCGCGGCGCGGCTCCGTGTCCGAGGCGGCGGTCCGGCCCGCCGAGGAACGGCTCTTCCCGGCCGAACCGCTAGTCTCGTCCTGGTGGCCCCCGCACCGGCGGCGCAGAGAGTGAGGAACGTGAGCGCGCAAGGTAGCACCGACGCGAACACCTGCAACTTTCCCGGGTGCGAGCGTCCTGTCCCGCGTGGTTCCTCTCCCGGTCGGCCGCCGGAGTACTGCGACCTGCCCGAGCACACCCGCTGGCGCGCTTGGCGGGAGCGTCAGCGGCTGCAGCAGGAGGCCGCGGAGCGGCAGCGTTCCGCTGAGGAGGAGGGGGTCTCCCGGGGCTCCGCCTCCTCACCGGATGGCCCTCCGGTCGGTTCGGCCGATCCCGCTCCCGTCAGCAGTGCCCGGCTGCGCGCTGATGATCTGCTGACCCGTTTCGCGGTCCAGGCGGAGCAGCTCACCGCGACGCTGAACGCCGCCACGGAGGCTTTCGGCACCATGAGCGACCCGGCCAGCGCTGAGGCTCAGGTCGAGGCGGCCCGGTTGGATGCCGCCCGGCGGGTCGCGGAGGCGGACGGCGCCCGGCTGGAGGCGGAGAACCGCCGCCGCGAGGCCGAACAGGAGCGCGGAAGGGCGCGGGAGGCCGCGGCCTCGGCGGTCGCTGCGGCCGGGGCTGCCGAGCGCATGACCGATGAGGCCGTCTCCCGGCGTGAAGCCGGGCTGGCCGAGCGCGATCGCGCGCTGGTGCGCGCAAAGCGGGCCGCTGAGGAGCGCGACGCGGCTGTCGCTGAGGGAAACGCGGGCCTGGCCGATGCCGAGCGCCGTGTCCGGGCCGCCGAGCAGCGGGTCGCTGAGGAGCTGGAAGCGGAGCGGGAGCGCGCCCGGCGGGAGCTCTCCGAGGTCCGCCGGCAGGCGGCGGCCGAACAGGAGCGTCTCCAGGGGCTGCTGACGGAGCAGAGCCGTGGTCGCGAGGAGGCGGAACGCCGGGCCGAGCGCGCCGAGTCCGCCGCGGAACGCGCGCGTGACCGGGCCACTGACCTGGCTGCCGAACGCGATCGGCTTTCGGCCGAGTTGGAACGCACCCGTTCCGGGGCGGAGCAGGAACGCTCTCGTCTCAGGGCCGAACTCGACGATCAGCGTGCCGCGGCGGAGCGTGTCCTCGCCGAGGCGAGGGAGTCCGCGGCCGAGCGGCTCGCGGCCGTTGAGGATGCCCGCGCGCAGACCGTCCGTCGCGCCGAGCGCGCTGAACAGCAGTTCGACGACGCCGCGTCCGAACTCAAACGGCTGCGCGGCGCTTCGGAGAGCGCCGCGCAGCACCGGCCGTGACCGCCTAAGGTTCCGAGGCGCTCGGCGTTCCGGCTCCGACAACGCCAGGACCGCCGAAGCCGCTGCAAGAACGCCCGTGTAGCCGGCGTCATCGGAGATCGCGACCCCTCCTACCATTGGGGATGTGCGAGACCAGGAGGCGGCGAGCAGCGGTGAGTCCGGCGATTCCACGCACGAGGGGCCCGAGTGGCGGCCGCCGGAGAGGGGCCGGCCGCGGGTCGCCGACCGGCCGCGGTACCGGGTGGACCTCGCCGCGATCTTCGGTCTCGGTTCCGGCGGGTGGGGCTGGGCCACCGGTTTCCAGGCCGCGGTCGCCATGGCGGTCTCCTTCGCCCTGGGAACGTTCCTGTTCGGTCCGCAGCTCGGGACACTCGCCGCGCTGGGCTCCATGACGGTCCTGTATGAGAAGAACACTCCTTACGGGTACCGGGCCATCGCTCTGTCCCTCGTCGGTCTGGGGTTCGTCGGCAGCGTGACGCTGGGGTCGCTGTCCGCGCTCAATCCGTGGGCGGCCGCGGTGACCATCGGAGTGGTGGCCGGCGTCGCCACCTGGCTCTGCCAGGCACTGCGCGTCGACCGTCCCGGCCCGCTCTTCTTCGTGCTGGTCGGCGCGATCTCCACGATCGCTCCGGGCGGGCTCGCGGAGGTTCCGCTGCACGCCGGTATCGCCGCGCTCGGCGCGGCCATGGGCTGGCTGGTGTCGATGTCGGGGGCGCTGCCGCGTGGCCGGCGCCCGGAGAACCAGGCGGTCGCGCAGGCGTTCGTGCAGCTGGCGGCCCTGCTGCGGGCGATCGGCACGCCCCGGCTCGACCATGTCCAGCACGAGGCGTCGGTCGCGGTCGCGCAGGCGTGGCGGATCATGCTCCTGGCCCAGTCGCGCGGATACCGCGACACTCCGGCCGCCGCGCGGCTGCGCGCCCTGCTGCGCTGGGTCTCCGACATCCACCTCGCGGCCACCGACGTCTCCATGGCCCGCATCAAACCTCTCCCCGAGGAGGCCGCCCGCTTCGCCGATGCTCTGGCCGCTACCGTGGCCAGACCCACGCTCTGCCCGGATCCTGACGACCTCGACGAGCTGCGCAAGGGTCTGCGCCCGCGCTCCCTGGAGTCCAGGCTCTACAACCAGCTGTCCCGCGCGGCCCAGGCCGCGCGCCGCCCCGAGCACGAGAGCGACGGGCAAGGCCTGGAACTGTACGACACGCGCTTCCCGTCGCTGACGGACTCGTTCCGCTCCAGCCTGAGCCGGGAGTCGCTGATCCGGCCGACCGCGCTGCGGATGGGGATCACGGTCGCGCTGGCCGGGGTCGCCGGGCTCGCGCTGGGGATCGACCGCTTCTACTGGATCTCGATCACCACGACCGCGGTCCTGCAGGGCGGAAACGTGGTACTGACCGTGAACCGCTCCATGCAGCGCGCGCTCGGGACGCTGCTGGGCGTCGTCATCGGCGCCGGCCTGCTCCTCCTAGCCCCGCCGATGCCCGCGGTCATCGGCCTGGCCGCGCTCTTCCACGGGCTCGCCCAGTTCACGGTCACCCGGAACTTCTTCCACGCCACGTTCTTCCTCACTCCGATGGCGCTGCTGCTGGCCCACACCGCCGCGCCCTATCCCGTGGAGGCGCTCGCCCAGGAGCGCGTCGTCGACACCCTCTTTGGTTCGATAGCCGGGATGGCGGGGGCGGTACTGCTGTGGCGCCGGGCTTCGGCGACCCGATTGCCGCAGACCATCATCGATGTTCTCGACCACGCTCGGACCTCGATCACGGCGGTTCTCGACCCCGATGTCGGGCTCGGCCCGGAACGGCGATACCGCCTCCGACGGGATCTGCGTGCGGCCCTGGTGAGCCTGCGCGGTGTCTATGACAGCGCCATCGGCGACGTACCGCGCGCCACGGCGACCCGGCCGCTGTGGCCGGTGGTGGTCGCGGCCCAGCGAACCGGTTACCTGGCGTTGGCGGCGCTGGCGCTGGAGAATCCGCCCTCGGCCTCGCATATCACGCTGCAGCGCCTGGACCTGGCGTTCCAGGAACTGATGTCAGCGATGCGGGAGAGGCGCACCCCGCGGCTGGGCGCGCTGCCGCGGCTGGTGGACTATCCGCAGATCAACAGGGAGCTGCGCGCGCTCTCGGCGTCGATGCGCACCGCGGTGGCCGAGGACACCCGGGCGGCGGCGTTGCAGGAGGAGCGCCGGGCGCAGCGCGAGAAGCGCCGCGCCCGGGAGGAGGTCGACGCCGACCTCTGAACCGCGCCGGCACGCTGGGGCGGCCGGGCGGCGGCTCCGCTCACTCGACCATGGCGAAAGCGCGGACCGGGAAGGTGGCCAGGCCGCGCATCTTCACCGGGACCGCGAAGAACGTGAATCCCGCCGCGGGCAGTCGGTCGAGGTCGCGCAGGTGCTCGACCACCGGGACACCGGCCGCCAGCAGTGTCGAGTGCGCCGGCCGCGCGCCGCCGCAGTGGGGAGAGGTGTCGTCGATGTTGACCGAGTCGATGCCGACGAGTACCGCACCCGCTCCCACCAGCGTCTTGGCTCCTTCTTCGGTCAGGTAGGGGTGTTCGGGATCGCCGTACCGCTCGGTCCTCCAGTGGCGGTCCCACCCCGTCCGGATGAGAACGGCCCTGTCCTGAACGTCGACGCCCTCGAAGGAGTCCGAGCCGACCGCGCGCTGCCCCGCCTCCGCCGTCACGACCACACCCGGCAGCCCGGCGACCTTCTCCAGTTCGAGATCAGCCAGGTCCGCGCCCTCGCGGTAGCGGTGGGCCGGCGTATCCAGATAGGTGCCGGTGTTCGCCACCATCGAGACGCGCGCGATGCTGAACTCGGTACCAGGGGCATAGTTGCGCTGGGAGTCCTCGAAGGTCAGATAGTCCTCGATGACGGGCCCGGGCAAGCCTGGATAAGTGGTCATCCCATCGGTGACCTGATGGCTGACGTCGACCAGGTGCGTCACTGTTCCGCCCTCTTCTCTGCGCGCCCTGCGCCCACCCTGCTCGGGGCCTGCGCCGGACTGTGGTCAACCTCCGACCTCACAAGAGGTCTAGACCGCACCCTAGCGCGTGAGACCCGTGTCACCCACCCTTTGGCGCAAACGCCTCGACCGGCGCCGGCGGGGAACGGCCGGCGGCACGCCAAGGGCGGGGCCGGCCCCAGGCTCCCGGTCCGGTGCCGCCGGACCGGGGCGCCGGGCATGCTCAGGACCCGATGATCATGTCGCTGACGTTGAACGGCTCGTCGACGATCCCGTACTGCTCCATCAGGGCGGCCGTCGTCTGCAGCCGCTCGCTGTCGCCATCGCCTTCCGCAGCCGGTCGGAGTCCCGCTCCAGCGGCCCCATCTCCACCAGCTCGCTCACCAGGCGGTGCGCGGTGGCGACAGGCAGATCGGCGCGGCGCGCGATCTGGGACACGGTCAACGCGGGACCGTCCTGCTCGAAGGCGTCCAGCACGCGCACGACGCGCGTCAGCACCGGCTCCCCAGCAGGTGACCTGGCCATAGGCGCTCCCTAAAGGCTGAACCCCACGGTAAACCAGCTCGGAACCTGCTCACGGAAGACCCGGCCGCGGCGCCGAGGAGTACCGCCGCTGTCCCCGCGGCCATGCGGCGCCGTCCGTTTTCCTTCGCGTTCCGAACCGGCGTGATCGTCCCGGTCGCCTATCCCAGGTCCGCACGGTTCCGGCGACCTCGATAATGTCAGGTCGGCGCCGCTGCCTGCGGCGCCTGCTCGACCGGCACATCAGAGGAGAGGGGACGCGCAGTGTCGCTGTACGGGGCCGCCAAACTGGCCATCGCACCGGCCACGCGGGCCATGTGGCCGTTGCACGTGGAAGGCACCCACCACATCCCCCCACAGGGGC
This sequence comes from Allosalinactinospora lopnorensis, assembly GCF_000981225.1. GTDB lineage: Bacteria > Actinomycetota > Actinomycetes > Streptosporangiales > Streptosporangiaceae > Allosalinactinospora > Allosalinactinospora lopnorensis. The sequence continues at coordinate 22,820 of NZ_LAJC01000043.1, forward strand.
CGGTGATCCTCGCCTCCAACCACCTGTCCAACATCGACCCGCTCTTTATCGGCGTGGCCGTTCCGCGTCCGGTCGTCTTCATCGCCAAGCGGGAACTGTTCGCGGAAGGCACCCTCGTCCAGCGCACTTTCACCCGCGCACTGCGCGCGATCGGCCAGCTCTCGATCGACCGCCGTCCCGGGCAGAGCTCTCAGGAGGCGATGGAGAACAGCCTCCGGGTGCTGAAGGAGGGCACCGCCTTCGGGATCTTCCCCGAGGGCACCCGCTCCCCCGACGGCCGGCTGTACCGCGGCCAGACCGGGCTGGCGTGGCTGGCTCTGAGCTCTGGCGCTCCGGTGGTGCCCCTCGCGCTGTCCGGAACCGACCGCATCCTGCCGGCCGGCGCCCGGACCCCCGCGTTCCGCCGAATCGGTGTCCGTTTCGGCCCCGCGGTGGACCTCTCCCCGTGGGCGGGGGAAGCCGGCCGCGCTCGCTCGCGCAGGTCCGCCACCGACGCCATTATGGCGGCCATCCAGCGGCTGTCCGGCCAGCAGCAGGTGCCGCGGTTCGCCGCCTCGGTCAAGGCCGAGCTGGAGGGGAACCGTTGACATCCTCCTGGGCCTTTAGGCCCGGGATTCCTACTACCCGCAGGTCCGGGTCTTGGTGGGTTCCTGCTTCGCCTCGCTGGGCCTGAGCATGCTCGGGGCTTACCTGCGCTCCACAGGCTGACACGGCCAGTCCGACGGCTTGACGTCGGTCTTTGCGGGACTTGAACCGGGGTGCGCCCATGCGCGGACGCGTGCCCTTCAACGATTCGAAGAAGTTCCGGTAGGCGGTGTCCAGGTCCCGCAACGACTGTTGAAGAACGACCGCTGAAACCTCCGACAGCCATGCCCGATCGGGAGTCTTCACCCTTCACGCGCACTTGGTGTTCGTCACCAAATACCGCGGGGGCGTCTTCGATGACGCCATGCTCGCCCGATGCGAGGAGGTCATGCGCGACGTGTGCGCCGACTTCGGAACCGAGTTACGCGACTTCAATGGTGAACACGACCACGTTCACCTGTTGGTATACTACCCGCCCAAGGTTGCGCTGTCGGTACTGGTCAACAGCCTTAAAGGGGTATCGTCGCGCCGGTTGCGTTCAGAGTTCACCGGAAGGGTGAACCAAGCGGTGCTACAGGGGCGGTTCTGGTCACCGTCGTATTTCGCGGGCTCGTGTGGTGGCGCTCCGCTGCCCCTCGTCAAGGACTACATCTCGCAGCAAACCAGACCGGACTAGCCTCCGGCCTGGTTAGGGATACGATCCACCCCCGACCTGAAAGCCGGGACACTCCCGTACGATCATCGGTAGGCGCTTGCCCGGTTCCGCCCCGCGGTCGAGAGGACCGGCGGGACAGCGGAGCCGCTCTCCGGTTGTGTCCGGTCTCACCGCGCACGGGCGTCGAGCTCACCGTCGATGTGAGGCACTCCACACGCGCTGCGGGTCGATTGTCGCGAAACCGCGCGTCGGCCGCGCCCTGAGGACGGATCACCCGGGTGACGTGCGTCGGAAGCACCAGGTAAGCATTGGCTACCCCCAGTACGGCCGCGGCGGAACCGATTGTCTATCTTCGTAGTCGGTTTAATGGGACAATCCCGATTATTTAGGTTAGCCTTGCCTGTGCCACCGTGTCCGGTGGTGTGGAATGCGGAAGGACGCGGGCCCGCCGTGGCGCCCCGAGCAGACGCGAAGAATGGAGCCTGTCAATGACGCGACCACTGCGAGTGGGGATCGTGGGGTCGGGCCCCGCGGGTATCTACGCGGCGGACCTGCTGACCAAGAACGAAACCCTGGCCGCCGAGGGGCTCCCTGTCAGCATCGACATCCTGGAGAAGCTTCCGACCCCCTACGGCCTGGTGCGCTACGGCGTGGCACCCGACCACCCGCGCATCAAGCAGATCCAGGGGGCGCTCCACAAGATCCTGGACAAACCCGGGATCCGTTTCCTCGGCAACGTCGAGTACGGCGTCGACCTCAAGCTGGAGGACCTGCGCCGGCACTATGACGCCGTCATCTTCGCCACCGGGTCCGACCGCGACCGCCCCCTGGACATTCCCGGCGCCGACCTCCCCGGCAGCCACGGGGCGGCCGATTTCGTCTTCTGGTACGACAGCCACCCCGACGTCTCCTCCTCCTGGCGGGTCGACGGGTCCAGTGTCGCGGTCATCGGCGCCGGAAACGTGGCCGTCGACGTCGCCCGGATCCTCGCTAAGAACGCCGACGACCTGCTCGATACCGACATCACCGATAACGTGCACGAGGGGCTGCGCGCCAAGAAGATCACCGACGTGCACGTCTTCGCCCGGCGCGGTATCGCCCAAGCCAAGTTCACCCCCATGGAGCTGCGCGAGCTGGACAAGCAGCCGGGGGTGGAAGTGATCGTCCACCCCGAGGACTTCGAGCTCGACGATGACAGCCTCGCCGCCATCGAGGAGTCCAACCAGGTCAAGACGAACGTCAAGGTGCTGCAGAACTGGGCGATCCGCGACCCGCGCGGCGAAGAGCGCCGCCTGCACCTACACTTCCTGCACAGTCCGGTGGCGATCCTCGGCCAGGACCGGGTCAGCGGCCTGCGCACCGAACGTATGGAGCCCGCCGGCGGAGGGCGGGTACGCGGAACTGGCGAGTTCGTCGACCACGAGGTGCAGGCCGTCTACCGGGCGATCGGCTATCTCGGTTCTCCCGCCGCCGGCCTGCCGTTCGACGAGGAGCAGGGCGTCGTCCCCAACGACGGAGGGCGCGTACTCGACCTGGACGAGCAGCCGATCCCCGGGGTCTACGCGACCGGTTGGATCAAACGGGGGCCGGTCGGCCTCATCGGACACACCAAAGGCGATGCGCTGGAAACCGTCGGAAACCTCGTGGCCGACCGCGCGTCGTTCGCCCCGGCGCCCGACCCCGACCCGGTCTCCTTCCTGCGGCTGCTGGAGGAGCGCCACGTGCCCTACACGACGTGGGAGGGATGGCAGCGCCTGGAGGCCCACGAGGAGTCGCTCGGCGAACCGCACGGCCGCAAGCGCATCAAGGTCCGCTCCCGTGACGAGATGGTCCGGATCGCCCGCGGAGAGTCCGGCTGACCGTCGCCGCTACGCCTGATTGTGATCTCCTCCGCACGGTTCCGATACGGGACGCGGGAACATCAGGCGGACGCAATAGGTTAGAGTCTCTGGTGGCCGGTGTGGTAGCAAGTGTCCCCCGGGCCTCACCTATTGCCTTCGCGGAATACCGCGTGCGGTCTCCGCCCAGCCGGATGGCCGCACGGTCACCTGGAACCGCGTTGTGCCACGCGCCGAGAGGCGACCGCCACATCGGCCACTTAGACATCCTCGCCCCGCTGTCCCGGCCCAAGGGACGCGGGGCGATCTCGTATTGGGCGAGCGGAAGGACGAATCGGCGTGGACGAGAGGTGGACTCCAGGGCAGGGGGACGAGCGGCCCTCGCCTCCGCCCGACCCCGAAGGCCCGCATTCAGGTGAGTCGGCCCCGCCAGAGGCGCCGGCGGCCGAGGAGCCGCAGGCCGACACGGATATCCCGGAGAGTTCCACGGCCCCTGAGGAGCCGGGAGAGGTCGACAGCTCCGCGGCACCCGAGGACGGGGGCTCCGGCGCGGCCACGCAGGAGCCGAAGAGCTCGGCGAGCCCGTATCGACTCCCCACATCCGAGGGCACGGACAACACTTCGTGGAGTTGGACCTTCGCCGGCAAGCTGGACGACGGATGGGGGGCGACGGGATCCACCGCAGCACGGTCCTGGCCCGAAGAGGCCGGTTCCCAGGCGCAGCCGCCCACTGATCACGGGCGGCCCACCTCTGACCAGCAGCCCTCGGAGCCGCAGTACTCCGATGCGTCCGCGGAGTCGCCCGACGCCTTCTCCCCTGAGGCGTACGACCCCTACGAACCGCGATTCCACACCGACCCCACCCAGGACACACCGGAAACCCCCGGCGCAGACCCCATCCCCTCCCCACACACCCCCTGGGAAGACCCCACCGGACAACTCCCCTACACCCCAGAACAACCAAGCGACCACCACCAGCCCTGGGAACCCCCCACCACAGCCGACCCGACCGCCCAGCCCTACTACGACACCCACCAGACCAACACACCCCCGCACGAACCCTGGGAACACTTCACCAGCTCCCCCACAACCGCATACGACCCCTACGAACCGCGATTCCACACCGACCCCACCTACGACATACCGGACCGTCCCGCTGCGGACCACTCCGGCGGCTACCAGCCCTACGAGCCCTCGCAGCCCGCTTACGACCACTGGGCTCCCTCAACCGCGGACTCGGCCGACCACACCCCCCGCTCCGCGCAGGCACCACCGCCCGCCCCCTTCGGCGAACCATGGGAGCGGCCCGCCGCATCGCACCCCACCGACCACCGGCACGAACCCCGACAGTTCGATGGGGCCTCCCACTGGTCCCAAGAGCTCCGGCCGAGGCCGCCCCTCCGGGGTACCAGTCCTATGGATCCGAACAGCGCGGTGAACCGTTCTACGAGCCTGAGGCGGCCGCCAAAGCGGAGCCGCCCACCGGGGACCTGCCCATCGCGTATCAGCCTCCGACCCGAACCGGCCCCCCGCCGCAGGAGCGGCGCCCCCTTCCTCGTTCCAGGGCCCGGACGACTCCGCGGATTGGGAGGAGCCGCCGCGCCGCCGATCCCGCAAAGGGCTGATCATCGGTATCCTGAGCACCATGGTGGCCCTCGCCCTGGTTGGCGGCGGCGTCTCCTGGTACGTGCTGAACATGCCCAAGCCCGAGGAGACCGCCCAGGCCTACACCGCCGCCTTGGCCTCCGAGGACTACGGCGCAGCGGCGAACCTGGCCACCGGCGAGGACGTGGAGGAGACCCTCACCCGCTTCGCCGACAACCTCGGCATCACCGGAATCGAGGTGGAGCTGGGTCAGGTCAGTGCCGATGGGGACAGCGCCAGAACCTCCTACGAGGTCACGCTCTCGCTCAAGAACGCCGGCGACTGGAGCTACGAGGGTGAGTTGCCGCTCACCCGGAACGACGGGGAGTGGCTGGTGGAGTTCAGCCCCTCCGTGATGCACCCCGACCTCGGTGAGGGTGAGACCCTCACGCGCGTCAATGCCTGGGGCGAGCGCGGGCGTATCCTCGCCGCCGACGGCTCCAGGCTGGACACCGAGGAAGGGGGCGGCTCGATCGGCATGATCGTCGGCGAGGTGGGCGCCGCCACCGAAGACGATCTGGAGCGGCTCGGGCCCGCCTACAACGTCGGCGACCCGACAGGGGTAAGCGGGCTGCAACGGACCTACGAGGAGCGTCTGGCCGGGGAGGCCGGAACCTCCATCCGGGTCGTGAACGAGGGTGAAGAGGAGGAGGCCGCCGCCCAAGAGGAACCCATCGTCGTCGAGTCCATCGAGGGCACCGACGGTGAGGACGTGCAGACGAGCCTCGACCCGGCGGTCCAGAGTGCCGCGGCGCAGGCCATCAACGGCGAGAGCGACCCGACGGCGCTCGTCGCCGTTCGCCCCTCGACGGGAGAGGTCCTGGCCGCCGCGAACATCCCCGGCGGCTACAACCGGGCGTTCGAAGGCCAGTACGCGCCGGGGTCGTCCTTCAAGATCGTCAGCTACCAGGCCCTTCTCGGCCACGGCCTCACCGCCGACGCCACCATGACCTGTCCGGAGACCGCCGAGGTGGGGGGCTGGGAGTTCAAGAACGCCGGCGATGCCGAGTACGGTCGGCAGAGCGTGACCGAGGCGTTCGCGACCTCCTGCAACACGGCGCTGGTCCAGGAGGTCGCGAACAGGCTCGACTCGCAGGCGCTCACCGCGACGGCGGAGCAGTTCGGCATGAACAGCGACCTCGACATCGGTGTTCCGACGACCGAACCCGCGTTCCCGGCGCCCGACAGCACCACGATGCTGGCGGCGCAGAGCATCGGCCAGGGCCAGATCCTCACCTCGCCGCTGCATATGGCCACCGTGCCCGCTGCGGTCGCCGATGGCTCGTGGCGTTCGCCGACCCTGGTGAACGATCCCCAGATGGAGGATCAGCCGGAGCCCGCGCAGATCGCACACGCCGATCAGCTGCGCCCGATGATGCGCGAGGTCGTGACGGAAGGCACCGCCGACGACGCGGGTTTCAACGGGGAGGTCTACGGCAAGACCGGCTCGGCGGAGTACGGCACCGCGGAGGACGAGGACGACGAGCTCGACAGCCACGCCTGGTTCGTCGGCTACAAGGGCGACGTCGCTTTCGCCGTCGTGGTCGAGGGCGGAGGCAGCGGCGGAAAGGTCGCCGGTCCCATCGCCGCGGCTTTCGCGGACGCGATCTGAGCGGAGGGCCGGAGCTCAGCGGCGTCCCCAGAGGAGGTAGCTGATCGGCCCGACCCAGTTGACGAACGACAACGCCGCCCACACGGGCTTGGGTCCCCTGACACGTTCGGGTGGGCGGCGGGCGAGATCGGCGAGAGCAGCCGCTTGCAGGCTCACTTGGGCGGCTCCCAGAAGCATGATCGCCTTGCGCTTTCCGGGGGCGAGATCGCGCCACCGTTTCCGCGGCATGCCTGCCTCTCCTCCATACCTGCGCGCCGTCGCCGCCCGGGCGGACCGGGTCCCCATGTCCGCGGCGCTGTCTCCGGTCGGACCCTTACGACGCGTCGGCGCCGGGCCCGGGCACGACCACTTCGGAGTTGTTCGCCGGTGCCGGCGGCTGTTCACTGGGTGCCCCCGGTGTGAGGGCGAAGAGCAGCGCCAGCAGACCGATCACCACGACCGCGATCATGGCGCACACGACCCACGGCTTCCAGCCGCCCCCCGGTGTCTCCTCGGCCTCGGAGGGGGCATCGGCGCCGAACGTCTCCATACGGTCGGCTAATCCCGGATCGTCCTCGCAGAGGTGGTGCTCGATCTCGGCAAGGATCCGCCGCTCATACTCCCGCAGAGCCATTGCACCCTCCTCGGCCGGTAGGCGACCCTACGCACTGGGCATGCCGGAAATCTCCCCGTTACACGATTTCTATCCGTCATTCGGACGGAATACATCAGGTTTCCCCTCTGGTATTCCTAACCCCTAGGTAATGATTTTCTTACCCGTGATCTACAGGAGCGGGAGGGCTGGGGGCGCCTTCGCTCCGATGGTCGTCGAGCGCGGTCACGAAGTACTCGGCGGGCTCTTCCGTCGGGGAGGTGTCGGTGAAACGCACGGAGCCGTCCCCGCCCGGGCCGATGACGTCGAGAAGGTGCGTGGCATCGGCGAGATCGCACAACTCCGCGTCTTCTCCCGGCACGCGGTACACGGCGTAGAAGCGGGCATTCTCGACCGCGTCCCACTCCAGCTGCACCGAATCACCGGTGTGCTCGGCGTCCAGCCGGGGAACCGGGTCGGGGACGTCCTCGGACCCGGTGGCCCGCGGAGGCAGGGCCGCGCTGCGGTAGTGGTCCTCGACGAGGCGGTCCACGGCCTCGCCGGCGCGCCCGGTCAGATCCTTCTGGGAGAAGTAGACGTTCCCGCTGACCTCTGGGTGCTCCTTGTTGAAGTCGAGCTGACGGGAGAGCGAGTCGGCGTCGGTCCAGCCGTCGTCTCCGACCCTGTAGGCGGCCTGGCCGATGTAGAGATCGACCTCGCTCCCGCTGACCTCCTCGGACCACCAGCGGACCAGTTCCTCGTAGTCGGCGTTCTCGAACCCGCGCTCCCAGTACAGCTGCGGGAGCACGTAGTCGACGATGCCCTCCTGGATCCAGCTCCGGGTGTCCGCGTACTGGTCGTCATAGGACTGCAGGCCCTTGGTGGCGGAGCCGCTGGCGTCGCTCCCGTCATTCCGCCAGATGCCGAACGGCGAGATCCCGAACCGCACCCACGGCTTGGTCTTGCCGATCCGGGCGTGGACGTCGGCGATCAGGGTGTTGACGTTGCTTCGGCGCCAGGCCGAGCGATCGTCGAAGCCTTCGCCGTACTCCTTCCAGCTGGCGTCGTCGTCGAACTCCTCGTCCCCATCGGGATAGGGGTAGAAGAAGTCGTCGAAGTGCACGCCATCGATGTCGTAACGCTCCACCACGTCGAGGATGACGTCGCCGACCCACCCCTGCACCTCGGGATTGCCCGGGTCGAGGTAGCCTTCGTCGCCGTACTCGATCAACCACCCGGGGTTCTGCTTCGCGGGGTGCTCGTCGACCAGGTTCTCCAGATCCGGATCCTTCAGGCCGACGCGGTAGGGGTTGAACCAGGCGTGCAGTTCCAGGCCGCGCTTGTGCGCCTCCTCGACGGCGAACGCGAGGGGGTCGTAGCCGGGATCGCCGCCCTGCTTACCGGTCAGGTAGCGGGCCCACGGCTCCTTGTCGGATTCGTAGACCGCGTCGGCGGTGGGGCGGACGTGGAAGAACGCGGCGTTGAAGCCGAGGTCGCGCAGGCTGTCGAGCTGGTCACGCAGTTCCTGCTGCTGCTCCTGCGCGCTGAGGCCCGGCTCTGAGGGCCAGTCGATGTTGCGCACGGTGGTGATCCAGGAGCCGCGCATGTCCCGTTTGTCGGACTCGGTGTCGGCCTCGCAGTCGCGTGGGATCCGCCCCGGCGCGTCCGCGTCCGCACCTCCTCCGAACGGAGTACTGACACACCCTGCGAGCAGCGGCAACACGGCAACAGCGGCGGCCGCTCGGCCCACCCACCCGTTCACCCGACTCCCTCACCCATCTACAACTATTTCGTAACGCACCTGGAAAGCTTAGGCGTGATCGTCAAATCGGGGCCCTTTCGCGTTGGTCGCGGCAACGCTGCCCCGGAAGGCACCCAACATCCCAGAGGACCTCCTATGCTGGGATGTCGTGAGCGTCGCCCGTGAAAGTCCGCGCCTGGTGGTTCGTACTGTTCCGCTGCGGGACCACCGTGATCTCCTCGGGCATCTTCCGGGAACCACTCCCCTGGCCTGGCTGCGACGAAGCGACGGACTGGTGGGGTGGGGGGAGGCCGCGCGGCTCACCCTGCCCGCCGAGGACGGCCTGGACGGACAGCGCTTCAGCGCCGCGGCGCAGTGGTTGTCGGAACTGGTCGCTCGTACGGAGGTGGACGACGCGGTCGGCCTGCCCGGCACCGGACCGGTCGCCTTCGGCAGTTTCACCTTCGACCCCCGATCCCCGGGCTCGGCACTCGTCGTCCCGCGCGTTCTGATCGGGCACCGGGCCGGGCACTCCTGGCTCACCACGGTCTGCGACCGGCCGGGCATGCACCCCGGCGATCTCCTCTCCCGCGTCACCCCCACCCGCAAAATCGGCCCGATGAACTGGAGCGACGGCCTCATGCCCGCGCCGCAGTGGGGCGAGGCGGTCGCCGCGGCGGTGCGGCGCATCAGGACAGGGGAGCTCCACAAGGTCGTGCTGGCCCGCGATCTCCACGCCGAGGCCGATAACGCGATCGACGCCCGGACACTGCTCTCCCGGCTGGCGGGCGCCTATCCCGGCTGCTACACGTTCTCCGTCGACGGGATGGTCGGGGCCACACCAGAGCTGCTGCTCCGGCGCGACGGGGAGGAGGTCAGTTCCCTGGTACTGGCCGGGACCCGCCCCCGCGGAACCAGCGCCGAGCAGGACAGGCGGCTCGCCGACGAGTTGGTCGCATCGGCCAAGGAGAGCGAGGAGCACGCCTACGCCGTCGATTCGCTGCGCGCGGCGCTGTCCCCGCTGTCCTCCTCGATCCAGATTCCCGACCGCCCGCGGCTGCTGCGCCTTGCCAACGTGCAGCATCTGGCCTCCCCCGCGCGCGCCACACTCCGGGAGGGCGTCTCCACTTTCGACGCGCTCGCGGCGATGCACCCGACCGCGGCCGTCGGTGGCACCCCGGCCTGGACGGCGATGGAGCTCATCCGCGAACTGGAGGGTATGGACCGGGGCCGCTATTCCGGGCCCGTGGGCTGGATCGACGCGCACGGCAACGGCGAATGGGGGATCGCGCTGCGCTGCGCGCAGATCGACGGGCCCCGCGCCCGGCTGCTCGCGGGCTGCGGCGTCGTCGCCGGCTCCGACCCCGAGTCGGAGATCGCCGAGACCGAGTCCAAGTTCCGGGTCATGCGGACCGCGCTGACGGACTGACGCCTCCGCGGCAGCGGCTCACGGCCGGCGTCGAGGCATCCGCGGGCGAAGACGGCACCGCCGCGGCCTCCGGCCATGCGGCCGCGGTGCCGGCCGCCTCACGCACCCGGTCCCGCACGGGCGGTCCCCCGGACGCGGCTCCGTCCCCTACCTCGGCGGCCCGCCCTGCCCGGCCGGGACGAACGCGCATTTTTATTTAATTACGTAATTACGTATAATCAGTGGCATGGAGCGACCGGACGATGAGCTGCGGCGGCGCCTGGCCGACCTCGAGGAGCGCGTGGCCCGGCTGGAATCCGCACCCGCGCAGGAAGCGGCGCCCACAGCCGGCGACGATCCGGAGTCGGTCTACTGGGCGCTGAACAGGCTGAAGTCACTCGCCGGCGACGGCGGCGGCGCGGTCCTGTTCACCGGTGTCACACCACTGCCCACCGGCGAGAAGTACGAGTGGCAGGAGGCCGGGACCGCCGCGGACCTGCTGGACAGCGACTGGACGGAGGTCAGCGGTGCGCTGGAGGCGCTCGGCCACCCGGTTCGGCTGCTGCTGCTGCAGCGGGTCCTCTCCGGTGTGACCGCGGCCGCGGACCTCAAGGAGGACCCGGCGCTGGGAACCACCGGGCAGCTCTACCACCACCTGCGGCGGCTCGTCGCCGCCGGCTGGCTGCAGACCGCGGGGCGGGGCCACTACCGGGTACCGCCGACGCGCGTTGTCCCACTGTTCATCGTGCTGCTCGCGGCGCGGCACTGACACGCCTAGGAGAGAAGCGGCCATGACCATCCCCCACTCTGAGACCAGCCCGCGCCCGCCCCGAACCGTCTGGCTCGCGGGCTGCGCCGCGGCCGCCGCCGTAGCGCTCCCGGTCTTCCTCCTGGTGCCCCGCGCAGAGCCGCTCCCCGCCCACGAGAGCGGCGACGCCGGCGTGGCGGCGGACGTGCGGGGGCTGCTGCCCGAAGGGTCGGCCGTGGGCGTCTCGGTCGCCCTGATCGACGGAGACGAGGTCAGGCAGACCACGATCGGCACGACCGACGGATCGACTCCGGTGGAGCCGGACACGGCGTTCGAGACGGGGTCGGTGCAGAAGGTGCTCACGGCGGCACTACTCGCCGACATGCTGGAATCCGGCGACGTGGAACTCGACACGTCGCTCGGCGAGATCTGGCCCGAGATCGACTTCGCCGACGACGACGTCGCCGCGATCACCCTGGAGCAGCTCGCCACGCACCGCGCCGGCCTGCCCTCCATCTCCATGGACGCCGGATACCTTTTCTCGCTGTCCCTGCACAACTATTTCGGCGCCGATCCGTACCGGGGGGTCGGCGACCCGGCGCAGGCGGCCGCGGACCTCACCGGCCATGGCCCCGACTCGGACACCGGGTTCGAGTACTCCAACCTCGCTTCGCCCTTCTCGGCCAGTCACTGGCGAAGGTCGCCGGCGACGACTACCCGTCGCTGCTCACCGAGCGTGTCCTGGAGCCGATCGGGATGGACGCCACCACGTTTCTGAGCGGCCCCGAGGTCCCGGAGAACGGAGCTCCTCCCCACCGCAATCCGTTACTGGAGGTCCAGCCGTCCTTCAACCCCGCGAACGCGCCGGCCGGCATTGGCACCTGGACGACGAGCGGGGACCTGGTGAGACTGCTGGAGGCCGCCATGGCGGGAGACCCCCCGGCCATGGAGACGGCCCGGCAGCCGCACGCCGAACGGTCCTCGGACGCGGAACACGGGGAGCGCACCGGTCTGGGATGGGTGCTGTGGAACGTCGACGGCACCGAGATCACCTGGCACAACGGCGCGACGGCCGGCTCGCGCTCGTTCGTCGCCCACACCGACGACGGCCGCGGCGTCGTCGTGCTCGCCAACAGCGCGCGCGTTCCGGCCGAGACGATCGGCCTGCGCCTGCTGGACGCGGACGCGCCCGGGTTCGAGGGCCCCTCGCTGGTGCCGCTCCCAACGACCCTGATGTCGGTGTTCTTCGCCGTGTGCTACCCGCTCTTCCTGCTGCTGCAGGTGGCGCGGCGCCGCGCCACCTGGTGGGCGCCCCGGCTCGACCGGACGGGCGCCGTCTCGCGCCTGATCCTGGGCGGCGCCCTGTGGGTGTGGTCGCTGCGTCTCGGCGACCTGGACCCGATGCCCGCCGTGTGGGCGACGGGAGGGGGCGCGCTCGCACTGGCCGCGGTGCTGGTCGCGTGGCGCTGGCCCCGGCTGCCGGTCACCCGCGGCACGCGGCCGCGGTCGCGCTGGACCGACTTCGGATTCTCGCTGGCGATCGCCGCAGCGGTGCTGTGCGGCGTGTTCTGGGTCCTGCTACGGCTCTGAAACGGCGCCGGCCGCCGCGCTACTCGGGTGCGACCTCGAAGTCCGCGAACTCGAACCCCGGGGACACGAAGCAGCTGACCACCGCCTCCGCAGCGGTGAGGAGGCGCGCCGCCTGCCAGGTACCGCCCGGCACCAGAACCTGCAGTACCTGCCCCGCCTCGATACGCGGGCCGAGCGTCCAGGACCGCCCCTCGACCGGGCGCTCGCCCGTACCGCCCAGGGTCAGTTCCAGCGGCCCGCCGCGGTTGAAGACCCAGACCTCGTCGGAACGCACCCGGTGCCAGCGCGAATGCTCGCCGGGACAGAGCAGGAAGTGGATGCCCGAAGCGGTGTCGCGCTCTCCCGGATATCCCGGCGGCCGGACGCCGACGCCGGTGCGCCAGGTGGGCCGGTACCAGCCCCCTTCCGGGTGCGGGAGCAGGTCCAGCGTGTCAGCGGTGTCGCTCCGCTGCTCCACCGCCGTGAACGCGCCCGCAGGGCCCCGGCGGAGGTAGCGCACACCGGTGACGGCCGCACGCCGGATCGGGCCGTAGATGTGCGGGAACTCCACCCGGGGACGGCCCCGGGCGGCGGGGCGGGCGACGCCGCTTCCCAGCGCACCTCGGCGTCCAGGCGCCCGGTGTCGATGACGAGTGCCACCTGCTGCTCGGCCGCGTCACGGTAGAACGCGTTGGCCACCGCGAGGAGGGTCGGGACGTCCGGCGAGGCGTGCGCGAACCCCTCGGTCTTCAACGAATCGGGCACGATGTCGCCGCGGGAGTCGCGCCACCGGCTCATCCCGGTCATATGGAGGACGTGGGGCATGCGCCCAGTATCGCGTTCCGTTCGCCGGTCCGGCTCAGGCCCCCTGGGAACGGCGATCGTCACCCGCTCACGGCGCGGGTCACGGTGTCCTGCAGTCGGCGGCGAAGAGCAGCGGAGTCGACGCGGCCGGTGCGTACCTCGATGATGCGCATCCCCTCCCCCAGCAGGATCTTGGGCAGGTCGGTCGCCCACTCCAGCCGGGTATAGGGCAGATCGGCCATCGCGGCCACGCGCTCCATGGAGACTCCGTGCGGAGTACCGAAGACCCGCTCGAAATCGGGGTGTCCGGCCTGCTCCAGGCCGGAGAAGATACCGCCGCCGTCGTTGTTGACGACCACGATCGCCAGATCGGGTCTGGGCTCCTCAGGACCGATGACCAGGCCGTTCTGGTCATGCAGCAGGGCGAGGTCGCCGAGCAGCGCGTAGCCGCACCCTCCGCCGTCGCGCTGGTGGGCCAGCGCGGCTCCGGCGGCGGTGGAGACGGTGCCGTCGATACCGCTGACTCCCCGGTTGCCGATGATCCTGATCCCGCAACGGGCCTCCATAGCCGCGTCGAGATCCCGGACCGGCATGCTGGAACCGGCGAACAGCAGCGATCCGTTGGGCAGCTGACCGGCCAGGTCGCGCGCCAGGCGCGGTTCGCTGAGCGCCTCCTCCTCGTCGAGCAGCGCGTCCGTAGCGGCCCGGGCAGCGGTTTCGGCCGCCCACCACGAGGCCGACCAGTCGCTGTGGGGGGTCGCGTCCCGCGGGGCGGTGACAGCGGGGACCACATCGGTGGCGGTGCGGACCGGGTCGTCGAAGGACCTGGGATCGCCCACGACGACGTGCCTGGAGGCGCGCCGCAGGTAGGCCAGTAACTGCCGGGAGAGGCCGGGCCGTCCCACGCTCACCACGAGTTCCGGCTCGTGTCGGGCGACGAACCCGGGCACCGCCAGCAGTTGGCGGTACGACGAGGCCGCATCGCCGCGACGGGCGTTCGACGTGGGTTCGGCCAGCAGCGGCCACCCCGTCTCGGCCGCGAGCGCCAGGTAGGGAAGGGGGTCGTAGTCGCCGTCGCCGCAGACGATGACGCCTCGCTCCACCGGCGGCAGCTCCATCGGGGCGGGCTCCTGCGGGGGGGCCGGCCGCTCGATCCACGCCCGGCTGTTCGCGCGCCCGGCCAGCGGTTCGGGCCACTCCTGGCCCGCCTCCGAGTCGTCGGGAACCAGCGGGTCGCGGAAGGCCAGGTTGAGGTGGACCGGCCCGGGCCGGTCCATGATCGAGGCGGCCCAGGCACGGCAGGCCAGGGAGCGCCAGTAGTCGACCGCGCCCGGAACCGGCTCGGGAACGCCCACCTCGGTGAAGAACCGCACGGCGGTGCCGTAGAGCTCGATCTGGTCGATCGTCTGGTTGGCTCCGGTGCCGCGCAGCTCCGGAGGGCGGTCGGCGGTGAGCAGCAGCAGCGGAATCCGGCTCTGGTCGGCCTCCAGCACGGCCGGATGGAAGTTGGCGGCCGCCGTCCCCGAGGTGCAGACCAGGGCGACAGTGCGTCTGGACGCCCGGGCCAACCCAAGGGCCAGAAAGGACGCGGACCGTTCGTCGATGCGGACATGCACCCGGATCTCGGGGTGGGCGACCAGTGCCAGCGCCAAGGGGGTGGAGCGCGACCCCGGGGCGACAACGGCCTCGGCCAGCCCGCACCGGGCAAGCTCATCGACGAGGACACGCGCCAGAGCGGTAGACGGGTTCATCCAGGCTGCTCTCAAGTCGTCACGTAGCTGTCAGTATCAGCGGGTCCCCTGTGGCCTCCCTTCGCGCCACACCGCTCGGTCAGCGGCCGGCACACGGGCACGCGGTACCGCGCTTCCAGGCGCCCATTACCCCGAACGTGGCCTCCGATACTGGCTCCGGCCCCGCTTCCTCACGGCAACGCGTTCCGCCAGCCCGGTCATCTCACATCCGGAGGCGACACCGACCACATCGCCGCGGCCGCTACCGTCCAGTATCACGGCAGTCTCCGAGGGCCGCTCCCCGAGGCCCCGGAACGCGCGGCGGCCGCGCGGACTCTCGCGCGCTGTCCGGCTCCGCCGCGGGGCGCGAAATCCCCGAGCAGCGGCGCGGACACTCCGCCGGCCATGTACCGGCGGTCATGGTGCGACCTCCGGGCCGGCCTGCCGTCGCCACTCCCTGCGGGCGGCCGCCATTCGCTCCTGCCAGGGCCCAGGCTCGATCTCGACGGCCTGCAACCGCTGCTCGTCCACTTCGGGCGCGCTCACCGGAAGGTAGCCGCCGACCGGCAGCAGCGGCTCGGCGCACACGTCCGCGGTGAGCAGGTGCATCGTCGCCAGTCCGCAGGCGTAGGGCAGCTTCGGCAGCGCCGCGGCGAGCGCGACACCCGCCGCGAGCCCCACGGAGGTCTCCACGGCACTGGAGACGACGACGGGCAGCCCGCACTCCTCAGCGACCCGCAACGCCGGGCGCACCCCGCCCAGCGGCTGCACCTTCAGCACCACGATGTCGGCGGCACCGGCCGCGCTGACCTTGAGCGGGTCCTCCGCCCGCCGGATCGACTCGTCGGCGGCGACCGGGACATCGCTGCGGCTGCGCACCTGCGCCAGCTCCGGCAGAGTGGCGCAGGGTTGCTCGACGTACTCCAGGTCGAAACGACGCAGCTCATCGAGCATCCGAACCGCGGTTTCGACGTCCCAGGCACCATTGACGTCAATACGCACCCGGCCCTGCGGGCCGATGGCGCCGCGCACCGCCTCCAGCCGCGCGATGTCGTCAGCGGAGGACTGCCCGGGGTCGGCGACCTTCACCTTCGCGGTCCGGCAGCCGGAGTGCGCGACGATCCGCTCGGCCTCGTCCGGGCCGACAGCAGGCACCGTGACGTTGACCGGTACCCGCTCGCGCACCGGAGCGGGCCATCCCGTCTCAGCGGCCTCGTAGCAGGCTGCCCACCAGCGGGCGCACTCGGCGGGACCGTACTCGGCGAAGGGGGAGAACTCCCCCCAGCCCGCAGCGCCGCGCACCAGGACACCTTCGCGGGCCGTGACCCCGCGGAACCGGGTCTGCATGGGGATCGAGAATGCCGTCCGGGGGTCATCAGGTTCTCGGGCGTGGGGATCCGGCATTCAGGCCGGATAGGGAACGCCCTCCTCCTTCCTGGCGGTATGGGCGCAGCCGCCGCGCCGCAGCGGGGGGGCATGGTGGACGAGCCGGCCGTGACCGCGCCCGTCCAGGAAGCGGGGGTCGGGCGGCTGCTCCCCCGGGTCCCGGCGCCCGGCGGGCGGGCCGCGCAGCGGGGCGGGACCACTGGCCCGCAGGGGGCGTAGCCATCGAGGTCACCTCCATTCCGCGTTGGCCGGGACTCCGGTGACGACGGGGGCGCAGGGCCCGTTACGGGCGGCGCGGGAACCTGTCGAACTCCGGGCGGCGCTTCTCCTTGAAGCGTCGCGCCCCTCTTGGGCCTCCTCGCTCATGTAGTAGAGCATCGTGGCGTCCCCGGCGAACTGCTGCATGCCGGCCGCGCCGTCGCTGACCGCGTTGATGGCGCCCTTGACCATGCGCAGCGCCAGCGGGGACTTCTCCAGCATCTCCCGCGCCCAGGAGACGGTCTCCGTCTCCAGTTGCTCCAGCGGGACGACCGTGTTGACCATGCCCATGTCCAGAGCCTCCTGCGCGCTGTACTGGCGGCACAGGTACCAGATCTCACGCGCCTTCTTCAGCCCGACGGTCTGGGCGAGCAGCCACGACCCGTACCCCCCGTCGAACGAGCCCACCTTCGGCCCGGTCTGGCCGAACTTGGCGTTGTCCGCGGCGATCGTCAGGTCGCAACAGACCTGCAGCACGTTTCCGCCGCCGATCGACCAGCCCGCCACCATGCAGATCACCGGTTTGGGCAGCCGGCGGATCTGCACCTGCAGGTCGAGCACGTTGAGCCGGCCGATGCCCTGCCTGGCCACGTTGTCGTCGCCCATGTAGCCGTCGTCGCCGCGGATCCTCTGGTCACCGCCGGAGCAGAACGCCTGGTCGCCGGCGCCGGTGAAGATGATTACCCCGACCTCGGAATCGTCGCGGGCGACGTTGAACGCGTCCTGGAGCTCGAACAGCGTCTGCGGGCGGAACGCGTTGTGCCGCTCGGGCCGGTTGATCGTGATCTTGGCGATGCCCTCGGCGGTCTCGTAGATGATGTCGGAGTACTCGCCCGATCTCTGCCAGCTCAGACCATTCACGATTCTCGGTTCTCCTTACGCGACACTGCGGACGACGCTGTACAGCGGCGGGACGGCCGGCGGCACCGGAATCCCCTCCGCCGCTGTACCGGTCAGAGGCCAACCTTAATAGTTCCGCCGCACGGCGCCGCACCGGACGTCCGCAAACCCCCTCCGCCACAGGGACGCCGAAGGGCCTCACCACCGGTGGCGTTAACGTGGGAGCGTGTCGAACCGACCCCTGCAAGCGGTGGCCGGGGTGGAGCCCGCCCACTTCAGCGCGCTCCTCTCCGGCGCCCTGGACGGACGCGGTCCCGCACTGCTACCGATCGACAAGGATACGCCTGCGCCGCGGGTGAACGCCCTGCTGCGGGCC
Source organism: Allosalinactinospora lopnorensis (assembly GCF_000981225.1). Lineage (GTDB taxonomy): Bacteria > Actinomycetota > Actinomycetes > Streptosporangiales > Streptosporangiaceae > Allosalinactinospora > Allosalinactinospora lopnorensis. Next base: position 40,585 of record NZ_LAJC01000043.1, read on the forward strand.
CTCCGCCCCGCCTCGCTGCGGACTCCCGAAGGCGTCACCGCCCTGAACGGCGGAACAGGCACCTCCGAGGACACCGCTCTGGTCGTGGCCACCTCCGGCTCCACCGGCGAGCCCAAAGGCGTGGAACTGTCCTCCGCGGCGCTGCTGGCCTCGGCCCGCGCCTCGGTGCGCAGGATCGGCGCGGGCCGCGCCGACCCCTGGCTCTGCCTGCTGCCCACCGCGCACATAGCGGGCATCCAGGTCATCCTGCGCGCCCTGGCCAACGGGCGCGAACCGGTGTTCCGGGATTTCAGCGTCGAGATGACGATGGCTGCCGCTGCCGATCTCCGCCCATACGTGTCCCTCGTCCCCACCCAGCTGCGCAGGCTGCTGGCCGCAGGCGCCGACCTGTCGCCGTTCCGGGCGATCCTCCTGGGGGGCGCCGCGGCCCAGGAGGATCTGCTCTTGGCCGCCCGCGACGCCGGCGGCCGGATCGTCACAACCTACGGGATGAGCGAGACCTGCGGCGGCTGCGTCTACGACGGCGTTCCGCTCGACGGCATGCGTGCCGAGTTGGAGCCCGGTGGCCGGGTGCTGCTGACCGGACCGGCCCTGTTCTCCGGGTACCGGCTCGACCCCCGGAGGACGGCCGAGCACCTGGTGCGGGAGGCGGACGGGCGAACCTGGTTCCGCAGCAGCGATCTGGGCCGGTTCGACGGGGAGGGCCGGCTCCGGATACGCGGCAGGGTCGACGACGTGATCAACACCGGCGGGCGCAAGGTCGTCGGTACCGAGGTGGCGGCGCTGCTCGCACGGCTCGATTCGGTCGCTGAAGCCGTCGTGGTCGGCCGCCCGGACCGTGAATGGGGTCAGCGCGTCACCGCGGTCGTGGTTCCCGCGGATCCCGGTGCACCGCCCACGCTTGACGCGCTGCGCTCATGGGTAGCCGGCCACCTACCCCGCTACGCCGCACCACACGAACTGGATCTGCGCCGGACGATACCGTTGCTCGTCACTGGAAAACCCGACATAGTCGCCCTTCGGCACCCGTCCACCGCTCCCGATTGACCTGGCGGTGCGTGGGCAGGATGATCGACATCTGCGGTTGTATCCTGCGCGAACCATGAACCGGAACTTCCTGGCATTCGTGGGCGTCTATTAGGACATCCTGCTTTTCTCCCCCATGAGTAAGGAGGCGGCGCTGTGCTGATCACCCGGTTCTCGGGGCGCTCCGCGCATGGCAGCGCCCCCGGGGAGCCCGCCCGAAGGCCACTGCCCCATACCCGCTCGGGGGACCTGTCGGCCACAACGATGAGCGTGAATTACACCACGAACGCCGATATCCAATCGAGACCGGGAACATTTGACTCTCTGACACGTTAGACATAATGGCGCGCCAAGACGGCGGAGAACGAACGAAGCCGCCGCGTGCCTCACGTCTTGGAAGGGAGGGAGGTGCCCGCATGACGCGCACTGCCCTAGCCACTTCTCCCACGGTGGCGGAGACCGCAGACGGCAAAGAGGTCGCGTCGGCGGCTCTCGACGAGCTGATCACACGGGGGCGCTCCCAGGGACATCTGTCCCTCGCAGAGCTCCGCGCCGCGTTTTCCGCCGCCGGGATCAGTCCGGCCGACGGCCGCTCCATTCTGCGCGAACTCACCGATACCGGAGTGCGGCTCGCCAACGGGGGCGACGACGCCGCAGCGGTGGAGTCCGTAGACGCCGACGCCGAGGACGATGTGCTGGAGGAGACCCTCGCCACCACCAGTGAGCCCGTCGACACCAACGAGACTGGTGAACTTGACGAGATCGCCTCCGAGGGCCGTGGGCCGAAGGCATCCCCGGAACCGGAGATTCCCGAAGCCGACCTCGACGACCAGTCCCCGGCCATGGGCGACTCGGTCCACACGTACCTGAAGACCATCGGCCGCCGCCAACTACTCACCGCCGAGCAGGAGGTCGACCTCGCCAAGCGGATCGAGGCGGGGCTCTACGCCGAGTACCGGCTCGGAACCCTCGACGAGGCACCGGAGCCTGAGGAACTCGGCGACACCGAGCGCGAAGAGCTCGAATGGGTCGCCGAGGACGGCAGGCAGGCCAAGGCGCACATGCTGGAGGCCAACCTGCGACTGGTGGTCTCGGTCGCCAAGAAGTACAGCGACCGCGGCATGTCCCTGCTCGACGTCGTACAGGAGGGCAACCTCGGGTTGATCCGAGCGGTGGAGAAGTTCGACTACACCAAGGGCTTCAAGTTCTCCACGTACGCCATGTGGTGGATCCGCCAGGCGATACAGCGCGGCTTCGCGGACTCCGCACGCACCATCCGCCTCCCGGTCCACGTGCTGGAACTGCTCAGCAAGGTCAGCCGGCTTGAGCGCGACATGCACCAGACGCTGGGGCGCGAGCCGACACCGGAGGAGCTGGCGTTCGAGCTGGACAAGACCCCGCACCAGATCGAGGAACTGCTTCGGGTGACCCGTCAGCCGATCAGCCTCGACTCCACGATCGGCGAAGACGGCGAGACCCGGATCGGCGATCTCATCGAGGACATCGACGCCTCTGAGGCGTCCGAGGTGGTCGACCGCCAGCTCATGGCCGACCAGCTGCGTCGCGCGCTCGACGACCTCGAACCGCGCGAGGCGACCATAATGTCCCTGCGGTTCGGCCTGATGGACGGCCGACCCCGCACGCTCGACGAGATCGGCAAGCACCTGGGGCTGACCCGCGAGCGCATCCGCCAGCTGGAGAAGCAGTCGCTGTCCAAGCTGCGGCATCCCAGCAGGGCCCAGCAGCTGCTGGACTTCGCGAGCTGACCGCGGCCGACCGAAGCAACAGCACCCGACCCCGTGCCCGCCCCATTGGGAGCGGGCACGGGGTCTTTCGGTTCCGGCCGCGCCCACGCCGGGCCGCACCCTTCAGGGATGCCCCTGGGGTTTCCCTGAGTTTCCGGCCGAGCGAGCATACGGGGCGCGGGCCGGCGGGATACTGGAGCAATGGCAGAAGAGACCGTCCCCAGAGGCGAGGTGGCCGCGTCGTTGCGGGCCGGCCGCGAACTCGGCCCGGACTACGACGACGCCATCGCGGACTCGCTGGCCGAGCGCCTGGAACACACCATCGACGAACGCGTCCGTGTCCAGCTCGCCCGGCACCGGCCCCAGCCCGCCCGGCACCAGGGCATCGGGACGAACACGGCGCGCATGATCCTCGGCATCATCGCGCTGGGGCTGTCCGTGCCCCTCTCAGCGATCGGGGGAGCGCTCGTCGGGCCGGCCGGCCTGGTCGCGGCCTGGCTCGGGCTGATCACCTTCTACATCCTCACGGTGCGCGGCTTCGGCCATTGACCCCGGGCGCGGGGCGCCGGCGGGCGGTGCGGCTACACCGAAGGAGACGACTGGCGCAGTGCCGCCCGCACGATGTCGAGAGCCTCGCCGGAGCCGAGCCCGAGCCGGGCGATCACATCGGCGTACTCCTGAGCGGCGGCCACCGCCTCCGCGCGCTGGTCGTCTCCGCCCGCCGCGACGAAGGTCCCGGAACGGCCGCGCGTCTCGACCACTCCGGCCTGCTCCAGCTCGCGATAGGCGCGGGCCACCGTGTTGACCGCGACCGACAGCCGTTCCGCGAGAGCGCGGACCGTGGGCAGTTTGAAACCGACGGGGACGTCGCCGTTGGCGGCCGCGTTGGCCACGGAAGCCCGGATCTGTTCATACGGGGGCACCTTCGACGCTGGGTCTATCCGGATGAAATCCGGCATCCTCGCCCCCATTCCCTGCCGTGATCGGTGCCCGGGGCCCGGCCGTGACACTGCGCTTCCCACGATCCTGCCACCAATGGGCCGGGCGCGCACGTTCCGTTCCAGCTCGGCCGCTACCCGACCTCCAGGCTCCGCGGCACGCGCTCGATCCCGTGCAACCGGTGCGTTTCGCGTTCGGTGAGCAGCCGCTCGGCGAGCGCGGTGGTCTGCTTGACCTCGGGCCTGGCCAGGCGCTTGCGCCGGTAGATGCGATCGGTGAGACCGCGCGGGCCGATCAGCACACGCTCCTTGGCATAGGCCGCGCGCATCGCGTCCGTCAGCGCACGGTCGAGGGCCACTCCGCACCGCTTCAGTTCGGCGTAGTCCGTCCCATGCTCACGCGCGTCGTAGAGGTCGCGCTCGGCGGAGGCGACGGCCTTCAGCAGTTCGGGCAGCCGCTCGGCGAGCTCCTGGTCCTCGGCGTAGCGGCGCTGCGCGCTCTCATCGACCTTCCGGGAGGCCAACAACCCCATGCTCGCTCCATTCCGGCGTGTTCGAAAAAGTTCGATGCTGTTCTCGGACGCATGCAGTGTGGTCGGGGATCTACTTTAGAGGTGATGCGCGGCACCGCGCGCAAGGGGTGTCCCCGTATCACCACCTTTACAAAGTAAGTCTAGGATAGGGTGCGTGAGCCGTAACTACGCCGGTCTCAGCACCGAACGCATCATCGTCGAAGCCCTGCGCATCATCGACGGCCAGGGCCTGCGCCGACTGACCATGCGCCGCCTCGGAGACGCCCTCGAAGTCGAGGCGATGGCCATCTACCACCACTTTCCGCTGGGCAAGGAGCAGCTCTTCGACGCGATCGTTGAGTACATCACCGACGTCTCCCCCAGCGGGGCCTCCCAGGATGACGCCGAGGAGGACGGAGACCCCGCCGCGGCCCCTCCCGACGAGGAGCGCCCCTGGGACGAACGGCTGCGGGCCTGGGCCCGCGACTACCGGACGGCGCTGCTGGACCATTCCGGCGCGCTGAGCCTGCTCATCAACCGCAGACCGGACACGGCCGCCGCCATGCGCTCCCTGGAGATGCACTACGCCGCGTTCGCCGAGGCGGGGTTGACCGGCCGCGCCATTGTCGAGGCCGCGGCCGCGCTCGACTCCTATGTGACCGGCGCCGTCATCCACCAGGTGCGCGGTGAGGGACTGGCCAGCCCGCACCCGGCGGCGATGGACGGACGCTACCCGCACGTCGCTCGGCTGACCGAGGAGGAGACCACCCCCGAACAGCGCTTCAGCGCGGGCCTGGAGACCCTGCTGGCAGCCCTGGCACGGAACTCCGGTTAGCGCACACCGGCCCCGGAGAGGCGCTCACAGTGAGCCTCAGCGCCCGCCGGGCCGCGGCCCCGTCTCCCGCGTGTACGTTCTCGGCGCCAACCCTGCGTTTTTCCAGTCGAGCGGCGTAGACTTAGTGCCTCGCAAGTCACAGGGCCCATCCCCCCTCAGGAGGGGAGGAACCATGAACCAGGTTCCGCAGTGGCGCCTACAGGGCGACTGGTTCGACGTCTGCAAGTGCGACATCCCGTGCCCGTGCTATTTCGCGCAAGCGCCGACCTACGGCTCCTGCGACGGGACGCTCGTGTGGCACATCCGTGAGGGCCGGTACGGAGACGTCGTCCTCGACGGTCTGAACGTCCTGGCTCTGGGTGCGTTCACCGGAAATATCTGGGCCGGCGGCACCAAGGCCGCGATGGGGGTGTTCTTCGACGAACGGGCCGATGAGCGCCAACGTGCAGCGCTCCAGGCGATCTTCACCGGCCAGGCAGGAGGCTGGCCCAAGGGATTCGCCGAGCTCATCGGGGAGATGCGGGGCATGGAGTTCGCCCCCATCGAGTTCGACGTCGACGACGATCTGGAGTCGTGGAGCGCGCGCATCCCCGGGCGCGTCGAGGCCCGCGCCGAGGCCCTGGCGGGGCCGACGAGCCTGCCCGGACGGCGCGTGCAGGTGCACAACCCCGCGGGAAGCGAGGTCGGTCCGGGAACCGTGGCCACCCAGGGGGTGTCGGTCGCCGACCGGGCCGAGGGGTTCGCGTTCCAATGGGACCGGTCCGGCCAGTCGAGCAAGCACATGCGGTTCGACTGGAGCGGCCCTGACGAGCCGTGACCGGGCATACGACCCGCCGCGTGCGGCCGGAGTCGACCTGGGAGGCGGCACTGGTCGCGGGCCTGCTCGGGCTGGCGGCCCTGGCATGGGTGACCACCGGCCGGCTCGCCGATCCCCACATGCGCCTCGGACTGCTGACCGGGGTCGGCGAGATGATGCCCATGCACGCCGGGGGCGGCCCCGCGCCGGCGGCTCTGGGACTGTTCCTGGCCACCTGGGTCATCATGATGGCGGCGATGATGTTCCCGTCGGTCCTCCCGGTCGTCGTCACCTATGACCGCTGGGTCGCCCGGACCGACCGCCCCCGCGCGGCCACGGTCCTGTTCGTCAGCGGGTACCTACTCGTCTGGTCCGCCGCCGGGTTGCTCGCCTATACCGTCATCGTCCACCTGGTTCCGCTGCTGCCCTCGGGCGACACCGCCGTGAGGTTGGGGGCGGCGCTGCTCGTCCTGACGGGGCTGTACCAGTTCACGCCGCTGAAGCGGGCGTGTCTGCGCCAATGCCGGTCCCCGCTGGCATTCATCGCCGAGCACGCGGCGCGGCTCAGGTCAGGCGGACTGGCGGGGGTGCGGACCGGTGCCGTACACGGCGGCTACTGCCTGGGCTGCTGCTGGGCGCTGATGGTCGTCCTGGTACTTCTCGGTGTGATGAGCCTGGCCTGGATGGCACTGGTCGCGGGCGTGATCCTGCTGGAGAAGACACTGCCGCACGGCTGGCCGGTCAGTGGGATCGTCGGCGGTGCGCTCATGGCGGCCGGCGTCCTCCTGCTGATCGGAGCCCCGACGCTTCCGACGCCGGCCTGAGCCGCGGCGGCGTTCACACCGAGGTCGCGGCCTCCTCCGAGCCGGCGTGCCCGCGGAGCGCGGCCCGCTCGGCCCGGTGCTCGCGGGCCTCGTCGGGATCGAGCACCGGGGCGGCCGCCAGGAGCTGCCGGGTGTAGGGGTGGCTCGGGTTCTCATAGACCTCGTCGCCGTGGCTCATCTCCACGACCCGCCCCTTGCACATGACCGCGACCCTGTCGCTGACCTGGCGCACCACCGCCAGGTCGTGCGCGACGAAGATGAAGGTCAGCTCGAAGTCGTCCTGGAGTTCCGACAGCAACCGCAGCACCTGGTCCTGTGTCGACACGTCCAGCGCCGAGACGGGCTCATCGCAGATCACCAGCTTCGGGCGGAGGATCAGCGCCCGCGCGATCGCGATCCGCTGCCGCTGCCCGCCCGAGAACGCGTGCGGGAACCGGTTGTAGTGCCGCGGTTCCAGCCCCACCCGTTCCAGCAGCTCCTGCACACGGGTCTTGATGAGCCTGGTGTCGCGCACCCCCTGAACACGCAGCGCCGTTCCGATGCTGTCGCCGATGGTCACCCGCGGGTTCAGCGAGGAGTAGGGGTTCTGGAAGATCATCTGGACGTCGCGCCGCAGCGGGCGGAGCCGCCGTTCGGGCAGCCGGGTGATATCGCGCCCCTCGAAGGTGACCCTGCCCGCGGTCGGCTGCAGCAGCCGCATGACCATCCGCGCCAGGGTGCTCTTGCCCGAGCCCGACTCCCCGACGACGCCGAGGGTCTCCCCCTTGTACAGGTCGAAGGAGACGTCGTCGACCGCGTAGAAATCGCTGCCTCCGCTGAACGGGCCACCGCGCACCTTGAACCGCATACGCAGGTTCTCCGCCTTCAGCAGCGGCTCGCCGGCGCCGGGTTCCGCCTGCCGCGCCGGCTCCGGCGCGGCCCCGGCGCTCTCCGGCAGCGGGGG
>NZ_LAJC01000044.1 GCF_000981225.1 Allosalinactinospora lopnorensis
AACCCCTACTCGGTGGAGATCCTGCCCACCGACCCCCAGGGGAAGATCCCCGCGGTCGCCTCCGGCGAGGCCGACGGCCTGCTCGGCTTCGCCCACGACCAGGCACCGACACTGGCGGAGGAGACCGGCCGCGAGGTCGACGCGATGCTCTGGGCCGACTGGGGTCTCTCCTACTACGGCACCGGACTCATCACTTCCGAGACCGTCGTCGAGAGCGACGAGGACCTGGTCCAGCGCATGGTCACCGCCACACAGGAATCCTGGAGCGCCGCCCAGGACAACCCCGAGAAAGCGGTCGCGGCCATGGAGGGCGCCTCCGAGCAACTTCCCAGCGACCAGGTGCTGACCGAGCAGTTCGCCTTCACTCGGAAGCTGATGCCCACCGAGGCGACCGAGGGCAGGGCACCCGGAGTCAACGCCGAGGAGGACTGGCAGCAGACCATCAACATCCTCGCCGAAAGCGGGGTCACCGGGTTCACCGAGACACCCGACGCGTACTGGACCGGCGAATACGCCGAGGCCGGGGCCAGTGCTTTCGCGCAGCGCGGATCCGGGATCCGGTGAGCGGGCACCGTCGACGGCCCCGCTCCGGACCGGACGGCCCGCGGCCGGTGGTGGAAGAAGGGGGATGATCTCCAGCGCCGCGGCGTCCCTGCCGACCGGTCGCGGCGCTGTGTGTCCGGCCGGCGGACGTGCCGCCGAACCCCGGAGCGAACGTGTCACGGCTCATGGCGCGAGACATGTTCCTCCGCGAACGGCCCTGCTCCGCCGACTGGAGCCCGGCGGAGCAGGGCTCTCTCCTGTTCCGGTGCCCACGGAATCCCCCGGATCCGCCCAACGGCCGCATACGGAGAAAACCGCCAATACCAGGGGCATAACCGAAGAAAAAGGAAATTCCACCCCTTGGCGTCGACGATACTCGGAATATACCGCCGCTACTCCACCCTCCGGAAGAAGGGGTGCCCTCGACAGGACCGGGGTTCACTCCGGTCGCGTTGCCACCGGCAAGGAACAATATCCTCCCCCTGAGCGCGGATCCGGGATCTCATAACCCCTGTCGACTTTCTGTATATCCCGTTTTGTCCACTGTTTTGTACCTCCCTTGGTACCGCGCGATTACCGCAGCGTTGAACGGCGCCCCCTCTACCGCAGGTATACCGCCGCTATCCTCGCCGCCCCCAGAGTAGAAATCGTTGGAACCGACCCATCGACGATCTCAGGGGGAAACCAGTGGGAGGCAACGGGGGACCGGAGGAACAAGGGGACGAAATTCCTGTCTCTCCTAACCGAAGAGGCGTTTCGTTGCTGTTTTTCCTACTCGGCGGCGAGGAGCGCGGACACCGGCCAGGAATCCGCCGAAAACACGCTTTACCCATTTTCACTCCGACACCCGGCCTAGCGCCGGCCTGTCCGAATAGTTCTTACCAAGCGGCGCAGACCAATGGACGAACCAGCACACATGAAAAACTCGGTAGGCCCCTCGGACCCGCGGGAACCGGAGCTCCCGTCCCCTGCCACCACCGGTGCGGGCAACCGGACGAGCGGACGGTCAGGGACGGTCGTCCAGACCGGTTCCCTCCACGGCGGTGTGACCGTCAGCGCGCCCTCGGCCCCGGTCACTGCCATGCGCATACTGCCCGCTGACATCGCTTTCTTCACCGGTCGGCGGGCTGAGCTGGAGCGTCTGGTGCAGGCGCTGCCCGGCCGAGCGGGCACAGGCGGGGTGGTGGGGATCAGCGCCATCGACGGGGTGGGCACGACCGCTCTCGCGGTGCATGCCGCGCACCAGCTCGCCCCCCTTTTCCCCGACAGGCAGCTGTTCGTCCGGCTGCATGGCCACACACCGGGACAGCGACCGGTCGAGCCTGCCGAGGTATTGGCCACGCTGCTGCTGGCGGTGGGGGTGGACGCCCGGCAGATCCCCCGGGAGATGGAGGCGCGCGCGGAGCTGTGGCGCGACCGCATGGCGGATAAGCAGGCGCTGGTGGTGCTGGACGACGCGGCCGGCAGTGAGCAGGTGCGTCCCCTGTTGCCCGGCACGGCCGAAACGCTGGTGCTGATCACCAGCCGGCGCCGCCTCAGCGCGCTGCCCGGGGTGTTTCCGGTCATCTTGGACGTGCTGTCCTCTGCGGAGGCCGCCCAGTTGTTCATCCGGCTGGCCGGACGTCCTGACCTGAGCCCCGGTGATGCGGCGGTGACCGAGCTGGTCGAGCTGTACGGGCGCCTGCCGCTGGCGATCAGCCTGATGGCCGGCCAACTCAGACACCGCCCCGCCCGGACGGCGGCTGACCTGGTAGCGGATCTGGGTGCGGCCGGCGACCGCTGCGCCTCCGCCCGCACCGAGCACGCCTTCGCGCTGTGCTACCGCACCCTGCCCACCGAGCAGCGGCGGCTGTTCCGTCGGCTCGGTCTGCACCCCGGCGCCGACATCGACGCCCACGCCGGCGCCGCCCGCCACCGCTTGGACGGGCTGTACGGCCACCACCTGATCGAGGAGCCGGTGCGGGGCCGCTACCGCCTCCACGACCTCATCGGCCGGCACGCCCGCGCCCGCAGCGGCGAGGACCCACCGGCCGATCGGGACGCAGCGCTGGACCGGCTGCTGGACTACTACCTGTACACCGCCCAGGCCGCCGACCGCCACCTCGCCCGCCGCACCCCCACCGGAGTACCCGAGGCGAGCACCACCCCGCCCGCATGGGTGCCGGACCTGCCGACCCGGGAGGCGGCGGCCGCCTGGATGAGGACCGAACGCCTCAATCTGCACGCCGCCGCCGAACACGCCGCAGGCCACGACCGCCCCGGCCACACCATCGCCATCCCCGCCGCGATGGACGGCTTCCTGCGCGCCCACGGCCACTGGGACCAGGCTCGAAGCCTGCACCACACCGCCCTGGAGGCGGCGCGTGACACCGGTGACCGCCGCGCGGAAGCCGAGACCCTCAACAGCATGGGGGAGTTGCTGCTGGCCTCCGCCACCCACGCCAAAGCCCAAGCCCGGCATGAGCAGGCCCTGCGGATCGCCCGCGACATCGCCTTACCGGTTGAGCAGGCACGCGCCCTGGAGGGGATCGGGCGCTGCCGACTCCAGCACGGGCAGGACGGAAAGGGGGCCGCACGGCTGCGCGAGGCTCTGGCGATCTACCGGCGGATCGCGTCCCCGCGTGCCCTGCGGGTGGAGGAGGTCCTGCAGAACAGCGACCTCCGACCTCCATGATGAGCACGGACGTGCTGTCCGGCGGACCTCCGGTCCTCGCGGGCCGCTTCCGAGGGAAAACACCGCGGTGATGTTGCACAGGTCGCGCCCCGGGGTAGCCGACCGCCGAGTAATCGGCGGACCGTACCGGCCGGCGCGACCTGCCCGGAGTACTCGCCCGGTCTCCCGAACGGTCCGCGTCCCGGCTCCCAGGCGGCCGGGGCCGGAAACCGGCATCGAGAGCAGGAGCGCACCATGAGCCATCCTCCAGCACAGAGCCAGCCGTACCCCGGCTGGACCGACCCGATGGAGCCCCGCCCGGCCGACGAGATGCGGGACTACGTGGGACGGGATCTGCTGTCCGGCAGCCGCGCCCTCATCACCGGCGGGGATTCCGGGATCGGCCGGGCCGTCGCCGTGGCGTTCGCGAAGGAGGGCGCCGACGTCAGCGTCGGCTACCTCGAGGAGGACAGCGACGCCGCGCACACCGCCGCGCTGGTCGAGAAGGCGGGCCGCCGGGCACTGCGATTCCGCGGCGATCTGGCGGAGGAGTCCTACTGCCGCGAACTCGTCGAGGGCACGGTCGCCCGGTTCGAACGGATCGACGTCCTCGTCGCCCACGCCGCGACCCAGACGCCCGTCAACGACTTCACCGAGCTCAGCACCGAACAGCTGCTGCGCACATTCCAGGTGAACGTCTACGGCGTGTTCTGGACGATCCGCGAAGCCCTGCCCCATATGCCGGACGGCTCGTCGATCGTCATCACCGGCTCGATCAACGGGCTGCGCGGGAACAAGCGGCTGATCGACTACGCCTCCAGCAAGGCGGCGGCGATGAACCTGACCTACTCGCTGGCGCAGACGCTGAACGAGCGGGGGATCCGGGTGAACTGCGTGGCTCCGGGGCCGGTGTGGACACCGCTGATCCCGGCGACCCTGGAACCCGAGACCGTGGCCGGGTTCGGGGAGCAGGCACCGATGGGACGCGCCGCCCAGCCGGACGAGATCGCGCCCTCCTACGTCTTCTTCGCGAGCGACCGCCTCTCCTCCTTCTACACAGGGGAGGTGCTCGCGCCCACCGGAGGCGAGATCCAGGCCAGCTGAGGCGCGCTCCCGGTCGGAGCCGGGCCGGCGGAGCACCGCCGGCATGACGTTGTGCGGCCCCGGGTACGGGTAGCCGCCCCCCACGTAACCGTGAAGGAGGTAGACATGGCGAACCTGGCAGACGACCCAGAGGTCCACCGGCTGTGGACGGACTTCCATTCCGTGGTGAACATGAGCGGTGAGGATCTCCGGAAATGGTTGCTGACCGAGGCCTCCGGGGAGTCCGCCTTCGACGCCTCCCCGGATCTGGACCTTCCGGAGCAGGGCCGCGCTGTCGTCGAGATCCTGAACAAGCGCCGCACCGACCTCACCAGGGCCGATATCGCGGTGATGCGCGACACCGTTTCGGCGGTCCGCGAGCAGCTCGCGGACCCGCGTCCGAACGACGACGCGTGGCGGCACCGCCTGATGACACTGGGGCACGATCCGCTGAAGCCCGACTCGGAACGGCCGGACGAGGAGAACCTCCCGGAGCCGCCCACCGGCGAGCGCGCCGCCGAACCGGGCGAATGAGACCGCGCGGGTACACCACACCCGCGCGGCCGGTCCGTCCTCACACGTGGTCGCGCGGGATGGTGAGGTTCCAGTTGCGCGAGTAGACCCGCCGGAGCCCCTCGTAGGCGTCCAGCCGGGCATGAACCATGAAGTCCGTGGTATTCGAGGTCAGGACCGTGCGGGTGACCGTCTTGACGTCCCACTCGCCGCGGGAGAACCCCATCTCCCATTCGACGTCGCCGTAGACGGAGCCGAAGTCGTCGTTGACCCAGCCGTAGCGCTCGAAGGCGCGGCGGGTGACCTCCAGACCGATGTCGTCGAACCGGATGGCACCGAGGTCCTTCACCACTTCCAGGGCGGACTCGTAGTTGACCAGGTCCCGGGACACGGTCCAGCGCTCCTCGCCCGGCTGCACCTGCGTCGTCGGGGTGGGGGCGGTGCCCTCGGGTTCGCCGAACGCGCCGACCTCGGGCTCGTCCTGGGCGTTCACCGGTCTGATCGGCAGGGTGAGCGTGCTCCGCCTCGGGTAGACGGTGATCAGTGTGGGACGCGGCGGCGGCCACGCCAGCGGCCAGTACGACGTCGAGACCGACAGCCGGATGCGGTGTCCCTTGGGGAACGACTGCGCCATGGCGTTCATCTGGACGGTGACCCGGTAGCGCTTCCCGGGCTCGAGCATCTCGGGAGCGTTGTGGCCGTTGCGGTGGGTGAGGTTGAGCAGCCCGTAGCTGACCCGGGTGGCCCGCCCCTCGGGCGACACGTCGGAAAGCCGCATCGCGACCATCGCCACCGGCTGGTCGACCGAAAATTCCAGGTCGACCGTTGGCGCGCCCAGGATCTCGCAGCGCTCGCTGAGCTCGTCGGTGTCGAAGACGAGCGAGCCCCCGTCCTCCTCCCGTTGGTCGTAGGGGAGGTCCGGAGGCGCGTTGTAGGAGCACCACTTGCCGGCGAACTGCCCCACCGACAACGGGGATTCGAGCCTCAGCTCGTCCTCATTCCCCCCGTACTCGCCGGGTCGGCAGATGCGGTTGCGGGCTAAGGGGAACGCCTGGTCGGCGAACCGGTCGGTGGGCCAGATGCGCTCTCCCACCCAGCGGCCGGGACGCTCCGTGTAGCTGGTGGACGGCGGCACGCTGTCCTGCATGTAGATGCGCAGCATGGGCTCGTCCATGATGCCGTTGTCCTTGTCGTCCTTGAGCCAGCGGTCCCACCAGCGGACGATCTCCTGCAGGAACCCGATCGCCGGTCCGGGCTTGCCCAGGTGCGGGTACTTGTGCGACCACGGGCCGATCAGGCCCTGCCGGGGGCACTCAAGGTTGGCGAGCATCCGGAACACCGCGTTGGAGTAGCCGTCGGCCCAGCCGCTCACCGCCATGACCGCGCACTCGATCTGCGAGTAATCCTCGCGGACCGAGCCGTGCCGCCAGTAGCCGTCGCGCCGCTGGTGGGTCAGCCACTCCTCCAACCAGAGCCCACTGTTCTTCAGCCGCTCCTGCCACATGTCGCGCCAGCGGTCCCCGGCGATCTCCGGATCGGGCGGGCACGACGTGTAGGCGAACATGGTCGACGCCCACGAGAGGTTGTCGCTGAGCAGGCACCCGCCCATGTAGTGCACGTCGTCGGCGTAGCGATCGTCGCTGGAGCACACCGTGACGATCGCGTCGAGGCCGGGCGGGCGGCGCGCGGCCAACTGCAGGGCGTTGAACCCGCCCCACGAGATTCCCATCACCCCGACCCTGCCGTTCGACCAGGGCTGTTCGGCGAGCCAGTGGAGCACCTCCTCGCCGTCGATCAGCTCCTGCTCCATGTACTCCCCGTCGAGAAAGCCGTCGGAGTCACCGCTTCCCCGAATGTCCACCCGCACACAGGCGTAGCCCTGGCCGGCCAGGTACGGATGGTGTGTCGAGTCCCGCCGCGCGGTGAGATCCCGCTTCCGGTAGGGGATGTACTCCAGGATCACCGGAACAGGTTCCTCGTCAGAGGAGACCGGCCGCCAGATGCGCGCGGCCAGCCGGGCTCCGTCCGACATGGGGATCGATACGTGCTCGTGCTCCTTGATCTCGTGCGGTGTGGAGGTCACCGTACGCATCCAAAGACTCCTAATCGAATTCGAACGGCAGCTCGTTCACACAGGTGTCGTATTTCTTGCGCAGCTCCGCCTCGTCCTCCGCGCCGGCGTAGACCCGGGCCAGCTCATAGCTGTAGCTGTCCTGCCCGTGCTTGTCGGACAGCCGATCGCCTTCGGCCACCTCGACCTGGATCCGGACACCGGGCACCTTGCTCTCCACCCGGGCTATCTCCTCGGTCGTCGGCGTACGCCGCACCACGCCGTCCTCGAAACGCCGCACGAACCATGTCGCCGCGACGTTGTAGGGACCCTGCCGGCGCGGAAGGATCGGCTCACGCCCAAGCGCCAGGTGGATCTGGATCTGATGGTTCGGAATGCCGTCGACGAACTCGAACAGCCGCGCGTGCGACTGGGAGTGCCGCGGGTTGACCTCCAGCAGGTTGATGGCGTTGCTGGTGGGCTCCCAGAAGAACTCGATGTTGAACGTCGTGGAGTCGAGCCCTGTCTGCCGGACGACACGTTTCGAGATCGACGCCAGCCGTTCGACGACCGTCTCCGGCAGCGAGGACGGGTACTGGTAGCGCAGGAAGCTCGAGGTATCGGCGTAGTTGTGGGAGTCCACCACGCCGTGGACACGGGCATCGCCGTCGAAGACGTAGCCCTCGACCGTGAGCTGCATGCCGCCCACCGCCTCCTCGGCCAGGCAGGAACGGCCGCCCGCCGCGGCGATCTCCGGTGGCAGGTCGATGTGCGAGAGAACGAAGTTGAAGGGATCGCCCACCCTGCCGACGTGCTCGCGGATCTCGCGCACCGCGTGGTGGAACCGCTCCTCGTCCTCCACCAGGTAGGCGAGCTCCGAGGAGGCGGACTTCACCGGTTTGAGCCACATCGGGAAGCCCACCTCGGAGGGCGGGGACGGCTCCTCTCCGTCCAACCGCACCAGCGCGAACCGGGGATGCTCGTCGATCACCTCCGCCTGCGTGAGGCGGCTCCAGTACTTGTGCTCGCAGCGCACGACGGCGTCCAGCGGAGCGCTGCGCAGCCCGAAGTCGGCGCAGAGGATCGGCACCATCGAGCTGACCGGGAAGTCCCAGTAGCCGATGATCGCGTCCACCCGGCCGTCGAACGACCGGAGCTGTTCCCGCACCTTGTCGAGCAGTTCGGGCAGCGGGATCTCCTCACCACCCAGCAGTTCGTCGAGGCTCAGCAGCGCGTGGAACCGGTACTGGGCCAGATGTGGCAGGTCCTGCAGCGTTTCGAGGTTCACCTCGTCGAGCCCCAGAACGAAGATGTTCTCATGCATGGAGATTCCCTCTCCTGACCACCGCCGGGCGGCGGTCCTCAGTGCCCCCTGCCCGGAATGAACTCCTGGAGCTTCGTGCGCATGCCTTTGGCCACGAGATCGGCACCGTCGGGGTCACCCGTGGCGAGTGCCTTCGTGGTGTCGAGGAGCTGGTCCAGTTCCACATGGGGCGGGATCGGCGGAATGTTCGGGTCGCAGTGGACGTCGAGCACCACGGGACGGTCGGCGCTCAGCGCGCGGTCCCATGCGGGCACGACGGCCTCAGGCGTGTCGACCTCGAAGCCGAGCAGGCCGGCCGACGTCGCGAAATCGGAATAGGAGAACTCCGGGAGGTCCTGGGAGAACGGCGTCTTGGGAGAGCCGCTCATCGCCCTCTGCTCCCAGGTCACCTGGTTCAGATCATTGTTGTGCAGCACGCACACCACGAGGCGCGGATCGCGCCAGTCCCGGTAGTAGCGCCGCAGGGTGAGCAGCTCGGCGAGACCGTTCATCTGCATCGCGCCGTCCCCCACCAGAGCGACGGCCGGGCGGTCCGGCGCGGCGAACTTCGCCCCGATGGCGTAGGGGACCCCGCAGCCCATGGTGGCGAGGGTCCCGGACAGGGAGCCGCGCATGCTCTCGCGGAACTTCAGCGACCGCGCGTACCAGTTCGCCGCGGATCCGGAGTCCGCTGTGACCATCGCGTCCCACGGCAGACGCGGCGACAGCTCGTCGAAGACCAGCATGGGGTTGATCGGGTCGCCGGGCACACGCGCCTGCTGGCCCATGGTGGTCCACCACTGCTCGACGCTCTTGTGCACACTCTCCCGCCAGCGGCGTGTCCGGGCGCCGGATTTGGACCGCAACCGCTTGAGGAGCTCGCGCAGGGTCGGTGCCGCGTCACCGACAAGGTTGACCTCCGTGGGGTAGCGCATGCCGATCATCCGAGCGTCGATGTCGATCTGTACCGCGCGCTTGCCGAAGGGCGGTAGGAACTGCGAGTACGGCAGGTTCGAGCCGACGATCACCAAGGTGTCGCAGTCGCGCATCAGCTCCCACGACGGCCGGGTGCCGAGCAGGCCGATAGCCCCGGTGACATAGGGCAGCTCGTCGCTGAGCACGTCCTTGCCCAGCAGCGCCTTGGCCACGCCCCCTTGCGTGGTCTCGGCCAGTTCCTTCACTTCGGCGACCGCGCCGCGGGCTCCCTGCCCGATGAGGATGGCGACGCGCTCCCCCTCGTTGATCACCCCGGCCGCGCGGTCGATCTCCGAGGCGGCGGCGACGACCTCCGGCTGCACCAGCCCGGGTGAGCTTGACGGCACGTGCTTGAACGCGTGGCCGGGAGGCGTGTAGTCCGCCTCCTGAAGGTCCGCGGGGATGATGACCGCGGTCGGGCAGCGCTCGGCGAGCGCGGTGCGGATCGCGCGGTCCAGGATGTTCGGGAGCTGTTCGGGGACCATCGCGGTCTCCACGTAGGCGCCCGCGACGTCCTTGTACAGAGTGCGCAGGTCGACCTCCTGCTGATAGCTCCCGCCCACCGCCGAGCGGGCGACCTGGCCGACGACGGCCACGACAGGAACATGGTCGAGCTTGGCGTCGTAGAGTCCGTTGAGCAGATGGATCGCACCCGGGCCGCCCGTCGCCAGGCAGACGCCGAGGCCACCGCCGAACTTGGCGTACCCCACCGCCTCGAAGGCCGACATCTCCTCGTGGCGGCTCTGCACGAACCGCGGCCCCTCCTCGGACTTGCCCAGTTCAGCGATGAGGCCGTTGATGCCGTCACCGGGGTAGCCGAAGACATGCTCGACCCCCCAATGGCGCAAGCGCTGCCACACGTGACCGGCCACACTCTGGCTCACGGTCCCCTCCCGGATCCCAACCGCTTTCGGCGTCCTCCCGGGCTACTGCCAAGAATCCGATGCACCAAACCTGCGCGTGCCGACGGCACGCGGGCGGAGGGCGGACACGCAAGGGCCGGAGCGGGTGCGGTGGCATCCTGAAAGGATGGACCACTCCGAGCTGCGCCTGCGGTTCGCGGCGGAGCTGTGGCTGTTCCTCCCGCAGCGCAAGCGGGGCCCGGAGGCGAGCGCGCCCTGTGACACGACCTCGACACTCGGCCATGTGATCCAGTCGTCCGGGGTCCCGCTCACCGAGGTGGGCCGCCTTCTCGTCAACGGGCACCCGGTGGCGCCCTCCCACCGGCCCGGCCCCGGTGACGTCGTCCACATTCTCGGGATCGAGCGGCCGCAGAAACCCCCCTTTCACCCGCCCCGGTTCGTGCTGGATGTCCACCTGGGGGCGCTGGCACGCCGGCTGCGGCTGGTCGGCGTGGACACCGCCTACCGCAACGACCTGGACGACGACACACTGATCGAGCGAGCGAACGCGGAACAGCGGGTGCTGCTGACCCAGGACCGCCGGCTGCTGCACCGCCGGATCCTGGAGGCCGGCGCCTTCGTCCGGGGACACGACCCGGATCACCAGGTCCTCGACGTCCTGGAACGGTTCGCTCCACCACTGGCCCCGTGGAGCCGGTGCACGGCGTGCAACGGTCTCCTCGCGCCCGTCGACAAGCGCGACGTGGCGCACCTGCTGGAGGCGGGGACCCGGGCCACCTACGACACCTTCGCCCGCTGCCGGTCGTGCGGCCGGATCTACTGGCCCGGTGCCCACCACCGGCATCTCACGGCCATCGTGGACGCGGCGGAGAGAACCGTCTCCGCGGTCGCCGGGCCGCAACGGCGGTCGTGAACGCGACTCGCCGCGAAGCGGTGCCCCCGGCCCGAGGGGCAACAGGGCCGCACAGCGGCGGCAGCCGGAAACGGACGGTCTTCCGCCCGGTCACGGTGACCGGGCGGAAGACGCGCCAGGGCGGCGGTCATCGCTACCCCGGCGGGACCGGTCGAGGCGGGCCGGCCGTTCCTCCTGGCACCGTGCCGCGTTCCCCGACCAGGCGGGCGAGCGCGGCCAGCTCCAGCGCGGCCGGCTCCGACGGTGCGGACGCGTCGAGGTCGCAGAGCGCGCTCTCCAGCAGGTGACCGATTTGGTGCCGGCTCCACGCGCGCCCGCCCGCACGCTCGATCAGCTCCGCCGCGTGGGTGAGCTCCGCACCGGACAGCGACTCCTCGTGCGGGTCGCGCCCGTAGAGCGCCGCGAGTTCCCGCCCGGCCGCGGTGCCCGATGTCAGAGCGGCCACCACCGGTAGCGACTTCTTCCGGTTGCGCAGATCCGAATAGACCGGCTTCCCTGTCGAGTTCGGGTCGCCCCAGATCCCCAGCAGGTCGTCGGCGAACTGGAAGGCCATACCCACGCGTTCACCGAAAGCGCGCAGGTACTCGCCCCGCTCCGGCGAGGCGCCGCCGAACAAGGCACCGAGGACACAGGCGCACCCGAACAGCGCCGCGGTCTTCCGTTCCACCATGCTCAGGCACTCGTCCAGGTCGACATCGGCGCGGCGCTCGAAGGCCATGTCCAAGCTCTGCCCGTCGACCAGGCTCAGCACCGCGGTGCTGAGCCTGCGTGTGCCGTCGTGCGCGGTCGGGTGCCCGCTTCCGGCGAGCACGTCGGAAGCCAGGGTCAGCAGCGCGTCGCCGGCCAGGATCGCCGAGCCGCGGCCGAACACGCTCCACGCCGTCGGCCGGTGGCGGCGGGTCGCGTCGCCGTCCATGACGTCGTCGTGCAGCAGGGAGAAGTTGTGCACCAGCTCGACCGCCACCGCGGCCGGCACGGCCGCGGCCGGTGTGCCTCCCACGGCCGGGGCCGCCAGCAGCGCCAGGGCAGGGCGCAGCGCCTTGCCGCCGTCGGCCTCGGTTGGCCGGCCGTGCTCGTCCCGCCAGCCGAAGTGGTAGCCGGCGATGTCCCGCATCGAGGCGGGCAACCGCTCGACCGCCTCGCGCAGGGCGGGATCGACCATGTCCCTGCTCCAGGTCAGCACATCGCGGGCGGATCGCCCTTCGGTCATCTCGCCAGTGGGGGACATGCCCGCCACCTCCCCTCAGCGCCCGAGCTCGACGTTCTCCAGGACACCGAGAGCGTCGGGGACCAGAACGGCCGCGGAATAGTAGGTGCTGACCAGGTAGGAGATGATCGCCTTCTCGCTGATGCCCATGAACCGCACCGACAGCCCCGGCTCGTACTCGTCGGGAAGCCCGGTCTGGTGCAGCCCGACCACCCCCTCGTCGTCCTCGCCGGTGCGCATGGCGAGGATGGAACTGGTCCGGGTCTTACTGATCGGGATCTTGTTGCACGGGAGCATCGGCACCCCCCGCCAGGACGGCACCATGTTCCCGTTCATCTCGACGTTCTGCGGGTAGAGGCCGCGGCGGCTGCACTCCCGGCCGAACGCGGCGATCGCCTCAGGGTGCGCCAGGAGGTATTGCGACTTCCTGCGGCGGGACAGCAGTTCGTCGAGGTCGTCGGGGGTAGGCGGCCCATTCCGGGTAGGGATCCGCTGCCTCAGATCGGCATTGTGCAGCAACCCGAACTCGCGGTTGTTGACCAGCTCGTGCTCCTGCCGCTCCCGCAGCGCCTCGATTGTCAGCCGCAACTGCTGCTCGACCTGGTCCATCGGCTCGTTGTAGAGATCGGCCACCCGCGTATGCACCCGCAGCACCGTCTGCGCCACACTCAACTCGTACTCGCGCGGCGACAACTCGTAATCAACGAACGTTCCCGCGATCTCCGGCTCCCCCGAATGCCCCGACAGCACGTCGATATCGGCCTCGCCGTACCTGTTCTGCCGCCGCTGAGGACCGGACCGGAACTCCTCCACATGCGCCCGCAGGGTCTCCGAGCGCTCCATCAGCTCGTCGAAGGATTCCCGGGAGAGCTCCAGCACAGTGGACCTGGTGACCGCCTTGACCGCGAACTCCCACCTGCTCTGGGAATCCGTCAGCGCATGATCCCCGAAATGATCACCGTCGATCAGCGTGGCCAGCACACTCTCATCGTCATACTCTCCCGCCCCCACCTTGTTCACCTTGCCGTGGACGATCAAAAAGACCCGGTCCACCGGCCGGCCCGACTCCACGATCACCTCACCCGGCCGGTACTCCACCTGCTCGAAACGGTCCGCCAACTCCCCCAGCACGCCTTCACCGGCGAGCCCCCTCAGCAGCGGCAACTCCCGCAGCTCCTCGGGAACGACCCGCATATCAGCACCGATATTGGTGAACGTGACCCGGCCATCGCCGACCGTGTAGGTCACCCGACGGTTGACCCGGTAGACCCCGCCCCGCGTCTCCACCCACGGCAGCACCCGCAGCAACCACCGCGAAGTGATCCCCTGCATCTGGGGAACCGACTTGGTCGTCGTCGCCAGATTACGCGCGGCCGCCGTCCCCAGACTCAGCGACGACCGGCCGTCCTGCGTCCTCGACGCAACCGTTTCCGTCACGACACACACCACCAATCCATTCAGGTGCCAACAGAAAAGAGTCGGGTATTCCTGCGCGGAAACAGCACCCGACACAACAAATAAATCGACTCCCGTTAACGCGGTACAAACATTTCTGCCTACCGACCGGGCATCGGAATTAAATTCCCAGTCGAATCGACGTTATGCGCGACCGAGACCGTTCTTACCCCGAGCAAATCACCGGCACGCCAGGGCGTCCGCCTTTTTCCTCGACTACGCACCGGTAATTTCCAGCGCACTTCGGATTCGGTCCCGCACCTCGTCCGACACGGCGCCCGACCGGCCGGCTTTTCGCCTGCTGCGCCGGACAAACGACCGGGTTTTCGGTCCACAGAGATCACACCCGACCAAAATCCTATTAGCGCGGATTTCGGTCGCCCAACACCTCTTGGATCCCCTTTCCGGGCAGGCGGACCCGGGATATGAGATGCCGCAGAATTTCGACTATCCTTGCCGCCATAAATACATAAATGACGGGACAAACGCACGGAAACCGTACGGGGAGAGGACCCTTCGCCGCCAGGCCGGCGCGCAGAACCCGACGGTCGGACGGGCCCGGACGCGCCACATCGCTCGAAGCGGATATCCTGGTTCCCAAATCGCCCCCTTCCTTCGGTCAAACAGCGGGGCGTACCGGGTGCTCCAGGATGTTCTGTCTACCGTGACGACGATGCGGACATGCCGAGGTCGACTGTGATCGGGCGGCTACGCGCCCTCCGGTCGATCCGCGCGCGGGTAACGGCCGGCTCGATCGCCGTGCTGGGGATCGCGCTCGCCTTCGCCATCGCCATCACCTCCCTGCTGATCCGGGACGTGGTCGAACGGGAACTCATTGATCGGGCCGCCGACGCCGCGGGCAATGTGGCCGAGACCATCGCCACCCAGCCCGTCGAAGAGCCGATCTCACCGAGGAGCGGCGTGGTGCGGCTCCAGGTGGTCGATGCCGAGAGAACGGTCGTCGCGTCGAGCCCCGCGCTGCGGGACCACGGCCCCCTGACGGAGGCCCGCCCGGAGGGCGGCAACCTGGAGGTCAGCACGATAGAGTGCCAGATCGGCGAGCTCGCCCCGACCTGCTTGCGCATCGTGGGGTTCGCGGTTCCCGATTCGGCCTACGGTGATGTGGTCGCCTACGCCGCGGTCTCGCAACCGCCGTTCCTCTCGCAGTACGTCCTGGAGGCCGCCCTGGTGCTGTTGGGGCTGGTCGTGCTCGTGCTGGTCGGCAGCGGCATATGGTGGGCGGCCGGCCGGACCCTGCGCCCGGTGGAGGAGATCCGGGCCGAGCTGGAGCGGATCACCGCCGCCGACCTCAGCCGCCGGGTGCCCGAGCCGCGCACCGAGGACGAGATCGCGGACCTGGCCCACACCGTGAACGAGACCCTGGCGCGGCTGGAATCCGCGGCGTACCGGCAGCAGCGTTTCATCTCCGACGCCTCGCACGAGCTGCGCACCCCGATCGCGGGACTGCAGATGCAGGTGGAGCTCGCACTGGAGGACCCCGAGGGGGAGCATCCCCGTTGGACCCTGCGAAGGATGCTCCGCGATACCCAGCGGCTTCAGCGGATCGCGGACGACCTGCTGCAACTGGCCCGACTGGACTCCGATACCGTGAGCGGGCGGGAACCGGTGGATCTCGGCGAACTGGTGGGCGCGGAGGTGTCGCGGAGCCGGTTCGAGCCCGAAATCAGCGTCGACACCGCCCCGGACACCATTGTCACCGGCGACCGGACCCAGCTCTCCCGGCTGCTGATCAACCTGCTGGCCAACGCCTCACGGCACGCGGCGGGCCGGATCCGCATCACCGTCACGCGGGAGGACGGGCAGGCCGTGCTGCGGGTCCACGACGACGGCCCCGGCATTCCACCCGGGGAGCGGGAGCGGATCTTCGAGCGCTTCGCCCGCCTCGACGAGTCGCGCCACAAGGATCCCGGCGGCACGGGCCTCGGCCTGTCCATCGCCCGCGAAATAGCACGGATGCACGGCGGGTCGCTGGCCGCTGAGGAGAACTCCGAGCTGGGCGGCGCCGTGTTCGTTCTCCGGCTGCCGCTGCGCAGGGGATGACGGGCCCCGGATCGACCGGGCGGGCCGTTCACCCCAGCCAGCCCGGTTTGACCAGCCCGGCCTCGTAGGCGAGGACGACGAGTTGGGCGCGGTCGCGGGCGCCGAGCTTGGTCAGCACCCGGCTCACATGGGTCTTGGCCGTCGCCGGGCTCACCACCAGCCGCCCCGCGATCTCCTCGTTGGACAGACCCGCGGCCACCGCTACCAGGACCTCGCGCTCGCGCTCCGTCAGACTGTTCAGCAGGGGCGCGGGCGGCGGCTCCTTGATCCGGCCGGCGAACTCCCCGATAAGCCGGCGGGTGACGGACGGCGCCAGCAGCGCGTCGCCCCGCGCGACCACCCGAACACCGTGGATCAGCTCCATCGGCTCGGTGTCTTTGACCAGGAATCCGCTCGCCCCGGCTTTCAGGGCTCCGTAGACGTACTCGTCCAGGTCGAACATCGTGAGAATGAGGACCTTGACGCCGTGGAGCCGCTCGTCGGCGGCGATCCGCCGGGTGGCCTCCAGTCCGTCGAGCACCGGCATGCGGATGTCCATCAGGACCACACTGGGCCGTTCCGACCGCGCTAGCCGCACCGCCTCGGCGCCGTCACCCGCCTCCCCGACGACCGAAAGTTCCGCTTCGTCGTCGAGTATGGAGCGGAAACCGGCGCGCACCAGGGTCTGGTCGTCGGCGAGGATGAGCCGGGTCGCGGCGCTCGCGCCGCCGTCGCCTCGGTTCACGCTCGTGCACACCTCCGCGCCCCGCACCGATTGGTCCCCCATTGATACCAGGACGGGAAAGCGCGGAACAGCCGAGCGGGCGGACACCGGCGAAGAGGCCAGCGGGTACGTCACATGCCGGTGGTGCCACCACTGAGCGGGAGTACGGCGCGCACCCGGAAACCGCCCTCCGGGCGCGGCTCCGCGGTGACGTCGCCCCCCACGGAGGTCGCGCGTTCGCGCATGCCGCGCAGTCCCTCCCCCGCGGATACAGCGGTCCCGGGCACACCGTCCCCGTCATCGTCGATCTGCACGGCGACCGTGCCGCACGTGTAGCGCAGGGACACCATCGCCCCTGTGGCTCCCGCGTGTCGCACGGCGTTGGTGAGGGCTTCCTGGATGATGCGATAGGCCGCCAGGTCGACCGCCGAGGGCAGCGGTGCATGGTCGCCTTCGGTGTCGACGCTGACCGGAAGACCGGCCCGGGTCACCTGAGCGGCCAGGTCATCGAGCCGCGCCAGGGACGGTACCGGAGCCACCGGCGCCGCGTCCTTCTCGTCGACCCGCCGGAGCACACCGAGGGTTGACCGGAGCTCTCTCAGTGTCTCCTTGCTGGCCTGCCCGATCGAGGCGAGCGTTTCGTAGGCCTGCTCGGGGTCGCGGCGATGCGCCGCCGCCCCGGCCTGCACGTTGATCAGCGAGATGTTGTGCGCGATGACGTCGTGCAGCTCCCGGGCGATGCGCAGCCGCTCCTCGGTGGCGCGGCGGCGTGCCGTCTCCTCACGGGACCGCTCGGCTTCGACGGCCCGTTGTTCGTACTCGTGCAGGTAGGCGCGGCGACTCCGCGCGATCTCCCCGGCCGCGAGCACCACGATCAGCCACGCGAGCGCCATGAGCGACCGGCCGAGCTCGAAGTGGACCATCTCGCCGGCCAGGAAGAACCCGAACGCCACAGTGGTCCCGACGACGGCGGACAACCGGTGGCGCTCCGCCGCCAGGCGGAAGACACCGACGGCGAACGCCCCCCACCCGCTCCAGCCGTCAACGCTGCCGAGCATGTAGTACAGCGGGGTCGCGGTACCAAGGGCCACTCCGGTGACCAGTGGCCACCGGCTCAGCACCGACAGAGACGCCGCACCGGCGAGCAGCACGGCGAGACTGGGTACCCCCAGCGGTTCGCCGGTGATGTCGGCCGTCAGCAGTTCCCCGGCAAGCAGGATGACGCTCACGGCCGCGGCCAGTGCCGCGTCCAGCGGCGAACCGGACAACCGGGCCACCAGGTTTCGCACCCCGCGCGCCACCTCTCGCTCGAAGCGCCCCGAGACACCTGGGCGAAGACGCCGGTTCGCGTGGTTCAGAGGAATCCGCCGACCAGTCCTGCCAGCGCGACTCCCGCGGTCCGCAGTCCCCACATACCGGTTTCCCCTCTCCGAACAGCCGCTTACCCAACGGCTCGATACTGGGAAAGGGGTTCCGCACCGCGCATTCGCCTCGCGGAGGCACTCGGGCTACATCGAGCGATGTACGCGGGGTCAGAGGGTGATGTTGTCCCTCGCCACGCTCGGGCCCTCGCGGCGCACCCGCAGGCTCAGCATGACCAGCACCGCGCCGAACACGATCGCGTAGATACCGATGATCCAGGCCACCGCCACGGCCGCGGTGGTCGGCCAGAACCACACCAGCAGGCCGAAGAACACGGACAGGGCCCCGGCGAGGATGAGCAGCCATTCACCCTCGATCTCCTCGCGCAGCCGGACCGCGGTGATGATCTCGAAGATGCCGGTGACGAACGCCCACGCCCCGATGAGGACGATCAGTACGATGACGGTCACGCCCGGCCAGACCAGCGCCACCGCCCCGAACCCGAGCCCGAAGACGGCTTCGAGCGCCAGCGGCAGCCGGTTCCCGTTCCTCACCCGGATCGCGGAGACAGCGGCGAGGACTCCGTCGGCGAGTGCGTACACGCCGAACACTATGGTGAGCGCGATCAGCGTGATCCCCGGCCAGATCACGGCCAGCAGACCGAAAATGATTGCTGCGGCGCCGCGTACGGTGAGGACCCACCAGTGGCGCGCAAGATCGTTGAGCATGTCTCCCCCGCCCGTCAACCAACCATATCCCTGCCGTGCCCTACTGCTCCCAGGGCGATCTCAAGAACGGGGAAAGGAGTACTGAGTCTTCTTTATCCTGTTCCTTCCATTCTCAGAATCAGGTAAGGAGGGATGCCGCCATGGTCGCGGCCGGCTGCACGGTGCCGGCCCGCGGCGGGAAAGGAGCGGCCCCCCGGCCGGCGGCACGCAGGCGGCGGCGCCGGCCGTGCGGTCCACCCGCTGCAGACGTGCCCGACGCTTCGCCGCCTCGGCTCCGGGGGGACGCGCATTCGGGGAGTTTCGACCTTCTCCCTGGGCACGACCATCGTGCGACCCCGATGAGGGAGGGCGCGGCTTCCCCTCCGGGCCTGGTGGCCGGAGGAACCGCCGCGCGACCCCAACGGCGCCGCACTGGACGCGCCTCTCCTTAGGCATGCCCAGGGTAGGCGCGCTCTGCCGGCCCGGTGTAGAGCTGGCGGGGACGGGCGATACGCGCGGACGAATCGGCCGCCTGCTCGCGCCAGTGAGCGATCCAGCCGGGCAGTCGGCCAATGGCGAAGAGCACCGTGAACATGTTGGTGGGGAAGCCCATTGCCCGGTAGATCACACCGGTGTAGAAGTCGACGTTCGGGTAGAGCTTGCGCTCGGTGAAGTAGGAGTCGGCGAGCGCCTTGGACTCCAGCCGCAGCGCCAGTTCGAAGAGCTCGTCGGGACGCTCCTGGTTGGCCAGGATCTGGCTCGCGAGGCCCTTGATCTCCTTGCTGCGCGGGTCGAAGTTCTTGTAGACGCGGTGGCCGAACCCCATAAGGCGGGTCTCCCGGGCCTTCACCCTCTCCAGGAAGGCGTCGATGTCGCCGCCGCTCTGGCGGATCTCCTCGAGCATCTCGAGTACGGCCTGGTTGGCACCGCCGTGCAGCGGACCGAAGAGCGCGTTGATGCCTCCGGTGACACTGCCGTACATGTCGGCCTGCGAGGAACCGACGACACGCACCGTCGCCGTGGAGCAGTTCTGCTCGTGGTCGGCGTGCAGGATCAGCAGCAGGTCCATCGCCTTGACGAACAGCGAGCCGAGTTCTCCCTGGCCCTTCTCCTGACCGAAGGTCATGTGCAGGAAGTTCTCGACGTAGTCGAGGGAGGCGTCCGGCTCGACCGGCTGCTCGCCGACGGAGTTGCGGTAGATGTGCGCCGCGATCGTCGGCAGCTTGGCCAGCAGCCGGATCGTGGCGAGCTCTACCTGGTCGGGGTCGGAGGGGTCGACGCTGTCGGAGTAGTAGGCGGCGAGCGTGTTGATGGCGCTCCCGAGGAGCGTCATCGGGTGTCCGTTGCGCGGGAACGCGTCCAGCAGGGTCCGCATCTCCTCGGGGATCCCCGCGTTCACCTTCAGCTTGTCGGCGAACTCCTTGAGTTCGCCCGGCCCCGGAAGTTCACCGTAGATAAGCAGGTGGCAGACCTCGATGAAGGAGCTTCCGGTGGCCAGCTCCTGGATCGGATAGCCGCGATAGCGCAGGATCCCCGCGTCCCCGTCGATATAGGTGATCGCCGATCTACAGGAGGCGGTATTGACGAAGCCGGGATCGAGCGCGACCTTGCCGGCCTTCGCCAGCAGTGTCTTCACCTCGATGGCCTCATCGCCCTCGCTCCCGGTCAGTACGGGGAGGCGCAGCGCGCCATCGTCGTACTGGAGCTCTGCCGTGCGCTCTTTACCGTCTTCACTCATGCCCGAGTCAACCTTTCCAGGCGGGGGATGCAGGAGATGCGCGGGGTGTAGGGCGCGGGGGGCGGGCCCTACACGTGTTATTCCGTTGACACTATGCAGTTTCATTAAACTTCCGTGAAGTAAAACCATACAATTCTCGCGGATCCACGCACAGGTGATGTACGGCACACCACAAAGGCAGCGAATTGTTACGCACACGGCAAAGAAATCGACTTCTTCACATACGGTGCATAATCTGCTAATCACACGGTGAACACAATGTCGCCTCCGTCGTGGCGACGGCGTCCCGCACACCGTCGAGGAGCGACCGCGGGAGGGGAGCGCCCCGCTACCCGCCGGATCCGGTGCCGCCGTCTACGGCGGTTTCGCGCCCTACCGGGCGGCCGCGCCCGTCGCGGCGGATGTGTTTACCGCCGGATTCCGGCCCCTGACCGCACCAAGGGCCGGATGCCAGGCTTGAAACGGTCATTACGATTTTCCGGTGAGCTTTTCACCGCCCCTGGAGCATCCTGGATGCAAGGCTGGTGGAGCGGTCGCCTTGATCGGGTCTCCGGCTAGTCCTCCGCCAACGAGCCTGTTAACGCCATAACTGGCCAAGACGGATCAACGGTGGTGAGATCTATGAACAACGTTCAGCTCCACGGGTGGGGCGCGTTCGCCGCGACCGTAGTGCTGCTCGCGGGCGCGTTCCATCTGATCCAGGGGATCACGGCGATGGCCGCGCCGGCGTTCTTCGTCGGCACCGAAGGCCAACTGCTGATAGCCGCCACATTCGTGGGCTGGGGGATCGTCCTCGCTATCCTCGGCCTGGTGCTGATCCTGACCGGGATCGCCCTCTTCTACGGCTACATGTGGGCGCGCGTCCTCGGTGTGGTGCTGGCCGGCATCGGGGCCGTCCTCCAGCTCGGCTTCCTCGCCGCGTTCCCGATCTGGTCGCTGGCGGTCATCGTCCTCAACGTCGTGGTGATCTACGGCCTCACCGCGGGATGGTCGACGGAGACGAGGGACGAGGAGGTCGCGAGGGCGGCCGCCTCTTACCAGGCCGGCCGCACTGACGCCACGAGGGCCACCGCACCCACCCAGCGCGAATCCGGCGCGCACGAGCGCCCGGACATGCCCTCCGGTGGGACCACGACCGGCGGCCCCTGACCACCTCAGCCGGCGGGACGTCTCCGCGCGCCGGCCGCCCTGGACGAACAGCGAGCCCCGGAAGGACAGATGTTCCCCGGGGCCCGCTTGTGTGCGCCTTCAGCCGGGGCCTTCCCCCAGGGCCTCGCTTACCCGGCGCAGTACGTCCGTACCGCCCGTGGACGAGGGGTAGACCGCGACCAGCACGGTGTCACGGGGGCTTTCCCCGGCGGCCGCGGTCTGCCCGGAGCTCCGGAGCATCGCTCCAAGGGAGCGGGTCACGAACTCCATGGCGCGGTCGAAGCGCGCCCAGGGGACGGGCTGGTCGGGATCGTGCAGCCAGGACCGCAGCACGTGGTTGTGCGCGGCGATGACCGAGGCGGCCAGCGCCTCACCGGCGAGCACCCGGGGGCCGGTGGTCTCCCCCCGCGCCAGGTAACGGCTGAACGCGCCCTGGTAGCGGGCGGTCATGGCGATCTCGCGGTCGCGCAGCCGCGGAACGGCGCGCACCAGCCGATAGCGGGGCACGGTGATCTCGGGGACGTCGACGTAGGCCTGGAAGACCATGCGGGCGGCGGCGCAGACGGTGGCCGCGGGGTCGTCGCCGGGTGTCGCCTCCAGGTAGCGCGTGACGGTCTCGAAGAGCTCGTCGTGCTCGGCGAAGAGGATGTCCTCCTTGGAGCCGAAGTGCCGGAAAAGGCTCCGCCTGCTCACACCGGAGGCCGCCGCGATGCCGTCCATGGTGGTCGCCTCGTACCCGGCACCGTCGAAGAGCCGCACAGCGGCTGCCACGACATGGCGGCGCGCGGGCTTGCCCGCCCTGCCCCGTTCGGATCCGCCCGGTTCCTCCACGCTCCTGCTCCCCCATCGCGCCGGCTGTCTGGAAGCGAACATAACCGACCCGGTCGACACGAAAAGCCGCCCACCCTCTACCCTGACACTAAATGCCATAATTAGGCACGCAGTGCCAAAACGAAGGCCCGAGAGCGAGGAACCCCCATGAGCGACTTTCCCCTGTTCCAGACCGGTGAGGAGCACGAGGAGCTCCGCGAGGCCGTACATGCCGTCGCCGAGGACAAGATCGCCCCTCACGCCGCCGAGGTGGACGCCAACAGCGAGTTCCCGCGGGCCGCCTACGACGCCCTGCGCGCCACCGACTTCCATGCGGCGCACATCCCCGAGGACTACGAGGGTGTCGGCGCCGACGCGCTCGCCACCTGCATCATCATCGAAGAGGTGGCCCGTGTCTGCGCCTCCTCGTCGCTGATCCCGGCGGTCAACAAGCTGGGCACCATGCCACTCATCCTCGGCGCCTCCGAGGACGTCAAGCGGCGCTACCTGACGCCCACGGCGCGCGGCGAAGCGATGTTCTCCTACGGGCTGTCCGAGCGCGAGGCCGGATCCGACACCGCGCGCATGCGCACCCAGGCCGTCGCCGACGGAGACGACTGGATCCTGAACGGCCAGAAGTCCTGGATCACCAACGCCGGCGTGAGCGAGTACTACACCGTCATGGCGGTCACCGACCCGGACGGCAAACGCGGCAGCAACATCAGCGCGTTCGTCGTGCACGCCGACGACCCCGGCTTCGCTCTGGGCGAGCCCGAGAAGAAACTCGGCATCAAGGGGTCGCCCACGCGCGAGCTGTTCTTCGACGACGTCCGCATTCCCGGCGACCGTCTCGTCGGCGAGCCGGGCGAGGGGCTGAAGATCGCGCTGCGCACCCTCGACCACACTCGCGTCACCATCGGGGCGCAGGCCATCGGCATCGCGCAGGGCGCACTGGACAATGCCGTGGCCTACGTCAAGGAGCGCAAGCAGTTCGACACGGCCATCGCCGACTTCCAGGGCATCCAGTTCATGCTCGCCGACATGGCCATGAAGCTGGAGACCGCCCGCCAGATGGTCTACGTCGCCGCGGCCAAGTCCGAGCGCAACGACTCCGACCTCTCCTTCTTCGGTGCCGCCGCCAAGTGCTACGCCTCCGACGCGGCCATGGAGATCACCACCGACGCGGTCCAGCTCCTCGGCGGCGCCGGCTACGTCAGCGACTTCCCTCTGGAGCGCATGATGCGCGACGCCAAGATCACCCAGATCTACGAGGGCACCAACCAGATCCAGCGCCTGGTCATGGCCCGCCACCTGCTGAAATGAGGGGGGCGATGTGACCTGGGGACCCCGCTCCGTCTCAACACCGCCGGTCGCGGGGCGCGGGCGGGCTACACCTGTGCCGGTCCCCTCCGCGTCCGCCCTTTCGTCCGCCGGTCCGCGAGGCGCGCTCCGGCCATACCGGCCCATCCCCATGTAGCGTCCGCCAATCAGGATCGCAGTCGACGTTCAACTGATGGGGAAAGGACCTTCGCCCCCGTTCTCGGCACCCCTTCCGGCGCGAGGGTGGGTGCAGGGCCAAGACACGGGCTCGGGAGCGCACGGTTGAGCAGAGGGGGAGCAATGGACACGGCAACCCAGGACAGACAGGACACCAGGCTGCTGTTCCGCATGGAGGGCAGACTCACCGAGCTCGTGATCGTCGGGCTCTTCCCGGAGCGTCCGGATGGTCAACAGCTTCGAGGGCCGCATCGTGACCGGGGAACCCGCCGGCGCGCGCGTGATCGGCACGGACCACTTCACGGTCCGCCCCGACGGTGTCGGCACCATAGAGGCCCGCGAACTGGTCAGCACCGACCGGTACCAGACCAGCGCCGAGGTGTACGGATACGCCACGCCTCCCGCCGGCCTCCAGCTCCCATCGCTCGATGTGCTGCTCGACCCGGATTTCACCTGGCCCGACGCCTGGTTCACCATCGACGCGTTCGCGCTCTACCGGACGGCCGCGCCGGGACTGGTCGGGCTCAACCGGACCGCCGTCTCACACCGGGGACGGGTGAACATGGGTACCGGGGAACTCCTCATCGAGGGCCGGGCGGTCACGGCCGAGGCCTCGTGACCGGATCAGCGGGCGGAGCGGCCGCTCGGTGCCGGGCGCAGAGGACGGGGCCCCTGATGGGTGTAGCCCCGATGCCACGGTCCGGCCGGTGAGCGCGGCGGCTACTCCGCGGGTTCGAAGGACTCCGTCATCGTGTCCAGGAGTTCCCGGTTCTCCTCCCAGTCCTCCTCGGGGGAGACCAGGAACAGGGCGTAGCCCTTCTCCTCGTTGTGGAACGCGCGGTTGACCGCGCGCATCCGCCCGTTGGAGTCGGCGAATGTGAACTCCCAGTCGGCGGCGCTGATGTACTCGTCGAGGTAGGGCTCGTCCAGCGCCACGATCTCCTCACGCTGGTAGCCGCTGAACCCCCTGGATATGGTCCTCTCCTGCCGCTCCCAGTCCTCCTTGGCGTTGTCGGCCGGGGTGTCGGTCTGGTCGATCTGCAGGTAGCCCCCCGCGGGGTTGAAGAAGAACACCCCGTTGTCGCGCTGGTCCAGCTCCCAGCTCGCGGGCACGTCGAGTGAGAAGCCCGTAGGGTCCTCGTGCCGGGCCAGGGGGGGAGCGTTCTCCGGGGGTTCCGCCTCGGCGCTGTTCTCGGGATCCTCCAGGAGGTCCTCCGCGGGGGGCGCCTCGCCTGACGGGTCGGTTTCGTCGCCGCTGCTCAGCCCCAGCCAGAACCCCGCTACGATCGCGCCACCGCCGCCGCGCCTCCGGCCGCGGTCGGGAGCAGTTTCCTCCGGCGCTCGGACGCCGGGGACGGCGCGGACGCCGCGGGCGCGGAAGGCAGCGGCCCGGGAGGCTCCGGGGGCATGGTCGCGGCCACCACCGGGGGTACCGGCATGGTGGAGGTCGGCTCCTCCGCCCCCTCCTCCGGAGCGCTCGCAGCGGACTGCTCTTCCTGCGGCGCATCGGACGAGGTCACGGCATCGACCGCCACGCGCAGCATCCAATGCGCCTCCGCCGCCAGGGGCCGGCGCTCGGGCACCTTGTCGAGGAGCCGCTCCAGCAGCGGCCGGAGTGGCCCGGCGGCGACCGGCGAGGGCGCCTCCTCGGTGACGATGGCGGTAAGCGTCGCCATAGGAGTGGCGCGCTGGAAGGGAAGGTCGCCTTCGAGCGCCTGGTACAGGGTGACGCCGAGCGCCCACATGTCGGAGGCCGGGGTGGCCGAACCGCCTTCGGCCAGTTCCGGGGCGAGGTAGCTGGGCGACCCGATGAGCTGACCAGTGCTGGTGAGGTTGGTGTTGCCCTCCAGCAGCGCGATCCCGAAATCGGTGAGCACGGCGCGTTCGCCGCGCGCGATCAGGACGTTGCCCGGCTTGATGTCGCGGTGCACGACGCCCCGGTTGTGCGCCACGGCCAGGGCCGCGACCACCTGCAGGCCGATCCTGGCGACCCGCTCGGGCGCTGCGCGCCTTCGCGTTTGAGCAGATCTCCCAGTGAATCGCCGCGCACCAGCTCCATGACGATCCACGGCCGGCCGTCGCTCTCGACGACGTCGAAGACCGTGATGATCGACGGATGGCTGAGCTGGGCGGCGCTGCGCGCCTCGCGCAGCATCCTGGCCCGCAGCACATCGATCTCGCGCGGGGGCAGGTTCGGGGAGATACTGAGTTCCTTGATGGCGACCGGGCGGTCGAGCAGCTCGTCGGTGCCCTGCCAGACACGGCCCATGCCGCCTTCGCCGATCGGCTGGGAGAGCCGATAGCGTCCGACGATCAAGCGTCCCGACTCGGTTTGCTCAATGCTCATACGCGAGGATTCCTCAGATGGGGAGGCAGACGCCTGGGAGGCCGGAGGCGTCGTGTAGCGAGTTTAGAAGCACGAGACGTGCCGCAAGCGATACGAATCCCGCGCCGTTGGGTGGTACTACGCCTACCACACGCGCAGGCTACCCTTCTGACCTGCGTCAACGCGAAAAATTTACTGTTTACCCGCTATGTGCCGAATTATGCGTAACTCCGCTGTCCGGAACCGGCCGCATTGGACGTCGCGAGTATAACGCGAAGGGACGTCTCCGGATCCCGCAGGTCAGCGGTCGAACGCCGACCCCACGACCAGGAACCTCCCTCTAGGAAACCCTCGTGGCCAGGCCCTGGTAGTCCACGACAAGGCCGTCATTGTCAACGGTCAGCGCGAAAGCTCCGTGCTCCGAATCGCTGTACTCGTAGCGTTCGCGTCCCTCGGCCGAGCCGAGCCTGGTGTAGCGCTGGACCACGCGCCGCACCTGCAGACTCGGGACATCGATCCAGACGACCGGGATGTCGCGGAACTCTCCGGGCTGCAGTCCCAGGCGGCGGATCGGCAGGGTGTTGGTGAGCGGTGTGGCCGCGACGTCCACGTCCACGCAGCCGCTGAGCGACGGGGCCGGCCTGCCGTCGAGCCTCCAGTGCTCGCCCCTCCGGATCAGTTCGAGCACCTGCGCTCCGCGCTCCGACAGCACCTCGACGCGGACCTCACTGGTCACCCAGGCCAGGTCGGCGCGGACCGTGAACCGGGAGGAGAACCGGTCGCGCTGGTCGGCGACCGTTTCGCTGCCCTCCAACCGGAACCCGTCCAGGTCGGCGATCAGTGTGCCCAGCCCCAGCCCCGCGGGGACGTCAAGCCGGGCCCACACAGCGGGGCGATCGTTGCTGGCGGACATGGCACCTTTCTATCGGTACCTCTTATTACACGCCAGATGGAGCAGAGCACGCGACGTGACACCGGAACGCGTGGACCCGCGGACCGCTTCCCGGTCCGCGGGTCCACGCGCGGTGTGCGCCAAGGTGCTCAGACGACCGGCTTGAGCTCCTTGAACTCCCCGTCCACGCGGTCGAAGTCCTGCTCCATCTGCTCGGAGACCCGTCCCATGGGGTTGCAGACGGCGATGGCGAGGAAGCTCGCGGCCACGGCCGGGACCATGGCGTACAGCCCGGTTCCCAGCACCTGCTCATCCAGGACGTCCCAGATGATGGCCATGGCGCCGCCGACGATCATCCCGCCGAGCGCGCCGGCCCGGTTCATCCGGCGCCAGTACAACGAGAGCAGAATGACCGGCCCGAAGCCCGCACCGAACCCGGCCCAGGCGTAGCCGACCAGGTCCATGATGGTGTTGTTGCCGGACAGCGCGATCCCGGCGGCGACGACCGCGACCAGGACAACGGCGGCACGACTGATCCACACGAGCGACATCGGTGAGGCGTCGCGCTTGAGGAAGGCCCGGTAGCCGTCCTCGGTCAGCGCGGAGGAGGCGACCAGGAGCTGGGAGTCAGCGGTGCTCATGACCGCCGCGAGGATGGCCGCCAGCAGGAAGCCGGCGATCCACGGGTTCATCAGGGCCTGGATCAGCTGCGGGAAGACCTGCTCGGCCATGTCCTCCCCAAGCGGCTGGTCGAAGTAGGCCACCCCGGTGAACCCGACAACGAGCGCCAGCGCCATGGCGGTGACCGCCCAACTGACGCTGATCACACCCGCCGCGGGAACGTCGCGCGGGGAGCGGATGCCCATGAACCGGGCGAGGATGTGCGGCTGTCCGAGGTAACCGAAGCCCCAGGCCAGGCCGGAGATGACCACCACGGGCACGAGAGCGTCGGACAGGCTCCAGGCGCCCTCCAGGCCCGAGACACCGCCGAAGACCGATCCGAGGTCCCCGTCCACGCCCTTGTCCGGGTCCATGAAGATCGCGACGATCGCGACGACCGGCACGACGAGCAGCGCGATCCACATCATCGCTGCCTGGATGACGTCGGTGTAGCTCACCGCGAGGAAACCGCCGAGGAAGGTGTAGAGCACCACGATCGACACGCCCAGGACGATGGCCGTGTTCGCCGACATGCCGAAGACCTGCTCGAACAGGCCGCCCATCGCGACCAGTCCAGAGGCCACGTAGAAGAGGTAGAAGACCAGGATCAGGACGGCCGAGACACCGCGGAGCATCCCGCCCCGGTCGCCGAACCGGTTCTCCAGGTACGAGGAGAGGGTGAGGGAGTTGGACTCACCGCCCATCCGGGCGTCGGTGGCGCGCTCGGTGAAGAGGCGCAGCCGGCCCGCGAGCAGGTACCAACTGGCGGCGAAGCCGATGGCCAGGCCCACGGCGATCCAGGCCTCGCCCAGCCCGGACAGGTAGATCGCGCCGGGAAGCCCCAGCAGCAGCCAGGCGCTGAAGTCGCTGGCGTTGGCGCTCAGCCCGGCCACCCAGCTGTTCAGCTGGCGACCGCCGAGAACGAAGTCGGACAGGGACGCGGTCCGTTTGAAGACCCAGAAACCGATCACGACCATCACCACGAAGTACACGGCGAAGGTCGCGACCGATGCCAATGTGGAGCTGCTCACTAGGCTCCCTCATTTCTTTCGTTCGTGTGGGGTGGGGGGAAGGGAGAGACAGGGGCGATCCTGACCCGCCTGAGGCGCTCCGGGCAATAACCGGTACGAAGATGCCTGCTTACCGAGATCATGCCGGGGGTCCGCCCCGCTCGGGATTGTGGTTTCGGCCAGCCTTGTCCGCGCCTCTTTGTCGGGTCGGACATATCCCGTCCCAGCAGGGCCACGACCACCCGGGGCTTCGGCCACAAAGCACCGATCACAGGATCTCTACGCCGCTCACCTCCCTGATTCCGGGGCCGAGCCCGAGCCCGAGGGAGGCCGCACGCCCCGCTTCTCCACCGGAACACCGCCCCTGACCACTGGGAGGCACGGGCGGCGCCCTACGATAGGCCATGGCGACGGAGACCAGGAAGCCGGTGCGAATCCGGCACGGTCCCGCCACTGTGACCGGTGAGCCGACCCCCGCAGCGAGCCACGGCGTGCACACGCTGGAAGGCCGGGCGAGGCGATGACCCGGGAGTCAGGAGACTGGGCCGTCGCGACATTGTCGTCGACCAGGGGCGCGGACCCCGGGGAGGACCACATGCCGGGACGATCGCTCGTGCCCGTACCTCTCGCCGCGCCCGGCTCCCGCGAGAGGAACCAGACGTGCCACATCAGTCCCCCACCGTTTTCCCCTGCCCCGACCCCTGGTGCTGGCGTCGGCGCTCACGCTGACGCTCACCGGCTGCGGTGACGGTGCCGCCCCGGACAGCGGCGGAGAGGCCCCGGCCGAGGGCTACCCGGTCACCATCACCAACTGCGGCGTCGAAGTGGAGGTGACCGCTCCCCCGGAACGCGTGGTCACCATGAACCAGCACGTGACCGAGGTGATGCTCGCGCTGGGCCTGGAGGACCGGCTGGTCGGGACCGCCTACCTGGACGACGAAGTGCTCCCGGAGTACCGCGACGCCTACGAGGAGGTCCCGGTCCTCGCCGATGAGTATCCCTCCCTGGAGAAACTACTGGAGGCCGAGCCCGACTTCGTCTACGCCGGGTTCGGCGCCAGCGCGTTCGACGCCGCCGAGGGCCGGGGACGGGACGCGCTCGCCGAGCTCGGCATCGGAACCTACGAAAGCCTGGAGGAGTGCACCGACCGGTGGGGATGGACACCGTCGCCACCGAGCTCCGCAACATGGGGGAGATCTTCGGTGTCGAGGACCGGGCGGAGGAGACCATCGCCGAGATCGAGGCCGACGTCGAGACCGTCTCGGAGCGGCTGGACGGCGTCGATCCCGTGGAGGTCCTCGTCGTGGACAGTATCGACGACACGGTCTTCACCTCGGGCGGCGGCGGAATCGGCACCGAGATCATCGAGCGCGCCGGCGGCAGCAACGTCTTCGACGACGTGGACGACGCCTTCTCCGACGTCTCCATCGAGCAGGCCGCCGACCGCTCCCCCGAAGCGATCCTCATCTACGACTACGGCGCCACCACGGCCGAGGAGAAGAAGCAGGCGGTGCTGGCCGACCCCACGCTCGCCGGGACGCCGGCCGTCCGCGAGGAGCGGTTCGGCGTGCTCCCGTTGTCCTCTGTCGTGGTGGGTGTGCGCGTAGGAGGCGCGGTGACCGAGGTCGCCGAGCAGCTCCACCCCGACGCGTTCTAACCGGCGTGCTGCTGAGAAAGGCTTTCGCCCGCGGCCGATCCGGGGCGGGCGGCCCCGCCCGCAGCGGCCCGCTGCCGCTGCCCGTCGTGCTCCCGGCGCTGCTCACCGCGCTACCGGTGACCATGACGTTCGCGGTCATCATCGGCTCGGTGGAGATCTCGTTCGTCGACACCTGGCGGATCCTGGCACACCGGGTGTTCCCCGACCTGGTCGAGCCGGCCTGGCCGCGGGCGCACGAGGCGATCGTGCTGACCGCGCGGCTCCCGCGGGTGCTGCTGGCGGCGGTGGTCGGTGCCGGACTGGCGCTGGTCGGTGTGGTGCTGCAGACGCTGGTCCGCAACCCGCTGGCCGACCCCCTGCTGCTGGGGGTCTCCTCGGGCGCGACGTTCGGCGCGGTACTGGTGGTGATCTCCGGCTTCACCGCCTTCGGACTGTACTCGCTCCCGGTATCGGCGTTCCTGGGGGCGCTGGCCTCCCTGATCGCGGTGTACCTGCTGGCGCAGACCGGCGGCCGGACGACCACCACACGGCTCATCCTCTCGGGCGTGGTCGTGGGGCAGGTCATGCTGTCGGCCGCCAATCTGATCATCATGACCTCCGGTGATCCGCACGCCGCGAAGCAGGTGACCCGCTGGACACTCGGTGGTTTGGGCGGGACCGGTTGGGACATGCTGCCGCTGCCGTCGGTCGTGCTGCTCGCGGTACTGGTGCTGCTGGTGCTGCAGATGGGTTCGCTCAACGTGCTGATGCTGGGCGAGGAGACCGCAACGGGGATGGGGCTGCCGGTGCACCGGTTCCGTGCGGTCATGTTCGTGCTGGCGTCCCTGGCTACGGGGGTGATGGTCGCCGTGAGCGGGGCGATCGGGTTCGTCGGGCTGATGATGCCGCACATCGCCCGCCTGCTGGTGGGAACCGACCACCGCCGCGTTCTCCCGGTGGCTCCGCTGCTCGGCGCCGTGTTCCTGGTCGTCGCCGATCTCGCCGCCCGCACCCTGGCCAGTCCCGAGGAGATCCCCGTGGGGATACTCACCGCCCTGTGCGGCGCCCCGTTCTTCCTGTGGCTCATGCGCCGCGACGCCGGGAACCGGAAACCGCTGATGTGAGCCCCGCCCTGTGGACGACCTGCCGGGAGCCCTCCGCAGGGCCGTGGAGGATGGCGGTCAGCCCGACTCCGCCGAGTGGGGGGCTTCCGGGTCGTCTTCCGGATGCCGGATCACACGCGTGAGGGTGTGGTGGATGTAGTCGAACTCTTCCACCAGGCGTTCGGCGTCGAGGAGCAGGCCACCGTAGACGCGGGACTCGTCGA
Source organism: Allosalinactinospora lopnorensis (assembly GCF_000981225.1). Classification (GTDB taxonomy): domain Bacteria; phylum Actinomycetota; class Actinomycetes; order Streptosporangiales; family Streptosporangiaceae; genus Allosalinactinospora; species Allosalinactinospora lopnorensis. The sequence goes on from NZ_LAJC01000044.1 coordinate 31,437, forward strand.
CCAGGTTGAGCTCGTGCTCCTGCGTAATCCGGGTGAGGGCCGACTGGTCGCTCCGCGCCTGCTCGACACAGTCCTCCAGTTGCCGGCTCTGCTCCCGAAGCCGGGCTGAGTCGAGTTCGACCAGCAGATGCGCGGCGTCGCCGATGTGCCCGAGGAACGCACCGTAGCGGCGCAGGAAGTCCTCGTGCGGAACGTCGGGGTCGTCACTGGTGCGGCGCAGCGTCTCGACGAGGGAACTCAGGTGCGCGCTGATGCGCCGCATCCGGTCGACGACGGTGCGGTAGCCGCCGAAGGGCGGTTCCTCGTTCAGCAGCAGCCGGCGCGGGTTCCAGCGGACGCTCTCCTCGGCGCCGGTGATGGTGTGCTGCGTCTGGTCGGCGAGTTTTTCGAGGTCGTCGGTGCGGTACCACCAGTCCTCACTGTCGCCCTCCCTGCTCCGCCCGTCGCTCAGAGCCGCGGAGATGTCGCTGATGAGCCCCTGGACGGCGCTGGCCAGGTTGGTGACACCGTACTCGGCGCTGCGGTAGCGCATCGGCGGCACGATCAGGATGTTGACGAGGACACCGATCGCGCTGCCCATCAGCACCAGCAGGATGAGGCTGGCCAACAGGTTCAGCCGGTCCGGGGTCTCGGTGACGCTGAGGAACGCGGTGTAGGCGAAGAACGCGGCGGTGACGACCTGGCTCCCCTGGCTCCCCAGGCGGCGCCACCGGCCGATGACCAGCGCTACGAGGGTGACGACGGCGAACGTCCAGATGTGCGGCGTGAGGAGGAACCCCAGCAGCCCCTGCAAGGAGACGCCGAGCGCGACCGCCAGCACGAACCGCATGGACTGCAGCACCGACTGGTACACCGTCACCTGCAGCATGAGCACCGCGGCGAACGGCGCGAAGGCCGGGTACTCCGACTGCAGGAGCTCCTGCGCGATGAACCAGGCCGCCGTAGCGGCCAACGTGCTCTTGAGGATGAGGAGGAGGGACTCGCGTTCGGGACCACCGTGGCCGCGGGCCCGTTGCAACGCCCCCCGCAGCCGGCCGAACACCCCCCGCCCCGCGGACGTCCCATCGCCCCGCGCGCTGGAAGCATCTTCTTTCGACATCTCACGGCCTCGACTCAGAGATACGGTAAGCGAACCCTTCACCGACTACCCGGAGTCATGCGAACAACGCGTCCCCAGGATCGCCACTTCTATGCACTCGTTCCCCGGCGATCGGGGGATGGGGCGGGTCCGGCCCGGGCGTGCCTTCACCATGGCCTGACCGAACCTGGGCCACACTCTGACTCAACGTGATCGCCAAGTTACCATCGCCGCATGGCATCCCCGAGCCACGAATGGGGTGAGGCTCTGCGCGCCACGCCCCGGCATCTGTTCGTGCCCGACACCGCTTGGACCACCCAACACGGACTGACCGACCGCAACGCCGATCCGGACACCTGGTGGTCCACGGTGAACAGCGACAGCGCGATCGTCACCCAGATCGACGACGGCGCCACCGAACTGACCAACGAATCGCCGTGGAGGACCATCAATCACACCAGTTCGTGCTCGGCGCCGAGCATGGTGTTCGACTTTCTGGGGTTGCTGGCCCCCTACCCCGGCGACCGGGTGTTGGAGATCGGTGCCGGAACCGGGTGGACCGCCGCCCTGCTCTCAGCCCGCCTCGGCTCGGACAAGGTCACCACGGTCGAGGTGGACGAGCAGGTCGCCAAGCAGGCAGCGGCGAACCTGGAGCGCGCCGGGTATTCCCCGACCCTGGTCGTAGGCGATGGCGCCCATGGTTGGCCCGAGAACGCCCCATACGACCGCGTGCACGTCACCTGCGGCGCGGTCACCATCCCTTACGCGTGGGTGGAGCAGACGCGCCCCGGCGGGGTGATCGCACTGCCATGGATGCACGGCGCGCTCGGCGCTGGACACAAGGCCACGCTCACTGTGGCCGGTGAACAGGCCATCGGGCGGTTCCACAGCGAGTGCGCCTACATGATGCTGCGCGCCCAACGCCCTACGCACCCCCCGATCGAAGGCGAAGCGCGCGAAAGCACACCTCGGGTAGACCCGCGGCGGCTCTCCCGCGCCGGGGACGGGCTGCGGCTCGCACTGGCGGGGATGCTGCCCGGGGTGTCCCTCAACGGCGCCGACCACCCCGGCGGTTCCCACCGGCTGGCCCTGCGTCACCTGCTCAGCGAGTCCCACGCCCTCGCGGTCCATTCCGGCGAGGGAGGGGACGCCGAGGTGACCCAGCGCGGCCCCCGCGACCTGTGGAGCGAGGCGGAGGCGGCCTACCTGGCGTGGGCGGGGTGGGGCGAACCCGGCCGGGGCCGCTTCGGCCTCACCGTCACCCCCAACGGCCAGCATGTTTGGCTGGACCGACCCGGCAACCTCCTTGGGCAGGTGTGAATGGGCAAGCACGGTAAGGAGCAGGACTGCGGAATGTGCGGCGGCAGCGGCATGGCCACCATCGTCAACGACGGAAAGCGTGCAGAACGCCCGTGCGTAGGATGCCGGGGCACTGGCAAGGTCTGACCGGGTGCGGAGTCTGGTGGAAGGCACGGTGCCGCGATAGCATCCCCGATGGGTATTGCTTGAAGAAGCGACTAGGTACACGAGGCCCTCACCTTGCTACAGGTGAGGGCCCTCGTGTTTAGGACTACAGCTTGTCAGCCTTTGCGGCCTTCAGGAACGCCGTCCACTCTGCCGCGGGGATCTCGATGTGTCCGAGCCGCCGGTTCTTGGTGTCGCGCACCGCCGCGCCGATCGCGGCATGCTTGGCAATTTCCACACAGTCCTGCCGGTTCCCGCTGTAGGAGGACTTGTGGAACTCCAGGTCGATCATGGGTATCACTCAGGTCTTCCTAAGAGGCTAGGTAAGGCCGCGTATCACCTGCTGGATGAACTCGACTGATCTCGCCTGCGTCAACGCCGCTCCTTGGACGTTCGCCCACACGTCGTTGTATGTGGCGATTTCGGCCTCTTCCTCTATCACGATGCTAGCCGTGACGGTTTCGGTGAACGCCACGGGGAGGTCGAGGGGGTTCGGGAAATCGAGGACCGTGAACGACCCGTTCGACGCCTGGTGTTCGCCCGCCTCATAGGGAAGAACCCGCAGGTCAATGTTATGGCGCGTTGCCATGTTGCAAAGGTGCTGCAACTGCTCCAGCAGCACGGCTCGACCGCCGATCTGGCGCCGCAGTGCACCTTCGTCGAGGATCGCGGAGAACCGGGGCGGGTGCACGCCATTGAGGATCTGTTGGCGCTCGATCCGGCCCTTCACATGCCGGTGCACGACAGCATCTTCCCGGGCGTTTCCCGCCCGAAAGACTGCCTCGATGTAGTCCGGGGTTTGGAGAAGGCCGGGGACGAGCTGCGCCTGCCAGCAACGAATGCCCGATGCTTCCGCCTCGAAGTCGGGCAGGGCTCGGTCGCCGAAGATGTCTCGGTACTTCCACCACCAGCCGCGTTCCTTGGATTCTCGCGCTAACCGGAGCATCGCGTCGCGGGTGTCCGCGTCGCTGACGTCGTAGAGATCCATCAGTTTCACCAGGTCGGCAGGCTTAACGCCTTGCTTGGCGGCTTCGATCTTCGTCAGCTTCGAATGGGGCCATCCCAACTTCGCGGCAGCGCGGGCGCCTGTGTACCCGCAGAGGTCACGAGCTTTGCGAAGTTCCGCGGCGAGTCGCCTACGCCGAACTGACGGGCTGTACGTCCGTTGCATGGGTCATCACTCTAGAGCACACCCGAGAATGGGATCTTTTCTGTCTTTGGCTTGAAATTTAGAAGTTTTCGATTCATGATGATCGTCACCTAGTTGTTTCCCACCGTAGCGGCACATCGTCGCAAACGGAGCTGATACCTATGCGCTTCACACTGTCCCTGCTCGTTCCCCTGACAGCGCTTCTGTTCTGGGCTCGCGAAGTGAGCACGCGTCCGGCTAGACAACGCGTTTCGGCTCGGTTGGCGCGTTTGGTGGTGGGGCTTCCCGCGCGGCCATCGTGGCCGGAGCTGCCCGTCTACGGGCCGCACGCTCCGGTGTTCGCTGCTCGTGCGGCGCTGATCCGTCCCTACGTTCGCGATGCCGCGCATCGCCCCCGCCCACAGGCCGCCGCAATCGGAGAACGCCGCCAGGGCGATGGTCTCGACGATCTGCGCGCCGAGTTGGCGCCGCTGGTCCGCGACCTGCTGGCCCGGCGCGAGGTGGCGGAGGTACAGCCGTGACCCCCGAACCCGCACCCCGCACCAGGCTGAGGTGTTGTTGACCACCGCCGAGGTCGCGGCGGTCTTTCGGGTGCACCCCGAAACCGTCAAGAACTGGACCCGGCGCGGCGCGCTGTCCTCGCTTCGCACCTTGGGCGGGCACCACCGCTACCGCAAGGCCGAAGTGAACCGGCTCCTGCGGGGGGAGGCAGCACAGTGACCACCATTCAGCCCGGCCGCCCGCCGCTGCGTCTGGTTCCCCAGCAGCGCGGCGACAGCCCGGCGATCGACGTCCGCACGGCCCGCACCTACGACGAACTCCACTCCTGGGCGACCGCGATGGACGTCGTCCCCACCGTGGTCGAGGAGGACTGGCAGAGCATCACCTACCAGGCCGAGGCTGACCTCCGCGGAACGCGGGTCCGCTATCGGCTCCGGGACGTGCTGCCCCGCGAGACCGCGCTGCGCCGACTGGCCCGCACCTATGTGGTCGGGATGGTCCACCAGGTCGGCGACGGCGAGTGCTACCACGTGCGCGAGGTCATCGCCCCGTGCCTGTCCGCCCCGGAGGAGCAGGCCCGGGAGCAGGCGAGAATCCTCGCCGGGGCGCGGGTCGAGGCCGAGCGCCGGGCGGTGTGCGGCGCCACCGCGACCAGCCTACGCACCCACCTGGTGGAGCGCGCCATCGATTGGTAGACCCCCGCGCGGCCACAGTCGGTCAGACCCCTCTATGTGAGGGTTCTGACCGACGACCCTGGTATCAGGTTTAGCCCCATAGGACAGTGAGAAAGGGTGCCCCGTGCAGGAATCGACAACGCCCCCCTATGAGCCCCCGATGGTGGTCGAGGTCGGCGACTTCACCGAGATCACACGGGGTCAGTACGCCTCCGAACACGCCGACGACGGTGACGGCGCCGGGTACTGGTCACAACCAGTCTGAGGTCTGCGAGCCATTGTTTCCCTCACCCGGGCGTGGCGGTTGGTGGCTTGCGCTGCCGGACGCCGCCGCGCCCGCTATCGAGCAACAGCCCGACTGGCCGGTCATCGCCCGGCATCCCTCGGGCCGCCCGTGGCTCCTCGGCGAGCTGGCCACCCCCGTTCTCACCGCCGCGGCTGGTCCTGTGATAGCCGCGGCGATCGGTGACGTACTCGCCGAACCGCAGGAGTTCGTCGAACTCCTACGCCGGGCAGTCGAGCATCGAGACTATGACCCCTTGATGACTCTTCCCGGTAGCTACCACTTCGCCGTGAGCGAGCCAGGGCGCATGCTCGCCTATGGCGACGCGGCCGGTCTGCGCCGTCTCTACACCACCCGCTACGGGCGTGCGACGGTTGTCAGCGATCGGGCGCGCGTGCTCGCCGACCTGCGCGAGGCCAAGGTCGACCCGGTGTGGATGGCCGCGCGGATGTGCACCCCGGCGGTACCCGTTCCGGTTCGCCAGACACATAGCCCGTTCGAGGCCGTCACCCCGGTTCCGGCCGGGTACCGGGTCGAGATCGCTGACGACCAGGTGCCACGCACCGCCCGGTACTGGCATCCCCCGCCGGCCGAGTCCCCATTGCGGGAGGGGGCCGTCGGGTTGCGGACGGCGCTTGAGGGCGCGGTCGCTGACCGGGCGCATCGCAGCGGTGGCCCGGTCACAGTCGAGCTATCTGGCGGGCTCGATTCCGCAGCGCTGGCCGCACTGGCCGTGAGCGCAGTCGGCGCCGATGGTGTCCGCCTGGTGACGACCCCGTCCGCGGCCAGCGGTGATCTACCGTGGGCGTGCCTGGTCGCCGACCACCTCGGCGCATGGCACGACGTGCTCGACCACGCCCCGCCCTTGTTCGCCGGCCTTCCCGGCATCGTCCCGCACGGCAGCGATGAGCCGCCCGCTGCAGTGGGTGCGGCTCGCATCGCGCATACCGCGCGCACCCTGGCCCGGAGCCGACTGCACCTGAACGGTCAAGGCGGCGACGAGGTGATCGGGGCCCCGCTGGCGAATCTGGGGCCGCTGCTGCGCGAGCGGCGACGCGGGGTGGTGCGGCGCCTACGCGGATACGCCGCACTGTACGCCACCTCAGCCGTGCGGCTTGCCCGGCACGCTCTTACCGAACAGCCGTACCAGCGGTGGCTACAGGAGGCGGCCGAGGCCTTCGACGTCGAGGTCGGCCCGATCCGGGACGCAGTGTCGTGGCAGGCCCACCCGCGGCCGATGCCATGGGCGAGCCGACATGCCCGGCACCTGGTCGCCGGCGCCCTAGTAGAGACCGCGCCGGAGCCATGGGGCGACCGGCCCACTCATGCCGCTCTTGCGCGGGTGCGGACCTCGGCCGCGGCGGCGGCCACCTACGGCCAGGCCATGGCCGAGCTCGGCGGGCCGGTTCCGGTGTTCCCGTTCTTTGATCGGGCGGTCATCGAAGCGTGCCTCGTCGTCCGGCCATGGGAGCGCGCGGACCCGTGGGTGTTCAAGCCGTTGTTGGTCGAGGCGATGCGCGACGCGCTTCCCGAGGCGCTGCTCGCCCGCACCACCAAAGGGTCTTATACCCCCGACATACATCGGGGGTGGGCGCAGCACCGGAGAACGGTGCTCGACCTGGTGCGTTCCCCGCTGCTCGCCGAGTTCGGGCTGGTCGAACCGGCGATCCTACGCCGGGCGCTCACCGGGTGGGGCGCGGCCGGTCTTCCGCCAGCCATGTGACCGACCTCGCCGCCCTCGAACTGTGGGCGCGTACCGTCCACACCGAGTCTGCAAGGGAGACCGCGGTATGACCGTACTCGCCCCCCATGTGACCCTCACCCCCACCAACGACGGCGCGATGCTGCTCGATGAGCGCACCGGCCGTATGTTCCACCTCAACCGCTCCGGCTACGAGGTGCTGACCGCCATGCTCGACGGCGGCACCGATGCAGCGGCCACGCGACTGTGTGACCGCTACGGCATCGACGATGACCGGGCCTGGCGCGACGCCGAAGCCGTGCTCACCGACCTGACCACGCGCGGGCTCATCACATCGGAGACGGCTACGTGAGCCCGCAGGTCGTGCTGCGACGCCCCTCCGCCCTCACCGTGGGGGCCCGTGTACTCGGGTGCGTGGCGGTCGCCGCGGCCCGGCTGCTCCTGGCCATGACCCGAGGACGGCCGGTGCGCATCCGCCGCATCCTGCGCGCCCTGCTCGCCGGAGTGCCCCCGGCGACCCCTGCAGCGGCCGAGGCCGCGCACGCCGCCGTGGTCACCGTCAGTCTGCGGTGCGCGAGCCCACATGGGTGCCTGCCGCGGTCGGTGGCGGTTGCGCTGCTGTTCCGCATGCGCGGCGCCCGAGTGCGGTGGGTCGTCGGGGTCTCTTCACCCCCACCGGCCTCGCACGCGTGGGTGGAAACGACGGACGGGCCCGTCGTCGAACCCGACGACCCCCGAGCGACCTTCACACCGGCGATCACGATCTAGGGGGACCACCAGGTGACCGCAGCACCCGACCAGATGACCGAGCGGCTCCGCCGCTACGCCGACGCGCTACGCCGCCAGGGCGCCATCACCACCGACGCCGTGCACCGCGCGTTCGCCACGGTCCAGCGGCACCACTGCGTGGAGGCGTTCTACTACCGCGGCGAGCGCTACGGCGTTCCCCAGGACTCGCCTCCGCCCGACGAGGTGCTCGGCATCATCTACAGCGACGCCTCGTTGCTCACCATCATGCCCAGCCGCTCCGACGAGCCCGCATCATCCTCCAGCGCGCCCACGATCATGGGCCCCATGCTCGAAGAACTCGACCTCTCCCCGGGCATGCGGGTCTTGGAAATCGGGGCCGGCACCGGGTACAATGCGGCGCTCATCGCGACCATCACCGGGGCCGAGGTCGTCACCGTTGAAGCGGGTGATGTCGCTGCGGCCGGTGCTGCGGAATCCATCCGCCGGCTCGGCATAGATGATCTGGTTCGCGTGGTCTACGCCGACGGCTACGGCGGGCCGACCGCCGAGTCCGGACGCTTCGACCGGATCATCGTCACCGTTGGCATCGCCGGCATCCCACCGGCCTGGTTCGACCGGCTCACCGACGACGGGCTGATCCTCGCCCCCATCGCGCACGGCGGGATGCACCCGACCATGGCAATGCGCCCCGGCAAAACCGTCTATCCCCGGTTGTGGTCGGACTTCATGACCGCCGTCGGCCCGCTGCGCCCACCCGAGGCCAGTGGCCGCCCCGGCGCCAAAATCACCGGAGAGCCCGGCCACCTCCCCGAGGTGTTTCCCGCCCTGGAGACCGGTGCCTACAACGACCTGTGGTTCTACCTCGGCGCGAACGATTCCCGCACCACCCGCGCCTACCTCGACCATCCCGAGTTCGACCCCTGGGGCGGGTTCTGCGCCATCGTCACCGAGGACCACCGCGCCGCATGGGTGCGCCGCGACGGCTCCGTCCTGCACACCGATTCCGCTCTCGGCACTGAGGCCGCCCGCTTCGCATCGGCCTGGTATGAGACCGGTTGCCCAACGCTGCGGCGGTGGCACGCCGAACTCCGGCCGGCCTTCGCCGCAGAATCCCTGCTCGTCCCCACCAACTGGCAACACTGACAAGCCGAGGTAGCCCTGAACCCATCGCCCGCGCTCACCCGTGGCGGTGCTGGACGAACCGCCGGCGCCCTACCGGAAGCAGGGCGCCGGCCGGGAGAACCCCGATAACTCCCGGACTCCTCCCGGAACCGCCCCCTCCCTCCACGATGAGGGAGGAGAGCGGGTCTTCCCGGTCAGTCCCAGTCGAGGCCGCCGCCGGTCTGGTACTCGATCACCCGGGTCTCGAAGAAGTTCTTCTCCTTCTTCAGGTCCATCATCTCCGACATCCACGGGAACGGGTTCTCCGTCTCACCGAAGATCGGCGCCAGGCCGATCTGCTCGGCGCGCCGGTCCGTGATGAAGCGCATGTACTGCTCGCACAGCCCGGCGTTGAGGCCGAGGATCCCCCGCGGCATCGTCTCGCGCCCGTAGGCGACCTCCAGCTCGCACGCCTCGGCGAGCATGGTGCGCACCTCGGCCTGGAACCCCTCACTCCACAGGTGCGGGTTCTCGATCTTGATCTGGTTGATCACGTCGATGCCGAAGTTCAGGTGGATCGACTCGTCACGCAGGATGTACTGGTACTGCTCGGCGATGCCCACCATCTTGTTCCGCCGCCCCAGCGACAGGATCTGGGCGAACCCGGTGTAGAACCACATCCCCTCGAAGACGACGTAGAACGCCACCAGGTCGCGCAGGAACGCCTGGTCCGCCTCGGGGGTGCCGGTGCTGAAGTCCGGGTTCTCCAGGTTCTGCGTGTACCGCAGCGCCCAGGTGTCCTTCTCGGTGATGGACGGGATCTCCCGGTACATGTTGAACAGCTCGCCCTCGTCCAGGCCGAGGCTCTCGCAGATGTACTGGAAGGTGTGCGTGTGCACGGCCTCCTCGAACGCCTGGCGGAGCAGGTACTGGCGGCACTCGGGATTGGTGAGGTGCCGGTACACCGCCAGCACGATGTTGTTGGCCACCAGGGACTCCGCCGTGGCGAAGAAGCCGAGGTTGCGCTTGAGCATCAGCCGTTCGTCCTCGCTGAGGCCATCGGGGGACTTCCACAGCGCGATGTCCGCCTGCATCGCGACCTCGGTCGGCATCCAGTGGTTGTTGCAGCCGGCGATGTACTTGTCCCAGGCCCAGTGGTACTTGAGCGGGAGCAGCTGGTTGACGTCGGCGCGCGAGTTGATCATCGCCTTGTCGTCGACGCTGACCCGGTCGGCGTCCCGCCGGATCTCGCCGAGGCCGGTGGTATCGGGGTCGAAAACGCTGGTCATAAAGGGTAATCAGCTCTTTCGCGGTCAGGGGCGGCGCGGGGGCTCCCGGCGCCGCCCCGGCGTGCGTGGGGTGTGCGCGGCGGGTGTGCCGCCCTACTGGCAGGCCTCGCAGTCGGTGTCGTCGACGGAGCAGGCGGCGCCCGCGTCGGAGTCGGGTGCCGGCGGGACCGCCGAGGGGCTCGGCGCGGGCGAAGCGGCGGAGACGCCCGGAGCCGGTGCCGCGGCGACCGCGTTGAGCCGGCCGTCGGTGCCCTTGAGCGTGCTCTTCTCCACGTGGGTCGCGCTCTGCGAACGCAGGTAGTAGGTGGTCTTGAGTCCCTTGCGCCAGGCGCGGCGGTAGAGCTCGTCGAGCTTGCGACCGCTGGGCCCGGACATGTACAGGTTCAGCGACTGCGCCTGGTCGATCCACTTCTGCCGCCGCGACCCCGCGTCGACCAGCCAGGACGGGTCGATCTCGAAGGCCGTCGCGTACAGCTCCTTGAGGTCGCCGGGGATCCGGTCGACGCGCCCGAGACTGCCGTCGTGCAGCTTCAGCTCGGCGACCATCTCCTCGTCCCACAGGCCCCGATCCTTGAGGTCGCGGACCAGGTAGGGGTTGGCCACGGTGAAGTCACCGGACATGTTCGACTTCACGTACAGGTTGCGGTAGATCGGCTCGACCGACTGGCCGACACCGGTGATGTTGGCGATGGTCGCCGTCGGGGCGATCGCCATGACGTTGGAGTTGCGCATTCCCACGGTGCGCACCTGAGTGCGCAGGGTCTCCCAGTCCAGTCGCTCCGTCGTGTCGACGTCGAGGTCGCCCCCGCGGGCTTCGGCGAGTGCGCGCAGCGAGTCGATCGGCAACACGCCCTTGCTCCACAGCGAGCCGTCGAAGCTCTCGTACGTCCCGCGCTCCGCGGCCAGCTCCATCGACGCCGTGATCGCGTGGTAGGAGATCAGCTCCATGCTCTCGTCGGCGAACTCCACCGCCTCCCGGGAGGAGACCGGAAGGCGCTGCTGGAACAGCGCGTCCTGGTAGCCCATGACGCCCAGCCCCACCGGGCGGTGCCGCATGTTGGCGCGCTCCGCCTCGGGGATCGTGTAGAAGTTCACGTCGATGACGTTGTCGAGCATCCGCACAGCGGTACGGACGGTGCGGCGCAGCCGCGCGGCGTCGATGCCCTCCTCCGTTACGTGCCGGGCCAGGTTGACCGAGCCGAGGTTGCACACGGCGACCTCGTCGGCGCTGGTGTTCAGGGTGATCTCGGTGCACAGGTTGGACGAGTGCACCACACCGGTGTGCTGCTGCGGGGAGCGCAGGTTGCACGGGTCCTTGAAGGTGATCCACGGATGGCCGGTCTCGAACAGCATCGTGAGCATGCGCCGCCACAGGTCCACCGCCCGCACCCGGCGCCACACCTTGATCCCGCCGGCCTCGGCCGCCCGCTCGTAGGCCTCGTACCGCTCGGCGAACGCGGTTCCGTAGAGGTCGTGCAGATCGGGGACCTCGTCCGGGGAGAACAGCGTCCACTCGGCATCGGCCTCGACGCGCCGCAGGAACAGGTCGGGCACCCAGTTGGCGGTGTTCATGTCGTGGGTGCGCCTGCGCTCGTCCCCCGTGTTCTTGCGCAGGTCGAGGAACTCCTCGACGTCGATGTGCCACGTCTCCAGGTAGGCGCAGACGGCGCCCTTGCGCCGGCCTCCCTGGTTCACGGCCACGGCGGTGTCGTTGGCGATCTTCAGGAAGGGCACGATGCCCTGGCTCTTGCCGTTGGTCCCACGGATGTGGGCACCCATCCCGCGCACCGGTGTCCAGTCGTTGCCGAGGCCGCCGGAGTACTTGGACAGCAGCGCGTTGTTGCTGATGCCGTGGAAGATCGAGTGCAGGTCGTCGCCAACGGTCGTGAGGAAGCACGAGGAGAGCTGGGCGCGCTGGGTCCCGGAGTTGAACAGCGTCGGCGTCGAGCACATGAAGTCGAAGGAGGAGAGCAGCTCGTAGAACTCGACGGCGCGCGCCTCGCGGTCGTCCTCCCGCAGTGCGAGGCCCATGGCCACCCGCATGAAGAACGCCTGCGGAAGCTCGTACCGGGTTCCTTCACTGTGCAGGAAGTAGCGGTCGTACAGGGTCTGCAGGCCGAGGTAGTTGAACTCCAGGTCGCGCTCCGGGCGCAGCGCGGCGCCGAGACGGGCCAGGTCGAACTTCGCGAGTTCGGGGTCGAGCTGGCCGAGCCGCACGCCGCGCTCGACATAGGACACCAGGTAGTCGGGGTAGCGTCCGGCCATCTCGGCCTGCCCGGCCTCGTCGGGGCGGCCGGAGAGGAAGGTCAGGGCTTCGCGGCGGAGCTTGTCCAGCAGCAGCCGCGCGGCGACGTGGGAGTAGCCGGGGTCGGTCTCGACGAACGACCGCGCCGCCATGACCAGCGCGAGTTCCAGCTCCTCGGAAAGGATTCCCGGGTAGAGGTTGCGCCGGGTCTCGGCGAGAACCGCCTCCTCCGACACCCCCGCGAGTCCCGCGCACGCTTCGCCGACCAGCAGAGCAACCCGCTCCATCGGATCGGCGGGAGGGTTCGCGGACGCCGGCTCTGCCGAGGCGACATCGGTGTCGAAGGTCATCGTGGCTCCAACCAGGTAGTGCGGAAAACCGGTCGGGGCTTCGAGGTGTGTACCGTGCGAAGAAGGGCGAAGCGCGGCGCCGGCCGTGCCGGTCCGGTGGCCGGAGGTCCCTCTGCTTCACGGCGGCCCACCCTCGAGGCCCCGCTTCTCATGCGCGCCCGGCGCGCACTGGTGGTAGGTCTTCGGACTCGCGGGCGGCTGCGGCCGGAATCCGGCCGGGCCTACCGGCCGTCGCTCCCCGGGGCCGTGGCGTGGCGCCCAGTGCCTGATGACGGCGTTCGGAAGCGCGCTCACGTGCGTCGTTCGCGCCGCTGTTCGTTCCCGCTCACCGCTGCGGGGCAGTCCCGGACTCGCACCGGGTTCCCTCTTGCCTCACCGCGGGGCGTGCCCTTGGTGAACCACCAGCGGAAGCGATACTACATCTAGTGTCGAAGGGCAGTGAACATCGCAAGATAGGCGTGTGTCACCCGGGAATCCGCTGACAGCGCGCCGCGGTCCGTGATACGCAGGGCGCGGCCCATGCGTCCGAGGTGAACCCCGCCGACCGCGCCCCGGCGCGGGTCTTCCCGCGGCCCCGCTCAGTCGTCGAGCAGCCGGTCGAGCGCGTCCTCTTTCAGCCCCAGATCCATCCGGATCCGGAAACGCGACCGTAAGAGCTCTGTGAGGAGATCGTGGATGTAGGGGGTGACGTCCTGGTGCCGGAATCGCTGCACGCCGAGGGTCGCCCAGCTGTGCGCCCCCTCCAGGTCGCCGTGGGCCTGCAGGGTCTCGGCGATGTGGATGTAGGTGGGCAGGTTGCGCGGACCCTCGACCCGCATGTGCTCTAGCTGCCCGTAGGCGGCGTCGATCAGGTCGAGCTCCAGGAGGGCGCCGGCCAGCAGGGCGCGGGCGTCGATGATGGTCACGCCGCCGTCGTCGATCGCACGCTGGTAGGCGGCGGAGGCGCGTTCGTACTCCTGGGCCATCTCCCACTGTTCACCGGCGCGGACGAAGAGCTCCGCCCGGGAGATCTCGCTGTCGGCGTCGACACTGTTGGCCAGGTCGAGGAGTTCCTGGGCGACATCGACGTGGTCACCGGACTGCACGGCTCGGAATTCCAGCCGATCAAGATCGGCCGTCGTCACGCGGGTCACTGTCACCCTCCCTGCGTCCTCGCCGCCACACGGCGCGTCCCGGCCGCTAGGTCCGAGCGCGTTCCAGAGCGTCCCAGAACCCCTGCCGCAGCGATTGGCGGACCTCGTCACGCAGCAGGAAATCGACCGGCAGCGCCGAGCCCTGCAGCAACCGCGCCTCCAGGTCGGAAGGCAGTCTGGGTCTGCGGGCCAGCACCGCCTCCAACCACAGGGCCGGTGCGTCACGCGCTATCGCTTCGGCGAAGTCGTTCCCCTCTCGGCGCGCGACATGCACCGCGTCTTCGATCGTGCGGGCCACCGACGCTCCGGGAGGGATGTACCCCACACTCGGCGTCGGGTCGGTGTAAGGGCCGTGCTGGACCCTTGGATCGGGGTGGGGGCCAGTAGCGGTCCCGGATCCCTCGCGGGGTCCGGGAGCATTCCTGAAGCTGGCTTCAGCCTTCGTACTGGCCCCAAAAGTAGGGTTTGGGCCGGTGTTACCTCCAAACCCCGGGTTCTCCCCTGTATTAGGCCCGTATCTGGGATCCGGTGGCGGCGCGTTTCTGGGCGGCGGCTGCCCGCGCTGCTCGTACTGCGGCGGCTGCCCGCCTCCCATCATCGGAGGGTGCTGCGCGCCCGTCTGGTGCTGCGGTGGAGGCGGCGGGGCCGGCCGGTTCTGCGGCTGCGGGGGACCGTACCCCTCAGGAGCCGGGCCGCGCATACTGGGGTGAGCTCCGGTGGGCGGATTGCCGAACGCCGGATTGGGACCGGTGGGCGGGTTGGCCGCCATCCCCGGATGCGCCCCGGTGTTCTGCGCCTGCGGAGGTGTCTGACCGCCCGAAGGGAACCCGTTCGCGTCGATCGGGCCCGAGTTGTTCGACCGCGGCGCGTTCCCGGAACCGGGCTCCTGCGGAGCGAGGTGGTCGCCGCCCCTGTGCTGGGCGAGGCTCTGCTGCATCGCCCGCAACTGGTCCATGGCGTTGCCGCTCATGGGCTGCTGCCCACCGGTGTTCGCGAACATCGCCTCAAGCCCGCCGGAGGACGTGGTCGCCGGTTCCACCCGCGAAGCCCCGGCGTGTGCTGTGACGGGTTGCCGTGTAACGTTCGCCGCCGTGTGCCCTTGGCCGTTGCTGAGCGGGGCGGCCGGTACGGACTGCGCGGCCTCGCCTTCGGCACCGGCGCCCGAGAGCAGGTTCACATACGGGCGCAGGTGACCGGCGCCGATCTCGATTAGGTCGTCGCACTCGCGGCGCAGCGCCCGCGAGATGGTCCAGTTGCCCTCGACGGAAATGTGCATGACGGTGACCCGGACACCGAGGTCCTGGACGTCCGACACGACCTGGGCCATGTCCTCGTCCCCACTGACAAGGATCGCCTCGCACAGCACCCCTGTACGCGCGAGCGTCGTCAGGTCCCGTTGCACATAGCTTTCAACACCCTCCCGCCTGCCTGGACGGATACGCGCAGCTCGGAACTTTATCCCGGGGATGTCCGCGATGCCGTCCTGCTCCTGAGTACGGCGGCCGTCGGCCGTCGCCTCGTACCAGTAGCACCGCAGCAGCGAAAGACCCGTGCGGTCACGCGCCACCTCGTTGAGGAGACGGGCGAGACCCGCGTAATCCCATGACACGGAATCGCGGTTGCGGGTTCCGTGCACAGCCATCGCGCCGTCGGCGAGGAGGTAGCCGGCGTCCACGAACAGCGCGCAGCGATCCACGCGACACCGCCCCCTTCCCTTGTTCTGGTCGTCCGGTCGGGGAAAACGAGGTCAGAGTTCTCCGGCGATCGGCGTTCGACCAATAGATAGGCCAGGCCACAGCCTAACCAAGTCTGCGGCGATTCGGATGCCGCCCTTGGCACTCGAAACCGCCCTCCGGTTCGGGAATCGCGCGCCCCGGGCCGGGTGTCCCCGGAAACACGCCCATACAAGGAGGCGAGGGCGCCGCATCCTATTATCCGATAACCGGATCTCAATGAATGCCCCATAGCGTTCACCGGATGGCCGTGTGTGGCCAAGCGTTCTTCCACACAGCGCGCAAGGCCGGGAACACCGCGTTCCGCGAACGGGCCGCCCGCCCGGCCCCGACCCACCGGGGCCGGGCGGGCCGGGTGACCG
>NZ_LAJC01000045.1 GCF_000981225.1 Allosalinactinospora lopnorensis
CGCCCCGACGCCCGTCCGCCTCCTCCCGGAGCGGGGGAGTGCCGGGTTCCGTGCCGCCGTTGCGCCGCCGGTTCCGCCGCCGCGACCCGCAGCGCCGCATCAAGACCGCCGGTGTCCTGATCATGGTCGTGATGGTGCTGTTCGCCGGGCGACTGGTGCAGATCCAGGCCATAGACGCCCCGAGCTACGCCGCCGCAGCGGCCGACATGCGGCTGAGCACGATCGACATTCCCACCACCCGCGGGGAGATCACCGATGCCAACGGCAACGCTTGGCGGTCTCGGTCGAGGTGCGCACCGTCTTCGTCGACCCGGGTGAGATCCCCGAGTCCAAGCGCGACGTCGTCACCGACGATCTGGCCGAGCGTTTCGGCCTGAACAGGGAAGAGGTCGCGGCCAAGGTCGCCGCCGAGCCGAGCCGGTTCGAGATCATCAAGAAGGAGGTCCCGCCCGCGGAGTGGAAGGAACTGGAGAAGCTCGGTCTTGAGGGCGTGGGATCCCAGGTCGACTACAAGCGTGTCTATCCCGAGGAGACCGGCGCCGCGGACCTCATCGGCTTCGTAGGGGCCGATGGCCGCGGCCTTGAGGGCCTGGAGAGCGTCATGGACGAGACGCTGGCGGGCCGGCCCGGCAAGCAGCAGGTGGAGACGGGGATCACCGGGACCCAGATCCCCATGGCGGGTGGACTGGCCACGGAACCCGTTCCCGGCCGGGACGTCCGGCTCACCCTCGGCCAGGACATCCAGTGGCACGCCCAGCAGGCGCTGGCCGAACGCGTCGAGGAGCTGGGTGCCGAGGGAGGCAGTGTGATCGCGATGAGGCCGACGGGAGAGATCGTCGCGATGGCCGACTACCCGACCTACTCCCCGGACGACATCGAGGCTCCGCCGCCGAGGACCGGACCAACGGGGCCGTGGGCGAGGCGTTCGAGCCCGGAAGCACCAACAAGGTCATCACGGCCGCCGGAGCTCTGGAGGAGGGGGTCACCACGCCTGAGAGGGTCTACACCGTTCCCGACTCCCTCCAGCGCCACGACCAGACGTTCAACGACTCCGAGGAGCACGAGACCGAGCGGATGACGCTCAACGGCATCATGGCGCGGTCCAGCAACGTCGGAATGATCCTGGTGGGGGAGCAGCTCGGGGCGAAGGGGCTCTACGAGTACCTCGGCAAGTTCGGTTTCGGCCAGCCCACCGGTCTGGACCTGCCGGGCGAGAACGCGGGCATCCTGACCGATCCCGACGAGTGGTGGGGCACGCAGCTCCCGTCGATCTCCTTCGGCCAAGGGCTTTCGGTCAACGCCGTGCAGTTGGCGAGCGTCTATGCCACGGTCGCCAACGACGGCGTCCGGGTGGAGCCGACCGTCGTGGCCGGCACCGTCGACGAGAGCGGCACGTTCACCCAGGCCGGGGACCCCAAGCGGGAGCGGGTCGTCAGCGAGAAGACGGCGGACGAGCTCAAGCTGATGCTCGAAGCGGTCACCGGCGACGAAGGTACCGCCCAGGAGGCCCGGATCCCCGGCTACCGGGTGGCGGGCAAGACCGGCACCGCGAACCGGGTCGACCCCGACACCGGCGGCTACCCCGGGGGCGGGTACACCTCGACCTTCGCCGGTTTCGCCCCGGCGGACGCCCCCGAGCTCATCGTCCAGGTCGTGCTGCACGACCCGCAGACGAGCTACTACGGCGGCGAGGCGGCGGGCCCGGTGTTCGCCGACGTCATGTCCTTTGGGATGAAGACGCTGCAGATCCCGCCGACGGAGGGCGACGCGCCCAACATCCGACTGTACGAGGACGAGTGACCAGAGATGGTTGAGGCCGCATCCCCCGTCCTTCAGGGTGGGGAAAAGGTCAAGCCGCGGTCATCGGACCTGCGGAGCCCGCCGGCCGCCCCGGGCTGCCGCGGACCGCGCGCCCGCCTTCGCCCTTCGTGGATTAACCCCCTGCCCACAACACCCGATAGCCTCACGACGTGCCACCGGTAATGCGACCAGATCAGAACCAGATCCGCCCGCTGCCCGAGCTCGCCCGGATTCTCGGGTCGGACGCGTTCGTCACGTGTATCGACTCCGACGAGGCGGCACCAGCGGGTGCGGCGCCCGAGGTCGGCGCCGAACAGCCCGACATCGCCGGGACGACGATCACCGGGATCACCCACGACTCCCGTCGGGTGCGTCCGGGGGACGTGTACGCGGCGCTACCGGGAGGGCAGGTGCACGGAGCTGATTTCGCCGCTCAGAGCGCCGAGGCCGGTGCGGTGGCGATCCTGACCGACCCGGCCGGCTACGATCGGGCCGCCGCGACCCGGCTCCCGGTCCTCACCGTGAACGACCCGCGCGCCCGCCTCGGCGAGATCGCCGCCTGGGTGTACGGCTACCCGGCCGACGAACTGCTGCTCATCGGCACCACAGGGACCAGCGGTAAAACCACCGTCACCTATCTCGTCGAAGCCGGGCTGCGTGCATCGGGCGTCGCGACCGGGCTGATCGGCACCGTCGAGATGCGCGTGGGCGACGAACGGGTCAACTCCTCGCTGACCACACCGGAAGCGACGGATCTGCACGCCCTGTTCGCCGTCATGCGCGAGCAGGGCGTCGTCGCCGCCGCCATGGAGGTGTCCAGCCACGCCCTGGCCATGGAACGGGTCGGCGGGACCCTGTACGATGTCGCCGTCTTCACCAACCTCTCCCAGGACCACCTGGACTTCCACGCTGACCTGCGCGAGTACTTCGACACCAAGGCGCGGCTGTTCACTCCCGAGTTCGCCAAGGTCGCGGTGATCAATCGCGACGACCGCTTCGGTCGCGCTCTCATCGACATGGTGAACGCCCGCGGCGAGGTCCCGGTGACCACGTTCTCCACCTCGGAGGACCCCGAGGCGGAGTGGCGCGCGACGGACATCCGGCTGGCTCGCGACGGCAGCACGTTCCGCATCGTGGGGCCGGGCGGTGTCGAGGCCGACGCGTCGGTGCGGCTGCCCGGCCCGTTCAACGTCTCCAACGCCATGGCCGCCGTCGTCGGCCTGGTTGAGGCCGGGATCCCTCTGGACACCGCGATCGAAGGGGTGGCGGCGGCTCCCGGAGTGCCCGGTCGGATGGAGTCCGTCGACGAGGGACAGGACTTCACCGCTCTCGTCGACTACTCGCACAAACCCGGTGCGATCGAGGCTGTGCTCTCCTCGCTGCGGAAGACCGCCGAAGGCCGGCTGACCATGGTCATCGGGTGCGGCGGCGACCGCGACCGCGCCAAGCGTCCCCTCATGGGGGAGGTGGCCGCCCGGCTGGCCGACGCCGTGGTCTTTACGAACGACAATCCGCGCGGTGAAGATCCGGTGACGATCATCACCAGCATGCTCGACGGGGTCGTCAAGGTTCCGGTCGACCAGCGGGCCCGGATCGCGGTCGAACCCGATCGCGCCGCGGCCATCCAGATGGCGGTCGAACGCGCGCGAACGGGAGACATCCTGGTGGTGGCCGGGAAAGGGCATGAGCGCGGCCAGTACGTGGCGGGAGAGGTGCTGCCGTTCGACGACCGGGAGGTGCTGCGTAACGCGTTGCACCGCAGAGCCGGTGGCTGATCGGTCCCGTGCGACCCATACCGGCGGTCAGGAAGCAGCCGGCCTTCCGGACTGGGCGCAACCCCGATATCCAAACATGTTCTAAGGTTATGTCCGGCAAAATGCAGCCCGCCTCCGTGGCGTGATGACGCCGCCTCACGGTTGACGACTACATCGCTTTCCCGGTAATCACGCCGTCCACTGCCGAGGCGCCCCAGACGTGGAGGAGCGGGCCCAACATGAGGAGTGGATTTGATCGCGCTGACGCTCGATCGGATCGCTGAGATCACCCAATCCCGTATATACGGATCGGCGCAGCCAACGGAGCTTGTCACCGGCCCGGTCGTGGTCGACTCGCGCCAGGCATGCCCCGGAGGGCTTTTCGTGGCTTTGGGTGGCGAGCGGGTCGATGGCCATGACTTCGCCGACGCCGCCGTCGCGGCGGGCGCGACCGCCGTGCTGGGGTCCCAGCCGGTGGCGGCGCCGCAGCTGCTGGTCGACGGAGGCGACGCCGAGGTCGTGGCCGCGCTGGGGCGGTTGGCGCGCACGGTCGCGGAGGAGCTGACCGGGGCCGACATCATCGGCGTCACCGGCTCCTCCGGCAAGACCACCACGAAGGACCTGCTCGCCCAGGTGCTGGAACGCCTCGGCCCCACGATCGCGCCCGCCGGATCGTTCAACAACGAGATCGGACACCCCCTCACCGTGCTCAGGGCCGATGAGGACACCCGCTTCGTCGTCCTGGAGGTCGCCGCGCGCGGCATCGGACACATCGCGCACCTGTGCTCCATCGCGCCTCCGCGGATCGGCGTGGTGCTCAACGTCGGCAGTGCCCACATGGGCGAGTTCGGAAGCAGGGAGGCCATCGCCCGGGCCAAGGGGGAACTGGTCGAAGCGCTTCCGGACGCCGACGCCGGCGGAGTCGCGGTGCTGAACGCCGATGACGACGCCGTGATCTCCATGGCGGAGCGGACGCGCGCCCGGGTCGTCTCCTACGGGCTGGCCGAGGACGCTGACATCCGCGCCGCCGGCGTGGAACTCGACAGTGCCGGGCGGGCGTGCTTCACACTGGAGATGGCGGGCCGCTCGGCGCCCGTCCAGCTCGCGCTGGTCGGGACGCACCAGGTGTACAACGCGCTGGCCGTCGCGGCGGTCGCCGCCGAGTGCGGCATGGGAACCGACGTCGCCGCGATCGCCGCGGCGCTGGGCGAGGCCGGGCAGATCAGCCGGTGGCGGATGGAGGTCACCGAGCTGGCCGGCGGCGTCACCGTCGTCAATGACGCCTACAACGCCAACCCCGAGTCCATGGGCGCGGCCCTGGAGACGCTGCGGGTGCTCGGCGAGCGGCGGCGCTCCTTCGCCGTTCTGGGGCACATGGCGGAGCTGGGGGCCGAAGAGCGGGTCGAGCACGAACGGATCGGCCGGCTCGCGGCATCGAACGGGGTGGACACTCTGCTGGCCGTCGGAGAGGCCGCGACGCCCATAGCCGATGGGGCGCGGAGCGTGCCCGCGTGGCAGGGAGAGAGCCTGATGGTCTCCGACGCAACCGAAGCGGCCGCGGCGCTGCGCGAGCGATTGCGGCCCAAAGACGTCGTTCTGGTGAAGGGATCGCGCGTGGCCGGGCTGGAACAGGTAGCCGAGCAGCTCATCGCCATGGAGGACGCCAAGTGACCGGCATCCTCATCGCTTCTGCGCTCTCCCTCATCGTCTCCCTGCTGATGATGCCGATGGTGATCCGGATCCTGTACCGGTTCAAGTTCGGCCAGGAGATCCGGGACGACGGACCCGAGGGCCATAAGACCAAGCAGGGCACGCCCACGATGGGCGGTATCGTCATCATCCTGGGCGCTGTCATCGGCTATTTCGGCTCGCACCTGGTGCTGGTGACGACGCCCACCATGTCCGGTCTGCTCGTGATGTTCCTCCTCGTCGGCATGGGGGGCGTCGGTTTCCTCGACGACTTCATCAAGATCTACAAGCGCCGCAGCCTGGGCCTGCGCAGTGGCGCGAAAATGCTCGGGCAGACCGTCGTCGGCGTGATCTTCGCCGTAGGGGTCACCCAGTTCCCCGATGGCTACGGCTACACCCCGGCATCCCCGCAGCTGTCCTTCCTGCGCGACTTCGGCCCGCCCCTGATGCTCGGTGTGTTCGTCATCTGGGCGCTGTTTCTGATCGTGGGGTTCTCCAACGCGGTGAACCTGACCGACGGCCTGGACGGCCTGGCCACCGGTGCCACGATCCTCTCCCTGGTCGCCTATGTGATCATCGGGAACTGGCAGCTGCGGCAGAGCTGCGTCGCCTACCTGGCCCCGAGCTGCTACCCGGTGCGGGACCCGCTGGACCTCGCCGTGGTGGCCGCGGCCGGTCTCGGCGGCTGTATCGGCTTCCTCTGGTACAACGCGCCGCCGGCCAAGATCTTCATGGGCGACACCGGTTCGCTCGCGCTGGGCGGTCTGCTCGTCGGCCTGGCCATCACGACCCGCACCCAGCTGCTGCTGCTGATCATCGGCGGCCTGTTCGTGATCATCACCCTGTCAGTGATGGTGCAGGTCAGCTCCTTCCGGCTAACGGGTAAACGAATACTGCGCATGGCGCCGCTGCAACACCACTTCGAGCTCAAAGGCTGGGCCGAGACCACGATCGTGATCCGGTTCTGGATCATCCAGGGACTGCTCGTGGGAGTCGGCATCGGCCTGTTCTACCTGGAATGGATGCCAAGATAGCGCATGGCCAAGAACGGCGACGGCAAAGAACCGGTGGGCTTCGAGACCGGGCTGAAGGGGCGCGCGGTGTGCGTGGCCGGACTGGGCGTATCAGGCCCGCCCGTTGCCCGCGCCCTGCTCAGGCGCGAGGCACGGGTGGTCGTCGTGGACGGCCGCGACGACGAGGCCGCCCGACGGTGCGCGGCGGAGCTCCGCTCCGAGGGCGCCCGGGTGGAGCTGGGCGGCGACACGCTGCCTGAGGGGACCGAACTCGTCGTGACCTCACCCGGCTGGCGCCCGGACGCCCCACTGCTGAGGGCCGCCGCCCGCTCGGGCATCGAGGTCATCGGTGATGTGGAGCTGGCCTGGCGGCTCCGGCCGGCGGGCCAGACCTGGCTGGCGGTCACCGGCACCAACGGCAAGACGACCACCGTACGCATGCTGGAGGCGATGCTGCGCGCCGATGGCCGCGACGCCGTGGCCGTCGGCAACGTCGGCACCCCCATTCTCGACGCCGCGCTCCCCCGGGAGGACGGCACGCACACCGGCATCCTCGCGGTCGAGCTCTCCAGCTTCCAGCTGCACTGGTCGTCGTCGCTGCGCCCGTACGCCGCCGCCGTGATCAACGTGGCCCCCGACCACCTCGACTGGCACGGCGGCTTCGAGCCCTATGCCGAGGCCAAGGGCCGGATCTATTCGCCCGGAACCATCCGGGTGATGAACTCCGCGGACGAATGGTCGGTGCGGCTGGCCACCGAACACGGCGATCCGGAGGCCACCCTGGTCGGCTTCGGCCTCGGCACCCCGCGTCCGGGCGAACTCGGTGTCGTGGATGATCTGCTGGTGGATCGGGCCTTCGCGGCCGATCCGCAGAACAGCGCGGAGGAACTCGCCGGGGTGGCCGACGTGGTCCCGTCCGCCCCGCACAACGTGGCCAACGCTTTGGCCGCGGCGGCCCTGGCGCGTTCGGTGGGCGTGGCCCCGGAGGCGGTACGCGCCGGCCTCGCCGAGTTCGCGCCCGAGCCGCACCGCATCTCCCACGTTGCGGCGATCGGCGGTGTGGACTACGTCGACGACTCCAAGGCCACCAACCCGCACGCCGCCGCCGCTTCCCTCGCCTCCTACGATTCCATCGTCTGGGTCGCCGGCGGGCTGTTGAAAGGCGCCGAGGTCGACGCGCTGGTGCGGGCGGCCGCACCCCGGTTGCGCGGGGCGGTGCTGCTGGGGGCCGATCGCGCGCGGCTGCGCGCGGCCCTCGACGAGCACGCGCCCGAGGTGCCGGTCGTGGACATCGACGATACCGATGACGGCGACACCGCCATGAGCGAGGCCGTGACCGCGGCCGTGGGGATCGCGCGTCCCGGCGACACCGTCCTGCTGGCACCGGCCGCGGCGTCGATGGACATGTTCACCGACTACAACGTGCGCGGCGAGAGGTTCACCGACGCCGTGCGCGCTCTGGACCGGTAGCCAGAAGGGCCCTCCCTCTCCGCCGCCCGCGGAGAAAGGAGACCAACACGCGGTAAATATCCGACGGTTGGGCCTCTCTTGGCGCCAAACTTGGTCGACGCTAGGGAAACCGCGGCGTGGGCGGAGGCGTATAGCGGTGTCGACACTTGTCCCCCCTGCCGGCGGCTCGGCGGAGCCTGAGATCACCGGCGGCAGGACCACGGCATGGCTGCGGGAACTGCCGCAGATGCGGAACCGGCCACTGACGTCGTACTATCTCATCTTCGGCAGCAGTTCGCTGCTCATCGTGCTCGGTCTGATCATGGTGCTGTCGTCGTCCATGGTCGACTCCTACACCTCCACGGGGTCCGCGTTCTCGCTCTTCCAGAAGCAGATCGCGGCCGCCGCGGTCGGGCTGCCGCTGATGATCGCCGCCTCCCACGCGCCGCTGAAGGTGCTCCGGCTGATCGGCTACCCGGCGATGATCGTGGCCGTAGCGCTGCTGCTGATCACCGTCTTCAGGGGGGAGGAGTACGGCTACGGCGCCGTGCGCTGGCTGGAGGTCGGCGGGCTGACCATCCAGCCGTCCGAGCCCGCCAAGCTCGCGTTCGCACTCTGGGGCGCGGACGTGCTCGCGCGCAAGGAGGAGCTGAAACAGCTCGTGGAGTGGCGCCAACTGCTGATCCCCCTGCTACCGGGGTGCGGGGCGCTGGTGTTCCTCGTGCTCCTGGGGACCGACCTCGGCACCACCATGGTGCTGCTGACGATCTTCCTGGCCCTGCTGTGGGTCGTGGGGGCGCCGGGGAAACTCTTCGTCGGCATGTTCGCGCTGGTCCTCACGCTCGCGGGGATCATGGTGGCCGTCGAGCCGTTCCGGATCGCGCGCGTCACCTCCTTCCTCAACCCGGAGGCCGACGCGTCGGGCTCGGGGTTCCAGCTGCTGCACGGCCTGTATGCGCTGGGGACCGGCGGGGTGTTCGGGGTCGGCATCGGAGGCAGCCGGGAGAAGTGGGGGTTCCTGCCCCATCCCGAGAGCGACTTCATATTCGCGATCATCGGGGAGGAGTTGGGGCTGATAGGGACGCTTCTCGTCGTGGGACTGTTCGGTGTCCTGGGTTACGCTGGACTACGCGTCGCATCGCGCGCCTGCGATCCGTTCGTGCGGCTGGCCGCCATGGCGATCACCGCGTGGATCTCGGTTCAGGCGATGGTCAACATCGGAACGGTCATCGGGGTGCTACCGATCACGGGTATCCCGCTTCCGCTGGTCTCCGCAGGGGGATCCTCCCTCGTGCCGACCATGCTGGGTGTGGGAGTTCTGCTCGCACTCGCGAAAGCGGAGCCGGCCGCCCGCAGGGCGCTGGCCGTCCGTGGTCCCAGCTTGGCCCAAAGGGCTCTAAGCTGGCGTGGCCTGGGAAACGCCGGCTCATCGACGATGGCCGGGGCCCGGGCGAAGAACGGATCGCGGCCGACCCAGGTTCGAACGAGGAGGAATCGGCGACGATGAGGGTAGCCCTCGCCGGAGGCGGCACGGCCGGGCACATTGAGCCCGCACTCTCCCTAGCCGATGCGCTGCGGCGCATCGACCCTGAAACCCGGATCGTGTGTCTGGGGACCGAGCGGGGACTGGAGACCCGGCTCGTCCCCATGCGGGGCTACGAACTCGGGCAGATTCCCGCTGTTCCACTGCCTCGTAAACTCACCCCCAAGCTGCTCTCGGTTCCGGGCAAGCTGGCCAATGCGATCAGTGCCGCGGGCGAGCAGCTCGACCGGATCAGCGCCGACGTCCTCGTGGGTTTCGGCGGCTACGTGGCCACCCCGGGATACCTCGCGGCCCGCCGGCGGCGCACCCCCATCGTGGTGCACGAGGCCAATCCGCTCCCCGGTCTGGCCAACCGGCTCGGCGCGCGCCTCACACCGCACGTCTTCACCGGCCACCCGCACACCGACATCCGCAACGGGCGCTACGTCGGCATTCCGTTGCGCGAGCAGATCTCCAGGCTCGACCGGCTGGCCCTCGGCGACAAGGCCCGCGCGCACTTCGGGCTCCGTCCCGAGCTGCCCACTCTGCTGATCTTCGGCGGCTCCCAGGGAGCGCAGGCCGTGAACGAGGCCGCCTTCGAAGCCGCCGACCAGTTCCGCTCGGCCAGCGTGCAGGTCCTGCACGTTGTGGGGCCGAAGAACGCGGACGAGCCCGAGGACCGGACCCGGGACGGCGTCCCGTACGTCATCGTCCCCTACGTCGACCGCATGGACCTGGCCTACGCCGCCGCCGACGTCGCCATGTGCCGATCCGGGGCGATGACGTGCGCGGAGCTCACCGCTGTGGGGCTGCCGGGCGCCTTCGTCCCGCTTCCGATCGGCAACGGCGAGCAGCGGCTCAACGCCGAGCCGATCGTGCAGGCCGGCGGCGGGCTCATGGTGGACAACTCCGAGCTCACCTCGCGGTGGATCGCCGAGCAGCTCATTCCGCTGCTGACCGACACCGACCGGGTCGTGGCGATGTCGGAGGCGGCGGCCAAGATGGGTCGGCGCGCGGCCGACATGGAACTGGCCCGCGAGGTCCTCGCCATCGCCCGCGGCGATCAGCCCACACCGGAGGTCCCCGTCGACGAGGCCGAGGACGACGGCGAGGTCTACCTCGATGACGGGAAGGACGCCCGATGAGCCTGGTCGAACCGGCCGATCCGGTGCGCGTCGACGAGCTGGGCCGGGTCCACTTCATCGGTATGGGCGGGGCGGGAATGTCCGGTATCGCCCGGGTGCTGCTGCAGCGCGGTGCCGCGGTCTCGGGGAGCGATGCCAGGGACAGCGACCTGCTGCGCCGGCTTGAGGAGCTCGGTGCCGAGGTCCACGTGGGCCACGCCGCCGAGCATGTGGGGCGGGCCGACACCGTCGTGGTCTCCTCCGCCGTGCGCGAGAGTAACCCCGAGCTGGCCGAAGCGCTCCGGCGCGGCCTGCGCGTCCTGCCGAGGGCCGCCGCTCTTGGCGCGCTGCTGTTCGACCGCACGGGCGTGGCCGTGGCCGGAACGCACGGCAAGACCACGACCACGTCGATGCTCACCGTTGTGCTGCAGCATCTGGGGGCCGCGCCCGGCTACGTCATCGGCGGCACGCTCGTCACGACGGGTTTGGGGGCCGACGCCGGCGACGGGGAGGTCATCGTGGCCGAGGCCGACGAGAGCGACGGCTCCTTCCTGATGCTGTCGCCCAAGATCGCCGTGGTCACCAACGTCGAAGCGGACCATCTCGACAACTACGGCGGGCTGGAGGAGATCCACGCCAACTTCGCCGCCTTCGTCGACCAGGTGCAGGACGCGCTGATCGTGGGCATCGACGACCCCGGGGCCCGGAAGGTCGCCGAGATCGCCCGGGAGCGCGGCAAGCGGGTGCGCACCTACGGGGAGGCGCCGGAGGCCGACTACCGGGTCATCGGGATCGCCGCCGAAGGCTTTTCCACCGCGTTCACCCTGGACACCGGTTCGGAGGACCGGCTGCAGTGCGCCGTCGCCGTTCCCGGACGGCACAATGTGCTCAACGCGGCCGCCGCCATCGCCGCGGCCGACGAGCTCGGCCACGATCCCGAGGTCGCCGCCGAAGGACTCGCCGCGTTCACCGGAGCGGCGCGACGATTCGAGTTCAAGGGGGAGGCGCGCGGTGTCGCGGTCTACGACAGCTACGCGCACCACCCCACTGAGATCGCGGCCGACCTGGAGGCCGCCCGCGCGGCGCTGGACTCCAGGAGCGGCCAGGCCGCACCTCAGGGCTCGGCCGACGCGCAGGCCAGGGTCGTGGCGGTGTTCCAACCCCACCTCTACAGCCGCACCCGCATCTTCGCTACCGAGTTCGCCGAGGCGCTGACACTGGCCGACGAGGTCGTGATGCTGTCCATCTACGCCGCGCGCGAGGACCCCGAGCCGGGGGTCGACTCCGGACTGATCACCCGCGGTATCGGCCACGAACGGGTCCATTACCATCCCGACAGGGCCGAGGCCGTGCAACGGGCGGCGTCTCTGGCACGGCCGGGCGACATCGTGCTGACCATGGGCGCAGGAGACGTCACCGAACTCGGTCCGCGGATCGTCGGGGAACTGGAAGCGACAGCGGGGTAGCGGCGCGCGGTGGACGAGGGTGCGGTGCGACACGGCGGGGACGCGGAAGGGCGGACCGCTAAGCGGTCCGGCCGTTCCGACCCGTGGAAGGTCGCGTTCGTTACGCTGCTCATCGTCACCGTGCTGTCCGTGGTCACCTGGGTGCTACTGGGGTCGCGGCTGCTGGTGGTGCGGGACGTCGAGGTGAGCGGCATCGAGCGCCTCGCCCCGGAGACGGTCGAGGCCGCGGTCGATGTCCCCACCGGAACCCCGCTGGCCCGCGTCGACACCGACGCCGCCGCCCGCCGGGCCGAGGAACTGCGGCTGGTCGAGTCGGCCGAGGTGTCCCGCGGATGGCCGGCGACGCTGCGGGTGGAGGTCACCGAGCGTACGCCCCGACTGAGCATCAGGGTCGGCGAGGGATACCGGCTAGTGGACCACCAGGGAGTCCGCATCACGGACTCCGACGAGCGCCCGGATGACCACCCCCTTGTCAAAGTCAGAGGAGAGGTCGAGGGGAACCGCGCCATCACCACGGTCGCGCACATCACCGACGAACTTCCGGACCGGGTCCTCGGCTCGCTCGTCTCGATAGACGCGAGCGACCCCGAGAACATCACCTTCGAGCTCGACGGCGGCGCGAGCGTACTGTGGGGCGACGGCCGGAACGCGCGGGAGAAGACGGACGCCCTCGCCATCCTCATGCGGGAGCATCCGCCGGAGGCGGAGCGCCGCTATGACGTCAGTGCTCCGGACGTGGCGGTTGTCAAGTAACGGAAATACCCATATGGCCGAATCCGGGTGCGGAGTTTGCGGGCACATGGTGCCCTGTGCGCTCGGAAGCTGGCGGGGGCACAGGCGCTTCGCGTCCCGTTCTTCTTCTCGCGGCGGGACATTCCAGACGCGACGCGCCGAGCGTGCGCATCGCCACCTCGGGTGATGCGCCGTTAGGCTGAGTCCGTAGCTGGTTTCCCGCCGGTGCTTTTCCGAGCTGCCGGCGGGAAGTACTACCTTTGAACGAAATGAGTACAGACTTTAAGCCTTAGGGCACATCAGGCGCGGAGGTGCGTGCAGGGCGCGCCTCCCCTTGGAGCCTTCACGGGGCCCGACCGGCCGGCCGCGAAGGCCCCAGAAGAGAGACTGTAGAACCGGACAGTCAGTCGGCCGGCCCGCCGGGGGAACTGCAGAAGTCTTCGCTGAAGTGGGACGGCCGGTTGGCGGATGCGAGCGGAAAGGCCCCTCGTCGTGGCAGCACCGCAGAACTACCTCGCGGTCATCAAAGTCGTCGGTATCGGCGGCGGCGGTGTCAACGCCGTTAACCGAATGATCGAAGAGGGACTCAAGGGCGTCGAGTTCATAGCCATCAACACCGACGCTCAGGCGCTGCTTATGAGCGATGCAGACGTCAAGCTCGACGTCGGCCGCGAGCTCACCCGGGGACTGGGCGCAGGAGCCAACCCCGAGGTCGGGCGCAAGGCCGCCGAGGACCATCGCGAGGAGATCGAAGAGGTCCTCAAAGGGGCCGATATGGTCTTCGTGACCGCGGGCGAGGGCGGCGGCACCGGCACCGGCGGCGCCCCCGTCGTCGCCGACGTCGCGCGTTCGCTCGGCGCCCTGACCATAGGAGTGGTCACCCGGCCGTTCGGGTTCGAGGGCAAGCGCCGGGCGACGCAGGCCGAGTCCGGCATCGCCATGCTGCGCGACGAGGTCGACACGCTCATCGTGATCCCCAACGACCGGCTGCTCTCCATCTCCGACCGCCAGGTCAGCGTGCTGGACGCCTTCAAGGCCGCAGACCAGGTGCTGCTGTCCGGTGTTCAGGGCATCACCGACCTCATCACGACGCCCGGCCTGATCAACCTGGACTTCGCCGACGTCAAGTCGGTGATGTCCGGGGCCGGCTCCGCGCTGATGGGGATCGGCTCCGCGCGCGGAGACGACCGCGCCGTTGCCGCGGCGGAGATGGCGATCTCCTCCCCGCTGCTGGAGGCCAGCATCGACGGCGCGCACGGGGTTCTGCTGTCCATCCAGGGCGGATCCGATCTCGGGCTGTTCGAGATCAACGAGGCGGCGCAGCTCGTCGCCAACTCCGCGGCGCCCGAGGCCAACATCATCTTCGGTGCGGTCATCGACGACGCTCTCGGGGACGAGGTGCGGGTCACCGTCATCGCCGCGGGCTTCGACGAGCCTCGCAGCGAATCGCTGAACCCGCCAAAGGCGAGCCGGGCCGTTCCCGAGACGCCGCGGCGCACCGAACCGGCGGACAGCGGACTCCAACCGCGAGACCCGGTCCAGCCCGCAGCGGCCGAGCCCCAACGGCCGGAACCGGTCCCCGAGCCCGCGCCGGAACCCAAGCCGGTTCGCGAGGATCCGCCGCGCGCCACGGCACCGGCCGAGCCGGAGCCCGAGCCGGAGCCGGAGCCGGTCGAGGAGAGCGCCTCGGCGGAGGCCGAGGAAGACGAAGAGGAACCGCAGCGAACGCGCAACATCCACGCGGTCAGCGACCACGGATACAACCAGGTGCGCCGGACCGGGACGGAGAGCGCGTTCCCGCGTTCGAACGATGTCCCCACACCGCGCCGCCGCGTCGTGTTCGACGACCCGGACGACCTCGACGTTCCGGACTTCCTGAAGTAGGGCGCGGACGCCTTCGAGCGGACCGGGACCGGTAACTCTCCATACACGCGTGCGCTGCGACTGTGCCGGTGGCGGGAAGCCCCGTCACCGGTACGCTTTTTGCGTGCCCTCGCCGTCGTATAGGAGGACCGACCGCAGACATGAGTGCCGTGATCGAGTTGGGACCGGGTGTGCGCGCCGGTTTCACCCAGCGTTACGACGGCGGGGTCAGCGCCGAGCCCTTTGACACGCTCAACCTCGGCATGGGGGTTCCCGATGACCGCGATGCGGTGGTCGAGAACCGGCGGATCGCCGCGGCTCGTCTCGGTTTCGGGCACGGACGCGTCGTTTGGATGAACCAGGTGCACAGTGCCGACGTCGCCATCGCCGAGGAGCCCGGCGTGGTCGGGCGGGTCGACGGGGTGGTCACCACCCGGACCGACCTGGTGCTCGGTACCCTGGCCGCCGACTGCCTGCCGATACTCGCCGCGGACCCGGCGGCCCGGGTCATCGGCGCGGCGCATTCGGGGCGGCTCGGCACCGCCCATGGGGTCGCTTCCGCGCTGGTGGCGGAGATGGTGCGCAACGGAGCCGAGGTCGGCCGGATCACCGTTGCCCTGGGGCCCTCCATCTGCGGCCGGTGCTACGAGGTTCCGCACCACCTGCAGGAGGAGGTGACCCGATCCACTCCGGAGGCGGCGAGCCGCACGCGGGAGGGCACCCCCGGGGTCGACCTGTGCGCGGGGGTGACCGCGCAGCTGCAGCGGGCCGGAATCGGCCATGTCGCCGTTGACGAGCGCTGCACTCTGGAGAGCCCGGACCTCTTCTCGCACCGCCGCGACTCCAAGACCGGCCGCTTCGCGGGTTACGTCTGGTGGGCATGAGCATGGCGGCGAAGCGGAACGAGGCGCGGGCCGAGCACATCGAGGCAAACCTGCGCGCCCTGCGTGAGCGCGTCGACACCGCCTGCGAGAAGGCCGGGCGTTCGGGGGGCGATGTGACGATCATCGCGGTAACCAAGACCTATCCCGCCTCTGATGTGCGGGTTCTCGCGGAGCTGGGCATCTGCGACATCGGGGAGAACAGGGACCAGGAAGCCGCGCTGAAGGCCGCGGAGTGCCGTGATCTGGACCTCAGATGGCATTTCGTCGGGCAGCTGCAGACGAACAAGGCCCGTTCCGTCGCGCGGTACGCCGATGTGGTCCACTCGGTCGACCGTGCGCGGCTGGCCCGTGCGCTGGGAGCCCGGGTCCGCGCCGAGGAGCGGGAGCTGACCTGTCTCGTCCAGGTCAACCTCGATCCGGGCTCGGCCGCAGGGGTCCTCGGCCCCCGCGGCGGAGTGGATCCGCGCGACGCCGTCGCGCTCGCCGACGCCATCGCGGCCGAGGAGGAACTGTCAGTAGGAGGGGTGATGGCCGTGGCGCCCCGCGGAGAGGAACCCGCCGGCGCGTTCGAACGGCTATATGCGGTCGCCTCGGAGGTCAGAGATCGCTACCCTCAAGCCACGGTGATATCCGCGGGGATGAGCGGGGACTTGGAAGCCGCGGTCGAGCACGGCGCGACACATCTGAGGGTCGGCACGGCGTTGCTCGGCAACCGTGGCACGAACGTGGGGTAATGTCCCCACATAGACCTTGGCACCCATCTGTCGAGTTCGCCCAGTGAGCGGACCTGGGCGGATCCTGAGAACTCATCGGCGGTGCAGCACCACAGGGACGACGGAGGACATGAGATGGCCGGCGCGATGCGCAAAATGGCGGTCTACCTCGGCCTCGTGGAGGACGACCGCTACGATCACCGCTATGCCGATGAGTACGATGACTTCGATGACTTTGACGAGGGTATCGAAGGACGGCGGGAACGGGATCTCGACCCGCACGGCTATGACCCCCGCGCCGAACCTGTGACGGAGGCGGACGGCTACCCCGTGCCCCCCGGAGGGCGGCGTACTGTCACCGGTACCGCTACCGCGGATCTCGCACGGATTACCACACTCCATCCGCGTACCTACAACGAAGCGCGTACTATCGGAGAGCACTTCAGAGAAGGTATACCGGTGATCATGAACCTGACCGAGATGGTCGACAGCGACGCCAAACGTCTGGTCGACTTCGCGGCCGGGCTGATCTTCGGACTGCACGGCAGTATTGAGCGCGTGACCAACAAGGTGTTCTTGCTGTCCCCGGCTAATGTTGAGGTGACCGCTGAAGACAAGGCACGGATCGCCGAGCGTGGGTTCTTCAACCAGAGCTAGACCGTTACAGATGTCCAAAGATTGGGTCCAGGCACGACCGTGAGTATCGTCCAGTCCGTTCTCCTCGTAGCGCTGAACATCTTCTTGTTTGTGCTCATAGGGCGGCTCGTCTTTGAGCTTGTACAGGCGTTTGCGCGATCGTGGCGGCCGACCGGGATCCTGTTGGTGCTGGCGGAGGTCGTTTACACGGTCACTGACCCGCCGTTGAAGTTCCTGCGCCGGTTCATCAAGCCCGTACGTTTGGGGAGCGTGGCGCTCGACCTGAGCTTCACGGTCCTCTTCCTCTTCGTGGTGATCCTCATCCAGATCGTGACCGCGGTCCAGATTGCCTAGAAGATCACGAAATGTCGGATAGGGAGAGAATGCTTCCGATATGTGGTCTTAGTCATGTTCCGGATTGCCGTCAGGTCACGATCAGGTAGCGTCCCTACGGACGAGATCTAAGCGCGCCAAGGAGACGAACATGCCGCTGACACCCGCGGATGTGCGGAACAAGCAGTTCAGTACGACCCGGCTCCGACCGGGGTACGACGAAGAAGAGGTAGACGCGTTCCTGGACGAGGTCGAGTCCGAGCTCGATCGTCTGATCCAGGAGAACGAGGAGCTCCGAGGGAAGCTCGCCGAGTGCCTGCGAGGCAAGGTGCCCAACGCTGGCATGCAGGACTTCCAGCAGCCTCAGGATCAGCAACAGCAGCAACAGCAGCAGCAACTCCCTCCGGAGCCGCCGCCGCAGCCCGAGCCCGCTCGACCGGAACCGGCCGTGCAGTCGGTCGAGCAGCAGCTTCCGGCGATGGCCGCCAACATGGGGCTGCAGGGCGGCGAGGAGAACATGGACACCGCCGCGCGGGTGCTGGCTCTTGCTCAGCAGACCGCCGACCAGGCCATCTCCGACGCCCGCCGGGAGGCCGACGAGACCCTCGGCCGCGCCAGGCACGAAGCCGACGACATCCTCGGCAAGGCGCGCCGCCAGGCCGACCAGATCGTCAACGAGGCCCGCGCCCGATCCGAGAACCTCGACCGCGATGCCCAGGAGCGGCACCGCCAGGTGATGGGTTCCCTGGTGCAGCAGCGCGAAGAGCTCGAACACAAGGTGAACGAGCTCAAGGACTTCGAACGTGAGTACCGCAGCCGGTTGAAGGACTACTTCGAGCGCCAGCTGCGCGAGCTCGCTGAGGGCGCCAACGAGCCCAGCGGCCCGAACCCGAACACCACCGGTGGTTTCCAGACGATGGCCCCGACCGGCGGGAGCCCGTCCATGCAGCAGCACGGTGGTCCGGCGAACGGCGCTCCTTCAGGTAATCCCTTCGCTCAGCCGGAACCCGCCCCGCACGGTGGCGGCTACCACCCGGGTGAGGCCCCGCACGAGCGTCGCTGATACCGGTGGGCGTCGTACGATACAACATCCCATGAGTGAAGGCTCTCCGATTCCGTGTTCCTCGTAAGCCTTGTCACCGTTGTGGCGGCTCTGATCGTCATCATGGTGGCCGTGGCACTCGCAGAGACGACCCTGGTCTACATCGCTCTCGGGTTGGCCGGCCTCAGCGCCGCCCTGCTCGTGGCCGAAGTGGTCAGACATCGTGAATCTCTGGGAGTCTCCGCTCTGTTTGAGAAGGCGCGGCAGGTGTTCGCCAGGGAGACGGAGCCACAGACGGACGGTTTGGGGAAGGCGTCCGTCTCTGCCGTTCCCGCTATGGCGGCGACAGCGGCGCAGGAGGCCCACTCCGGGAATAGCAGGCCCCCCGCATCGGCCGAGGCGCCGGTGCGGGGCGCGGTGCTTCCCGCAGGGGACGCTGGACCACCCGGCTCCGATGTCCCCATGGGCGGCGAGGCCGAGGCGGTCCGCTCCGTCGAGACCGACCCCGGCGAGGGGGAGACACCTGACACCTCTGAGGAATCGGCCGCTGAGTCCATGACGACCACTACCCCGCAGGAACCCGCGGACGGGGAAAGCGCACTGGACACCGAGGCGGAAGACGACGGTGACGCCGCTTCCGTTTCCGGTGGGGTTTCGGATGAAGGGGAGGATTCCTCCGTCCTTTTGTCCGTGTCTGGCGGGGACGGTGACGAGGAGGCGATCCGGTCGGCCGATTTCGGCCAGGACGAGGCCGACGTGGAAGAGGCTGCCGATGCCGCGGACGTGTCCTCGGCCGAGGCGGTCCGTGTGGACACCGGAGCAGAGGAAACAGAGGAGCCCGCCCCGGACGGCGGGGACGTGTCCCCGGAATCCGGGCCGTCCGAAGCGGCGGTCGATGACACGGACAGCGATCCGGGCGACGACACCTCTTTCAGCGCCTTCGTCGAGCGCCTGCAGCAGGACGATGAGTGCACCGAGGAGGAGACCCCCGCAGGCTCCGATCCGGTAGCCGGACCAGCGGCCGAGGACGCCGATGCGGCTGCGGACGGAACGGGAACCCCTGACGACACCGAGACACTGGAGACGGCGGACGCGAGAAGCGGGCAGAGCCAGAAGAGGCGCCGGAACCGGTGATCGAATCAGGGCCGGCCGCGAAGCGGACCGAGGACGCCCCCGAATCCGATGACACGGATGGCGGCGAGGACGACGACTCCGACCCGGGGCGCTTGCAGGCCGGCTCCGCCTGACCGGGGCCTCCATACTCGGAACCGCCCACTCGCACGACCGCCGCCGGGCGGACCGGCGGTCAAGGGCGGATACCGGAGCGGTGATTCCGTCATCAGCAGGTCGAGCGAGGCGACGAACAGCGCGGCGATCTCGGCGTGGTCAACGTCGCGGGATGGGACATCTATCCGGAATCCGCGCGCGGTCAGGTCGCCACCGTTACTGAAGGTGACGGCGGCGTCGAAGGAAGCGCGGTACTCGGTCATCGGTGTTCCGATCGGTGTGTTGGCGGAATGCGGCAACCATGATCCGGAGGGGAGCGGTCAAAGCGCACCAGGGGACGGGGCGCCGGAGCGCCGGCCTCCCGCGGTACCGGCGCGGCGGGGAGCGGCCCACACCAATGGAGTGATCACGAGCATCGCGAGCGCGGTGACGGTGAACGAGCCGGCGATCCCCACCTCCGCGGCGAGTACTCCGACCACGACCGACCCGATACCGGTGCCCGCGTCGTAGCCCACGTTCCACACGGTGCTGGCCGTACCACCGCCGCCCGGGCCGGCACGGTGGAACATGGTCACGAGCGTGTCGTTCTGCACCGCGCCGAAGCTGGTCCCGTAGAGGACCGCCGCACCGGCCGCGAGTACGCCCGCTCCCGTGTCGATCTCCGTGGCGGCGGCGAGACCGACCATCCCCAGGGCGCTGGCTGCCAGTCCGGGGAGCATCAGCCGGCCTTCCCCGATCCTGTCCGTGCACACCCCGGCGCCCCAGCGGCCGAGGATCACTCCCAGCGACAGGAGGAGGAGCGCTACCGGGGCTGCTCCGGAGTCACCCAGGGCCAGCGCGAGGAAGGAGGTCACCCCGCCCATGGCGCACGCTGTGCCGAGCAGCACCGCCCAGGGGGCGGCCAGGGGGCGCAGCGTCCGGGAGGACGGCCTGCCGCTGCCCGCGGGATCGCCGTGCACGGTGGCTCGGGGGCCGGACATCATCGCCATCAGCGGGACGACGAGAACGCCGAGCAGCGCGGTGATCACGAACACCGCGCCGAAACCGACGTTCTGGACGTACCAGACGCCCAGCGGCAGCATGAGCACGTGCGGGAGTCCCACGGCCATGCCGTAGAGTCCGGCGGCGCGTCCGCGCTGAGCCGCCGGCACCAGCTCGGCGACGAGAGCGCTACCGGCGACCACGACCATCCCGAATCCGGCGCCGCGCACCGCCGAGACAGTGAGTACCCAGGTCAGGTCGGGGGAGGCGACATAGGCCAGGGTCGGCGTGCCCAGCAGGAGCGCCCCGGCGGCCAGGATCGGGCGCAGCCCGAACCGGGAGAGGATCCAGGGCATGAGGAACTGGACGCCGACGGTCGTGGCCATCATCGTTCCGGCGATCCCGCCGACTCCGCCGTGCCCGGTCCCGCTACCGGCCGACCACAGTGGCAGCACCGACAGCAGTGGTGCGAAGTTGCAGAACGCGAGCAGCGTCGCGGCCAGCAGGATCAGGAAGTCGCGTCCGGTCAGCGCGGAGGGTGCCGACGGGGCGGTCGCGGGCGACCCGCCTGGCCGTCTCGTACCGGAACCGGAGGAAGAGGGCGAAGGCATGGGACCATCCTCGCCACTCCCGATCAATCGCGTCCAACGAACCTTTTCGATGCGATCCATCGATAACTAGAATCGGCCCATGGAGTTGCGGCAGCTGGCGACCTTCCTCGCGGTCGCCCGCCACCTGAGTTTCACGCGCGCCTCCCAGGAGCTCGGCTATGTGCAGTCGAGCGTGACCGCTCAGATCAAGGCGCTGGAAAGCGATCTTGACGCCCCCTTGTTCGAGCGCCTTGGACGCCGGGTGACGCTCACGCAGGCGGGTCACGAGCTGCGCCGGCACGCCCAGGAGATTCTGGAGCGCGCGGAGCAGGCGCGCGAGGCGGTACACGTGG
This sequence comes from Allosalinactinospora lopnorensis, assembly GCF_000981225.1. Taxonomy (GTDB): domain Bacteria; phylum Actinomycetota; class Actinomycetes; order Streptosporangiales; family Streptosporangiaceae; genus Allosalinactinospora; species Allosalinactinospora lopnorensis. The sequence continues at coordinate 21,172 of NZ_LAJC01000045.1, forward strand.
CGCACGGCCGACCTCACGAGGCGCGCGGGATCCTGCGCGTCGCCGCTCCGGGGAGCCTGTGCGCCTACCGCCTGCCGACGGTGCTGCGGCGGCTGCAGGACCGCTTCACCCGCCTGAGCCTCGTCTTCGGCCCGGCGGAGCGTACCACGGTGCTCGACACCCTCGCCGACGGCAGCCTCGACGTGGGGTTCCTGCTGGAGGAGAGCATCGTTGCCCCCATGCTGGCCGTGGAACGGCTGGCCGACGAACCGCTGCGGCTGGTGGCGCACCCGGACCACCCGCTCGCCGCCTCGGATCGGGTCGCCACCGCCGATCTCGCCGATCAGACCATGCTGGTGTCCGAGCCCGACTGCGCGCAGCGCGAGGTGGTCGAGCGGGAGTTCCAGCGAGCAGGGATCCGTCCGGTGGTCATGGAGTTCCTGGGGGTCGAGGCGCAGAAACGCTGTGCCGCGGAGGGGCTGGGAGTGGCCATGATCCCGGTCCGGGCAGCGGCCGGCGAGACCCACCGCGGGGAGCTCGTCGTCCTCCCGTGGCAGGTCGCCCCGGTCTTGGGGATCTACATAGCCCGCCACAAGAACCGCCGCATTCCGGCACTGGACGCGCTGACCCACGCTGCCCGCGAACTCTGGCGGGAGAGGACCGCGGACGTGGACCCCGCCGCTTTCCCTACGGCAGGGGAAGCTCGGGCCGTTGCCGATGGCGGCCCCTCCGGCCGGGAGGCGCCGGAACCGGACCGGTGAACGTGCCCCGGGTGCGCCCCCGCTGGGGAACGCGTGGTGGGTGTACGCCCGAGAGCGGCGCGGGGCCGACCGCACGGGACCACCCGGTGGTCCCGTGCGGGGTCCGCTACGCCTTCTTCAGATGGAAGGTCACGCCGAAGTCGTGGGAGGTCACCGTGTGCGTGCCGCCCTCGGGGTCGCCCTCGGTGAAGGTGCGGGCGAGGACCTCGGCCGCGATGGTCCCGGTGTGCTCGGTGAGAGCCCGGACCGTTGTCGCGTCCACGGCCGACCACCACACGTGGATGCGGTCGGTGATCTCCAGTCCGCTGGACTTGCGGGCGTCCTGGATCAGCCGGACGACCTCCCGGGCCAAGCCGGCGCGCTGCAGCTCCGGCGTGAGTTCCAGGTCCAGCGCCACCGTCTCGCCCGCTTCCGAGGCGACGGTCCAGCCCTCGCGCGGCTGCTCGGTGATCAGAACCTCCTCGGAGCTGACCTCCACCGGCTCGTCCTCGACCTGGATGTGGGCCCACCCCGTCGACCGCACCTGCTCGACCATGCTCTTGGCGTCGGCCGTCTGGATGGCCTGGGCGACCAGCGGCGTGCGCTTGGCGAAGCGCTTGCCGAGCGCGCGGAAGTTGGGCTTGACCGTGTAATCGACCAGGTCACCGCCGACTGCGGAGAGCGGGTCCAGCTGCATCACGTTGAGCTCTTCGCTGATCTGCTCGCGGAGCTGCTCGGGCAGCGTGCCGAACTTCGCCGCGCCCACCAGGACCCGCGAGAGCGGCTGGCGGGTGCGTACCCCGGAGTCGGCCCGGGCAGCACGACCCAGCTCCACCAGGCGCCGGGTGAGCGCCATCTGCTCCGAGAGTTCGGTGTCGATCAGCTCCTCGCGGGCTTGCGGCCAGCGGGCGAGGTGCACCGACTCGGGCGCTTCGGGGCGGCGCAGCGCTCCCCACACGTGCTCGGTGATGAACGGCACCATGGGCGCCATCACCATGGTGAGGGACTCCAGGGCCTCGAACAGCGTCGCGAACGCCGACACGCTCTCCGGGGTGCCCGCTCCCGCCCAGAAGCGGCGCCGGGAGCGGCGCACGTACCAGTTGGACAGGTCGTCGATGAACGTGGTGAGCAGCCGCCCGGCCGCGGCCGTGTCGAACCGCTCCATGGCGTCCTCGACGCCGATCACCACCCGGTTGAGCTCGGAGAGCAGCCACCGGTCCAGCAGCGGCCGGTCGGCCGGTGCCGGGGCCTCGGCCAGCTTGGCGTGGTCCCAGGCCTCGCCCGCGTTGGCGTAGAGCGTGAAGAAGGAGACCGTGTTGTAGTAGGTCAGCAGGACCTTGCGGACGATCTCCTCCAGCGCCGTGTGCCCGACCCGGCGCGGCATCCAGGGCGAGCCGCTGGCCAGCATGAACCAGCGCAGGGCGTCGGCGCCGTGGCGCTCCATGACCGCCATGGGCTCCAGGACGTTGCCAGGTGCTTGCTCATCTTGCGGCCGTCTTCGGCGAGGATGTGGCCTAGGCAGACCACGTTCTCGTAGGAGGAGTGCCCGAAGACCAGTGTGCTCACGGTCATCATCGAGTAGAACCAGCCGCGGGTCTGGTCGATGGCCTCGCAGATGTACTGGCCCGGGAAATTGGCCCGGAACGTCTCGTCGTTGCGGTGCGGAGCGCCCCACTGCGCGAACGGCATCGCGCCGGAGTCGAACCAGACGTCGATCACCTCGGGGACGCGCCGTGCGGGGCCGCCGCACTCAGGGCAGGTGATGGTGACGTCGTCGACGTAGGGGCGGTGCGGGTCGAGTCCGCTGAGGTCCTGCCCGGCCAGCTTCCCCAGCTCGGTGAGCGACCCGACAACGGTCGTGTGCTCCTCCTCGCACTGCCAGACCGGCAACGGGGTGCCCCAGTAGCGGCTGCGGGACAGCGCCCAGTCGATGTTGTTGCGCAGCCACTCGCCGTACCGCCCCTCCTTGACGTTCTCCGGGAACCAGTTGGTCCTCGCGTTCTGCTCCAGCAACTGGTCCTTGATCGCGGTCGTCCGGATGTACCAGGACGGCAGCGCGTAGTAGAGGAGCGGGGTGTGGCAGCGCCAGCAGTGCGGGTAGCTGTGCTCGTAGTTCGCGCTGCGGAACATCAGCCCGCGGTCGGTGAGGTCGGCGACCAGCGCCTTGTCGGCCGTCTTGAAGAACTGGCCGCCGATGAGGGGGAGGTCGGCCTCGAACGTTCCGTCAGCGGTCACCGGGTTGACGACCGGCAGCCCGTAGGCGCGGCAGGTGGCCATGTCGTCGGCGCCGAAGGCCGGGGCCTGGTGGACCAGGCCGGTGCCGTCCGCGACCGTGACGTAGTCGCCGCGCACGATGAAGTGCGCCGGCTCGTCGAAGTCCACCAGTTCGAACGGGCGCTGGTAGCTCCAGCGTTCCATCTCGGCGCCTTCGAATCGCTCGCCGGTGAGTTCCCATCCCTCGCCGAGAACGGTCTCCACCAGATCCTCGGCGAGCACCAGACGCTCGGTGCCGTCGGTGGCGACGACATAGGTGACGTCGGGGTGAACGGCGACGGCGGTGTTGGAGACCAGGGTCCACGGGGTGGTGGTCCACACCAGCAGGGCCGCGGCGCGGTCCGGCTCGGCCAGCGGCCCCGAGGTCACCGGGAAGCGGACGTACACCGAGGGGTCGGTGACGGTTTCGTAGCCCTGCGCGAGCTCGTGGTCGGAGAGCGTCGTCCCGCAGCGGGGGCAGTAAGGGCTGATCCGGTAGTCGCGGACCAGCAGGCCCTTCTCCCAGATGGTTTTCAGCGCCCACCACACCGACTCCACGTACTCCGGGTCCATGGTGCGGTAGGCCTCGTCCATGTTGACCCAGTAGCCCATGCGCTCCGTCATGGCGGTGAACGCACCGACGTTGCGCAGCACGGACTCGCGGCAGTAGGCGTTGAACTCGGCGACGCCGAAGGCCTCGATGTCCTTCCGGCCGCTGAGTCCGAGCTCCTTCTCGACCGCGACCTCGACGGGCAGGCCATGGCAGTCCCAGCCGGCCTTGCGGTTGACGTGGTACCCCTTCATGGTCTTGAAGCGGGGGAACACGTCCTTGAACACTCGGGCCTCGACGTGGTGCACACCGGGCTGGCCGTTCGCGGTCGGCGGGCCCTCGAAGAAGACCCAGTTGGGGCCGCCTTGGGTCTGCTCCAGGGAGCGCTCGAAGATCTTCTGCTCCGACCAGCGGTTCAGGACCTCATGCTCGATCTTGGGCAGATCGACCTGGGCCGAAAGCGCGGGGAACGGCCGGGGACCGCGGTTCTGCTCGTCCGACATCGGGTGCACCTCTACATCAGGGGTCGTTCACCTGACGGAGGGACGAGGCGCGCGGCCCCGCGGTACCACCCTCCTTGGGAACGCCTGTCGCGTGCCCCACTTCGTTCCTTGCGCTGCCGGTTCTACTGAGCCCCGGGCGGTGACGCCGAGTTGCGCCGCGGCCGTTCTTCCGGCGGCTCCGGGGTGATCTTCCCGGCGGTCATGCCCCCGGGCTTCCACCGTCCCCGGGTCGCTCTCGGCTGTGTCCGCCGCTACTCGTCCCCATCCACGCCTTGCTTGTTCCCGAGGATAATGCAATCGGCGCAGCGGTCCACGTCGCTTCGGTCCCGCTGGACCCGCCGGTGCATACTTGCGGCCGGATACTTCGGTGAACGGACATGACGGGAAGGACGCGCGATGAGCAAGGCGGAGCAGACGGGGACCGTACTGGTGACGCTCTCCGAACGCGAGGACGCCGAGGAGCTGGCCGAGCAGTTGGAGACGCAGGGGTACGAACCGTGCCTGGTACACCGCGACATGCTCGCGGGCGAGGACGACGCCGAGGACGTCGACTGGGTGATCGAGGTGCGCACCGGTCCGCACGGCGGTCCGGCCACGTTCGACGAGCCGCACCTGCAGATGCTCGCCGAGGATTACGGCGGGTTCGCCTCGGCGCAGTGAACCGGGGGGTGGGAGGCGCAACGCGCCGCCCGCCGCTCCCTCACCACTCGCTGCCGTGCGGCGACGTGGGACGCGTTTGCCGCAACACGTCGGGTATCCCGTTTAAAGCAGAGGAATCGGACCCCCGGAACACGGGAACACCTGAGGGTGAACAACCCACAGTGTGGCCTTACGCCGTGGTTGATTGATCCGCCTCACGCGGGCGCTTAAGCTTCCCGGCACCGTGTGACGATCGGGCGCCGCAGCTGTGTTCTCGCACGTCAAAACGGGGAATTGAGAAAGTCGGCCGCTGTGGGAGCGCGGCCGGTGCGTGAGGAGCTGGGTACCGACGATGGCGGCGACAACAGCGGGGCTGAAGAGGGATCCCGCGGGGAGGAATGCGAGGGGGCTATGAGCGTGACCGAAGCTGCCGGTCTCCCTGTTCGCCCTGGGGAGGACAAATGGACCGAGGCAGAGCTGGCCGAGGTTCGCCAGGAGCTGGAATCCGATATCGCCCTGCTGCGTGAAGAGATCGCGAAGGCGAAATCCGAGCTGGCGGAGCGGCTCGCGGACTCGGTCGACGGCGCGGGGGACGACCCTACCGACACCGGTGCGAAGGCATACCAGCGCGAGCACGACCTGGCATTGGCCTACAATACTCGTGACCTGCTCGCGCAGAGCGAGCGGGCGGTCGAACGGATGGAAGCGGGAACCTACGGTGTCTGCGAGTCGTGTGGCAACGCCATCGGCAAGGCGCGCCTGCAGGCCTTCCCCCGAGCTACGTTGTGCGTGAAGTGCAAACAGCGTGAGGAGCGTCGCTGACTGACATAGAGCCCTCCGGGGACCAGCAACAGGACCAGCAGCAGAAGGTGAACACACCCGCCGTGCACCGGCAGCGACGCTTCGTTCTTTTGGCGGGCGTGGCGGTCGTCGCCCTGGTGGTGGACTTCGTCACCAAACAGTTCATGCTGAACTGGCTCGCCCCGGGGGAGAGTGTCGAGATCGTGGGTGAGCTGCTCCGGTTCACCCTGGTCTTCAACTCGGGCGCGGCGTTCTCCATCGGCTCCGGGGTGCCGTGGCTGTTCTTCCTGATCGCATCCGGGGTGGTCGTCTACATTCTGGTCGCGGCCCGCAAGCTGCGCAGCACCGGCTGGGCGGTCGCACTTGGCCTGATCCTGGGCGGAGCCTGCGGCAACCTCATCGACCGGGTGTTCCGTGCACCGGCTCCGCTGCATGGCGAGGTCGTCGACTGGCTCCAGGTTCCGAACTGGCCGGTGTTCAACGTGGCCGACTCCTGCATCGTCGTCGGCGGTATCCTCGCTGTGATCATGGCCTTCAAAGGCGTCAACATGGACGGGTCCCTGGAGGGCGAGAGCGGAACCGGCGGCGAGGGAGAACGCGCGTGACCATTGTGGGTGATCACCGCAGCATGCCGGTGCCCGACGGCCTCGAGGGCGACCGGCTGGACGCGGCGCTCGCCCGTATGTTCGGCCTTTCCCGCACCCGCGCCGCCGAGCTCATCGCCGAGGGAAACGTGCAGGTCGACGGCGGTACGGCGGCCAAGTCCGACCGGGTGCACGCGGGCGCCTGGCTGGAGGTGACCCTGCCCCCGCCGCCGCAGGCACCGACACCTCGGCCCGAGCCGGTCCCCGGGATGCGTGTCCTCTTCGAGGACACCGACATCGTCGTGGTCGACAAGCCCATCGGGGTCGTCGCCCATCCCACGGTGGGCTGGACCGGCCCCACGGTGCTGGAGGGGCTCCTGGCGTCCGGTGTCCAGTTGGCCACCGGTGGCGCGGCCGAACGCCAGGGCGTCGTGCACCGGCTGGACGCCAACACCACCGGGGTCATGGTCCTCGCCAAGAGCGAGGCGGCCTACAGTGCGCTCAAGCGCGCCTTCAAGGGGCGGACGGTCGACAAGCGCTACAACACTCTCGTGCAGGGGCACCCCGACCCGCTGCGGGGCACCGTCGACGCGCCGATCGACCGCCACCCCTCGGGCGACGGGCGGTTCGCGGTGGTCGCGGGCGGGCGCCCCTCGGTCACCCACTACGACACCCTGGAAGCCTTCCGCGCGGCCAGCCTGCTGGAGATCAAGCTGGAGACCGGCCGCACCCACCAGATCCGGGTGCACATGGCGGCGCTGCGGCATCCCTGCGTCGGCGACCATCTCTACGGGGCCGACCCCACGCTTTCCGAGCGGTTGGGTATCACCCGCCAGTGGCTGCACGCCGTGCGGCTGGGATTCGAACACCCGACCGAGGGGCGGTACGTGGAGTTCGAGAGCCCGTACCCGGAGGATCTGCAGCGGGTCATCGATCAGCTCCGGGAGGACTGATACCGGCCGCCGCGCCGGGTCCGGCGGTCAGTCGCTGGCGGGGGTCAGCGTCGCGTCCACCGACAGCTCCGGGCGCGTGTTGAGCGTCTGGAAGACCACGCAGAAGCGCTCGGTAAGCTCGAGGAGCCGGCCGATCCTCTCCCGGGGTTCGTCGCTGTCGATGTCGTAGTGCAGCCGGATCGCGCGGAAACCCACCGGCGCCTCCCGGGTGACGCCGAGAGTGCCCCGGAAGTCCAGGTCCCCCTCGGCGTGAACGGTGGCGTCGCGCACATCGACGCCGATCGCCGTCGCCACCGTCGTGAGCGTGACACCGGCGCAGGCCACGAGTGCTTCGAGGAGCATATCGCCGGAGCAGGCCTCCATTCCGGTTCCCCCGGACGCGGGGTGCAACCCGGCCGTCACCAGCGCACGGCCCGTCTCGACCTTGCAGGTCAGGCCGGTGTTGCCGAGCCGCCCTTCGGCCCTGAGGGTGACTACAGCGTCGGCGGGCTCGGCGCGGTACCGGTCCTTCAGCGGTGCCTGCAACTCCCGCAGTTCGGTCGCCTCCATGCGGGACTCCCTTCGCCGTCCGGTCCCGGTGTCGCGGTACAGGGGTACCGCGACACCGCCTGGTTCTGAGCATAGAGGGCCGCCGCGCCGGGCGCAGGGCAGCGAGAGTGCGCCGGCCGGTCTGCGCGGCGGGCGTGGCCGGCGCCCCCGTTGGTCACCGGTCCCGCTCGGCCTCGCGCAGCAGTTCCGACATCGTGGCCTCCGGACTGGCGATCTCCGGATCGGTGCGGACGTCGATCAGCGTTGGTGCGCCGGCCGAGACCGCCTCGGTCAGCGCCTTCTCCAGTTCCTCCGGTGTGCCGGCGGTGGCTCCGCGGGCGCCCAGGCCGCGGGCGTAGCTCGCCAGGTCCAGCGGGCCGCTGATGTCGATACCGGCGGTCCGTCCCAGTTCTCGGGCCTGGTGCATCGCGATCGTGCCGTACAGGCCGTTCTGGAACACGATCACCACGATCGGCAGGCCGAGTCGGCACGCCGTCTCCAGTTCCTGCCCCGTCATCAGCGCGCCGCCGTCCCCTGCCACGGCGACCACGGTCCGGTGCGGCTCCACGAGCTTGGCCGCCACCGCCCCGGGCACCGCGTACCCCATGGCCCCGCTCGTCGGGGCGAGCTGGGTGCGCGGCGCGCGGAACCACCAGCCCCGATGCAGAAACGCGGCGAAGTTGCCCGCGTCGTTGGCGATGACGGTGTCCTCCGGCAGAACCCGGCGCATGCCCTCCACCACCGCCCAGGGGTGCAGCCTGCCCTCCGGGTGGTCGAGGGCGCCCGGAGGAGCGGTCGTGGTGCGCACCCACGCGTCGCGCGCCTCGCTCCAGTCCCGTGGCGGGGCTGTGGCCGGCGCCTCGGCCAGGGAGGCGAGTGCCCGCCGCGCGTCGGCGACCGCTCCCAGCCACACCGGGCTGACGGCCCCCACCTGGTCGGGGTCGATGTCGATCTGGGCGACGGTGGACCTCCTGACGTCCTCGGCGGTCGACGGAAGCCGGTAGGTCTGGGTGGTGATCTCGCTCAGCCGGGAGCCGACGACCAGTACCGCGTCGGCCTCCTCCAGCGCTCTCAGTACCGGCTTCGGGCAGCCGAGCCCCAAGTGGCCGAGATAGAGCGGGTGGTCGTTGGGAAAGACGTCCTGGCGCCGCCACGAGGTGTAGACACCGGTGCGGAAGCGCTCGGCGACGGTGACCAGCTCCTCGTGGGCGCCGCGCGCCCCGCCGCCAGCGATGATCACCGGGCGTTCCGCACGGCTGAGCCACGCGGTGAGGCGGTCGCGTTCGTCGTCGCCGAGAGGCGGGCGGGGCGGGACGGTACCGGGCAGTGCCGGCGGCGCAGGGATGCGCTGCCCGAACAGGTCGGCCGGGACGGCGATCGCCACGGGGCCGGGACGTCCGGTGGTGGCCACCCGGATCGCTCGGGCGGTGATTTCGGGGAGCCGGTCGGCGCGGGTCGCCGTGGTCGTCCACTTGGTGATGGGGGAGTAGAACGCGGTCAGGTCGACCTCCTGGAACGCCTCGCGTCCCAGGTAGTCGGTCTCCACCTGACCGAGGAACACGATCATCGGTGTGGAGTCCTGCATGGCGGTGTGCACGCCGATCGCGAGATTGGCCGCCCCCGGCCCCCGGGTGGCGGCAGCGACCGCGGGGAACCCGGTGAACTTCGCCTCCGCCTCCGCCATGAACGCGGCGCCGTTCTCGTGCCGGGTCGAGACCAGTTGCATGTTGCTGCGCTGTTCGATCGCGTCGGCCAGCTCCAGGAAACTCTCGCCCGGAACGGTGTAGCAGCGCCGGACATGGGCGGCCGCCAGGACATCGACGACCTCTTCGGCCGCGGTACGCAGAGGGGATTCGGTCACGGCGCTCACGAGAGTCCTTCCTTGTGCGCGGGTTCCTGATCGGTTCTCGGTGTCCGGGCGGCGGTACGCGGTGCGGGAGAGCACCGGCTGTCTCCTCGCGCCCCTGGACGTAGGGTTCCCCGTGGGGCGGGCGGGCTGTCCGGGACCGCACGGCGGGCCCGTTGTCCGGGGACGGCGGCATGGCACGCGCTCCATCGGCATGCGCAACATCGACCGGGTGGCTCCCTCTCCCTTCTGCCCGGCAGCGGCCGGATCGTCACCTGTTCGCGCGCGCCTCAGGAGAGGCCGAGCGCGCGCAGCCCGGCCGCGGTCGCGGCGGCGACGAGGATGACGAGCAGGAACGGGGCGCGGAGCAGCAGTGCGACCGCGGCCGCCGCCAGGCCGCTCACCCGGGGGAGGTCGAAGACGAGGGCGCCGTCCTCGGTGACGGCCTGGATCGCGACCAGGGCCGCCAGCAGGGCGATCGGCACGGTCATCGCGAAGCCGCGCACTTTGGGGTGGTCCAGCAGTCTCCGGGGCGCCGCGAGCCCGGCCAGTTTCATCAGGTAGCAGCCGAGCCCGGTGACGAGGATGACGATCCACACCGTCATGGGCGGACCTCCCGTTCCCGGTCGCCGGGGGTGTCGCCGTCCGAGCCAGCCGCGCCGCCCATTCCGGCCAGTGCGGCAACGGCAGCGAGCAGGACCGGAACCCCCGGCGGGACCAGCGGAGTCGCGGCCAGGGCGATGAGCACGCCGAGCAGGGCCACGAGCCGGCTTCGGCGGCCCTCCTCCCGCAGCCGCGGCCAGACCAGTGCGAGGAAGAGCGCGGGACCGACCGCGTCGAGGCCGAACACGGCCGGATCGCCGATCCGGTCGGCCGCGAGCGCGCCGACGAGCGTGGTCAGGTTCCAGCAGAGGAACAGCGATGCGAAGGTGACCGTGTAGCCGGTCCGGGCGTCGCGCCTTCCGCGCTGGGCCAGGGCGACAGCGGCGGTCTCGTCGATGAGGCCGTGCGCCGCCGCGATCCTGCGGCCGCCGTGCCAGCCGAGGACGTCGGCCAGGCGCAGCCCGTACAGCGTGTTGCGCGCGCCGAGCAGCAGCGCCCCCGTGGCGCCCGCCATGACGCTGCCACCGCCGGCGACCACACCGACGAGGGCGAACTGGGACGCCCCGGTGAAACAGAGCAGGCTGAGCGCGCACGCCTGCGCGACCGAGAGGCCGGCGGTGGCCGCGGTCGTCCCGAAGGCCAGGCCCGAGACCCCGACCGCCAGCCCGACCCCGAGCCCGTCGCGGGCGGGAGGGGAGAGCGAGAAGGCAGAGGTGTTCACACCCGCGACGCTAGGCGCGGCAGAGGCGCCCGGTCTTGAACGTTCTTGCGGCTGCGGGGCCTCGGCTCCTGCCGGTGATCGGCTCCTTGGCGGCGAGCCGCCGAGGAAGCAACGCACCGCTGCCGGAACCGGCCGGGTTCGCACATTTCCGGGCCACATCGGCGACCTTGCGACCCGACTCAACCAGGTTCAGCACCTTGCGCCGAAACTCCGGCGGATAGCCACGTCGTCCCATGCCACTCTCCGTTCACGATCGAATGGCATGGAATCCAACAACTCACCTCCGGACAACCCGGGGCACACCAAAGTCTCCGGGTAACCGGGGGAACCTCAGGCGCCCAACCGCAACACGGCGTTTCTCAGGCACGCTCACCGGCTCATCGGCGCATTTGCGGCCTTCAGATGGGCACGCAGGAACGCAAGCTCCCGGTCGCTGATCTCCTCAAACGCATCGCCCAGGTACACGTTGAAGTGACCGAGCGGGTAGTGCCGGATGTCAGCGTACGGGGCTCGCGCCGCGATCCGGGCGGCGAAGGTGCTGGAGGCCTGCAGGTCTCGGTCAGCCAGCACCATGAGCAGCGGCATAGTCAGGTGCTCGGCGGTACCTGGGGCGTACTTGGGAAGGTTGAAAATGAGCCGCGGCGCTAGCTCATTGCGCCATCCGCATGCCTCGCCGCCCAGGGCCTCAAAGGTAGCCGCGGCGTCGGGTTCGGTGAACACCGCTACTTGGCCGGCGGGCGCGACCACCGGTACGAGATAGGGCGGCTCGCCACGCCTGGCTCGGCGAAGATCCCGGAGCGCGGCAACCGTGAACTGGATCGTGCGCGCGGTGACTTCCCAGTTCAGCCGTTGCCGCAGATTGCGCCCGCGATGCATGCCGTCGATCATCGGTACCTGGGACACCACTGCGGCGAGGGTCGGGTCGGTGGCGGCGACCGCGAGCACGTGCCCACCGCTGAGCGAGGTGCCCCAGATGGCAATGTGTTTCGTGTCGATCTCCGGCAGACCGTGAACGTAACGGATCGCCGCCCGGTAGTCATCGCGTTGCGCGTCCACGTCGATGACTTGGCGTGGTTCGCCCTCGCTGGCGCCGAAGCCGCGGTAGTCGAAGACCAGCGCGGCGATACCGCCCCCAGCGAACTTCTCGGCGTACCTTGGCAGACCTAGGCGCTTGGTACCGCTCCCGCCATGGCCCATCACCACGCACGGCACAGGCTCCGACAGGTCGCCGGGCAGGTAGAGGTCAGCCGCGCACCGCACCCCACTGGAATCGAAGAAGACTTCTCTCGAAGACACCATGACGACCTGCTTCCTGCGGATCGACCAACGGTGGCTACGGTGTCCACGATCGGCGAACAAATGACCGTCGGACTCTCCGAAGCCCACGGGCCAACACCTTCAGCATTCCCGGTCACCGGTCGCCACACCAGGGACCTAGATCCTGTTTTGGGGTCAGAGCCGGTCTTAGCGCGGGCCAGGCCGCCGCCCAAAGCGACACCCAACATCCTCGCAGTCATAGCGCGCGGCCACAGCCCGATGCTGCTTGAGCCGGTCGGTCGCGCATTCCACCGCGTGGCGCTACTGGTAGACCTCGGCGTCGGAAGAGGGCGGACGTCCGCCCTGGCTGCCGCGCGCCCGGCGGTGGACGGCCCGGTAGGCGGCGTAGGAACGGTCGGCCTCAGCGCGTAACCGCTCCCCATCGACAGTGAGGGGTCTCCGCGATCCTCTTGGTCGCAGTGGTCTCGCCGGTGGTTGCGGTGTCCTGCGCCCTCCGGTGCGCTTTCCAGCGGTTCCACAGGGGCCACAGCAGCGCGAGAAGGACGAGGACGATGATGGCCGCGCTGATCGGGCGGGTGAAGAAGGACAACCAGGGGTGGGCGTCGCCGCTGGCGGCCAGCAGCCCCTGCCCCTGCCCCGATTCGATGATCGGCCCCAGGACGACGCCGAGCACGATCGCGGGCGGCGGCAGTCCGAGGTGCCGCAGCCCGTACCCGAGGATGCCCAGCGCCAGCATCAGCACGACGTCCAGCGGGTTGTTCCGCACAGCGTAGGCGCCGATGATCGTGAGCAGGGCGATGGCCGGGACCAGGAGGTGCGTCGGCGTCCGCACCACGGTGCGCTGCAGTGCCCGTCCCGCGACCAGCCCAACGGGGGCGAGCAGCAGCACCGCGACCGCTAGTGCCAGGATGAACGTGAAGGTGAGTGGACCCTGCTCCACGAAGAGTTCGGAGCCCGGCCGCAGCCCGTGGAGCAGGAGCACCCCGAATATCACGGCGTCGGCCGGAGCGCCGGGGATTCCCAGGGTCAGCAGCGGATGAGTCCTCCGCCGCCGACGGCGTTGTTGGCCGTCTCGGGCGCCACCACGCCGTCGACCTCTCCCTTCCCGAACTTCTCGGGGGTCTTGGAGTTGCGTTTCGCCTCGTTGTAGGCGACCAGATTGGCGACGTTCCCGCCCGCACCGGGCAGCATGCCGACAAAGGTGCCGATGAACGCGGAGCGGACGAGGTTGACCGGACGGGAGAGAACGTAGCGGATGGTGCGCGGCAGCAGCCTCGCTCGCGCCGGGTCTGCTCCTTGTGCATCGCGGCCGCGCGGCCGCGCGGCCGGCGGGGTCGACGATGAGATCGATCATCGCCGGAACGGCGAAGAACCCGATGAGGGCCACGATGAGGGGGACGCCGCCCTGCATCTCGGTGAAGCCGAACGTGAACGGACGTCGCCGCCGACGGGGGCGATGCCGATCGCGGCGATCAGCAGCCCGAGGAAACCGGCGGCGAACCCCTTGAGCAGCGACTTCGCGGCCAGGCTGGCGATCATGGTGAGACCGAAGATGCCGAACCAGAAGTACTCCTGCGGGCCGAACGCCAGGACGACGTCGGCGATCAGCGGGCCGAGCAGCAGCAGCCCGAGGACTCCGACCAGGCCCCCGACGACCGACGCGGTCGTCACGGCGATGATCGCGGTCTCGCTGCGGCCCTGCTTGGTCATCGGGTAGCCGTCGAAGGTGGTGGCGATGGACGACGGTGTGCCCGGGGCGTTGACGAGGATCGCGGTGAACGAGCCGCCGTAGATCGCGGCGACGTAGAAGGACCCCATCAGGACGAGGCCGCTGGTGGGATCCATGGTGAAGGTGATGGGGAGGAGCAGGGCCAAGCCGACGGTCGCGCTCAGCCCGGGGGTGGCGCCGACGGCCATGCCGCCGACGACCCCGGCGAGGCACAGCAGCAGCATCTGAGGCGATACGACCTGCACTAGAGCATCCTCGAAACCTGGGAACATGTGAGCTCCTGGGACGATGCCTGGATGGTGGGGACTCCGCCGCCCGGGAAGCGCGGGCGCAGCGGATGCGGGTGGGCGTCCGCGGCGGGGCGCCGGGCGCTAGCCGTTCACCATGTCGAACTGCTCGAGGAGTTCGCGGGCCTCTTCCGTGCGCCGCGTGGTGAAGTCTGCGCATTCCTCCGGGCCCATGTTCTCCAGGTGGTAGCCGAGTTCCTCCGACTGTTCGACCACCTCGGGGTCCTGGCTGACCTCGGCGAACGCATCGGCCAGCGTGGTGATGACGGTTTCTGGCGTGTCCGGCGGCACGGCGACACCGCGCCACGCCCCCTCAACGATGTCGAAGCCGCTCTCCACGAAGGTCGGCACGTCCGGGAACTCGGGGAGGCGTTCCTCGGAGGCGACGGCCAGCACGCGCATCCCCTGGTCCTGGAGTTCCAGCGCCTCGGTGTTGTAGGTCATGAGCGCGTCCACCTGGCCGCCGAGCAGCGCGGGCGAGGCCGCCGCGGTGCCGCTGAAGGGACGTAGGTCAGCTGCGCACCGGAGTCCCGCGCGAGCGCGAGGGCGCCGGTGTGGTTGGCGGTGAAGGAGCCGCTTCCGCCGAGGGTGAGCTGTTCGCTCTGCGCGGCCCGCAGGAAGTCCTCCAGGGTGCCGTGTCCGCCGTCCTCGGAGACCACCAGGGCGTTGGGCGTGCTCTGGAAGATGTAGGCCCACTTGATGTCCTCGGTCTCGTAACCGGCCTCTCCCCGGGCGAGCGGTTGGAGGATCACGTGCGGAATGTTGGCGCCCATGATCGTGTATCCGTCGGGTCTGGCCTGGTTGGCCAGCTCCGACCAGCCCACCGCCCCTCCGCCTCCCGGGCGGTTCGAGACCACAACGGAGGTGCCGAGGACCTTCTCCAGCGGCTGCTGCTGGAGCCTGGCCGTGATGTCGGACTCCCCGCCCGGGTCGAACGGGAGTATGTACTGGATCGAGTGAGCGGGGTAGTCCGCCCCTCGGCCACCGCCGGGCACGGCCTGCCTCGCGCAGCCCGGCAGCGCCAGGGTCGCCACCCCGCACGTGGTGAGAAAAGCCCTCCGTGACGTTCGCATGCTGCCTCCTCGTCGTGCCGCCTCGGCACGGGGAGAGGGGATGGGGGGTAGGGTCCGGTGGCGGATGCCACCGGACCGCGGGGTTCCGGGCAGGGGCCCGGACGCGTACGGTTGGGTGTTCTACCGCCCCTGCGGGCTGCGGAACAGTGCTTTCGGGGCTCTGCCGCCGGGCGGCCGGTGCGGGTCGGTGTGCGGGCACTCCTCCTCTCTGCGTGCCGGGTTCTCCTGGTGTGTGCGGGTGCGGTCCCTCGCTCAGAGGCGCTCGCGCAGCAGGTCGCGCAGTGCCGGCTTGAGCTCGATTCCGATACCCGGCTCCTCCGGCAGCCCCACGTAGCCGTCGGTCACCGGTGTGGACTCGGCGAATCCGCCGAACGGCTCGAAGACCTTCGGGTAGGACTCGCACCCGCCCAGGCCGAAAGCCGCCGCCAGCGCGAGGTTGATCTGGTTTCCGCCGTGCGGGCAGAGGCGCCCGGGCGACCAGCCGCCCGAAGCGAGTTCGCGCAGCATCGCGGCGTACTCCGGAACCCCGTAGCTCAGCGACGGGTCCATCTGCAGTACGTCGCGGTGCGGGCGCAGGCCGCCGTGCCGGCGGAGGTTGCGGACGTCGGCCGCTGAGAAGAGGTTCTCGCCGGTGGCGAGGGCACCCGCGTACTCGTCGGCGAGGACCGCGTGCGTCCGGTAGTCGAGCGGATCGCAGGGCTCCTCGTACCAGAGGAGGTCGTAGGCCGCGAGCGCCCGGCCGTAGCGCAGCGCCTCCTCGACGCCGAAGCGCCCGTTGGCGTCCACGGCCAGGCGGCAGCCCGAGGGAAGCAGGTGCAGCACGGTCTCGATCCTCCGGAGGTCCTCCTCCAGAGGCGCGCCGCCGATCTTGATCTTGACGTCCCGATAGCCGAGGTCGAGGTAGCCGCGGATCTCGTCCCGCAGCGCCTGGAGGGGCTTGTCCGGGTGGTAGTAGCCGCCGGCGGCGTACACCCACACCGACGACGCCGGCTGCTCCCGGAGGCCGAACCGCTCGTGCAGGAGCCGGTAGAGCGGCTCCCCAGCCGCCTTGGCGGCCAGGTCCCACATCGCCATGTCCAGCGTCCCCACGGCCACGGCCCGGTCGCCGTGCCCGCCGGGCTTCTCGTTCTCCATCACGGCCTGCTGGACCCTGACAGGGTCGACGATGCCGGTCGAGGGATCGAGGAGCCGTTCCGGGGAGGCGTCCTCGACCCTGGGCAGGATGCGGGTGGAGAGCAGGCCGGACTGGGCGTAGCGGCCGTTGGAGTGGAACCCGTAGCCGACCACCGGCTCCCCGTCCACGACGAGGTCGCTGTGCACGGCCACGATCGAGACCGTCATCCGGGAGAAGTCGATCACCGCGTTGCTGATCTGCGACGCGATCGGTGCCTCACCGTAGGTGATCTTGGTTATCCGCATGTTCGTGGTCCTCGTGCTCTTTCGGTGGCGCGGAGCGCGGCGGCGGCCCGCGTGCGCCCCACGCGCAGTCGGCCACCGGGAGGGGCGGTCTTCAGAGGTGGTCGACCAGGGCGCGGGTGACCTCCTTCGTCGTGGCCTCACCCCCGACATCGGGGGTGAGGACGCCCTCGGCGGTGGCCGCGGTGATCGCCTGCCGCAGCGACGCGGCGGCGGAGGCCAGGCCCAGGTGGTCCAGCATGAGAGCGGCGCTTCCGAAGGCGCCGATCGGGTTGGCGATCCCCCGGCCGGCGATGTCGGGGGCGGAGCCGTGCACCGGTTCGAACATGCTGGGAAAGCGCCGCTCGACGTTGATGTTCGCGCTGGCCGCCACCCCGAGGCTGCCGACCAGCGCACTTCCGAGGTCGGAGAGGATGTCGGCGTGCAGGTTGGAGGCCACGACGACGGACAGGCTCTCGGGGCGCAGTACGAAGCGCGCGGCCATCGCGTCGACCAGCACGAGTTCGGTCTCGACATCGGGGTACTCCGCCGCCACCCGCTGGAAGACCTCGTCCCAGAGCACCATCCCGTATTGCTGGGCGTTGCTCTTCGTGACCCCGGTGACCTTGGAGCGGCGGCGCTCGCGCGCGAGGTCGAAAGCGAAGCGCATGATGCGCTCGCACCCCGTCTCGGTGAACAGCGCCGACTGCACGGTGACCTCGTGGCCGACCCCGCGCGCTCCCAGGTTGCGCCCGCCCAGGCCGGCGTACTCCCCCTCGCTGTTCTCCCGGCCCACGACCCAGTCGAGGTCCGCCGTGTCGGCGCGCCGAAGAGGCTCTGCACGCCGGGGAGGAACCGCACCGGCCGGATGTTGGCCCACTGGTCGAAGCCCTGGCAGAGCGCCAGGCGCAGTCCCCACAGGCTGACGTGGTCCGGCACCGTCGGCCAGCCCACGGCTCCGAAGAAGATCGCGTCGAAACCGCTGAGCAGGTCCAGACCGTCCTCGGGCATCATGCGCCCATGGCGGCCGTAGTAGTCCGATCCCCAGGGGAAGTGCTCCCAGGAGAGCTCGAACAGTTCGGCGCCGTCGGCGAGGGCGGACAGCACGGTCTGCGTCGCTTCGACGACTTCGGTTCCGACGCCGTCGGCGGGGACAGCGGCGATTCTGAAGGACGGGCGGGTGTTCAACGTGACTCCTCCGTGGCTGTACGGGAGGGGGCGGTGTGTGCTCGCCGGGCGTTTCCGAGAGTTCGGTGCGCGCCGGCCGGCGGCGGAACCAGCTGGGCGATCGGGGTCGGGAGACGGGAACGGCGCGAAGCGCTGCGTTGCGTCGCGGGGCCGCTCATAGGGCGTCGACGATGGCCAACCCCAGATCCTCCGTGCCGGCCCTGCCCCCGATGTCGGGGGTCAGCGGTGCCTCGCCGGAGCCGAGGACCGATTCGACGGCGCGCATAACGTGTGCCGCGGCTTCCTCCTCGCCGAGGTGGTCGACCATCATGGCGGCGGACCAGATCTGGCCGATCGGGTTGGCGATCCCCTTGCCCGCGATGTCGGGCGCGGAGCCGTGCACCGGTTCGAACATCGAGGGGTGCACGCGCTCGGGATTGATGTTCGCCGAGGGGGCGACGCCGATGGTTCCCGTGACGCCGGGGCCCAGATCGGAGAGGATGTCGCCGAACAGGTTGCTCCCGACCACCACATCGAAGCGTTCCGGCTGCATGACGAACTTGGCGCAGAGGATGTCGATGTGCTCCTGGCCGGTCTCGACGTCCGGGTATTCCGCGGAGATCTCCGCGAACCGCTCATCCCAGTAGGGCATCGAGTGGTAGATCCCGTTCGATTTCGTGGCCAGTGTCAGGCTCCGGCGGCCGAGTTTTCTCGAGAACTCGAAGGCGTAGCGCAGGATCCGGTCCGTCGCCCGCCGGGTGAAAGTCGCCACCTGCAGGACCATCTCGTTCTCGGTGCCCGCGCCCTGGCGGCCTCCCATCTGCGAGTACTCGCCTTCGCTGTTCTCCCGGACCACCCAGAAGTCGATCTCCCCCGGCGTGCCGGTGTGCACGGGAGGAACCAGGCCGGGAAGGAGGCGGACCGGGCGCAGGCTCACGTACTGGTCGAACTCCCTGCGGATCGGGATCAGCAGTCCCCAGAGGGAGACATGGTCGGAAACACCGGGAAAACCGACCGCGCCGAGCAGGATCGAGTCGTGGTCCCGCAGCCGGTCGATGCCGTCGTCGGGCATCATCCGCCCGCTCTTCCGGTAAGTCTCGCAACTCCAGTCGAAATGGCGGAATACGAGTTCGAAACCGTATTCGGAACTCACCCGATCAAGAACGCGCAGGGCCTCGGTCATCACTTCGTTGCCGATCCCGTCGCCGGGGACCACCGCGACTTCGTAGCTGCGCACACAAACTCCAAGCGTACTGAATCGGCTTTCCGCCGCTCCCGGATAAAGCGGGGCGGTGGACCGTCCGGTCAGGTGAACATCTAATTTCAGGGCCTGCTGCACTGTCCAACACCGATATCCGATGGACTCGATAGGCGGCGCCTATTCCCGATACCGATGGTGAATACCCCTGCCCTCCGTCCACCGGGGGAGCTGAGGCGGCAGGGGAGCGGCGTGTGCCTAGCGGTGGGTGTTGTGCGCGGAGGCGAGGGCGATCTCGCGAAAGGAGCGGGCCGCGGGAGTCAGCGGCGCCCTCCGGTTCAGCAGGAAGATCCGGATCCATTGCGCGGGGTCGAGCTGCAGCACCTGCGCCCCGCCCCTGCGTGCCGTCCGGGTCCACGCTTCGGTCAGTATCGCCACTCCGGCGCCGTTGAGGACGAGCGGGAGGATGGCCTCGCGGTGGGCGACCTCGACCGCGATGGGGAAGTCCACCCCGTCCGCCTGGATCTGGTCGACGATATGGCGCATCCGGCTGCCGGCCGGGGCCGCGATGACCCACTGCCCGGCCAGCTGCTCCCAGGTGATCCGGCCCACGTCGCCCAATGGGCGACCGGGAGGCGCCGCGAGGATGAACCTCTGCTCCTCGATCATGTGCGCCTGCACGCCCGGCGGCCGCAGTTCCTCCCCGGAACCCGCCAGGGCCAGCTCGCAGCTGCCGTCGCGTACGGCGTCGATGGCCTCCTGGACGGTGAATACCGCGTGCACGTTGACGACGATGCCGGGGTAGCGCTTGGTGAACCTGGTGACCATCGTGGTGAGGGGCTCGACGGCCTGCGACGGCATCGCGGCGATGTCGACCCGGCCGGAGCGCACCCCCTTGATGGACTCCACCGTGGCCCGGGTCGTTTCGAGGTCGCGGAGTACCTGCCGGGCGGGGGCGACCATCGCGTGCCCGGCCTCGGTCAGCACGACACGGCGGCCGACCCGGTGGAAGAGGGCGACCCCCAGGTCCCGCTCCAGCGTCTGGATCGCCTGGGACAGCGAGGGCTGCGCGACGTGCAGCCGCTCCGCCGCGCGGCTGAACCCCTTGTGATCGACGATGGCGAGGAAGTACTCGAGCTGGCGGGCGTCCATACGAAATCCAGTCAACCAACCGCGGACAACAGGGCCAACCTATCGCCGTTCCCGACCCGCGGCGCAGGGCACGCCCGTGCGGCTTGTCCCGCGCAGGCTGGTTCCGAGACTGGAAGGACGGGGCGGGAGCCGGGGGAGCCGCCTCCCGCGCGAGCCGGCGCCCGGTGCCTTCAAGGGCTGCCGCCGGGCCCGAGGCGCACCGGCCCGGGGCGGCGGCGATCGGCGGCCCGGAACGTCTACCCATCGAGGGGGTCCGATGCGCGTGCTGGTGACGGGGGCCACCGGCTATATCGGGGGCCGGCTGGTGCCCGAGCTGCTGCGAGAGGGGCACGAGGTCAGATGCCTGGCCCGTTCCCCGGGGAAGTTGCGGGACCACCCCTGGCGCGGGGAGGTCGAGGTGGTGGGCGGCGACGTGCTGGACCGCGAGAGCCTGGACGCCGCACTGGCCGGTGTCGAGGTCGCCTACTACCTCGTGCACGCCATGGCCGGGGGAGGCGGGTTCGCGCACCGCGACAGGGAGGCCGCCCAGGCGTTCGCCGGCGCCGCCGGCGCCGCCGGCGTCCGGCGCATCGTGTACCTGGGCGGGCTGACCCCGGCCGGCCAGGACCTCTCGCCCCACCTGCGGTCCCGCGCGCAGGTGGGGGAGGTCTTCCTCCGCTGCGCCGTCCCCGCGACCGTGCTGCGGGCCGCGGTCATCCTGGGGTCGGGCTCGGCCTCGTTCGAGATGCTGCGCTACCTCACCGAGCGGCTGCCGGTCATGACGACGCCGCGGTGGGTGTCGAACCGGGTCCAGCCGATCGCCGTCCGCGACGTGCTGCGGCTGCTGGTGAAGTCGGCGGAGCCGCCCGCGGAGACCAACCGCGGTTTCGACATCGGCGGACCCGACGTGCTGACCTATGCCGACATGATCCAGCGCTTCGCACGGGTCGCCGGAGTGCGGCCGCGGCTCATCCTCCCGGTCCCTGTTCTCTCGCCCGGCCTGTCGAGCCTGTGGGTGGGCCTGGTCACCCCCGTTCCGGCCGGTATCGCCCGCCCTCTTGTGGAGTCCCTGCGCAACGAGGCCGTCTGCGCGGAGAACGACATCGCCGACTACCTCGACGACCGGGACCGCCTGGGATTCGAGGAGGCCGTGCGGCTGGCACTGCGGCGGATCGGTGAGGCCCGGGTGGACACGCGCTGGTCGTCGGCGGACTGGCCGAGCGCGCCGTCGGACCCGTTGCCCACCGACCCCGACTGGGCGGGAGGATCGCTGTACGCGGACGAGCGGACCCGTCCGGTCCCGGCGTCCCGGACCGCGCTGTGGCAGGTGATCGAAGGCATCGGCGGAGAGCGGGGCTGGTACTCGTGGCGGTCCGCGTGGTCCGTACGCGGCTGGCTGGACCGCCTCGTCGGAGGGGTGGGGCTGCGCCGCGGCCGGCGCGACCCGAGGCGTCTGCGAGTGGGGGACTCGCTGGACTTCTGGCGAGTCGAAGCGATCGAGCCCGAGCGCCTGCTGCGCCTGCGCGCCGAGATGCGCCTTCCGGGCCTGGCCTGGTTGGAGCTGCGCGCCGAGCACCCGGCCGGGCGCGGCACGGTGCTCCGGCAGCGCGCCCTCTTCCACCCGCGGGGACTCGCCGGCCAGCTCTACTGGTGGGGGCTGGCGCCCCTGCACGGGCTCGTCTTCGGCTCCATGGCACGCAACATCGCCGAGGCGGCCCGGAAGGCCGAGCAGGGCGGGCAGCAGCGCGGACCGCGCTGACCACCCGGCCCCGGCGTGCGGGAGCGAACCTCCGGCCGGCACCGCCCGCGTGCGGTGCCGGCGGTCAGTTCTGCAGCCAGACCGAGAGGTTCAGCGCCCCGGCGTAGACCACCCACGCCAGGTACGGCAGGAGCAGCGCCGCCGCGGCGCGGCTGCGTCGCGCCGCCAGTACCACCAGCACCGCGATCGAGGCCGCGAGCAGGCAGACCCAGCCGAAAGCCGCCCCGTACCACCCGGCGCCGAAGAAGATCCAGGACCATGCGGCGTTCAGCGCCAGGTGCGCCGCGTACACCACGAAGAACCCGCGGGCCACGGTGAGGCCGGCGGCCCGCCACACCAGCCACCCCGCGGCGGCGATCAGCAGGTACAGCACCGTCCAGGCCGGGCTGAACAGCCACTGCGGAGGCGCCCAAGCGGGCAGCTGCAGCCGGGTGTAGACCTCACCGGCGCCGATCGACGCGAGCCCTCCGAGGAGGGCGGTCAGCGCGACGGCCGCGGCGAAGCCGGCCGCGGCGAGGACCGCGCGTCCCGGCGGCACCGGCCTGCCGGAGGAGATCGCGGACATCAGCGCTTCCTCGTTTCGCCGTAGACGGTACGCTCAGGGCGACTATCCGGTCGGGAGCCGCGCAAACACCAGAGGCCCCCCGGAAGGGCCCTCCGGGAGGTACGGGACGTTCACCCGGGGCGCAGGGTCCGCCACGCGTGCTCGGCCGTGGTCGCCGACATCGGAACCAGCGGCACCGTGGCCCCCATGGCCAGCTCGCGCGGCAGCGTCGAGTGGCCGTCGAGGAAGTCCAGGACATCACGCAGTGAGTTGCGGCCGAACAGCCGGGCGAAGAATTCGGCGCCGTCCAGCCGCCCGGTGTCCAGGGCGCGCAGCAGGACGGCGTCCATGGCCAGGTGCCGCCGGCGGTGCGGGACCGGCGGAACGGGGACTCGGCCGCGCGCCAGCGCCCGCACCACCGCGGCCGCCTGCCGCTGGATGCCGCTGAAGGTGTAACCGGTGGACGGGCGCGTCGCCCCTCCCGCCGCTCCGATCCGGAAGACCCGGCGTCCCGCTCGCGTGCGGAACCGGGCGCTGGTCATCGGGATGGCCCCCTGCTCGGTGGCGGTCACCGTGAACTCATCGAGCCGCAGAACGCGCCCGGTGTAGTCGCGCAGCGCGCGCTCGTACCCGGCGTCGTCCAGGATCTGCCTGGTGAACTCGGTGTACTCGACCAGGGCCTCGCGCGCCGACAGGGGAAGCAGGTAGCCGAAGGACACCCCGTTGGGCGGCTGCGGCGTCCGCAGGTCCATGAGCACGACGTCGTCGGGGTCGAAGGCGTCCTCCTCGGTGCGTACGAACCAGCCGCGGAAGTGCTGCAGGAGCGTCGTCGGCGCCGGCGGGAGGCGGGAGGGCGGCCGGGAGTCGAACACCCAGCGCGCGGCGAGGGCGAAAGGGACGCCGGCCGGGTCCACGGCCCGGACCGCGGCGCGCCCGGGGCCGTCCTCGATACCGGTGACAGCGGCGTCGTAAGGCGTGACGCCGCCGTCCAGCCCCGATCTCACGTGCGCTTCGAAGTCGCCGGAGCGGAGCATCTTGTAGGCAAGGGGCGCGACCCGCGAGCGGCGCCGGCGGCCGTCGGGGCCGATCACCGCGAGCCGGTCCCAGCGGGCGGCCAGGATCCCGTCCCACTCCCCGCCGTCGTGTTCCCAGAAGCACCAGGTGCGCGCCGGGGCGCGCAAGGGGCCCGGGGGCGGCTCCAACAGCGCGATCCCGCCCCTCCCGGCGCCCGGCAGGTTCGCCCTCGCCAAGCGGTGGGTAAGGGACAGCCCAGCGGCGCCGGCACCCACGACGGCCACGTCGAACTCGCGCATGCCGACCAGCATTGCACGGGGGCCCGCCCGCTTCCACGACAGCCACGGACGGGGTTTCATGCGCGGTCTGACACCAAAGATGGCAGCACAGGCGGTGACCGGAGAGTTCGACCATGCCGCAGCCTCCTACGACCGGATGGTGGGCGCGAACCCGGGCTACCACCGGCATCTGCGGATGTCGGCCCGGCGGCTCGGGCTCGCCGGCGGCGGCGCGGGGCTGCGGGTGCTCGACCTGGGGTGCGGCACGGGCGCCTCCACCGCCGCTCTGCTACGCGCCCTGCCGCG
Source organism: Allosalinactinospora lopnorensis (assembly GCF_000981225.1). GTDB lineage: Bacteria > Actinomycetota > Actinomycetes > Streptosporangiales > Streptosporangiaceae > Allosalinactinospora > Allosalinactinospora lopnorensis. Next base: position 45,031 of record NZ_LAJC01000045.1, read on the forward strand.
GGCCGAGATCATCGGGGTGGACGCCTCCGCGGGCATGCTCGCGGAGGCCCGCTCCAAGCGCTGGCCTCCGGCGGCCCGGTTCGTGCACGCCCGCGTCCAGGACCTGACCCCCGAGCTGCTCGGCGGCCCGGCCGACGCACTGCTCGCCGCCTACCTGCTGCGCAACTGCCCCGATCTCGACGCGGCGCTCGCCGCGATGCGCTCGCTGCTGCGCCCCGGCGGGCGGCTCGCGCTGCACGAGTACTCGGTGGCAGACTCGGCCGCGGCCGGTGTGGTGTGGTCCCTGGTCTCCTGGGGGGTCATCATCCCGCTGGGCCGGGTCCGCACCGGACGCGCCGACCTGTACCGCTACCTGTGGCGCAGCGTGCTGGACTTCGACGGCGCCGCGGCCCTGCGCCGGCGCATGCGCGCCGCGGGACTGGAGAACGTGCGCACGGTGCCGCTGCCCGGATGGCAGCGCGGCATCACGCACACCTTCCTCGGGCGCGTCCCGGAGCGGGCCGCGGACGGGGAGGGGGCGCGGTGAGCGCTCCGCGACGCGATCCGCGGGCGGTGGTACTCCCTCCGCCCGCCCCGAAGGGAACCGCGCCGCGGACGCACCCCGTGCGGCCGTCATCGGCGGGGGTATCGCGGGGCTGGCCGCCGCCACCGCGCTGGCCGAGCGGGGGGTGCGCACCGCCGTGCTAGAGCGCGAGGACGGGCTCGGCGGGCGCCTGCGGGGCTGGCCCACGACCCTGCGCGACGGCACGACCGTCACCATGACCCGCGGGTTCCACGCGTTCTTCCGGCAGTACTACAACCTGCGCGCACTGCTGGCCCGCGCCGACCCCGGCCTGGGGATGCTCACCCCTCTGCCGGACTACCCGCTCGTCCACACCGCGGGCCTGGAGGACCGGTTCGCGGGCCTGCCGGCCGCACCGCCGTGGAACGCGGTGGCGCTCGCCGCGCGCAGCCCCAGCTTCCCCGCGCGCGAGCTGGCCGGTGTCAACATCGCCGCGGCCCTGCAGCTGCTGGACGTGGACGTCCCGGGGATCTACCGCCGGCTCGACCACGTGGACGCGGTGGAGCTGCTCACCGCGGTGCGCTTCCCGCGCAGTGCCCGGCACCTGGCGTTCGAGGTGTTCTCCCGCAGCTTCTTCGCGGATCCGCGGCGGCTGTCGGCCGCGGAGCTCGCCGTCATGTTCCACGTCTACTTCCTCGGCTCCAGCGAGGGCCTGCTGTTCGACGTCCCCAGCTCTCCTTTCCCCCAGGCGCTGTGGGATCCGCTCGCCGAACACCTGGAGCGCCTCGGAGCCGAGATCCGCACCGGCGCACCGGTCGACCGGGTGGATCCGGGCGCCCGGCGCAGGTTCGCCGTCCGCCCGGCCGGCGGCCCGGCCGAGGAGTTCGACGCCGTGGTGCTGGCCACGGATACCGGCGGGCTGCGCGCGCTGGCCGAGGCGTCCCCGGGGCTGGCCGTACCGGCGTGGCGGGAGCTCGCCAAACGGCTACCGGGCGCCCCGCCGTTCCTCGTCTCCCGGCTGTGGCTGGACCGCCCTGTGCGCCCGGAGCGGCCGGGGTTCCTGGGCACCGGCGGCTATCCGACGCTCGACAACATCAGCGTGCTGGAGCGCTACGAGGACCAGGCCCGGTCCTGGGCGGCGCGCACCGGCGGCTCGGTCGTCGAGCTGCACGCCTACGCCCTGGCCGAGGGGTGCGATGAGCGCGCCGAACGCGGTCGGCTGGTGGCCCAGATGCACCGCGTCTACCCCGAGACGGCCGGAGCGGGGATCGTGGACGAGCGCCACGAACTGCGCGCGGACTGCCCGCTCTTCCCGCCCGGCGGCTTCGGCGACCGCCCGAGGACCGCCACCCCGGACCCGTGGCTGGTGGTGGCGGGCGACCACGTGCGGGTCGACCTGCCGGTCGCGCTGATGGAACGCGCCGCGACCAGCGGAACGCTCGCCGCCAACGTCCTGCTGAGCCGCTGGGGGCTGCGGGGGCACCCGGTGCGGAGCGTCCCCCGGCGCGGTCGGACGGCACTGCTGCGCGCCCTCGCCCGGTGGGCCCGCCGGCCGTGACACCTGCGGCGGGCACAGCCGCCGGGACCGCGGTCAGCCGGGCCAGCGCCCGGGAGGTGCGCAGGGCGTA
>NZ_LAJC01000046.1 GCF_000981225.1 Allosalinactinospora lopnorensis
ACTAGTCTTCTGAGTCAGGGATTCTGTTCAGAAGTGTAGGCTGCGGGTCATGGCGCGTACTGGGCGGCCGAGGGCCGAGTTGGTCCTGACCGAGGAGGAGCGGGCTGCGCTGGAGGGGTGGGTGCGGCGCCGTTCCACGCCACAGGCGTGGGCGCTGCGGTGCCGGATCATTGTGGCCTGCGCCTCTGGTGCGACGAACACCGATGTCGCGGCTGAGGTGGGGATCCCCCCGCAGGCAGTGGGCCGATGGCGGGCCCGTTTCGTTAAGTATCGGATCGCCGGTCTGGGCGACATGCCGCGCCCTGGCGGGCCGCGGACGGTCACCGACGAGCAGGTCGCCGCGGTGGTCACCGCGACGCTGGAGCGCACGCCGCCCCACGCCACGCACTGGTCGACCCGGTCGATGGCCAAGGAGATGGGGCTGTCGCAGTCGACCGTGTCGCGGATCTGGCGGACGTTTGGCCCGCAGCCGCACCGCCCGCAGACGTTCAAGCTCTCGACCGATCCGTACTTCGTCGACAAGGTCCATGATGTGGTCGGTTTGTATCTGGACCCGCCCGAGCGGGCGCTGGTGTTCTGCGTGGACGAAAAATCGCAGATCCAGGCGCTGGACCGCTCCCAGCCGGTTTTACCGATGATGCCCGGAGTCCCCCAGCGCCTCACCCACGACTATGTGCGGGCGGGCACCACCACGTTGTTTGCCGCGCTGGAGGTGGCCAGCGGGAAGGCGATCGGGTCCCTGCACCGCCGCCACCGGGCCGAGGAGTTCAAGAAGTTCCTGGTTAAGCTCGACCAGGAGGTACCTCATGGCCTGGATGTCCATCTGGTGCTGGACAACTACGCCACCCACAAGACCCCTGCGGTCAAGACCTGGCTCGCGGCCCATCCACGTTTTCACCTGCACTTCACGCCCACCGGCTCGTCCTGGCTGAACCTGGTGGAGCGGTGGTTCGCCGAGTTGACGAACAAGCGGATCCGGCGAGGCGTCCACAAGAGCGCGCAGTCCCTGGCGGCCGACATCCGCACCTGGATCGCCGCCTGGACCAACGATCCCCGGCCCTATGCCTGGACCAAGACCGCCGACGAGATCCCCGAACGCCTCGCCGCATATCTGAACAGAATTCCTGACTCAGAAGACCAGTCCTCCTCGGGCTCCTCCTCGGTGAGGCTGAAGCCCGCCACGGCGTCGAGCAGCGCTTCCTCGATCGCGGTGCGGTCCTCCTTCGCTTCGGGGCCGATCGCGGTAACGGTGTAGGTCATCCCGTTGTCGGCCACGAAAGCCGTGGCCAGTCCGCGCTGCGGCTCGTCGTCGGTGCCGGCGTCGAGGGTGTACTCGAAATGCGGCCCGTCCTCCGCCACATTCCAGCCCTCGTCGTCGTTCCAGTCGGCCAGATGGATCCGGGTGTAGCCCGCCTCCTCCTGCAGTGGGGCGCGGACGTCGTCCTCCAGCGCCTCCGCCGGAGTCTCGGCGTCCTCGGACCAGGTGACCCGCAGCGAGAACCGGGCGTCGTCCGGGTCGGTGAAGAGTGCCTCGTCCTGCGGTCCCTCGGTGCGCTCCCAGCCGGCGAAGTCCGCCAGGCTGAAGGCCGCCGGATCCGCGGCGGCCTCGCCGTCCTCGGACGGGTCGGAGTCGGCGGAGGGCGACGGCTCCGTGCCGGGTTCCTCCGTCTGCGACGCGTCTGGCTCCGAGGCTTCCCCGCCGGACCCGTCGGTATCGGCCGGCCCGTCGTCCCCGGACGCGTCCTGGGGCGCGCTCCCGTCCCCGGGCTCGCCCGCTCCCCCGCCGTCGCTGCCGGGGCCGGAGGCTCCGGGCGCTCCCTGGTTGCCTCCGGTGGTGCCGCCTCCATCGCCCGAATCGGCTCCAGAGCCGGCCCCGGGCAGGAGATCGGCGGCGGTGGTGATGGGCTCTCCCGGCTCGAACGGGAGGTAGGACGCCGCCGCGAGCACCGCGGCCACACTCAGGCCCGCGAGCCCGAGGCCGGGGACGACCGGCCGCACGTCGTCCAGGGGCGGCTCCACCTCGGGGCCGCGCACCCAACGCTGCCGTTCGGCGTCCCACCGCGCCTTGTTCACTGCGTTCGCCGTCGTCATGCTCTGTCCTCCGCGCTCATCGGTCGCTCTGGGCGGCGTCCAGCGCCGCCCACGAGCCTGCAGGGTCTCCACCACCTGGGCGGCGGTCTCCGCCTCACGCAGCACCGCGCTGCCGCCCTGGAAAAAGCCGAGCAGCCGCCGCAGGACACCGCGCTGGGGGCCCTGCGCCTTGATCTCCTCCTCGGCCTTGGCCAGCTCGCTGTCGGCCGCGTCGACTTCGATTGTGCGCTCCAGCTTCCGCAGGTCCTGGCGGACGTGTGCCAGATGGGCGAGCAGCTCCGCGTCGGCGGCGGAGACGCGGACCGAACGGTCCACGGCCTCGCTTCCGTCCCCGAGGGCGGCGCCGCCGGTGGCGTGTCCGGCGACTACGAACTGCCCCGGCGGGGCGCTGACCGGCCGCGCGGTCGGTGCGGGCAGGTTCTCCGCCCCTGCCGTTCGCTCCCTTCGGCTGCTGTCCTCGGCGGTGGAGTCGGTCCCGATGGCGAAGGCGCCCCCGCTCATGGACCCCCCGATATAGACGCCGCCCATCTCCTCGTCCTCCCCGTGCTCGTGTTCATACCGGTCGGTGTCGAACTCGGTCATGCCGCTACTTCCCCTCGCCGCTTCCGGGGCGGGGCCGCCCCTCCGAGTCGCCGTGCTGGGCGTGCGCTCCCTGGCCGGTGGCGAAGGCGCCTCCGGACACGTCGCCGGCGATGAACACCCCGCCCTGGCCGATGTTGACTATCTGCTCCCGGGCCTGCGCCGTGAACTCCTCGGTCTGGTAGCCGGCCTCCTTCAGCGCCTGCTTGACCCCTTCGGAGATCCGGAGGTGCACCGTTTTGACGTAACGGATCACATCCATTGCCTGGAAGAGGGTCAGTTCGTCCGAGGACGTCCACTCCCGCAGACTGGCCGCCGGCGGCAGCGCCCACTCCTCGGGGGACCAGTCCGGCGTCTCGTCGTCCTCGTGCTTCAGCGCCCGCATCAGCTCCTTGGGCCGCACGGGCACGCGGACGTATTCGGCGATCTCGCGCCGGGCGTCCATGCCCAACGTGGCCGCCTGGACGATCCCGCCCATGATCGCGAACTTGTCCTGCAGCGGAAAGAGCACGTGCGGCGCCACCTCCAGGAACAGCATCCGCCCCTGGGTGTGCACGCGGACGAACACCGTGGTGACGAGCTGCTCCTCCCAGCCGGCGATGCGGATGCGCAGGAAGTGGCGCCGGGTCTCTCCGCCCTCGCCGACGGCCTCGGCCAGGTGCCACTCCACACCGGGGTCGCCCGGCGGTCCGACGGGCAGGGCGTCCCGTCCTTGGCCGTAGGGCAGGGGCGCGGGCAGGAACACGTGTTCGGCGATCTCCAGCCGGCCGAGGCGGTCCCGGCTGTCGTCCGCGGCCGACTCGGTCAGAGACTCCAACTGCGGGCGCACCAGGTCGATGATGCGCCGAGCGGTGAGCTCGTGCGCGGCGCGCTCGCCGTCCTCGGCCGGGCTCAGTTCGAGCGCCAGCGACCACCGCTGCAGCGGCGCGCCGGCGCCACGGAAGGGGGCGGCGGCACCGTAGACGACCACGGGTGAATGCTGTTCGCGCCCGATGGTGTCGAGCAGTTCGCGGTATTCCGCCGCGGCCTTGGGCGCCCGTCCGGTGAACCGCTCCTCGCTGAGTTCGCGGGTGAGGATGCGCAGCACGCGCTCCCGGTGGGCCCGCGCGGAGTCCTGGGGCAGGATCAGGGCCCGGATCCGCATCAGCGCCCGGTAGGTGGTGCCTCTCCCCATGAAATGGGGAGCGAGGAGCACCACCGCCAGGGCGACCATGACCAGCAGGAGCACGACCGGCTCGGCCCCCGGATCTTCGCCGCCGACGACGGAGGCGAGGACGGTGACGACACGCCACACCAGGACCACCACCAAGCCGACCGCGACTCCCCAGGCCAGGGTGGTCCGCCGCTCCGCCTCCCTCTCCACGCCGCGGGCGCGCAGGCAGTGGGCCAGCACGGTGACCGCGTCGAACCCCAGTGAGGGGGTGACGGCCCGGTGCCGGGCTCGGACCAGCATCGCCAGCACCCACCCGCGGAAGCCGTGGTCCAGATAGGCCGCGATGCTCAGCAGCCGCGTGACCTCGCTGCGCGCGAACGCGGTGGTATCGGGCGCGGCCCGGGTGGCGCCCTCCGGCCGTCCCATGTCGACCAGGGTGTCGATGACCGACGTGCGCACCGGGTCGAGGTGCCCATCGGGACTTACCACCATGTCTCCCCCACTCCCGCGGAGCCGTGTGCGCCGGTCCGTGTCCGCGGCGCCGCGCGGGGCAGGCCGTGCCTAGGCATCGGGGACCGCCTCGAAAACGACGGTGCCGCGCCGTACGCGAGGCGGCCGACCGCTGTCGGGATGAGTGCGCCCGCTGTCGCCGCCCACGGCACCGGCCGCGCCCGTTTGGCCCGTCTCGTCGGCGGGGCGCGAGGAGGGCACGGGGGTGTGCAGGTAGGCCCGGGCCCGGAAGTCCTTCTCGGCGAGCGTGATGTCGGCCGGGGTGAACCGGCGGGCGGGCAGGCCGACGTATCCCCCGAGCACCGCGTCCTCGTATACCCGCTGGGTGAGACCGGCCGCGAGGAACGTGATGTCGGGGTCGGAGCCGGCCAGCGCGGTCCGCAGGACCGGGGCGTCCAGGACGCGGTGGGTCTCGTTCATGGCCGTGCCGACGCCGTCGCCGTCGTCGCCTCCGCTGTCGGGCAGGGGGCCGACGCCGATCGCCGCGCGCAGCCGCAGGCGCAGCCCGCGGTCCTCGAACGCCAGGCCGGGCTGGACCTCCGCGAGGACACTCTGCAGCTCGCCGAGCAGAGGGTCGATGAGCAGGGGCAGATCCTCGGGCGGGACCCCGACCAGGTAGCCGTCACCGGTCCGCTGGGGAAACGAGCGGTGGGCCCACACGCTCTCCAGGCCGCTGCGGCGGAACGCCTCCTCCAGGACTTCCGGAATGGTGCCGCTCAGAATTCCCTGATGGCGGGACGACGTCTGCGAATACCGCTCGGCGTCCAAGGCCAGCACACCGCGGTACGGCGGCATCGCAGTGCTGGTGCGCCGTGAGCGGCGCGGATTCTCCGTCATTGTGTTTCGTGGCTCCAGACGGGTTCGTGTACCGCCGATTTGGCGGTACGGATTCACGATCACCCGCCCTCAGCAGGGCAATGTCCAGGACTGGACACAATGACGATGTTTCTCACGAGTAGACAGGAACCGGTCGGGTTCACTCCGCTTTTTCGCCTCCGGCCAGGCGCCGCAGCCGGTCGACGTCGTGGATGACGACCTGCAGGCGTTTGGTGCTGATGATCCCGGCACTGCGCAAACGCCTGAACTCCTCCTGGATCCAGGACCGCGACCGCCCGACCGGCCCGACAAGCTCCTTCTGCGGGATCGTGAGTACGCGCGTCGGCGTGTCGGCGCCGTCCGCGAAGGAGAGCCGGAGCAGGATCTCCGCCAGGCGCCGCTTGGGCGTGAGCGCGACGAGTTCGGCCTGCAGCACCTCGTTCTCCTGCTGCCGCCGCACGATGTGCTGCCACAGCGCGCGCTCCAGCTCCATGCCTCTCACCATCTGGCGAAAGCGCTCGCCCTTGACGACGTAGGTGACGCACGTGCCGCCCGAGGCGGCGACCGTCGCGGTGCGCGGCAGCCCGGAGAGCACCGACAGCTCCCCCAGCGGCTCCCCCGGCCCGCGCACTCCGATCAGGGAGTGGTCGCCGTCCGCGCGGATCACGGTGATCCTGACCGTCCCCCGTTCGAGCAGATGGACGGTGTCGGCCGTCTCACCCTGCCGCATGATCTCCTTACCATTGCCGAATACTCGACGGCTTCCCGCGGAAATCAAACGATTCCATTGATCATCAGGTAGAAGACCACCGAATCCTTGCCTTTCCACCGTTCCCCCTCTGATCGGCCGGCCAGTCTCCCCGATCGGTCGTTCGCACCACCTCGTCTCCATGCTTTTGGGTACGTTTATCCCGCGCCCGAGCATCCGGGAAAATTTGCGTAAATGTGATTCCGGCCTGCCATTCACGCATTCGAGGTGTCTGGTCATATGATCAGTTCGCGATCGGGACATTCGACGCGGCGGTTCGCGTTGCCCACGAACCGCACCGCCCCGTTCACTCCGGGGAATCCGGCCGTGCGCCCCGGCTACCCCTTGTGTCGCCGATCGACCACACTCCGGGCAATCGTGGCGGGTATCCCACCGGACACCGGGCGAAGCAGGTTCCCGCAGCGCTGCGGGTCGTCCGGGCGCCGGGCGGGGATCGGCACCCGCGCCGCCCGATTCCGGGCGAGCCGGTGGGCGGCGGTCACGGGCTCCAGACCATCGTCTGCTGGTGAAACCGCCTGCCGCCGTACCGGATGCCGGGGACCAGTGGAGTCGGGCCGTACCCGGCGAAGCCCATGCGTTCGAAGAACCGCACCGCACGGGTGTTCTCCACCAGGGTCTGCAGGTGGCATCCTGGTGAGCCGGTTTCCTTGAGCCGATCGAGCCACCGCTCCATCAGCCCATCGGCGGCACCGGTCCCCCGCGTCCGGGGCGCCACATTGATGTGCAGGTGCGCCGGCCACCGGGCATCGCCGAAGTCTCCCGCGGTGGGCTCTCTCCGGAGCGCTGCCCACGCCATGTCGACCAGGCTGCGCGCGAAGAAGGCGGCGGGCCCGGGCCGGAGGACCAGCCGGTGGGTCCTGATGGCCTTCTTCATGCGTTCGCTCTCATCGGGAAACGTCGAGCTGTCGAGGCATCCCGCCAGGTAGCCGACCAGAGCCCCGTCGGCCACGGCGACGAAGAGCGACCGCGGTTCCAGGTCCATGTACGGGTCCAGGTAGACGGCCGCCTCGGACTCCTCGTGCCCCCACAGTGAAGCCGTCGGGGCACCCTCGCCCGCACGGCCGAAAAGCCCGCGCAGCTCGGCGCGGTCGGTCTCGGCGAAAGCGCGGATCTCCATCACACCTGCCCCGCTCCCAGCGTTCACTCCCGGATCCGCACAGTCTTCCACCTCCGCGGCCCGAGGACCGCCCTTGGCCGCGCAGGACTCCTCTGTACGGGGCGTACAGCGCCCCGGCTCCGGAGCATGGACCATCCTGAACGGCTCGCCGACCGGCTTTCGGACACGGACTCCTCGGCACAGGTGCCGCTCTCGTTCCCGGGCGGACGGCGCGGACCGTGGCCGCGCGCGGCGGCGGGAGGAACGGTCAGCCGGGCAGGGCGGCGTACAGCTCGGGAATCGCCTCGGCGGTCTCCGCGTCGAACTCCTCGAACGGAGTCGCCTCCGCCCTCCGCTGCGCGCCGCGGCCGGCGTGCTTCCAGGTCCCGATGATCCGGCCGCCCGCCACCACGGTCGGCCGGAACACACCGTTGCCGCCGGGAACGATGCGCTGGGCGAACTCGGGGGCGAGCATCGCGCTGCGGTCGGCGTAGCCAGGACGAACTCGTCGAAACCGGGCAGCAGGAACACCCCTCGCGCCTCGTCGCGATGGGCGTCGAGGAGGCGGGGGGTCTCCGGATCCATCAGGTATTCGGTGCCGTCGGCCTCGACCGTGTCGAGCCCGGACCGGGCCAGCGCCACTCCCGCCCTGGCGTCGGCGGCGGGCAGGTCGGTCCACCGGAGGAAGTCCCGCACGGTGGCCGGGCCGTGGCCGCGGAAGTACCGTTCGGCCAGCTCGCGGAGCGCCTCCTCGCGCTCCGGGCGACGCGGTGCGGGGATCCACTCCTCGAGCAGCACGATCTGCTGCTCGCCCGCGGCCGACGGTCCGAAGCACAGCGTCCCGGTCATGCTCAGGTGGACCAGCATGTGGTACCCGCGTCCACCCGCCGGTTCCAGCCCGCCCGCGTCCCAGACGGCGAGCAGCTCCTCCCGACGCATCCGGCCCCCGCCGCGCAGTGCCTCCACCGCCAGGTCGCGGGCGCGGCCGAGCGCGGGCTCGTCGAGCCCCAACTGGGCGCGGCGGCGGGCGTTCCGCGCGAGTACACGCGGCGCCAGCACCTCCAGCATCCAGGGCAGATCCGCGGCGGTGACGAGGTGCAGGGTGCCGCGCATCGGCCAGGACTTCACGACCTCGCCCGCGTCGAGCGCGACCTCCACCGCCCGGCGCGTGCCCTTGGTGGTGCGCAGCGCGACCGAGGTGAGCGCCCCGGGATGGTGCTGCGCCTGCACGGCGGTCAGGTGGGCGACGGCACCGGCCGCGCTGTCCGCGCGGGAACCCGCGAGGCGCTGCGCGACCAGCCGCAGCAGGGTGATCTCCGAGAGGGCGGCCATGGCACGCTCACCTTTTTCGAACGCCGTGGACGGGGACCGGCGGTGACGCGCCGGCGTACGCCGCCATTGGAGCATCCGCCTGTGACATTCCTCCTCGGGCCGGACCGCCTTTCCACCCCTTCGGCGGTCGGGCTCTCCGCCTCTGCCGGGACCGCGCACACGGGCTGTCCGAACCGAGGCCGCGGACCGCCGCCGCGTGGGTGGCCCGTTCTCGCGCCTCGTCCCGAGAGCGAGGCGAACCGTCCGGCGGATTCCGCCCTGCGGCAGGTCGGTCGGCAGCTCCTCGCCGGCGGGCGGCCGCTCAGCCGGTCAGCGAGGGGTCGGAGAAACGCAGCACCGCGCCGATGCCCTCGTCCAACCGCACGTCGCGCTGCGCCACGAACACCAGGTCGGTCGAGGTCGCCACGGCCGCGCGCACGAGTGCCGTGTCCGCGCTCGCCCGGACCGGCTCCTGGACGCCGATGTCGCGCAGCTCCTTCTCGGTGAGCGCGATCTGCTCCCCCGAGGGGCCGGTCCACAGTTCGGTGTCGCCTCCCACGAGGTCGGGCGACCACAGGAGCGTCCGCACCTGGGCACGCTGCAACGCGTAGACCACCGGCGCCAGCCCTTCGGCCGCACGCTCCCGGTTGCCGCGCTCCTCCTCGAACGCGTTGGCGACGGCCCGCACCTGTTCACCGGCGCGCTCGTCCAACCGTTGGCGGAGTTCGGCGTCAAGGGGCGACTCCTCCGACCCCGCGGCGCGGCTGCCCGCTTCGAGTCCGACGGCCATCCCGCGCAGGCCGTCGGGAAGCTGGTCGATGACCTCCCCGCGGACCTGCACCTCGCCCGCGACGGCGATGACCTCCGCGCCGCTCTGCTCGGCGAGCCCGCGGACCGCGTCGACGACACGCTTGACGTTCTGGCCGACCTGCTCGTCGACCGCGCGCTGCATCTGCTTGTGGTGGTACGCGCCGCCGCGGGGCTTGTGGGTGGGCTCTTCGTCGCCCTCCACCCGTTCGGTGCGCCGCCGGCCGCTGGCGTACTCCGCGCTGAGATCGGCGCCGATGCTGTCGACGACCGCGAGGACGTAGGGCACGTGCCGCCCGCGGCGGCTCAGGTAGAGCATCGGGTCGGCCAGCGGGCCGAACCGCGCCTGGTGGTCCTGCGGCGGCTCGGAGACCAGGAGGTCGAGGAGCACCTCGCCGCCGGCGGCGAACACGATCTGGCCAAGGGGGCCCGAGGCGTCATCGGTGCGACCGACGACCTCGTCCAGGGCGTGCAGGGTCTCCTCGTCCGCGCCCTGCGCCGCCAGGTCCTCGCGCGCCTTGCCCCACCGCAGACGGACGGCGTGGTCGGCGTCCTCGGCGTCCCGGGAGACGTTGATGTGCACGGAGGCGACGGGGCCGGGATGGCCGTACACGGGTTCGAGAAACGTAAGATCCATCGGTCAGCTTCGCTTTCCAAAGTCGCGTGTCATGCTCGGCGGGGGTTCTGCGGCACGGAGTTCTCCACGTCGGCGACGTCGTGGTACTCCCTGTCGGGGACAGCGCGGAGCGCCTCCATGGTCGTGCTGTCCGAGCCCCGCTCCTCGGCGTAGGCGACGAGATCCGATCTGTCAGCCGGGAAGTCCTTCCCCTGCAGGGCCTTGCGGACCCGGCGCCGGTCTGCGGATGTCATGAGAGCCTCACCTTCCACGTCGGTCCCGACGTGCGGTGTCACTGTTCGCGCTGCCCGCCGGGCGGCTGGAACAATCGCGCGAACTCCGGCGGGAGCTGGGCCATCGTGTCGGCGGTCTGTTCCGGCGGGGCCCATTCCCGCACCGTGCCCAGGACCGCGCTCACCTGCCGCTCGGCCTCCTCCGGGTCCACCGTGCCGATACCCCCGCTGACCTTGTCGAGAAAGGCGCCCTTGTCGAAGGCCGCGGCGTGCCCCGAAGCGTGTGCCGTGTCGGGGCGCAGTTCCTCGGGAAGCCGGCGGACGAGATCGTCCATCTGGCCACCGCTGACGTTCTCGGACAGCGCGTTCAGGGTCGCTCTGGTCAGCCGCTCGGCCTCGCTCCGCGAGGTGACTCCGGCGTGCTGCTGGACACGGGCCAGGAAATTCTCCGCGGCCCCGTCCGTGCTCCCTGGATGCATTCGTCCGCTCCTTTTCCGTTGGCCGGGCAACGGACCTGTGCCGGTAAGCCTCAGGTGCGCCCGGCCGCGTGTGGCTTCGTCTTCCGTACGGCGCCTTGGCGCGGTGCGGCGCCCTCACCGCGGCCCCGGGGCGGATCCCGGGACCGGCCGCGTGGCACCCCGCGACCACGCCCGCTGCCCCTATGGGGTCCCCTGCCCGGCTGCCCCCGCGGACGAACCTGGGATCCGTCTCACCTCGCGAACCGCCCGGTGCTGCGCGGTTCCGGACACGCCGCCCCCGTGTGAGAGCCGCCTTTCGGGGAAGGCACCAGGATGCGGGGACCTGTCTCGCCGGCCTCTGTAGAGGTTCGGCTCCGTTCCCATAAGGGATGCGGTATATCCGTCTTCGCGTTTCCCGTTCGGATAGCTTTCGGTTCAAGGGCCATGGAGGCCCATAAGGGGGAACGGTGAGCGAGTTCCAATCGGACGGGTATCTACGCATCTTCGCCACCATCGCCAGGGATCTGCTCGACCAGGGTTCGGTGCAGAACGTGCTCGACGGGATCGTGAAACTGGCGGTGAAGACCATCGACGGCTGCGAGGAGGCCGGCGTCCTGCTGATCGACCGGCGCAAGCACACCTACGAGACGCCCGCCGCCACCGGTGAGCTCGTTCAGGAGTCGGACCGGGCCCAGTACGAGTGCAACGAAGGGCCGTGCCTCGACGCCGCCCGCTACGAGCGCAGCTTCCACGTGGAGGACATGGCGCAGGAGACCCGGTGGCCGGCCTACCGCCCGCGTGCTCTGGGACTGGGGATCAGATCCCTGATGGGCTTCGAACTGTTCACCCACAACGGAGTTCTCGGAGCGCTGGACCTGTACTCGCGCGCGCCCAGCGCCTTCGACGAGCACTCCCGGGAGATCGGGTGGGTTTTCGCCTCACACGCCGCTGTGGCCATCGCCGGTGCCCAGCGCGAGGACACGCTGCGCCACGGTTACGCCACCCGCCAGGAGATCGGCGAGGCGGTGGGCATTCTCATGGAACGCTACAAACTCACCAGCCAACAGGCCTTCGACGTGCTGAAGAAGGCGTCCATGGAGTCCAACACCAAGCTCCGCGACGTCGCCCGCCGTGTCGGCCAGACCGGAGAGACCCCCCACAGCGAGTGAACCGCCGTACGCCTCCCCGGACGCGTTCAGCCGCGCGCCTGCCCGGCCCGGACGAGGCCCGAGTCGTAGGCGGCCACGACCGCCTGCGTCCGGTCGCGGGCCCCGAGTTTGGCGAGGATGTTGGAGACGTGCGTCTTCACCGTCTCCACGCTGACGAACATCTCCGCGGCGATCTCGGCATTGGACAGCCCCCGCGCCATGAGCGCCAGCGTGCTCGTCTCCCGCTCGGTCAGGGACCCGACCGCCCGTGCCGCGGGCGTGTCCACACGGGGGCGGGTGGCGGCGAGCGAGCGGATCGCGGCGGGGAAGAGCAGGGATTCTCCGTTGTGCACCAGGCGGATCGCGGCGAGGATGTCCTCCGGGCGGCTGCGCTTGAGCAGGAACCCCGAGGCTCCGGCGCGCAGCGCGCCGTAAACGTAGTCGTCGTTCTCGAAGGTGGTGACGACGATGGTCTTGGGGGGACGGTCCAGCGCGCCTATGAGGGCGGTGGCCGCCTGGATCCCGTCCATTCCGGGCATGCGCACGTCCACCAGGACGATGTCGGGGCGGGTACGCCGCACGAGGTCGAGGACGCCGCTGCCGTCGTCCGCCTCCCCGGCGATCCGCATGTCCGCCTCGGCCTCGATGAGGGCACCGAGCCCCGCTCGGACCAGGGCCTCGTCGTCGACAAGAGCAACGGCGATCATCGGTTCCCTTTCCAGGGGATCGTGACGGTCAGGCACCATACGCCCTCGCGTGTCCCCGCCTCCAGCTCGCCGCCGAGCAGGCGTACGCGCTCCTCCATGCTTCGTATCCCTCTGCCGCCGCCGGGACGGGTGCGGCGGTGCGGTGCGGCCGGATTGCTGATGAGCAGCCGCACGCGTGCGTCCTCGACGCGCAGTTCGACGGTTATGGGGCCGCTCTTGCCGCCGTGGCGCAGGGCGTTGGTGATCCCCTCCTGGCAGATGCGGTGCATCTCCCTGGACAGCACACCCGGCACGGCGCCGAGCGGGCCGGTCCGGTCGAACCGGAGGTCGGTCCCCGCGGTCCGGGCGGCCTCGACGAGGTGCGGCAGTTCGGCCAGGGTGCGCTGCGGCGCGACGTCGGTGCGTTCCTCTCGGAGGAGACCGAGAACGTGGTCGAGTTCGGCGGTGGCGGTGCGCGCCTGCTCGGCGATCGCCTCAAGAGCGCCGCGGGCGAACGCGGGGTCCCGGTCCAGGACGCGGGCGGCGGCCCCGGCCTGCAGGGCGACGACGGACAGGACGTGCCCGATGGAGTCGTGGAGCTCGGCGGCCAGGCGGTTGCGTTCGGTGAGGTCGTCGGCGTGGGCCTGGGCCGCGGCGAGCCGATCGGCCGCGGCCGGTCCCAAGAACAGTGGAGCTAGGCGGGCGGCTCCGGCGCCGATGGCCGCGACGGTGTAGACCAGCCCGACGAGCAGCACCGCCCCAACGGGCGGGCCCAGCCATTTCCACGCGCCGGTCAGCGGCATCCCCTCGGGGAGGAACGGCGCTCCGTCGAGGAGGAAGTACGGATCGGCGGTAAAGGGGGCCAGGACGAACAGGGCCGATTCCGTGAGCCCGACCATGGTGGCCAGGCTGACGGCGAAGCCGACGACGAAGTGCAGCGCCAGCCAGCAGGCGGCGCGGGCCCGGGACCGCCAGGTGGCCGACCGCGCCGGCGGCTCGGCGGCGAGCGGGCCGCCCAGCAGGGAGCGGGTGATCTGCGCCTGCTGCGCACGCACCCCGGGCGCCCAGACGGTGGTGCTCCCCAGGACAGCGGCCGTGGCCGTCGCCGTGATCCCCTGGAGGCCGAAGCCGGACGTCTCGGGAGTCCGCGGGTCCGGGAGGAACAGCAGTGAGAACAGCACCAGGACCGCGAGCAGGAAGGGCACGAAGAGGACGCCGCCCAGGACGAGGTAGACCCAGCGCCGGTAGGTGGCGGAGCCGCGCAACGGGGCGATGGCGAGCCGGATGATCCTCACACGGGGATCGTCGCACGGTGGCGGCACCATCACCTCCCTCTTCCGAGGGAGCGGAACCCCCGCACAGGGTGAGGTGCCGGCGCGGAGGATCCGCGAGCGTTGGTGCGCAGGACCGAAACCGCTTCTCGCAAGGAGAATCCCGATGAACGGACACCCGCGCCACGCCGACCCCGCGGCGGGGGTCCCGGACCCCGCGCAGCCGGAGTGGCGGGCCGGCTGGAGCGTCCGGCTGGCGCTCGCCTGGTCGGCCATCACCGCCGCATTGGCCCTGGCATGGGCGTCCGGCCTGCTCCCCTCGCCCCTCACGGACACCGAGACGGCGTCGCCCGGTGCCGTGTTCAACGGCTACGACCCGCTGATCGGCACCGCGTTCACGCTGGTCCTCGGCCTGCTCGGGATTGGTTGCGCGATCGCGGCACTACGCGCCACCGGTGAGGGCACAGGCCGGGCCACTGTGGTGGGGGCCTGGCTCATGGCGGCGACCACGCTACTCGTGCTGGTCCACGGGAAACTGCTCGCGTTTTTGGGCTACACGCCCGTGACCCTGGCGCTGGGCTGGTTCCTGCCCGGCATGTGGCCCGCGTACCTGGAAGCGCTGTTCGCCCCCGAGACGCTCTTCCTACTGCATTGCCTGGTCGGCGGGCTGGTCTGGGGGATGGCCGCGCTCACCCGCGGCAGGGCCCAACGTGGTGCCTGCTCCGACTGCGGAAGGACCGCGGGGTGGTCGTTGGAGCGGGAGGAGGCGGTGCGCGGCCGGGCGCTGCGCGTCGGCCGCGTCGCCGTGGCGGTGGCCGTCGTCTCCGCCCTGTGCTACCCGGCGGTGCGGCTGCCTTGGCTCTTCGGGATTCCTGTGGGTATGGACGCCGAGTCCTGGGCCCGGTTGCAGGCCGAACCGGGTGTGGTCGAGACCGGTATCGGGCTGGGCACGGCCGGGCTGGCCGGGGTGGTGCTGATGTTGGGGCTGGTACGGAACTGGGGGGTGCGCTTCCCCCGGTGGATGGCGGGGCTCGCCGGCCGCAGGGTCCCCGTGGCGCTCGCGGTGCTGCCGGCATCGGTGGTCGCCATCGCCCTCGCATCGCTGGGCAGAGAAGTCGTCCTCGCCTGGCCGGCCGGCGGGTTCAGCACTCCCCTTGGCGCGGACTGGGCGCACGTGGGCCCCCTTGCCGCGATGCTGCCCTGGGGGCTCGCCCTGGCGGTGGCCACGGTCGCCTACGCGGTACGGCGCCGGGCCGTCTGCGGCGCCTGCGGCCAAGGGCGGCCCGAAGAACTGCCCCGGTGACCATCGGTAACCACCGAACCGGCCGCGGGGATGGAGCCGGCCGGGCTTCCGTCCCCCGTTCCACGTACTGAGGTCTACAGGTCGCCGGTCCGGAGGTCCGCCAGGAATGCGGACCACTCCGGCACCGGGAACGACAGGTGCCCGGCGGAACGGTTCTGCGTGTCGCGGACGTCAACGGTGCCACGGTCGGTGCGGCACTCCACGCAGTTGTCCATCCCACCCTTGGAATAACTGGACTTGAACCAGCCATCGCTAGAGGTCATCGTTCATTGCCTCCTTCAGGAGCTTCGGTGTCGCAGTAGGGGAGCGGCCCTATGCGGCGTTCAAGACCTGCCGAACCTCGGGCACGTCCCGGAAGGGTCCCAGGGATGCCCGCACGACTCGCGCGCGTTCGGCCGTGCGTTCGCTGCCCAGGTCCGCCGACATATCCAGCATCCGCCGCGCCACGTCCGCCGCCTGCTCCGGTTCGTTCGCATCCGCGTAGGCGACCGCCAGCCACGACAGGTAGAGCGCCATCTCGCGCGTGTGCGTGGCGTCGTAGCGGGAGAGCACGTCATTGAGCAGCGGGACGGCTCGAAGTGGGCGCCGAAGTTCCGTATAGGCCCGCGCCTCCATGATCTGTAGCTCTCCGGCGTCGACCCAGTAGAGCCATGCCGGTTCGTCCTCATCAGCGTGCCGGGACAGGGCTTCTCCGGCTTCGCCGAGTGCCCGCATGGCGGCGCGGGAGTCCTCATTTCTGGTGTGTGCCCATGCGACCCGGTCCCAGAACAGTGCTCTGGCGCGCGGCGGGGCGACCGTACCCGCTTCGTTCAGTGCTGCCTCGGCCAGTGTCACGGCGTCGGCCACTCGACCGATGTTGCTCCACTGGTAGGCAAGTGATCCCGCGAGCTGCCCCGCGAGCGTGGCGTCTCCGGCTTCCCGCGCGGCCGACAGGCCGAGCCGATATGCCTGCTCCGCCCGGTCGTGCTGGCCAGCGTCGGAGGCGATCCACCCGGCGATCTGCGCCAGTTCCCCCACGGCCACATGCAACGCCCTTCCCACGGCTTCCGTGTGCGTGCCTTCCCGAAGCAGCGCGACGGCCGCCTCAAACTCGCGAAACGCCGGCCCGATCAGGTCGTGTCCCGCCATGACGTCGTCAGCGAGTCGCAGCGCATGCACGCGCGCGACGAGACGATCCGCCGCGGACCGTCCGATCCGACGCCCGGTCGTGGCCGACAGCGCCGCTACGGGCCTGTCCCCGGGCAAAAGCTCGGCGAGGGTGGGAGACGGCGTGTCGGCAGCCGCGAGGGCGCGTTCCAGTTCCTCCCGTGGGATGTCGAGCACGGAGGCGAGGTGCGGCAGCCAGAACCTGGGCACCCGGCGGCCGGACTCCCAGCGGTAGACCTCCTGGCGCGTCACCGTGGGGCGCCCGGATTCCGCGCACAGCACCTCGGCCAGCCGCTGCTGCGACCAGCCGCGCGCCGTGCGGTGCCGCTTGAGCATCCGGGGGAACGTCTCGGGAGCCATGTGTCCATGGTGGCCTACGGATTGGCCTACAGACAGGCGGATCCGGAATCTGTGGACGCGCAGAACAGTAGTGGGAAACGGGACCCCCGCGACGGCGGCAACCGTCCGGGGGCGCGGCCACCAACTACCCAGGAGTTGATGACATGGTCATCCTGCCACCGCGCCGAAACGCACGGATCCGCCCCTACCTGCTCGCCGCCGAGCGGCGGCGGCGAACCGAGCGGCAGGCGCGTGCGGCCTGGATCGTCCGCCGCCGGTGCTGGGTCACCGCCGCCGATCGTCTTCTCGGCCTTCTCCCCGAGGCGGTGGCGGCGTGAGCGACATCCATCTGGACCTGTACGTCCAAACCCAGGAGGCCGCCGAGATTCTGGGCATCTCCCCTTCCACGATGCGCCAATGGGCCCGCCAGGACCGGATCCGCTACCTGCGCAACCCCCAAACCGGCTGGCGGATCTACCGCGCCGGTGACGTCTACGCGCTGCGCGACTCCCTGCAGGAGGCGAAGCGGTGAACCCGACCACCTACTGCGAGATCCGCCAGGTGCCCGACCTGGACACCCTGCACGCCTGGGCGAGCAGCATGGGAGTGCCCGTCCGCCAGCGCGGGATCACCCTGGAGGGCAACGACGTCTACGCCGCCACACATGGGACCACCACGCTGGTGTGCGTCGTGCCCAACCGCCACCAGCCCCCACCCCTGAACTGGGAATCGCCCTTCGAACACATGTGACCCCCGCGCGCCTGCCGCCCCCTTCGCAGGCGCGCGGACCCGCCCCCGCCGCAAACCGTCCTGCGGCGGGGGCCTGCTCCTGTCCGGAGGAGTACCGCGATACCCCTGCCCTCTCCGGGGAAGAAGCCGGGAGGGGACCGGCCGGGACCGTGCGATGATCTCCTGTGGCCGCCTGCGCGACCGGCGGCGGACTCGGTGAGGAGGAACGGTGGATCTCGCGGAAGCCGCGGAGGCCAAGGACGAGGTGCGGAACCGGGTCTGGGATCTGCTGCGGCAGGAGCGTGCGGCGCGGTTCCCCGGGGCGCATGGGCGCATCCCCAATTTCGTGGGGGCGGAGCGCGCCGCCGAGAGGCTGGCGGAGCTGCCGGAATGGCAGGACGCGCGGATCGTCAAGTCCAACCCGGACTCGCCCCAGTGGCCCGTGCGCACCCGCGCGGTGGCCGAGGGGAAGCTGGTCTACATGGCCGTCCCCCGCCTTGTCGAGGACAGGCCGTTCACCCTTCTCGACCCGGCGCGCCTGCCGGTCGCGCCCCGCAAGGCCTCCTCGATCAAAGGGGCCGGCCAGTACGGCACCGCCGCGGCGATCGAGGAGATGCCGCACGTGGACCTGATCGTCTGCGGGACCGTGGCCGTCACCCGCGACGGGGTGCGGATCGGCAAGGGCGGCGGTTTCTCCGATCTGGAGTTCGGCCTGCTCACCGAGGCGGGGCTGGTCGACGCCGACACGGCGATCGCCACCACCGTGCACCCGCTCCAGGTGGTCGACCAGCCGCTGCCGGAGACCGAGCACGACTTCCGCGTGGACCTCGTCGTCACCCCCGATGAGGTGCTGCCCACCCGGGCTCCCCGCCGCTCCCCCGGAATCCTGTGGTCGCACCTGGAAGAGGAGAAGATCGCCCGGATTCCCGCCCTTCAGCGGCTCCGCGGATAGGACGGGCAGGCCCGCCCCGGGCGCGGCCGGCGGGGCACTACGCGGCGCCGTCCGCGAGCAGGTAGCAGATCTCGATCGACCACTTCTCCAGGTCGGGCTGCTGGGCCGGGTCGGTGGTGTAGGACTCGAAGCAGCCGCCCCACACCTCCTCCCCGCCTTCCCTGCGGCTGTCCCACGCGAGGCCGCTGCGGGCCACCCAGTCCTGGAGTGCCGCGTGCGCGCCGCCCAGCCGGTCCGGATGGCCGGTGTGGACGAGCGTGGCGTACGTGCCGGCCGGCATGGCGCCCGCTATGACCCGGCCGTCTCCCGGGACGGCGCTTGCGACCGGTACCCCCACTTCGAGGGAGAACCTCTTCTCCGTGCCGCCGATCACCCGGTACCGGAAGAACGGAGGGCCGGCCGGCTGGATCCCCTTCCGCTCCAGCCATTCGAAGACCTCCCCCACAAGCGCGTTGGCCTGCCCCCACTCCCGGAACGTGACCCTGATCGGAATGGCGACGTAGGGCCGCTCGGCGTGCACGTCCTTCTTCGGTTCGCTGATCATTCCTGACTCCCTGGCAAGAACTGGCCTGACGTGTTGATCCGGTACTCGTGCGCGCGTCCCAGAAAGGCCCGGTTCCGGACCCGGCGCGCCCCCTCAGGTGTCCGCGTCGGCGAACGACCGGCCGCGGGCCGCCAAAGCGCGGCGGATGCGCTCCACCGCTCGGGGGCCGACACCGTGCAACCGCCGGATCTCGGCCTCGCTGACCTCGGTGAACTGCTCCAGCCGCCGGTGACCGGCGGCGGCCAGCGCCCGGTGCGCCGGCGCGCCGAGACCGGCCGGAATGTCGCTGACGTGCTCGTGTCCCTGCTCTTCCGCCATGGTCGTCCCTCCTCGGCTCGCGTTGCCTGTGCCGCCCACATGTAGTACGGCACAGCGCACCGGAACTCATCGGAGCCGGGGGAGGAATCCGGGAATCCGAGGCGGCGGCTGGGCCGTGTCTGATGGGTCAGCCGAGCTGGCGCGAGCGGTTGTAGTCCGAGCCATGGCCTTGGCAACAGCCGATCGAGGGATGTCGGAGTCGATGAGAACCGATGCTCCGGATCGATGCTGACACGGGGGCGGAACTCGCTTCCCGTTTCATATAGCCAATTGGTAATATGAAGATGTGAGTGTGTACGCGGCGCTGGCGGATCCGCATCGGCGCCGGATCATGGACCTGCTGCGCCAGGGCGAGCTTCCGGCCGGTGCCCTGGTCGACCAGCTAAAGCTAAGTCAGCCGGGGGTATCGAAACACCTCAAGGTTTTGAGGGAAGCAGGACTGGTCGAGGTTCAGCCACGTGGAAAGGAGCGCATATACCGGCTGCGAGCCGGGCCCCTGTCCGAGGTCGATGCCTGGCTCGCTCCGTACCGGGCGTACTGGAACGAGCGCCTGGACGACCTCGAAGCACACCTTGACCAAGGAGAGAACCACCATGAACAGCACCCTTCCCCGCCCCGACCTCACCGCGCGCCCACACGGCCTAACCGTCGAACGCATGATGAAGGCACCCCAGGAGGGGGTATACCGGGCATGGACTGAGGAATTCGATGCCTGGTTCGCCGAACCCGGCATGATCCGCATGCGGGCCGCCGTCGACGAGCCCTACGTGTTCGTCACCCGCCACGAGAACGAACTCCACCCGCACCACGGCCGGTTCCTGACCCTGGAACCCCACCGGTTGGTGGAACTGACCTGGGTCACTGGCACCGCGGGCACCGCCGGCGCCGAAACAGTCGTCACCGTGGAACTGGAACCCTCCCCGGGGGGCGGGACCCTGCTGCGGCTGACCCACACCGGCTTCTATGACCAGGCCGGGGTCAAGCGCCACGAAAACGCATGGGCCCAACACGTCCTGCCCCACCTCGACGACGTCTTGACGGCCACCCGCTCGTAGAACTCCGCTACCGCCGGACCGAAGGGTCATGACCGGATCCGCAGCCGGATCGCGGCGAGGGCGACTGTTCCATGAAAGACATATGCCCTCTTGTCGTACCGGGTCGCTACGGCACGGAAGCCCTTGAGCGCGTTGATTGTCCGCTCGGCTTCGTTCCTGCGGATTTACCGGGCCGGGGCGAACCCGGCGGGTCTGCCACCCTTGCCGCCGCGGTTCTGGCGGTGGGCCCGCTGGTCGCGGCACACGGACACGCCCCAGTAGCGGGGGCATCTGCGGCCCGCCACCGGTCTGCCCCGGTGCGATCAACATGGCCAGCGGACGCCGCCCGCCTTCGCTCGCCAAGTGGATCTTCGTTGACAGCCCGCCGCGGGAGCGGCCAAGCCCTTCGTCGTCGCGGTGGTGGGCGGCTCGGGTACGCCTGCCTGAAATCCGCAGTGGCCGTTTGAGGGCTCCGGCCGCGTGCCGGCGTGCACGGCGGACCGTCGAGTCCACGCCCACCATCGACCAGTCGGTACGGCCTTCCCCGTCAGCGTCAGCCTGAATGGCCCGCAGTGCTCTGTCCCAGTCCCACGTGCCGTCCGCCGACCAGCGGCGATGCCTGTCGTATACCGTCTGCCAAGCCCCGAACCGAGCAGGTGGATCACGCCACGGAATACCGGCCCTCAGCCGGAACGGAATGCCGTTGATCACCGTTCGGTGGCACTTCCACCGCCCACCCCGATCAACGTTCCCCGGCAGGTGCGGCTCCAGCCGAGCCGTTCCTCCTCAGTGACATCTCCCCGCCCCACACTGCCTAGAACGAGACGCCCCTGACCTCGTCTGGCCTCGTCACTGATCCATCGGACACGTCCTAGAGCTCCGGGTGCGGGGGCAGATCGAACAGCGGGAACAGCCGCTTCGCGTCCAGGAATGACGTCGTCCCCGTGATCCGGCCATCCGAGACCTCGACCACCACAAGCGCCCACGGTTCGTGGGCGCCGCCCGGGCCGGTGGCGTTGTACTGGGCGAATGCCCGCGCACCGTTCGCCGCGACCGGCACCAGGCGCGAGCCGCGGCAGGTGCCGTCCGCGCCGAGCAGTGCCCGCCGGACCTCCTCGCGGCCCCGCAGCCACCAGCGGAACGGCGGCATCGACATCGTGGCGTCCTCGTGCAGCAGCGAGACCAGCGCCTCGACGTCGTAGCGCTCGAACGCCTCCGCATAGCGGGCGAGCAGATCCTGTTGCGCCCGATCCGCCGGCCGCGGCGTTCCGGAAGGAGCGGCTCGTTTCGCCTCAAGTGTCGCGCGGGCGCGTTGCAGTGCGCTGTTGACCGACGCCACCGTGGTGCCGAGGAGTTCCGCCACCTCCGCTGCCGTCCAGCACAGCACTTCGCGCAGGATCAACACCGCGCGCTGCCGGGGCGGCAGGTGCTGCAGCGCCGCCACGAACGCCAGGCGGACCGTCTCGTGCTGGACGGCCAGCTCGGCGGGGTCGCTGCTCCCAGGCGCCAGGCGGGTGTCGGGAACCGGCTCGACCCAGGCGCTCTCGGGCAAGGGGGCCCCGAGAGGGGTCCCGGCCCACGAGGCGGGGCCGAGATCCATCGGGCGTGCGCGACGCCGCCTGCCGCGCAGCATGTCAAGGCAGACGTTGGTCGCGATCGTGTACAGCCACGACCGCAGGGTGGACCGGGTCTCGTCGAACCGGTCGGCGCTGCGCCAGGCGCGCAGCAGCGTCTCCTGCACGGCGTCATCGGCCTCGAACGCCGATCCGAGCATCCGGTAGCAGTACCCGCTCAGTTCCCCGCGGTAGCGGGCCAGCCGGCGTTCCGCCGCGGCCCCCTCAGCCTGCCCGCCGGGGACCGCACCGCCCCGTTCCGCGAGACCGGTCATCGCGCCCGCCCTTCTTCCCCCCGCACCGAGGCGGGGAGACCTGGTACCCGCAGCCATCGTAGGGACGAAGGGGGACACTCCCGGGAGCTTCCCGATGTCGCAGTCCGGCTCAGCGGTCGACGACGACTTCGAGCTCCTCGCGGAACCGGTAGGGGCGGCGGTGGTCCAGGAGCTCCCCGAGACGCTTGCGCAGCCGCGATATCTCGGCCCGGACGGTGACCGTGCGGCTGCGGTCGCCGAACAGGTCGTCCGCGAGCTCCGCGGCGCTCAGCCCCGCGCGGTGCCGCGCCAAGGCGGACAGCAGGTCAGCGTGGCGCCCGGTGAGGTGGTGCGTCCAGGCGCAGGTATCGCGGTGGACGGTCAGGGTCGGGCGGTGCGGCTGCCTCAGGTCCAGTACCAGCCGCGCCGGCGACACCGCCTCCTCCTCGCCACGTTGGCGCAGCAGCACACCGCCCGGGACGGGTTCGAGCGAGCAGTGGCCGAGTGTCGGAAGCCACATCCGCTGCGCGGCGGGATCGTCGGGCAGTTGCAGGCGGTCGACCGGCGGGAGCCCGCTCGAAGCCGCCACCCACCCGTTCGGGTCGGCGATCACCGCGGGCTCCTTCAGTTTCGCCAGCACCGGTGCCGCGACCGCGCGGAGGCGGTCGAGCTCGCTCCGGCGCACCTCCCGCAGATGGGCCTCGGCCAGGCGGGCGACGGCGTTGACCAGGGCGAGGGTGGTCGGGTGCACGGTG
Organism: Allosalinactinospora lopnorensis; assembly: GCF_000981225.1. Classification (GTDB taxonomy): domain Bacteria; phylum Actinomycetota; class Actinomycetes; order Streptosporangiales; family Streptosporangiaceae; genus Allosalinactinospora; species Allosalinactinospora lopnorensis. Next base: position 22,532 of record NZ_LAJC01000046.1, read on the forward strand.
GCGGCCGGGCCGCTCACGTCGATCGCCCCGAGCAGCCGGCCGTCGCGGGTGTCGCGAACCGGGGCGGCCGCGCACGTCCACGGGTGGTGGGCGCGCACGTAGTGTTCGGCCGAGTGGACCTGCACCGCCTGGTCCTGCACGAGCGAGGTCCCGATCGCGTTCGTCCCCACCGTGTCCTCGGTCCAGTTGGCCCCTTCCACGAAGCCCAGGTTGTCGGCCCGCCGGCGCACCGCGGTGCTTCCGCCGCGCCACAGGACCCACCCGTCGGCGTCGACGATGACCATCATGTGCCCTGCGTCCTCGGCGACATTGAGCAGCCCGTTGCGCAGTGTCGCGAGGACGTCGCCTCCGAGGTCGCTGTGGGCGCGCCGGCGTTCCAGCTCGCCACGGGGCAGCCGCGCGCGGTCCGCTCCCCGGTCGGGGTCGAGTCCCTGCCGCCGCAGGCGGCGCCAGGACTCCACGATCACGGAACGGGGGTGGGCGGGCGGTGTCCGGCCGGCCAGGGCCGCTTCGTAGGTCTGCGCCAGCGTTCGCGCGTACTGGCGCGGGTCTACGCCTGCCGGCAGAGCAGTGTCGAGTGGTTCGTTCCGCATGTCCTGCTCCAGTCGATCGGGGGCAGTCGGGATGCGGGGGGTTCGTCAAGTGTGGATCAGTGCCACCCAGGATACGGATTGACCAGGACTTTCATTGTGCGACCCATGTGCGGCGCATGGAACCCCCCGGCGGATGCCGGTTCGGTCGTGATGCGCCCCCTCCGGTCGTGCCGTGGACCGCGGCGCCCCCGAGCCCGCGGTCCACGGCAGTCCGTATCCCGGTGTCCTCTTCTCCCTTTCTCCTCCCCGCGCCCGTCTCAGCCGAGCACCGACTCGATGGCGACGCGGACGGCGGCCGGGTTCTCCATGTGCGCCATGTGCCCGGCCCTGTCGACGAAGCGGACCGTCACCCGGCCGGCGAGGGCGTCGGCGTTGGACGCCGGAAGCACCGCGTCCTGACGGCCCCAGACGACCGCGACCGGAGCCGGGACCTTCGACAGCAGCGCGATGGCGTCGATGGCCTGCTCGTCCCCGTCGAGCAGCGTGCCCAGCAGTGTCCGCAGTCCGTCCTGGACACCGTCGATGCGCTTGAGCTTGAGCATGTCGTCGAGGAGCTGGCGGGTCACCTGCTTCTCATCGGCGAAGAGCTTGCGCGCGTACGGCCTGAGCTCCCGGCGCGAACCGGCCGCCACGAAGCCGCGCAGGTAGTCGGCGTCCACAGCGGTCCCGACTCCCGCCGGGGCGACCAGGGACAGCGAACGCACCCGTCCCGGCGCGGCGGCGGCCGCGGCCGTGACGACGGCCCCGCCCATCGAGTGCCCCACCAGGTGGGCGCGCTCGATCCCCAGCGTGTCCAGGAACCCGAGGACCGTGCGCGACAGCGTGCCCAGCTGCCGTCACCGACGTCCTTGCTGGAGGCACCATGCCCGGGCAGGTCCAGCGCGTGGACGGTGCGGCCCTCCGCGAGGGGGCCATGCACGAACAGCCACGAGTCCTTGTCCCCGCCGAAGCCGTGCACCAACACGACGGTCTCCCCGCCCTCGCCGAGAGTGGCGTAGGAGATCGAGCGGCCGCCGACCCGCACCTCGGCCACGGTGGGACCGGCGGCCTCCTCCACGGTGCCGGCGGCGAGCCGCTCCTCGGCCTCGGCGACGATCTCCTCGATGTCGGAGTCGGCGACGTCCGCCGGGGCGACGACCGCGATGGTGCCGCCGACCGGCGCGTCGGTACCGGCCGGGACGACGATCCGGCGCAGGATACCTTCCTGCGACGCCTCCAGGGTTCCGGCGATCTTGTCGGTGTCGATCTCGGCCAGCTCGATGCCGTCGCTGATGTCGTCGCCTTCGGACACCAGCCACTCGGTGATCGTGCCGGTGGCCATCGACAGTCCCCACTTGGGCATGGCGACGCGTTGGATCCGCTCGTCCGGCATGGTCAGCGCTCCCGGTTCATGACGTCCTTGACCGTGTTGGCCACGCGCTGGGCGTCCGGAAGGTAGAGGTCCTCCAGCGCGTCGCTGAACGGGACCGGCGTATGCGGCGGCGTCACGGTCTGCACCGGAGCACGCAGCGCTCCGAACGCCTCCCGCGCCGCCAGGGACGCGATGTCGGCGGCCATGCCGCACCGCGGGGACGCCTCGTCGACGACGATCAGCCGACCGGTGTTCTCGACGCTTTCCAGGATCGTGTCCTCGTCCAGCGGGCTCGTGGTGCGCAGGTCGATCACGTCGCAGGACACGCCGGAGGGGGCCAGGTCGTCGGCCGCCTCGACCGCCACCGCCACCATCCGGCCCAGGGCGACGATGGTGGCGTCCTCCCCATCGCGGACGATGCCGGCCTCGCCGAACGGGATCGTGTAGGGCTCCTCCGGCACCTCGCCGACGGTGTCGTACAGGGCCTTGTGCTCGCAGAAGATGACCGGGTCGTCGTCGCGGACGGCCTGTATCAGCAGGCCCTTGGCGTCGTACGGCGACGACGGGAGGACGACCTTGAGTCCGGGGACGTGGGTGAAGATCGGGTACAGCGCCTGCGAGTGCTGCGCCGCGGCGCGCAGGCCCCCGCCGTACATGGTGCGGATGACCACCGGTGTGACGGCCTTGCCGCCGAACATGTACCGGAACTTCGCGGCCTGGTTGTAGATCTGGTCGAAGCAGACGCCGAGGAAGTCGACGAACATCAGCTCGGCCACCGGCCGCATGCCGCGTGTCGCGGCGCCGATCGCCGCGCCGATGAAACCGGACTCGCTGATCGGAGTGTCCAGTACCCGGTCGGGGAACCGGGGGTAGAGCCCTTTGGTCACACCGAGGACGCCACCCCAGGCGTCCTGCTCGCCGGGCCCGCCGGCGCCGCCGGCGTTGTCCTCGCCCATGACGATGACGCTCTGGTCGCGCTCCATCTCCTGGACCAGCGCCTCGTTGAGAGCTTCGCGATATGTCATGGTTCGCGCCATCAGGGATCCCTCCGAGCCTTTCAGTAGGAGATGTAGACGTCGGTCTCCAGGTCGGCCGCCGTGGGCTTGGGCGCCTCCTTCGCCTCGGCCACGGCCCGGTCGATCAGGAGGGCCACCTCGCGGTCGACTTCGTCGAGCCGCTCGGCGCTCAGCAGGCCGGAGTCCATGACACGTGCGCGGAAGCTCCTGAGGCAGTCCCGCTCCGCACGCGCCCGGGCGACCTCGTCTGTGCGGTAGGTCTGCTGGTCTCCCTCGAAGTGCCCGAAGTAGCGGGTGAACTCGACCTCGATCAGCGTCGGACCGCCGCCCGCGCGTGCGCGTTCGACGGCCTCCCCGGCGGCTTCGTACACGGCGAAGAAGTCGAACCCGTCGACGGTCACACCGGGCATGCCGAAGGCGGGCGCCCGGTCCGCGATGCTGTCGGCGGCCACGGACCAACTGCTCGCGGTGGCCTCCGCGTAGCCGTTGTTCTCCGCCACGAAGACCACCGGTACGTTCCACACCGACGCCAGGTTCATCGCCTCCAGCGTGGTGCCCTGGTTGCTGGCGCCGTCACCGAAGAACGCGACGCCCACGCCCCCGGTGTTCTGGAGTTTCGCCGCGAGTGCCGCACCGCAGATCAACGGCGGGCCGCCGCCCACGATGCCGTTGGCGCCGAGCATCCCCTTGCTCAGGTCGGCGATGTGCATCGACCCGCCCTTGCCGTGGCAGGAGCCGGTCGCGCGGCCGTAGATCTCGGCCATCATGGCTTTCACGTCGACGCCCTTGGCGATGCAGTGCCCGTGCCCGCGGTGCGTGCTGGAGATCGCGTCCCGCTCGTCCAGGTGCGCGCAAACGCCGGTCGCGGACGCCTCCTCACCCGCGTAGAGGTGCACGAACCCGGGGATCTCGCCGGTCGCGAACTCCTCGTGCACGCGTTCCTCGAACATCCGGATCGTCCGCATGGTGCGGTAGGCGTCCAGGAGCCGGCGCTCGTCGAGCACGCCGGCGGTGACTGGAAGGGTCTCGGTCATTTTCTCCTCCTCGAAGAGGCGGGCCGCCACCGCGGAGACGCGCCGCGGCGGTGACGCCGCGGTCGGCCGGAGCCGGTGAGCCGGGAGCGCTGGACCGCGCCGCCGCGCGGCACGCCTCCCGCTCGCCTTGCGACACTGGTGTGTTGTGCACGTCACACCGAAATCAGGAGACGTGCTCCGCCGCGCGCCGGACAAGGGTTGCGCCGAGTTGCATCCGGCCCGGGCACTGTGCCGCGGCGGCGTGCGGGTCGGTCCGGTCGGCGCCCGGAACCACGCCCGTTCCCCGCCGAACCGGGTGTCAGGAGTTTCCGACGATCGTGTTGTCTTCCTGTCCTTCCGGTATTTCCCCTGGCCGGACCGCTGAACCTCCGCGCGGTGCGCCCGCTGGCGCCGGACGCCTCGCGGGGCGCCGATCCCGTACGGCCATGGGGCGGAAACCGCCGCCGGGGTGGGGGACGGCCGGGCTCGCCACCGGGTCAGCCTCGGGCGATCGGCGCCCGGCGGGCCAGCACCCTGGTCGAGCGGCGCCGGCCGGAGGAAACGGCCTCCTCGGCCAGCACATCGAATCCCGGCGGGAGCCGCGTGCCCAGTTCACCGTGCGCCACGTGCCACGGCCGGTGCTCGCCGGCGGCGCCTTCCGGAAGGGCGAGCGCCTCCCACCCGAGGAGCCCGCCGGGCAGCACAGCGCGGCAGGCCGACCGGAACGCGTCCGGGTCCCAGTAGAGGCTCGCCAGCACCAGGGCGAACCGCTCCCCTCCCGGGTCGTAGGAGGGAACGTCCGCCGAAACGCAGTCGACGCGCTCCCCCAGGCCCCGGCGCTCCGCCTCCTCCTCCAGCTGAGCCAGTGCCAGGTCGGAGACGTCGACGGCGATGACCGCGCGGCCCGCGGCGGCGAGTTCCAGCGCACTGCCCGACCTGCCGCAGGCCAGCTCCAGCACCGGCCCAGCGGGCAATCCGGCCGCGAACGCGGCGGCGACGAGCGGATGCGGCGCAAAGATCGGCCCCTCCGACCGGTACCGCGCGTTCCACCGCAGCCGGTCCGGGTGGTCGCGCAACTCCTCGGGCACCACGCTCCTCCTCCCCGGCCGCCCGCGGAACGCGGTGTACTCCGATACCCGCCCCCACAGGAGTCAGCGTTCGTAGATCCCGACGACGCGGTTCTGCTCGATGATCGCGTCGCTGTACTCGTTCAGGAACCGCTGCATCGAAGGGGCACCCTCAACAGGGCGGTCGAGGGCGTACACCCAGAAGTAGTAGTGGTGCGGCCCGTGCCCGACCGGCGGACGCGGGCCGCCGTAGCCTTTTTTGCCGAAGTCGTTGCCTCCGACGCGGAAGTGCCTGTCCGCATCCGGGCCGATCTCCGTGGTGCCGGGCGGGATCCCGTACAGCGCCCAGTGGGTGAACCCCCGCGGCATCGGCGCGTCCGGGTCGTGGCAGATGACCGCCAACTCGACCGTCCCCTCCGGCACGCCGCTGATCCGCAGCACCGGTGGCTCGTTCTCGTGCTCCAGCGCGTGGCGGTGGTGCAGCCGCCCGTCCGGCCCGATGTCCGGGCTAGTGATCCTCAGGTCACTGATGGTGGGTGCCACGTCTCCTCCCTACCCTCACCGCCCCAACCTAGTGCAGACACGCGGCCCGTTCCGAGAGGCGGCCGGGGGCGCGTCGCCGGAGGCCGCGAATCTCCGCGCCAAGCCGCAGTGGGAACAAGAACATCTCACCACCCGGCACGGCTGACTTCGGCTCCGGGCCGAACACCGCGGACCGCCGCAGACGCCGGACGGGGATCGCCCCCAGAAAGCGCGCGGAACTCCACGGTGCGCCCGGGAGGCGGGGTACGGACATGGGTCAGACCAGTGCCGAGCCGAGCGCGGCCGCGGCCGAGCACGCGGCCGCGGGGGCCAGGAGCACAAGCCCGGACCGCAGCAGCATGTACTTCCGGTAGACGATCCGGCTCACCTTGTAGAGCTGGCTGAGGACGTCGCCGAGGTCCGCCGCGCACGGCCGTTCAAGGGATCGGCGCAGCTCGTCCTTGTCCGCGCAACGGGCGACCTCGATGAACGAGGAGATCTCCGTCCCCCGGCTCGCCCTCCGCGGGCCCAGCCGCGGGAACACCACCATCGCGAACATGAGCATGGCCGTCCCGAACGCGGCGACACCCGTCCACCAGAGCCACTGCCACGGCGCCTTCACCTCCGCGGGGGACCACTTGCCGTCGAGCAGCGCGCCGAGGAACACGCTCACGACCACGCCCACGGCGGCCAGGAGGATCGAGGCCTTCTGGTCGGCTTGGGCGACCTCCTTGCGGGCGTCGTCCAGCAGGGCCAGCGCGTGCGACCGGATCCGGTCCTCCAGTGAGGGCCGGCGGTCTCCCGGCGGCCCCCCGGCCAGGAAACCGCCGATACGGCCCGCCCACGTGCGTACGAGGCTCATCCGCGCGCCCCTTCGGACGGGACGGAACCGGACTCGGCGCGGAACGCGCGGTTGACTCTCTCGAAGCGCGCCTCCGAGGGGCTCGGATGATAGCGGGCCAGACACCTGATGGTCACCGCCGTATTGCCCGCCAGAGGGAAGGAGACCGGTGACGCGCCGCCTCCCTCCAACGGCGCGCCACCGTGTTCCCGCCCGTTCCGTACGACAGCTCGGTCGTACCGCCTGGGCAGGAAGCATGGAAAGGGATACGACACCCGTGAGGAGTGCCCCGGTCAGAACGGCTGCCAGACCCGCGGGCTCGGTGACCGAGGTTTCCCGGAGCCGGGCCGTCCCCGTGGCGTCGAGCAGGTAGCCGCTGCCGGCGGCCCCGTCCTGGTCTTCGACGTGCCCTGCGAGCGTTCCGAGCGGCGTGGAGTGGTGGACGAGGCGGAGCGGTCTCTCCGCGGTCGGGTGGGCCGCGAACGCCAGGGCCGCGATGGCTGACGTCCGGCGTCCGTTGTCCTCGGCGCCGCTGAGAAAGACAAGCCGATCGGTCTTCAGCCGGGTGCCCAGTTCCGTGTCGCTTCGCGCGCGGACGCGGACGCAGAGCCGGGACTCCACGCCGTTCATCGGCAGCGGTGCGCTGGACAGTCCTTGGGCCACAAAGGGAGAGGTGAAGTAGTTGTAGGTGTACCTGCTCCCGTAGTGACCGCCGAACGTCGCGTCGCCTCCGGTGGCGCTCACCGAGCCCTTGACGATGCGCTCGCGGCGGCTATCGCGGACGCGCTCACCGTCATAGCGATCGGAGCCGAAGCTGCGCTGCTCTTCCCGATCGCGCAGCCTCTCCTCATTGTTCCCGTCCTTGTAGTGCCCCTCCTCGTTGTCCCGCCTGTCGTCGCGCCGACTCTGCTGATCGGGGGCCTCGGCGTTCTGGCGCGTATCGCCGCCGGGCGCGTCGTGCCAGCGCCCGTCTTCGCCCGGGCGGTCCGCGGGCCTGTCCCGCTCGCCCGATGGCGGCTGGGGAGGCGGGGTGCTCTCGTCCGCACCACCCGGATCCGGGGATTGGGGGTTCTTCATGCTCAGAGGTCAGAACCGGTTGTAGGTGCGCTTGTCGCCGTACTGGTTACCGAACGCCACGTCGCCGCCTTTGGCCGTGACGTCGCCGTGGACCGTCACAGGAGCCCCCTGCCTGTCGCGGCCTCCCGGCGGGCCGTCCTGTGAACGGCCTCGTTCGCTCCCGCCGGACTCATCCGCGGGCACGGCGTCGGGGTCGAGAAAGGACTCCGGCTGCGAGGCGGAGTCGGGGACGTAGATCCACGCGTTCGCGCGGAAGTCCTTCGCGGGCTCGTCGATGACGATCGGGTCGAAACGCCACCGGTAGAGGGCGTGCGTGCCCTCCTCGATGACATCGGAGTAGATCGACTCGGAGACCACCAGGACGAGATCGCTCTTCGGGTGGCCGGCCAGCACCCGGCGGACCTGGTCGTTGTCGCGCATCCGGCACACGGCGACCACGGCCTTGCCCACGAACCCGTTGTCGCCGATACGGATGTTCCCCTGGTGGACGGCGACACGCAGCCGTACCCGGTACTCGTGGTTGAGCATCTTGTTGTGGTGGTAGAGGGCCTTGTCGAGCTCGCCGACGAAGTCGGAGATGGTGCGGTCCTCGACCGTTCCCGGCGGCAGGATCGCGAGCTCGCCGTCGCCCTGCTGCTGCCGGTCCCATTCGAGGCGGTTCAGATCGCCGTTCTCGCATGCCTGATGCAGGATGGCCAGCAGGTCACGCTGGAGCTGGAGCTGGCCGTGCTGGTTTCTGGAGCTGTACGACTCGGCGTCGACCGCGATGGTCAGCCGGCGCAGCGGTGGGCTGGTCTCCATGCGCACTGGTCCTCTCATCGAGGGGGATGCCGCCCGTTCCTGTGGCTTCTGGCGGTGAATCTTCCACACCCCGGTGCCGCGGATCTGGTACTTCTACGGCTTCGGCGGAAAATCATCCCCTTCTCCCTCATCAGGGGGGATATCGGCCGCCTTCGCGAGCGCCGCGAACGAGGTGATCGCGTTGGTGCGGTAGCCGGTGCTGACGATTCCGCCCTGCCGCAGACCGGCCAGGGCCTTCTGTACGGCGGCCTCCGAGGCGCCGATGATGGAGGCGAGCTCGGGCTGGGTGATCGGGATTCCCAGCTCGACACGGTCGCCTTTGCGCAGCCCGTAGTCCTGGTAGAGCCGGTACAGCACCCGGGCCAGGCGCACCGGGGCGTCGTGCGCGCCGTAGTCGACCACCCGCTGGGTGGTGGAGCGGAACTTGCCGGCGATCGACGCGCTGACCGCCTGGGAGACCTCCGGGTTTCTCGCCAGGAACGCCTCGAAGTCCCGGTGTGCGATGACCACGGCGGAGACCGGGCCGGTGGCGGTGACCGTCGCGATCCGCGGGCTGCCGTCCAGGCTGGCCAGCTCGCCGATGAGGTCGCCGCGGGAGCGGATCGCGAGCAGGACGCGGCGCCCGTTGCGGGAGCTGCAGGTCACCTTGGTGACACCGTCGATGAGCACGAAGACGTGCCTTGTTGTCTCCCCCTGGTTCACCAGAACCTCTTCGGCGGCGAAGTCCCTGGGATGCCCCGAGGCGAGGAGAGCACGGCACTGGTCGGACTTGAGGGAGGCGATGACGCTTTTCGCGGGCCAAGGACGGTGCATGGGTTGCTGTACTCCGATGGGGGTCTCGGATGTCATTGTGGTTTCGCGAGGTGAAGGATGGAATCCGCGACGGTTGGTGGATCAGTCCGGCCCCAGTCCGTTGTCCCTGATTCCCGGCCCTCACCGACACGAATACCCTTCGGTACTGCTCATTGGATGGCTCCAGCCTGGAACACGCAGGGAAACCGGCGGTATACCGGCGGTAGAGACGCCCGGTGGTCCGCGGGCCGCCGGAAGCCCTCAGGAGCGCTGCGGTGCGATGTCCGCCTCGATCGGCGGGCCGTCGATGGCGCAGTGCCGCTTGCGGTTCATCGCGCTGGCCCGGCAGCCGGGGGCGTCCGTGTCGAGCCGGTTGCTGACCAGGGCCGCGGCGAGAAGGCCGCCCGCCACTGTGATACCGGCGCAGATCAGCATCGCCGTGCGGAAGCCGTCTGCGAACAGTTCCGGGTTCCGGTAGCTCGCCCCGGAGATGCCGGCGGCCAGCGGCAGCACGGCCACGGCGATCAGGCCCGCCCCGCGCGACAGGGCGTTGTTGACCGCCGAGGCCAGACCGCTGTGCCGCTCGGGCACACCGGCGAGCACGGTCGCGGTCAGCGGTGCGACGGTGAGCGCTAGGCCGCTGCCGAACACCAGGACAGCGGGCAGCACCGTGTCCCAGTAGGTCCCGTCGGGTCCCATCCGGAGCAGGAGCAGCATCCCGCCGGCCATGATCAGCGGCCCGACGGTCATCGGCCACCGCGGCCCGATGCGCTCCGCCAGTTGCCCGGCTCGGGCCGAGAAGAGCAGCATGAGCACGGTGATCGGCAGCAGCGCGGCCCCGGCCGCCAGGGCGGAGTATCCCGCGACCTGCTGCAAGTAGATGACCAGCAGGAACAGCATCCCGGCCAGCGCCGCGTAGACCGCGAGAGTGACGATGTTCGCCGCGGAGAACTGGCGGCTGGCGAACAGCCACAACGGCAGCATGGGGTGCCGGCTGCGCGCCTCGACGGCGACAAAGGCCGCCAGGGCGGCCACCCCCGCGGCGGCGAGACCGAGCTGCGCAGCCCCGAAACCGCCTTCCCCCGCGCTGATCAGCGCCCAGGACAGGCTTCCCAGCCCGGCGGCCACCAGGACGGCGCCCGGCACGTCGAAGCGGCGCGGCGCCTCCGGGTCCCGGCTCTCGGGTACGTGCCTGGCCGTGACCAGCAGTACCACGGCGACGAGCGGGAGGTTGGTGAGGAAGATCCACCGCCAGGACAGGGCGTCAATCAGCCAGCCGCCGAAAATGGGCCCGAGCGCGGCCGCGATCCCCGACAGCCCCGACCACGCGCCGATGGCCCGCGCCCGGTCCTCGCGGACGAAGGACGCCTGCAGGATCGCCAGGCTTCCCGGGGTGAGCAGGGCGCCGCCCACCCCTTGGAACCCGCGAGCGAACACGAGCGTCTCCGCGGTGGGCGCCAGGCCGCACAGCAGCGAGGCCAGGGCGAACCACACCACCCCGATCTGGAAGAGGCGGCGCCGGCCGAACCTGTCGGCCAGGGAGCCGCCCAGCGGGATGAGCGCGGCCAGCGCCAGGGTGTAGGCGTTGAGTACCCATTGCAGGCCGGCGACGTCGGCGTCCAGGTCACCCCCGATGGCCGGAAGCGCGACGTTGACGGTGGAGGCGTCCAGGAACGCCAGGCCCGAGCCGAGCACCGTGGCCAGCAGGACCCAGCGCGCCCGGGCCGTCCCCCACACGATCGCATCGCCCGCTGGTTCGGCTCTCATGAACCCGACCTTTCTCCAGGACACTCCTTCACCGGCAGTGGGCCTTCCGGCCGCCGGCGCCGCGGTCCGCCGCGCGCCCGCTTGACCACCGTCCCTGATCCGACACGTGCTTGACTTCTTCCCCTTCCTAGAGGACGGGGATTCCAGTGGTCACCCACTGGGTTTCCCGCTTCATCGCCGACCGCGGAAGGGCGGCGCCCCTTGCCGACTGACACCAGCTCCACAGGCATCACCCGCGTGGGCGCGTGCTGCGACTCGACCAGCCGCGCAGATGTTCTTCGCCGCGTTGGCATCCCGAGCATGTCGGGTGCGGCAGGTCGGACACGTCCAACCCGGATTCCTCCCCGGCCCGAAGGCCGGGGCATCCTCCAGGAGGAAGGGTGAACACCTCCGCCGCTCGCTCTTCCCCGGCGGACGACCGCGCCGGCCGGTGCGGCGGCGGTGAACTGTCGTAGGCCTGTGCACAGTGGCCGTATTGGCTCACTCTCTGGGGGCGGTCATGACGTTTCTCCTGGTCATCGGAACACGCAAGGGGTTGTTCACCGCGGTCAGCGACGATCGGCGCAGTTGGGGGGTGGGGGGCCGCACCGCCTCGACGCCGAGGACTACGCGAACATGTCCGGTGTGTACGCCGTCGGGATCGACCCGCACACCGGGCGGATCCTGGCCGGCTCGGAGAGCGCGCATTTCGGACCGAGTATGTGGTTCAGCGACGACCTGGGAACCAGCTGGCGCGAACCGGGGCACGCGCCCATCGCCTTCCCTTCCGACGTCGACGCCGCGTTCACCCGGGTGTGGCAGTTCGCCTTCGGCGGCGAGCCGGGCGCCGTCTACGCCGGGGTCGAGCCCACGGCCCTGTTCCGCTCCGTCGACGGCGGGGAGAGCTTCGAGCTGGTCCGGGCGCTGTGGGACCATCCGCACCGGTCCGACTGGTTCCCCGGCGCCGGCGGCGCGGCCGTCCACACCGTCCTCCCGGAGCGGGTGAGCGCCGACGGCACGGACCCGCGCTGCATGACCGTGGCCATGTCCACCGGAGGCGTCTACCAGACCCGGGACGGCGGCGGCACCTGGACGCCCGCGAACCGGGGAATCCGTGCGACGTTCCTTCCCGAGGAGTACCCGGAGTACGGGCAGTGCGTGCACAAGGTCGCCGTCGCGGCCGACGGCGCGTTCTACCTGCAGAACCACCACGGCGTCTACCGCAGTGAGGACCCGCTCTCCGGCTGGGCGCCGATCGCCGACGGCCTGCCCGCCGACTTCGGGTTCGCCATGGTCGCGCACCCGCACGCACCGGGGACGGCGCTGACCTTCCCGGTGATCAGCGAGGCGTGCCATCTGCCGCCGGACTACCGGCTGGACGTGCGCCGCACCGACGACGGCGGCGCCACCTGGCGACCGGCGGCCAAAGGGCTGCCGGCGGACCCGTACTACAGCATCGTGCTCCGCGACGCCGCCTGCACCGACGGCACGGACGTCCCGGGGTTCTACTTCGGCACCCGGGCCGGGGACGTTTACGCCGCCACCGACGACGACCCGGAGTGGCGACAGGTCGCGGCGCACCTGCCGACGTGCTCTGCGTACGCGCGGTCCGAGTGCCATGAGCGTGACAGTCGTGCTCCCGCAGGTGCTCCGGGCCGACTGCGACGGGGCGGCCCGGGCCGACGTGCCGGTCGACGCCGCGAGCGGGGTGCCACTGCGCGACCTCCTCGACGAGCTCGCGCGCCGTTACCCGCGCGTGGATCGGCGGCTGCGCGACGATCAGGGCCGGCTGCGGCGCTACATCAACGTGTTCGTCGGCGCCGACGAGTGCCGCGCGCTGGCCGGGCTGGACACCGCGGTCGCCGACGGGACCGAAGTACGGGTGCTGCCGTCGGTGGCGGGCGGGTGACACCGCTTTCCGCCTGGTCCCCTTCTCCCGAGGCGCCATTCCCCCTGATCTCGAGGATCGCGTTCCTTCATTCGCGCGTGAAGGAACGCAACGCTCAAGTCGGCGATGAGAACCCCCGCGCGGGGTTGACGCGGCCTTCTCCCTGGACGTACCACTGGTAGCCGGTTCACTACCGGAGATGACAACAGACAAAGGCCGCACACACGCGGGAGACCCGCGCGGATCCGGCCGGTGGCGTGCAGCCCGGCGATCCGCCGCCCGCCGAGCGCGGTCTGACCGACCATCGGCGCCCGCACCGCGCCAAAGCCCTCCCGCCGACCCCCGCCCCTTCGCCGCCAGGCCCGCCAAGAGCAGGAGCCTCATGATCGTCATCGGGCTGTCCTCCGGCACCTCGGCCGACGGGATCGACGTCGCGGCGGCCGAGGTCTCCCTGGAAGGGGCCCTCGTGCGCATGGTCCCGCTCGGTTACCGCTCGGTCGGATACTCCCCTGGTCTTCAGCAGGCGATCCGCGACGCCCTGCCGCCCGCGCCGGTCACGATGCAGACCGTGTGCCGGATCGACACCGGTGTCGGGCAGGAGTTCGCCGCGGCGGCGGAACGCGGAATCGGTGAACTCGCCGGGGGAAGGGCCGATCTGGTCGCCTCGCACGGCCAGACCCTCTTCCACTGGGTCAGCGGGACGACGGTGAACGGGTCCCTGCAGCTCGGCCAACCAGCGTGGATCGCCGAGGCCACCGGGCTGCCCGTGGTGTCCGACCTGCGGTCGGCCGACGTGGCCGCCGGCGGCCAGGGGGCGCCACTAGCCGGTCTGATGGACGCCCTCCTGCTCGGCGGGCGCGCGGAACCGGCCGCCGCGCTGAACCTCGGCGGGATCGCCAACGTCACCGTCGTGCCGGCCGACGCCGCGCCGGTCGCGTTCGACACAGGCCCGGGCAACGCGCTGCTCGACGCCGCGGCGTGCCGGGTGACCGGCGGGCGCGCGCGTTTCGACGCCGATGGGGCGCTCGCGGGGGCCGGCCGGGCCGACGGCGCCCTGCTGGACCTGCTGCTCGCCGAGCCCTACTACCGGCTCGCACCGCCGAAGTCCACCGGGAAGGAGCTGTTCCACTCCGGCTACCTCGACGCGGCACTCGCGCGTGTCCCCCCGGTGCGCGACACGGACCTCCTGGCCACCCTGGCCGAGCTCACCGCCCGCACCGTCGCGGACGCGGTGCGGCCCTACCGGGTCGCCGAGGTGTTCGCCTCCGGCGGCGGCACCCGGAACCCGGCGCTGATGGACCGGCTCGCCGCCCGGCTCCGCCCCGCCCGGCTCCGGCCGTCCGACGAGCTCGGCCTGGGCGGCGAGGCCAAGGAGGCCTACCTGTTCGCGCTGCTCGGTTTCCTCACCTGGCACGGCCTGGCCGGCTCCGTGCCCGGCCGCACCGGCGCGCGGCGTGCCCCGATAGCGGGGCGTATCACCCCCGGCGCCGGCCGCTCCGGCTTCCCGAGTCGGCGACCGCTTCCCGACCCCGCCTGCGTATCGACACCCCCCCGCACCTGAACACCCACCCCGCCCCCGGAGGATCGCGGTGCAGCCACTCGACCTCATCGTCATCGCGGCGTACCTGCTGTGCTCGGCATGGCTCGGCCTCAAACTGTCCGGCAGGCAGCGCAACACGAGGGACTACTTCATCGGCAACCGGCAGTTGCGTGGTGGGCGGTCTGCCTTTCGGTGGTCGCCACCGAGACCAGCGCACTGACCGTGATCAGCGTTCCCGCCGTAGCCTACCTGGGCGACGTCACGTTCCTGCAGGTGGCGGTGGGCTATCTGATCGGCCGCGTGATCGTCGCCTTCGTGCTGCTGCCCCGCTACTACCGGGGCGAGATGATCACGGCCTACGCCTACCTGGGCGTGCGCTTCGGCCGCGGCATGCAGGGCATGGCCTCGGTGGCGTTCCTGTTCACCCGGCTGCTCGCCGACGGCGTCCGGCTGTTCGCGGCCGCGATCCCGATGAAGGTCATCCTGGACTCCTACGGGGTGGAGATGTCCTTCTTCTCGATCATCGCCGTCCTCGGCTCCATCACGATCCTCTACACCCTCATCGGCGGTATCAGGGCCGTGGTGTGGGTCGACGTGCTGCAGATGGGGCTGTACACGGTCGGCGGCCTCATCGCGCTGGGCTTCCTCATCAGCAGCCTCGACGTGAACTTCCTCTCGGTCGCGGCCGACTCCGGCAAGACCCGGTTCCTCGACTTCACGTCGAACCCGATATCGGCGGAGTACGCGACGATCACGGCGGTGCTCGGGGGCGCCCTGCTGTCCACCGCCTCCCACGGCGCCGACCAGATCATCGTCCAGCGGCTGCTCGGCTGCCGCACGCTGCGCGATGCGCAGAAGGCCGTGATCGGCAGCGCTGTCGTCGTGTTCTTTCAGTTCGCCCTGTTCCTGACCGTGGGGCTCGCGCTGTTCGCCTACTACGAGGGCGCCGCGGCCGAACAGCTCGGACTCACGCAGGACGACGAGATCTTCCCGACCTACATCGTGGAGGGACTGCCCGCCGGCCTGTCGGGGCTGCTGCTCGCCGGGATCATGGCCTCCGCGATGAGCACCCTGTCCTCCTCGCTGTCGGCGCTGTCGTCCTCGACCATGGCCGACCTGTACGAGAGGTTCGCCGCTCGCCCCCTCTCCGACGCGCAGGGGCTCAGGCTCGGCCGCCTCTTCACCCTCGGCTGGGGTCTGGTGTTCATCGGGGCGGCGGCGATGTTCACCGGCACCGACAACCCCGTCGTCGAACTCGGCCTCTCGGTCGCCGGGCTGACCTACGGCGGGCTGCTCGGCGCGTTCTTCCTCGGGCTGTGGGTCCGCAAGGCGCGGCAGCTCGACGCCGCCATCGCCTTCAGCACCGCCGTGGTGACCATGGTGTGGCTGTTCCTCTTCCGCCAGGAACTCGTCGGCTTCACCTGGTACACGGCCATCGGGCTGGTCATCGTGGTCGGGCTCGGCTACCTGCTCTCCCGTCGGCACCGCGATGAGGCCTCGACCGTCGGCGGCGCCCCCGTTCCCGCCGGTGAGGACGAGCGGGCGTGAGGACCGGTACGCAGGAGGTCAAAGCTCCAGCAGCCCGTCCACGACGGAGACGAGATCGGTCCCCATCACATCAGCGGGGTCGAAAACGGCGGGGAACCGCCCTTCGAGGTGGCTCGACCACCCCGTGGTCAGGCCCGCGGAGCGGGCGCCGTGGACGTCCCAGCCGTGCGCGGCCACCAGCGCCAGCCGGTGCGGCGCGACGCCGCACGCCTCGGCCGCGTACCGGTACGGTTCGGGCGCGGGTTTCCCCCTGCCCACCTCGTCGATCGAGATCACCCGCTGCACATGGTCGGACAGCCCCGCGCCGTCGAGCAGCCGCCGGGTGGTCTCCGCGGCACCGTTGGTGAGGGTCAGCACCGCCACGCCGGCGTCGCGGACGCGGCGCATGGCGGGCGCGGCGTCCGCCCGGGCGTCGAGCGCCGCCATAGCGCTGATCAGCTCTTCTGCCGCGCCCTGCGGCAGCCGGTGCCCGGTGACGTCGTGCAGCGCGCTGATCGCCACGTCGCGGA
Source organism: Allosalinactinospora lopnorensis (assembly GCF_000981225.1). Taxonomy (GTDB): domain Bacteria; phylum Actinomycetota; class Actinomycetes; order Streptosporangiales; family Streptosporangiaceae; genus Allosalinactinospora; species Allosalinactinospora lopnorensis. The sequence continues at coordinate 38,836 of NZ_LAJC01000046.1, forward strand.
ACGGGCGGTAGCCGCCGCTCGCGGCCAGGACGAAGGCGTCGCGCAGCACATGGTCGAACCAGTGCCGCACCGCGCCTCCGGGAGTCCGGCGTCGCGGAACCGCCCCTCCAGCGGGTCCAGCGGGAACAGCGTCTCGATCACATCGAAGGCGATAGCAACGGGCGTTGAGCGGCTTCCATGGCCCCCTCGGCAGGTCCGGCGGGTCGGGAGAACAGGTCTTGGGCCTACTCATTCCCCGTGCTCAGGCCGGGGTACCGGCCGCTCGGCCATTGACATCGGACTTTTCAGTCGGGATAGTTCACAGATGTGATCTCGATTTCACGCTGATGAACCGGAGGGCGCACAGTGCCGGACGCCACCGCGATGCCCCTCCGGACGCCGCCGTGCCCCCCATTCCGGCCCGGGTGCGATCGGGAAGAGGGCCGGTACCCCCCGGGCCGCCGCGGAACACCGGCCCGGAAGACGCGCGGACCCGGACCGAACAGCGATGAACAGCCACTGACCAGCCACCGATCAGCGAGGAAGAACCGTGCAGCTACTGCGACTCGGCCCGTACGGCTCGGAGCGCCCGGCGGTCCGCACCGATGACGGCATCCTCTACGACCTCTCCCCTGTGACACGGGACATCGACGGGGCCTTCCTCAATGAGGACGGCGTCGCCAGGGCGCGCTCCGCGCTCGCCGCGGGCACGCTCACCCGGGTGGACTCCGACGGCCGGCGCATAGGCGCACCGGTCGCCCGGCCCGGCGCCGTGGTGTGCATAGGACTGAACTACGCGGCGCACGCGGCCGAGAGCGACATCCCGCCGCCAGAGGCGCCGGTCGTCTTCCTCAAGCACCCCAACACCGTTGTGGGCCCCTACGACGACATACGCGCCCCCTCCGGTGCGAGCCGGCTCGACTGGGAGGTCGAGCTCGCGGTGGTGATCGGTCGGCGGGCGCGGTACCTCGACTCGCCGGAGGCCGCCGCCGGGTGCGTCGCCGGATACGCCGTCGCCAACGACGTGTCCGAGCGGGAGTTCCAGCTTGAGCACTCCGGCGGCCAGTGGTCCAAGGGCAAGTGCTGCGAGACGTTCAACCCGCTGGGCCCCTGGCTGGTCCCCGCCGACGAGGTGCGGTCGCCGCAGGGCCTGGGACTGCGGTCCTGGGTCAACGGCGAGGTGCGGCAGGACTCCAGCACGGGCGACATGATCTTCGGCGTGCACCACCTCGTCCGGCACCTGTCGCGGTACATGGTCCTGGACCCGGGCGACGTGGTCATAACCGGGACACCGGAGGGGGTGGCGCTCTCCGGGCGCTTCGGCTACCTCGCCGCCGGGGACACGGTACGCATGGAGATCGACGGCCTCGGCGTCCAGGAGCAGCGCGTGGTGAGCACCGGGTAGGCCGGGCCGCACCCCAGGGCTCAAGGGGCGGTGCCGGCCGCGCGCCCGTGGTGGCCGAGCCGCTCCGACAGCCGCGCGGCCTGCCCGTCGAGCACGGTGTGCACCCGGCGCCGGACCTCCGCCGAGGCCCGCACGTCGGGGATGGACACGCTCATGGCGGCCCGGACGGTCCCGGTGTGGTCGCGCACCGGAACGGCGACGCAGAAGACACCCGGGGTGTACTCCCCGTTGTCCGTCGCGTAGCCCCGCCGGCGCACCGCCGCCAACTCGGTGAGCAACCGGTCCAGACCCTGGAGGGTGCGCGGCGTGAACCGCTGGAACTCCACCTCGCGGAAGCGGGCGCGGATCCTGTCGTCGTCCAGGTCGGCCAGCAGTACCTTGCCCACGCCGGTGGCGTAGGCGGGCAGCCGGGATCCCACGTGCGAGACGAGCACGAGTGTCTGGTCGGCCTCGACCTTGCCGACGTAGAGGCTGTCAGTGCCGTCCAGCACCGCGAGCTGGACGATCTCGTTGACCTGGTCCCGGACCGCCTCCATGTAGGGGCGCGAGATCCGCTGCAGGTCGGCGGCCGCGAGGTAGCCCTGGCCGGCCTCCCACACCCGGACGCCGAGCGTGTAGCGCCGCTCCGCCTCATCGAAACCGAGGAAACTCCGGCCGAGCATGGTGGTGAGCAGCGCGTGGGCGCTGCTCTTGGGCAGGTCGAGCTCGGCGCAGATGTCGCCGAACGTCAGCCCGTTCGGCTCCCGGGTCAGCAGCTCCAGGATCTCCAGGGCCCGCTCCGCGGACTTCACCGACTGGGCCATCCGGCCTCCCATCCCACCCCGGTTCACATATGCGAACCAGTGTAGGCGGCGGGAGGCCGGCCCGTTCCCTCAGTGCGACTCGCGCGGGACGTCGTGTCCGCTGGCGCCGACGAGGAAGTCCAGGTCGGCGCCCTCGTCCGCCTGGAGGACGTGCTCGCAGTAGAGCCTGGTCCACCCCCGTTCGGAGTGCGGCGCCGGCGGGGTCCACCCGGCGCGGCGGCGTTCCAGCTCCGCGTCGTCGACCTCAAGGGTGAGGCGGCGCGCGGCCACGTCGAGGGTGATCTCGTCGCCGTCGCGCACCAGCGCCAGAGGGCCGCCGGCCGCGGCCTCGGGCGCGGTGTGCAGGACAACGGTGCCGTATGCGGTGCCCGACATCCGCCCGTCGCAGACGCGCACCATGTCGGTCACCCCTTCGGCGAGAAGCTTGGCCGGCAGCGCGACGTTGCTGACCTCCGGCATCCCCGGGTACCCGGCCGGACCGCAGTAGCGGAGCACCAGGACGGTGTCGGCGTCGACGTCGAGTTCGGGGTCGTCGGCCGCCGCGTAGTACTCCTCCGGCGAGTCGAAGACGAGCGCCCTGCCGCGGTGGCGCATCAGGTGTGCACTGGCGGCGGACTGCTTGACGACCGCCCCGTTGGGCGCGAGGTTGCCGCGCAGGACGGCGGTGCCGCTCCCGGCCGGCTGGAACGGGTCGTGCAGCGGGCGGATGACCTCGCGGTCGTAGCACTCGGCGGCATCGGCGCCCGCCCGGCCGGCGGCGCCGATGGTCTCACCGGTGACCGTGAGGGCGTCGGTGTGCAGCAGGTCGCCGAGTTCGGCGACCACCGCGGGCAGGCCGCCCGCGTAGCAGAAGTCCTCCATCAGGAAGCGGCCGCTGGGCATCAGGTCGAGCAGGGTGGGGACGTCGCGCACCAGGCCGTCGAAGTCGTCGAGGGACAGCCCGACGCCGAGCCGGCCGGCGATGGCCAGCAGGTGGATGACGGCGTTGGTGGACCCGCCGATGGCGGCGTTCACCCGGATGGCGTTCTCGAAGGCCCGACGGGTCATGACGGCCGAGGGGCGCAGATCCTCCTCCACCATGCCCACGATCCGCTGCCCGGCCCGTTGCGCGGCGGCGTAGCGCCGGGCGTCGACCGCCGGCCACGTCGCGGCGTAGGGCGGCTGCATCCCCAGCGCCTCGGCCATGCAGGCCATCGTCGAGGCGGTTCCCATGGTCATGCAGTGCCCGTTCGAGCGCGACATGCAGGACTCGGCGAAGGCGCAGTCCGCCTCGCTCATGCGCCCGGCCCGCACCTCCTCCTCGAACTTCCAGACGTGGGTGCCGGATCCGATGTCCGCGCCGCGGAACTTCCCGTTGAGCATCGGCCCGCCGGTGACCATGAGAGCGGGAAGATCGACGCTGGCCGCCGCCATGAGCAGGCCCGGCGTCGTCTTGTCGCAACCGGAGAGCAGTACCGTCCCGTCGAGCGGGTTGGCCCGCATGAGCTCCTCGGCCTCCATCGCCAGGAGGTTGCGGTAGAACATCGCGGTGGGGCGGAGGACGGTCTCCCCGAGCGCCATGACGGGGAACTCCAGGGGGAAACCGCCGGCCTGCCACACCCCGCGCTTGACGGAGTCGGCCAGCCGGGTCAGGTGCGCATTGCACGGGGCGAGCTCCGACCCCGACACGGCGATGCCGATGACGGGGCGGCCGTCGAAGACCTCGTCGCTGAAGCCCTGGTTGCGCATCCAGGAGCGGTAGAGCATGCCGGAGCGGCCGTGCGCGCCGAACCAGTGGGTACTGCGGCGTTCGCTCGCGTTGGCTGCGGAGGTGTCCATCACTGCGCTCCTCGGTGACGTGCGTCGGTGTTCGGGTCCGGTACCGGACCCGCCGGCAGGTGCGTACCCGCGGCGCCGCGGGGTGGGATCTAGATGACGAGGTAGACGGCGAGCACGAGCCCGAAGGTCATGACACCGATGGCGGTTCCCTGCACGGTCCAGGTCTTGAACGTGGTCTTGGTGTCCATCTCCAGGAATCCGCGCACCAGCCAGAACCCCGAGTCGTTGACATGGGACAGCACGATCGACCCCGCCGCCATCGCCAGGATGATCAGGGACAGTTCGAGCTGGGAGAACCCGCCCGACGCCTGGATGGCCGGCGCCATCAGGCCCGCCGCGGTCGTCACGGCGACGGTCGCCGACCCCTGGGCGACCCGCATGACCACGGCGATGAGGAAGGCCGCGACGACGATCGGCAGTCCCATCTCGTCCAGGGCCTGCGCCATGGCGTCGCCGATACCGCTCTCGCTCAGCACGAACCCGAACATGCCGCCCGCGCCGGTCAGCAGGATGATGGTGCACACCGGGGCGAGCGCCTGGTTGACGACGCGCTCCAGCACGTTCCCGCCGTGCCGGCGGCGCCAGCCGAGCAGCCACAGCGCGACCAGCACCGTGATCAGCAGCGCGGCCGGCGTCTCCCCGACCGCCTGCAGCGACTGCACCCAGACGGCATCGCCGTCGACCGCGCCGTCCGCCGCGAGGGTGGCCAGTCCGGTGTTCAGGAAGATCAGACCGAGGGGGAGCATCAGCAGGAAGAGGAGGGTGCCGATGTGCGGCGGCGGGCCGAGTTCGTCCTCGCCGTCCACCGCCGGGCCGCTCAGGATCGTCGGAACCGGCAGCTCGAAACGCCGGCCCAGCCACAGGCCGAGCAGGTAGCCGCTCAGGTACCAGGTCGGCAGGCCGATGGCGAGACCCATCACGACGACGAGCCCCATGTCCGCGTCGACGATCTCGGCGGCGGCCACCGGCCCCGGGTGCGGCGGCAGCAGGGCGTGCATGACGATGAACGCCCCGGTGGCGGGGAGCGCGTAGAGCAGCACAGAGCCGCCCAGCCGGCGGGCCACCGCGAAGATGATCGGCAGCATGACGACGAAGGCGGCGTCCAGGAAGATCGGGAAGCCGAAGAACAGCGACGCCACGCTGAGTGCCAGGGGCGCCCGCTTCTCCCCGAAGAGCCGCAGCAGCCCGTTCGCGAGGACTCTCGCACCGCCGGAGACTTCGACGAGCCGGCCGAGTATCGCGCCGAACGCGATCAGCAGCGCGACCGACCCCAGGGTCTGGCCCAGCCCTTCGGTGAGGGTGGGAATCAGATCGCCGACGGGGATGCCGGTGGCGAGCGCGGTCCCGGCGCTTACCAGGATCAGCGCCAGGACGGCGTGCAGCCGGACTTTGATGATCAGAAACAGCAGGACGACGATCGAGGACGCGCAGATCGCGAAGAGCCAACCGTCGCTGAGGGCCGTGGTGTCTTCCATGAGGTGACCTGTCCAGAAGGGGGTAGGGGGTTCAGCCGCGTCCGGGCAGCCGCAGCCCGTGCAGGCCGCCGTCGACGGTGAGTTCGGTACCGGTGGTGGCGCCCGCCCGCGGGCCGGCGAGGTAGCTGATGGCCGCGGCGACCTCCTCCGCGCTGACCATGCGGCCGTTGGGCTGGCGTGCCGTCAGGGCGGCGCGTTCGGCGTTGGGGTCCTCCGCGGCGTCCAGCAGCCGCTGGATCCAGGGGGTGTCGACGGTTCCGGGCAGCACGCAGGTGACCCGGATCCCGTCGGCCACGTGGTCGGCGGCCATCGCGCGGGTGAGCGCCAGCACGGCGCCTTTGCTCGCCGAGTACACCGCGCGCCGCGGCAGTCCCACGGTGGCCGCGACGGAACAGGTGTTGACGATGGCGGCATGCGGCGATCGGCGCAGGTGCGGCAGCGCGGCGCGGCTCACCCGGGCGATGCCGACCACGTTGAGGTCGAGGACCTCGCGCCACTGGGTGTCGTCGCTGTCCTCGACCGTCCCGCTCGCGCCGATACCCGCGTTGTTGACGACGACGTCGACGCGGCCGAAGCGCGCGGCGGCCGAAGCGACCGCCGCGTCGACCGAGGCCGTGTCGCGGACGTCGCAGTCGATGCCGGTGAACTCGGGTCGCACCTCGGTGCCCGGCAGGTCCAGCGCCGCGACGCGTGCTCCGCGGTCGGCCAGTGCGCGGGCGGCGGCCAGCCCGATCCCGGAGGCTCCGCCGGTCACCAGGGCGACCATGCCGGCGAACTCGCGCTCCCCCGGCGCCGTCTCCTCCTCGTCCAACGCCTTCAGTCCTTTCCGGTCGGTTCGCACTGCGGGGTACGGCGGGCCGGGGTCACTCGTAGTCCTCCCCCTCGTCCTGGATCCGCAGGTACAGATCGCCCCATTCCTCGTGCTCACGGGGCAGCATGTCCCGGGCCTGCTCCGCGAACTCCTCGGCGTCGACGTCGTCGACCACCTCGGGGCCGCCGGTCTCGCGCCACTCCTCCAGGACCTCGGTCTCCTCCTGCTCGATGCACGCGCGCACGTCCTCGGAGACCTCCAGGGTGGCGTCCGCGACATGCGAGCGCTGCTCCGGCGAGAGGTCCTGGAACACGGGGTCGGCGATGACCGGCATGACTCCCTGCACGATGTGCCCCGTCAGGGAGACGTGCGTCTGGACCTCGTCGAACCGCGAGGTGTGGATGGTGGGCACCGGGTTCTCCTGCGCGTCGATGGCGCCCTGCTGCAGACTGAGATACACCTCGCCCAGCGCCATGGGGGTGGCCGTTCCGCCCATCACCTTGGTGTTCGACAGGTACACGGGCGCGCTTGGCACCCGGATCTTGGAGCCCTTGAGGTCGTCGGGGCCGCGGACCGGGTGGTTGGCGGTGGTGTGCCGAGTGCCGTAGTACCAGGAGGCCAGCACCCGCAGTCCGGCGTCCCGGCGCAGCCCCTCCCAGACCTCCTCGCCGATCTCGCCGTTGGTGACCCCGTCGAAGTGGTCGACGTTGCGGAAGGCGTAGGCGGCGTCGAACACCTCGGCCTGGTCGTACCACGAACCGAGGAACGCGGGACCGGCGATGGTCATCTCCAGGTTGCCGGTGTGCAGCAACTGCAGCGCCTCTTCCTCGTCGCCGAGCTGCCCGGCGGGGAAGATCTCCAGGTTCACCCCCACTTCGGCGAACCGCTCGCGCAGTTCTTCGGCGCCGCACGTGTGCGTGGGGTGCTCCGTGTCGTAGACGTGCGCCAGACGTAGGGTGGTGCCGCCGTCCGGAGCGGACCGCGATCCCAGGTCCACCGCGTCGAGGTCGGGCGCGTGCCCGACACATCCGCTGACGAGCACCGCCGCCGCGGCGAATACGGACAGCGAGGCGGCCGGCTTACGCATCTCGGCTCCCTTCCGGCGCGGCGTGCCTCGGATACGTGAGGTGAATCCGGCACTCCGAGTCGTTCATTATGCTGAACGCAGGATGTGGTTCTGTGTCGAGGGAGGGACAGCAGTGAGCCAGGAGCGTTCGTTGGCACCCGCCGTCACCCGGGCGGCGGCGATCCTCGACGTGCTCGCCGAACAGCGCGGGCAGGTCATGAGCCTCACTGAGCTCGCACGCAGGCTCGGCCTCGCCAAGTCGTCGGTCTCCAACATCTGCAACGCCCTTGTGGAGTCCGGGCTGCTGCGCCGGACACCGGAGGGGTTCGGCCTGGGACGGCGCCTGGTCGGCTACGCCGAGGCGTACCTGGCAGGCATCGACATCATCCACGAGTTCCAGGACGTGTGCCGCAGCCGCGGCGCGGCGCCCGAGGAAACCATCCAACTGGCGGTACTGGACGAATCGGGGCTCGACGTCGTCTACCTCGCCCGGCGCGACGGCCGGCACCCGGTCATCCTGGCCTCGCAGATCGGGCGGCCCCTCCCCGCGACGACCACCGCGACCGGGAAGGCGATGCTCGCCGAGCTCTCCGCGGAGGAGCTGCGTTCCCGACTGGCCGGCCGCACCCCGCTGCCCAGGCTGACCCCCCGGTCGGTCACGGACCTCACCGAACTGGAACGCGACCTCGCCGCCGCCCGGGAGCGCGGCTACGCCGTCGACGACGGCGAAACGGTCGAGGGCCTGCTGTGCCTGGCGATGACCGTGCCGGGGACGTCTGCGATCGGGCAGGCCGCGGCGGTCAGCTTCACCGGCCTGGCGACCCGGTCCTCCGCGGAGAGGCGCGACGCGCGGGTGGCCGAGCTGCGCGAGCTCACCAAGGAGCTGGGCACCCGGATGGGCGCCCCCTCGCCCTGAGGCCACTGTTCCTCG
>NZ_LAJC01000047.1 GCF_000981225.1 Allosalinactinospora lopnorensis
CGGGGATCGCCTACAAGAAGTAGCCGGAGATATTCATGGCGGGGGCTTTGACCAGGGACGTCGATACCAACGTCCTGGTCTCATAGGGCCATCGGCCTAGGTGGGTCCGCCCCTCGCTGACCAGACTGGGAGCGATGGCCCGGCCCTGGACGAACAGTTAGGCACTACCCGTGGTAGACACAACGACCTTCGAACTCCAGACCGAAACCCGCGGACACGTCTCGGCCGAGGAGGTGGAGCATGCCCGGGAGCGGGTGCGGGCCGCCGCGGCCCACTCCCACGAGCCGGTGCTGTCCGCCCGGCTGAGGATCACCCGGTTGCCCGACCCGGCCGTCCCCCGTCCTTTCGTCGCACAGTGCAACCTCTATGTGAACGGGCGGCCGGTGCGCGCCCAGGCCGCGGAGGCCAGCTGCCACGAGGCGGTCCATCAGATGGTGGAGCGGCTGCGGGTCCGCATGAAGCGCACCTCCCGCGACTGGGAGGCCCAGCGTGGAAAGCGGCCATCGGCCGCATCGCACGAATGGCGTCACGCCAGCCCGCCGGCGGAGCGTCCGCCGTACTTCCCGCGGCCGCGGGAGGAGCGCGAGGTGATCTGCCACAAGTCCTACACGCTGGCCCGGCAGTCCACCGACGAGGCGATCCTCGACATGAGCGCCCTCGACTACGGCTTCCACCTCTTCACCGAGGAGTCCACCGGCCAGGACAGTGTGGTCTACCCGTCGGACGACGGCTACCGGCTCGCCCAGTCGTCCCCGGACACCGAACACCTCGGGTCGATCGCCGCCCCTGTGACGGTGAGCCCGCACCCGGCGCCCAGGATCACCCTTTCCGAAGCCGTCGAACGGCTCGAACTCATCGGGCTGCCCTTCCTCTTCTTCGCCGACGCGGCGACCGGGCGGGGCAACGTGCTCTACCACCGCTACGACGGGCACTACGGCTCATCGTGCCGATGCTGTGACACGCTCCTCGGCCTCCACGCCGAGGAACGTCCAACGGCGCGGATCCCGTACCGCCTCCTCCGGCGAGACCGGCGCCATCAGCCTCCGACCGGTCCGCCTCGCCACGCCGGCAGGGCCCGGTCGCCGAGGGCGACGTCGAGGGCGGCCCGGACTATCAGGCGGGTCGAGTCAAGCGCGGGGAGGGGAGAGATCTCGGGCGTCACCAGAAGCGGGATCTCGGTGCACACGAGGGCGACCGCGTCGCAGCCCCGTCCCGCCAGCCGCTCGATGACGCGGACGTACTCCTCGCGGGACTCCTCGGTGAACACACCGTTCACCAGTTCGTCGAAGATGATCGTGTTGATGGTGCGGCGGTCATCCGGATCGGGCACTTCGGTGGCTATCCCGCGGGCGGCGAACGCTCGGGGGTAGACCGGGCTGTCCATGAGGTAGGTGGTGCCGAGCACGCCCACTCGGCCGCGGCCGTCGCGGGCCGCCTGGTCGGCGACCACTTCGGCGATGTGCAGGCCGGGGAGCGCGAGATCCTCGCCCGGTTGTTCGAGGGCCTGGTGGGCGGTGTTGTCCGGGCAGACGAAGAAGTCCGCGCCCGCGCGGGCGAGCCGCCGCACGCTCACCGACAGCGTGTCCCGGACCGAGGCGTGCTCCCCGGCATCCCACGCGGGCATGCTGTGCCCGAAGGCGATGTAGTCGAGGGTCACGTCGGGGTACACGTGCGAACCGAGTCGGCGGACCCCCTCCTGGCAGAAGGCGAGGAAGCACAGGGCTGCCCCCTCTGTGCTGTGGGCGAGAATGCCGAGGTGCTTCATTCCGGCTCCGCGGGTCCAGGGACGGCATGGGTCCTGGCCAGTATCGCCGGACCCCCGTTTCCGGGAAACGGACCGCGACCGCGGTGTCCGGAGGAGGGGCCGCTCTCGCCCGAAGACCGGGGCCGGTGATCAGGTCGCGGGCCGTGTGCCGGGACTCGGGGCGGACGGGGGCGTGAACAGGTCGGGGCGGTAGTGCCAGGCGTACGCCAGGAGCCGGTTGTCCTGGCCGGGGCGACCGGCCGCGTTGAACGCTATGGCGACCTGGGATTTACCCGTTCGCGGATCGCGGGGCTCGGCCTCCAGTACGGACCGCAGTCGTTCCGGCTGCGAGCCTTTCGTGGGGAGAACCTGTTCGCCCCACCCGATGAGCCCGTCCGAAGTCGGGTAAAGCGGACCGCCCAGCGCCGTCCTCCCGCGGGCCGAGGATGCCGCCCAGGCCAGGCTCCGCGGCGCCCGGTTCATCATGAACTGCTGGACACGTCCGATCGCCGTGACGTCCCGCCACCGCATCCGCAGCCTGGTGCCGAGAAGATCGCTGCATTCCACACCGGTCGGTGAGACCCGCACGGTCACGGATGCGGCCTGGCGCCGGTGCGCGTAGCCGAGACCCGCCGTGTAGAGGCGCCGCCGAACAGACCGAAAAGCAGCGGTCCGGTGGGTCCCATGAGGCCGTACAGGCCGACGAACCCCCCGACCAGCGTCGAGAGCAGGAAGAACAGGAAAATGAAGGGGGTCCACGGGAGCAGGTACATGGCCGTGGTTCTGGAATCGAAATTCGGGTGCAGAACCTCGACATCGGGATCGCCGGGCGACGGCCATGCGGTTTCATCCGATGGACCGCCGGGGCCGCTGGAAAAAAGAGGGTTACCGTTTCCCATGAGATTCTCCATGATCTCATTCATCCAGTTGTTCCGGACACCCTAGCGGCCCGTGTCTCCGGCTTCAATAGCGGAATCCGGGAATGATCACCTCCATGAACGGTCTCCCCGGGTGCCGCACCCCTCCGGAAATCCGACCGTATACGGAGAATCACGGTATCGACCTCTCAATTTTTCGCGGCCCGATTTCCGGCCATCCGCGAATCAGCTCGGCCGATAATTGGAGATCGCGAATTGCAGCCGCCCGGCGGGTGCCGGGAGCATCGCCGTCTTCCGTACAGCGCTCCTCCCGTTTTCCGGGTACGTGGGAGGCGTGATGGAAGGCGCCGCCGGGGACCGGATCCCAGCGTGCGCGGGACAGGACCGGACCGAGCGGGACTCCCCTTCGCTGCCTGAGTCATCGTGTGGAGGCTAGGCCGGGCTCCCGGACGTCCCGGCCCCGGAGCCGGCTAGATCCCCGCTGTCCGCAGCCGGTCGGGGTCGAAGGTCGTCGTTACGGGCTCCGCGGCGTCCGCCTCGGTGATGCTGATCCCGGTGCCGTCCGCGAAGGCCACGCGTTCCGGGCACATGGAGTCGATCCCCTCCCACACGAGGGCCTGCCTGCTGAACAGCCCCCCGCGCTCCCGCAGCCAGACGCGGCAGGAGGGATCGATCAGGCTGTGGAAGGACTCCGTGACGAGTTCGTGACGGCCATCGGAACTCACCTCGGTCTCCACCACCTCGCTGCCGTCATCGGCCCAGGTGTCCACCAGCATCGCGGGCGGCCACAGGGCCACCGTCACCAGTCCCAGGACGGCGGCCAGCGAGCCCCACACCCGTGCGCGGTACCGGGACAGCCTCGGGGCGAAGGCGACGTAGAGGACCACAGCGGCCGTCCAGCAGGCGGGCGCCGCGAGAATGGGGACGTCGAAGCGGTAGAAGCGGTTCGCCAGCACAACAGCGGGGACCGTCGCGACTCCCGCCGCGAAGAACGCGAGGACGGCGAGCGACCACACGAGCCGGCGCCGGCGAAGCGCCCGATCCGCCGCCCCGGTCCCCTCCCCGCCCGCACCGGAGGCTCCTCCTCGCCCGTTTGCTCGCTCTGTTCGGCGGACATGCCCACTCACCCCATGCGATTCTTGCCGTGTCACCATCAGTTGAAGCCCGTCAGCGCCTGGTTGGTCGGTGGTGCGTGCCGACCGTGCTCGCCCGGTTGCGAGCACGGCCAGACCCTGCCCCAGGCACTGTCCTGTCCGTGCTTCGGGACCCATTCGTCTCGAAAGGACAGTAATGGCTACCGACCACCACTTCGGGCTCTCCGGCGGCTACGCTCCCGATCCCGACCGCGAGACCGCGGCGATCGTCGATGCCTTCTTCGAGCACATCGCAGCGGTACTGCGCGAACGCTCCCTCTCCGAGGGTCTTGTCGCCGCCATGCGGGAGCGGCACGAGGAGCTGGAGGCCGCGAACGCGCACCTGGCCGTGGACGAGCCCGGCCCGGACTCTCCCCGGCAGGCGATGAGAGTCCGTTCAGTTTGCGTTGGGGCATGGCGCTGGGGCCTGGCGCCACCACCCGATGTCGAGCACCGTGCCGTCCTCGAGCAGCGCGTACAGTTGGTCGTCGGCGGTGAAGGTGGCGAGTGGCCGCTGTTCGAGCGCGGTCGCTGCGATGAACGAGCCCCCGATCTGGTTGACGTCGCAGACCATGGCTATCCGGAACAGGGAGCGGGATTCGGCCACGACGTCGTCCTCACCCCCGGCCCGGATCACGATCCGCCGGTCCGGCGCCACCGCGCGGGCCGCCACCGCCACCGCCACGTTCTCCAGCGGGGCCGATGACACCGCCACGATCGCCCGGGCGTTCGGCACCCCGAGCTTTTGCAGCAGGAACCGGTCCCCACCGCGGCCGAAGATGACCGGAATCCCAGCGGACCTGGCCAACGGCAGACACGCGGCATGCCGGTCGCGCTCGACCGCGACCACGCCAAGGCCAAGCCGTTGCAGCTCCTGGCACAACCGGAGCCCGACCTGGCCGAGCCCCACCACGACGACGTGCCCACTCCGGGGCACCGCCCGCGTCCCCATCATCCCGGTCAGGCGCAGGGAGGTCATCCGGTCCACGAGCCCCGCGGTGAACAATGCGGAGAACGCCAGTACGCACAGCAGGGTCACCGTCGACAGGGCGTGGTACCACGTTGGCGCACGTGCGGCCACTGCGGGCGAGTCCACCGTGGTCAGTGTGGTGGCGGCATGCCACGCCGCGGTGATGACGGGTTCCCGGAGCACCGCCGCCCCCAGCACGGTGTCGAGCGTGAACACGGACACGAGCCCGAGCAGGCCCACCAGCAGGACCCGCGTAGTGCCCTCCAGAGGCCGCAGCTGCGCACGGAGCCTGTCCCGCACCGTTCGTCGGCACCTGATCGCGGCCCGTGGGACGCGTTCGACGCGCAGCCCGCTCGCCGTGCGGCGCACCGTGACGTAACCATCGGTCTCTCGGCTAAGGCTCACGATGGTCTCGGCGACACACGGGCCGAGCAGCGCCGGGACCAGTGCGTCCGTCATCGCGATCACCGTGCAGTTCGGGACAGAACGAACCACCTCGTCCGCCACGGTCCTGTCGAAGATCGTGACCAGCAACGGGATCCCCGGCCGTGTGTGCTCCACCAGCAGGGCGTAGCGCAGGGCCCGGATGTCGTCGCGGGAGACCACCGCGACCGCATCGACGTCATTGGTCAACGCCACCTGAACATCCCGGTTGGACGGGCCGTGCAACCGGCGAACCGGCCGCCCCCACACGTGGACGTAGGAGGCGACGGCGTCACAGAGATCATCGCCGCCGATGACCAGAAGGCGCCGATCCGAGAGTCCCGCACCACGGGCGTCCGTACCCGGCATGATCTCCGGTGCTGGCGGGGCCTCCACGAATATCTCCTCACGCCGGGAACGACAGCAGGGCCCACGTTAGAAAACCGGTTCCCCCGACCGCTTGTTCGAACGGCCAACAACGGTGGGGGCGACTTGTCCGCCACAGCGTGGACAGCGTGCGGCGGCCCCCATCTCCAGCGCGCGGGTACCCGAGCCGGCTTCTTGCCTCCCTCCGGTCGCCCGTCGCGCCACTCCCGGCCGATCCGCTCGTTGGCACCGATGATCCGACACGCTTCTGCGTTACCCACACCTTGTCGCACAAGCCGGAAGTATGCCTCCCGCTCTCGACGCAGCTTCTTAAAGCCCATCGCACCCCAAAGCCGAGGTGTTGCGACGACCGATAGAACCCGAGTGCCGCCGTCGCGGGGATCTCGTTCCCCACCACGCTCCCGCATGTGGATCCGACCGCACCAGTTGACCGGCGTTGCCTAGCCTGGAGGGCAACGGTCAACACCCCGAGGGAGCCCCCGTGACCGACTTCGCTCGCCGCGCCCGCGAGGCCATGCAGGCTCGGGGCGTCTCAACGCGGCAACTCGCCCGCGAACTCAAGTACGATCCCGGTTGTCTTTCGCGCGTGCTCAACGGCCGACAGCGCCCGTCGCAACAGTTGGCCGACGCCCTGGACCGGTTCCTGGGCGCGGACGGAACGCTGACGGACGCAACCACTGCACCCGATGAACCCTCCGCGGGTTTCCCGGAGGAACCGAGCGGCGTTGATGGCGAGATCGCGCACATGCGCGCCACCATTGATCACCTGGTCGCGCACGACAACCGGTACGGCGGGGACGAGATCGCCTCTGCCGCGGTGCGCGTATGGCGCAGCGCGCAACACCGGCTGGACAACGGCGCGATTCCCGAACCACGCCGGGGGGACTACCTGGCTTCCGCCGCCGAAGTGGCAGAACTGGCAGGCTGGTTGCTGTTCGACGCCGACCAGCAGGACGCTTCCCGCACCGCCACCTTGGAAGCGCACATGCTGGCACGCCACGCCGGGGACCGCTCCATGGAGCGGTTCGCGCTGACGAACCTTGCTATGCAGGACGTAGAGGTGGATCGCCCCGGAGAGTTCCTGAGGATCGCTGACGAGCTTCTTTCCCACCCCCGTATTCCGCCCCGCATAGCGCTGCTGGCGCGCCTACGGCGAGGACGTGCGCTCGCGTGTATGGGAGAGCACCGGCGCGCCTTGGACGACCTGGGGACCGCACGCGCCGCCCTTCAGGATTCGATCACCCCGCGCGATCCCGCGTGGACGTGGTGGGTGAACGACTGCGAGTTGAGCGGACACGAAGGCGAGGCCCTGCTCGCCCTGGGTGACGCCGACGCCGCCGTGCCGAAGATGGAGCGCGCCGCCGAGTTGTCCGCAGCGTTCCGCCCGGAAGGCCGGGGGACCCTCTATTACCAGGTGTCCCTGGTGCAGGCGTACACGGTGGCCCGGGCATGGCGAGAGTGCGCATCGGCTCTGGACGCCATTCCCCCGAAACTGGGATTGATCAGCTCCGGCCGCAACCGCCGCCACCTCCGCACGGCGCTTCGTGCCGTTGGCCGCCACCCTGGTACACCCACACACCTCTCGGAGCTCGCTCGGGACATAGCTTCCTCCCACCTGACCGCCGCTTAAGATCACTCGCCTCCTTCCGCCCCCGGCTACGGCTTGCGGCCGACGCCTTGGAACACGCCGGGTCGGAGAGCCGACCTGATCGAACGGGAAAACCGGTCGCGCCCCGCGGGCCGGGTCGTGTTGAATCTGTCCGATGCCCCAGATGACGAACGCCGCCGGATGGGCCGATTCGTACCTGGTCTGCGCGACCCCACGCACAGGGAGTTCGCTGCTGTGCGGACTGCTGGCCTCGACCGGCATCGCCGGATGCCCTGAGGCCTACTTCCGTCAACCCGACGAGCGCTCGTGGGCCCGGCAGTGGCGGATCACTGATGGTTCCGGTGTTTTCCGCTACCAGGACTACGTGCGTGCCGCGCTGGCCGCCGGCCGCACCGCGAACGGGGTTTTCGGCGCGAAGGTCATGTGGGGGACCCTGGAGGAGGTCGTCGCCAAACTGGCCGCCGTCCACCCGAGCCTGGCGGATGCGGACCTCGACCTGCTGAACCGGGAGCTCGGCCGTACCCGGTTCGTGTTCCTGCGGCGTGCGGACATCGTGGCCCAGGCCGTGTCCTGGCTGCGTGCCGAGCAGACCAACCTGTGGTGCGCGGGCCGCCCCGAGCCCTCCGGGGACGAACCCCGCTTCGACTTCGACGGCATCCACGACCTCGTCCGGCTGATCGAGGAGCACAACACCGGCTGGCGGGAGTGGTTCGCCTCCTTCGGCATCCGGCCGCACCCGGTCGTCTACGAGGAGCTGGTCGCCGACATGGCGGGCACCACCCGCGGCGTCCTCGACTTCCTCGGCCTTCCCGCCGGGGCCGCCATCGCGCCCAGGCACCGGCGCCAGGCCGACGAGCTCAACGCCGAGTGGATCGACCGCTACCGGGCTAAGGTCGCGAAGCGCAGACACCGCCCGGCGTGATCACCCGCCGCTCTGACACCTCCGTTCGTCTCTTGGGCCTCGCCCGCGCGGCGGCCGGATCCCCGTACGACCGCCCGCGGGTGCCCGCCCGGCGGCTACGGCTTGCGGCCGACGCCGCCGAAGTGGTCCAGCTCGGAGAGGGTTCCGGCCTCGGGGGGATCGGGGCGCCAGTAGGGGACCGAGACCAGGCCGGGTTCCACCGGCTCCAGGCCGTCGAAGAACCGGGCGAGCTCTTCGGGGCTGCGGTTGACCCGCGGGTTGGTGCCGACCTCGTTCCAGTGCCGCACCATCGCGTCCATCGTCTCGCCGTCGACGACGTTGGTGTCGTCGCACAGGGCCAGATAACCACCCGAAGGCAGGGCCGCCATCAGCCGGTCGACGATCGCGTACGCCTCGTCGTTGTCGGTGATGTGGCCCAGGATCCCCATCAGCATGAGCGCGACCGGCCGGTCGAAGTCCAGGGTCCGGGCGGCGGCCCGCAGGATCTCGTCGGGCTCGCGCAGGTCGAAGTGCAGGTAGTCGACGCTGCCCTCGGGCACGCCGACCAGCAGCGCGTGTGCGTGCACCAGCACCAGGGGGTCGTGGTCGACGTAGACGACGCGGGACTCGGGCGCGACCGTCTGCGCGACCTCGTGGGTGTTGTTGGCGGTGGGCAGGCCGGTACCGATATCGAGGAACTGGCGAACTCCCGCCTCGCCCGCCAGGTGGAGGACGGCGCGGTTCAGAAAGGCCCGGGAGGCGCGGGCGATGGCGAACATCTGCGGGTTGCTCTTGGTGATCTGCTCGCCGACCTCTCGGTCGGCAGCGTAGTTGTCCTTGCCCCCGAGCCAGTAGTTCACCACCCGGGCGGAGTGGGGGACGGAAGGGTCGACCAGCAGTTCGGGATCCTCGGGCGAGGGCCCGGGAGTAGGGGAGGAGCCGGTCATCGAGTTCTTCCCGTGTCGCGCTATGGCAGGTTTTCCGCCCCACCGTAGGCCGTCGTTCCGGCGACGGCCACAATCAGGCGATTCGGCGCTGTTGACGGGTATGCCCTAGGACGGCTGGAACCAGCGGGAAAGGGGCGATGATGGGTGCGATGGCCTTCCGGGAACTGACCCCCGTGGCGTTCTTGGAGCGTGCGGCCGCGGTGTTCGGCGACCGCCCGGCCGTCGTGGACGGGAACCTGCGCTACACCTACCGGGAGTTCTGGGCGCGCGCGCAGCGGCTGGCCGGGTTGCTCGCCGAGAGCGGGATCCGTCCGGGCGACCGGGTCGCGGTGCTGGCGCCGAACACGCACGTGCTGCTGGAGGCCCACTACGGTGTGCCCCTGGCCGGTGCGGTGCTGGTGGCGCTGAACACGCGCCTGGCCGCGCCCGAGATCGGCTACATCCTCGAACACAGCGGGGCTCGGCTGGTCGTCGTGGACACCGAGTACCGGCCGCTGCTGGAGCAGGCGCTGGACCACATCGACGACCGGCCGGAGGTCGTCGACTCGCAACGGTACGGCTCGCTGCTGGAGGCGACGCGGCCGCACCGGACCGATGTCGCCGACGAGCGCTCCCTGCTCTCGATCAACTACACCAGCGGCACCACCGGCCGCCCCAAAGGCGTGATGTACCACCACCGTGGCGCCTACCTGCAGGCACTGGCGATGGCCTACCACGCGAAGCTCGACACCTCGTCCAGATATCTGTGGACCCTGCCGATGTTCCACACCAACGGCTGGTGCTTCCCGTGGGCGGTGACCGCGGCCGGCGGCGTACACCACTGCCTGCGCAAGGTCAGCGCCGAGGAGGTGTGGCGGGCGGTGCACGCCGAGGGCGTCACGCACTTCTGCGCCGCGCCGACGGTACTGGCGATGCTCGCCGACTACAGCGGCGCCACCGCGCCCGCACGGCCGGTGCGGGTGTTCACCGGGGGCGCACCGCCCTGGCCCGCGCTGCTGGAGCACATGGGCGCCCTGGGGATCGACGTCCGGCACCTCTACGGCCTGACGGAGACCTTCGGCCCGGCCGTGGTGTGCGAGTGGCAACCCGAGTGGGACGACCTGCCCGCCGACCAGCGCGCGCGGCTGGTGGCCCGGCAGGGGATCGCCAACGTGGTCGCCGAACCGGTCCGCGTGGTCGACACGGAGGGCGAGGACGTGCCCTCCGACGGGCGCACGCCCGGCGAGATCCTGCTGCGCGGCAACGACGTGATGCTCGGCTACTACCGCGACGACGAGGCCACCGCCGCGGCCACGATCGACGGCTGGTTCCGCAGCGGCGACCTGGGGGTCCGGCACCCTGACGGCTACGTCGAGCTGCGCGACCGCATCAAGGACGTGATCGTCTCCGGCGGCGAGAACATCGCCTCGGTCGAGGTGGAGAATGCCCTCACCGAACACCCCGACGTGCTGGAGGCCGGGGTAGTGGGGACGGCGCACCCCAAATGGGGCGAGGTGCCCGTCGCCTTCGTGGCCCTGCGCGCCGGCGCCTCCGCCGATGAGCGGGAGCTCATCGACTTCGTCCGCGAGCGGATCGCCCCGTTCAAGGCCCCGCACCGGGTGAACTTCAGCGAGCTACCGAAGACCTCCACCGGCAAGCTGCAGAAGAACGTCCTGCGCCAATGGAGCGCTCAGCCCGGCCACGGCCCGCCCTCCCCGGAGTGACGGCGGCACTCAGCGGGGCCCGCGGCCGCCCGCGGACATCCCGGTGGCGTCGGAGGCGTAGTCGGTGAAGAGGCGGCGCGCCACCTCCAGGGTCTCCCCTTGTGGGCGGTCCGGGTAACGGTCCTGCGCGGCGCACCAGGACTCCTCCGCCTCGGTCAGCGCCCTGCCGAGGCCGCCGGCGTCCAGCCGGGTTCCGGTCGCGAGCGCTTCCCCGAGATGGTCGGACCATATCCGCCACCTCGGCAGGTGGTAGCCGGCCACCAGGCCCGCCCAGTGGCGTCCGGAGTAATCGCGCAGCGGGCTGTCGCGCGGCCCCCACACGGTGATCAGACGGCGGGCGTTCCACTCGTAGAGGCGGCCCTCCTCCTGCGTGGCGCCCCACGAGCGCGCCCGGTCGAGCCACGGTCCGAGCAGGTACTCGGGCCGCGTGGCCAGGAGCTCGTCGAGGTCGCGGATCAGGCCCAGGAAGCGTCGGCGCACCGGCGGGTCACGGCGGCGTCGCCCGCGCGGTAGGCGCGCACGACCCGGCCGTGCCGAACACGCGCGAGCAGAGTGAGGACCTGCTGGGCCACATCGACCAGGTCGCGGCCGTAAGGGCCGGCCGCGAGCTCCGGGGTGGCCGCGACCACAAGCCGGCGCCAGGCCTCCACCAGGTGGGCCGGGTCCCACTCCGGACGACCCGAATGCCGGTACGCCGGCTCGGCCGGCTCCGCCTCGTCCGGCACGCCGGGCCGGGAGATGACGATGGACGCGGGCGGGCCGGCGGCTTCCCGGTCCGCGTAGACGGTGCCGAGCAGGATGCTCCAGGCCTCCTCCGCGTCGGGCAGCCGGCGCCCGTAGCGGCGCCGGGCATAGCCGCGGGCCCACTCGTCGAGGTCGGTGACGTCCCCGCGCCACAGGAGGTCGGTGAGGCAGGCGTAGACCGCCGGGTCCCCGCCGGTGGCCTCCATCGTCTGCCCGATGCCGCTGAGGCTCCCCCGCTGCGGATCGTCGAGGAGCTCGGCGAGGTCGGCGGCGACGCGGGGCAGTTTGCCGTGCATGCCGGGACGGCCGCCGAAGTTGTGCAGCACGCACCACGCCCACGGTTTGCCGTGGAACGAGGAGGTCTCCCGCCACAGCGGCCGCTGCTCGGCCCACAGGTCGAGCAGGAACATGTGGTCGTCGGGGACGGCGCCGAGCAGCGCGCTGATCCGCTTCGGCGTCCAGAACCCGCCCTTGTAGCTGAACGGCCAGCTCTGCATGACCCATACGGCCTCCGGGTCGGCGCCGACCATGGACTCGTGCACCGCACGGCCGAGCTTGGCGAGCCCCGCCGGCTCGCCCGTCGGGGGCGTCGTCTCGATGAAGGGGTCGGCGGCGTACCAGTGGCCGGTGCCGAACCGGCGCGTCTGCTCGGCCACGAACGCCTGGCCGATCCGCCGGAAACGCGGGTCGCGCGGGTCGAGCATCCGGGTGCGGAAGTCGAACCACCGCCGGGAGTGCCCGCTGTCGATCTCCGCGGGGACGTTTCCCGCGAACGCCTGCAGCACCGGCGTCATGCCCAATTCGCGCTCCCGCTCGATGATGCGCCCGCCCAGCGCCTCGTGGGCGTCGATCCAGGACTGCGGCAGCGGGCCGCCCCACTGCTCGGTGCACCCCATCCAGGTGAACGGCAGGTAGGCCGGTCCGCCGAGGAAGGCGCGGATGTCGTCGTCGTCCATCCCCAACTGGCGGTAGACGGCCTGCCAGACGGCTTCCTGGCCGGTGATGGCGAGGGGCAGGTTGATGCCGTGCAGCGCCATCCAGTCGATCTCGCGCTCCCACTCCGGCCAGCCCCAGAACGCGGTGGTGTAGCTGAAGGTGCAGAAGTTGAAGCGGTAGCGGTACCGGAACGGCGTCGTCCGGCGGGTGCGGCGGACGTTCGGCAGCCGGGCCGGCAGGGTGATCCCGCGCGTGTCCCACGAGACGTCCCGCTCGCAGACTTGGCCGACGTACCACCTCAGCGCACTGGCCTGGGCGACCGGGGAGGTCCCGCGCAGCTCGACGCGCGCGCCGACCGCCTCGACCTCGAACGTGTCTCCGGCACCGCCGGACGGCAGCTCCGCCGGCACGAACTCCTCAGCGCGTTCGCCGAGGAGGCGGCGCAGCAGGCCGGGGATCCCTTGGGGCTGTTCGGCCCGTTCAGTGTCCGGCCGGGAAGCGGGGATGGACATCGTCGCTACTCCTTCGTGGCACCCGCGGTCAGTCCTTCGGCGAAGACACGTTGCGCGAACAGGAAAAGGATCGCGATCGGCAGCGTCATGACGACGGAGGCCGCGAGCAGCACGGTCGGCGCGACATCCTGGTTGTCCAGCAGGGCGATGCCGATCGACGCCGTCCAGCTCTCCCGGGTCTCCAGCAGGAACAGCAGCGCGAACAGGAACTCGTTCCACGCCACGATGAAGACGTAGAGCGCCGTGGCGACCAGAGCGGGCACCGCGAGCGGCAGCACCACGTGCCGGATCGTGCGCAGCCCGCCGCAGCCGTCGATCGCGGCGGCCTCCTCGATGCTCTCGGGGAGGCCCGCGAAGAAGTTGCGGAGCATGAACAGCGCGACCGGCACCGTCTGCGCCAGATAGATGACCACCAGCGCCACGAGCGACCCCCGCAGCCCCATCCCCGTGAAGAGGACGAAGAGCGGGATCGCGATCACCACCGCCGGAAACAGGTAGACCGACAGGAACAGCACACCGAGCGTCCGCTTGCCGGGGAAGTGGAACCTGCTCACAGCGTAGGCGCCGAGCACGGAGAACAGCAGCGCGCACGCGACGGTTCCCAGCCCGACGAAGAGGCTGTTGAGCAGAAAACTCCCGACGTCGTAGCCGCCCTCCTCCATCGGGGCGAGCGCGCGCCGGTAGCCGTCGAGCGTCGCCTCGGCCGCCGTGGGGAGGATCCGCAGCGGGTCGGCCAGCAGCGACTCCAGCGGGCGCGCGGACAGCGCGACGAGGTACACCAGCGGCACCACGGTGATCACCAGGAGGAACGCACGCATCAGCCACGCGAGCGCGCCGAAGACCACGTTCTCCACCCGCTCGCGTTCCCAGCCGCGGCGCCGCAGGTGCGCGGCCGCGGACCGCGCCGCGGTCGCCGTACGGTGCGTGTGCGTCATAGCCGCCCTCCGCTCCGCGGTTGGACGCGCCAGATGTAGGCGACGAGCAGCACGCCCATGGCCGCGGCCATCACCAGGCCGAGGGCGGAGGCGCCGCCCAGGTCGTTGCGCGCGGTGAGGTACTCGTAAACCTGGAGGCTCATCATCTGGGTGCCGCCCGCCCCGCCGGTGAGCAGGTACACATCGGTGAAGTTCTGGAAGATGAAGATGGCGCGCAGCACGAGCAGCAGGCTGAGGACGCCCCATAGCTGCGGCAGCACGATGTGCCGGAACACCTGGCTCGGGGCCGCGCCGTCGATCCGGGCCGCCTCGATGAGGTCGCCGCTGATCACCTGCAGCCGGGCCAGGATGAACAGGAACGAGAAGGCGAACGACCGCCAGATCTCGAAGACGATGACGGTGATCAGGCGACCGGGACCGCCACGGTCAGGCCGAGCACCTCGACGTCGGCGCTGCGCTGGCTGAGGAACAGCACCGGGTCGTCCCATCCCAGCCAGCGCTGCCCCGCCGCGTTGATGAAACCGAACTGCGGGTCCAGCATCGTCTGCCACAGCAGGGCGGCGGCCACCACCGGAACGGCGAACGGCACGAGCAGCAGGCTGCGCAGCGCCGCCCGTCCGGGGAAGGCCCGGTGCAGCGCGAGCGCGGCCAGCAGCCCCATCAGGACGGAGCCCACCCCGCCGAACAGCGTGTAGGCGGCGGTGGCGGCGGCGCTGGACCAGAAGTCGGACGACGTCAGCACCTGCCGGAAGTTGCCGAGTGTGTAGTCGGCGTTGGTCAGGTTGACGTACGGCAGGTCGATGAGGCGGATCTCGGTGAGCGCCAGGAACAGGGTCCAGCCGAAGGGGATCAGCACCACGAGGGCGATCACCAGGAACGTCGGGGACACCAGCGCCAGAGCGAAGCGCGAACGGCGCTGCGCGTAGCCGGACGGGCGCAGCAGCGCCGCCACCCCTTTGGCCATCCTCGCCCCTTCCTACCTGCGCGTGGTCGCCGGACCGCCGGTGGCGGCGTCAGTCGGCGCTGAGCTCCTCGGCCCGCTCCTGGACCTGGCGGGCGGCCTCGTCCGGGGTCATGGTGCCCTGCATCACGTGCTGCAGCGCCTGGGACACCACGAACTCCCCGTAGAGCGCCTGCACGAGCGGCCCCTGGTCCCCGGCCACCGCCCAGCGCTCGAAGTTCAGGGCGCCGTCGGAGATTGCCGACACGCCGTCCTCGCCGATCATCGCGCCGATCGTCGACGTCTCAGCCGTGTCTCCCACCTCGGCCTCCTTCCAACTGCCGATGAACTCCTCAGGGGCCTCGCCGGTGCCCGGGCGCATCGGGAACTGCCCCTCGGCCGCGACCTCCAGCAGGCCGGGATAGCCGTCGGACAGCAGGTGGCCGACGAACTCCTGGGCCTCCTCGACGTCGCCGTGCGGGGTGATGCCGAGATTGAGGGTCTGGCCGAACTGGACCGGGTCCCCGCCGGGTCCGCTCACGCGCTGCACGAAGCCGGTGTTGTCGGCGAGCCAGCCGGGGTCGTCCGCGCATTCGGGGCAGGACGGCGCGATCTCCGTGGACAGCCCGTACAGCTCGTCGAACAGGTGCGGGGACCAGATCATCATGGCCGCCCGGCCGGAGAGGTAGGTCGCCCGCGTGGACAACTCGTCCTGCTGCCCGCCGGCCGAGTACTCCGTCATCCACGTGGTGTAGCGGTCGATCGCCTCGACGCAGCGCGGGGTGTGGAAGTCGACCCGCCCTTCGCTGTCGACCAGTTCGCATCCGTTGGCCAGGGCGATGTGCTCGAACGTCTGCTGGGTGTAGGGCGTGCTGGTGGAGGTTCCGGCGAGCAGGCCGACCGTGTCGCCGCCGTGCAGGGTGCGCGCGGCCTCTTCGATGGCGTCGAAGTCCGTCGGCGGCTCCAGTCCGGCCTCCTCGAACAGGTCCTCGCGGTAGAAGATCAACTGCCCCCACCCGTCGCTGGGAACGGCGGCGGTGCGGCCCTCCGACCGGACGAGGTCCAGCGCGGCCGGGTTGAAGGTCTCCCGCCCGAGAGAGGCGATGACGTCCTCGGCGGCGCCGGCGTCGAGGATCCCGTCGGCGGCCCACCCCTGCGTCAGGTCGACCGTGTGGAACAGGACGTCGGGCAGGTCGCCGGCCGCGGCCGCGTTCGTGACGGCTGTCGGCATGTCGCCGGGGTCGATCGCGACGAGCTCTGTCTCGATCCCGGTACCGGCCGTGAAATCGTCCAGGACCGACTGCATCTGTTCGAGCTCGTTCGGCAGGACGAGGACGGTCCAGACTGTGATGACGCCGTCCCTGCTGTGGCCCCCGGCCCCGGGGAAGCACGCGGTCGCGGCCAACGTGGCCATCGCCATGAGCGCCACGGCGATCCGTCTGGCCACCGGCATGAAAGCGACCTCCGCTCGCGAAGCCGGGTCGAGCTCTCTACCGCTCTGTTCTACGCCGGACGGGGAGCAGGGTCAAAGACCCAGCGCGGGACCGCCGTAACGCGTCGGCCCCCGGGCCGGGTCGTGCCGCGGAGCCTTTTCGCACCGGCCGGTCTCGGCGAAGACGCCTTTGAGGTCCTGGCCATCGGGGTAGGCCGGTGCGACCTCGAAACTCGGGCACGACCACGGCGTAGATCTGCCACTGTCCGGAAAATCTGACGGGGCCGCTTGTGGACGCGGGACGGGTGGCCATAGCCCTGTCACCCCGGGTATCCGAGATCGCGCAGGTAGCTAATGCGGGCGTTGACTCCGGCGCAGAAGTGGGCCCAGTCCAAGGATGCGACGGGTTCGACCGGGTGGGGGTCGTGCTGGGAGGAGGTGATGTAGCAGACCGCGTCGTAGAGATTCTCCTCGATCAGGCGCCGGCAGAAGACAGCGAACCGATCCTGGTAAGAGGTGCCCTGCCAGATGCTGTCAGCAGGGATCGCCGCTTTGGAGGCGAGGCGCACCGGTTCCCGGGACTTGGCATGGTCTTCCATGATGAAGAAGTAGCCCAGCCAGGGCTTCTCGCCGGGATATAGCTCGGCGAGGGCGGCGCGGCGCAGGTCCACGGCACTGCCCAGGGCCTCTTCGATCCGGTTGTTGTAGTTGTTGCTGAAGGAAGGCCCGCCCAGCGCCTTGAGTTCGAAGGCCGCCACCAGAGTGCCGCGGTGGGCGATGACGACGTCCCACTGCTTCTGCGGCCGGTAATAGCCGGGCAGCTCCATGCCGTGCTTTTTGGCGATCCTGATCGCGCTGTCGGGGTAGCCGGCCTCCCGGAAGAACTTGGCGATGAGTTCAGCGATGACGTCGAAGTGCTTACCACCGCGCACCGAGCCCGCGGTGCCCGCACCCACGCGGCCCGCCACTTGTGAGCTGGTGTTCTGGGCGTCCTTCACCCCCCAGTACCGGGCGATCGCCTCTTCCAGGTCGCGACGGGTGACCGCCACCGGGGCCTCCTAGTCGGGCAGGTGGTCCAAGCCGTAGGCGTCGAGAGCGGCCTCGGTCGCCACCGCGACATCGCGGCGCTCGAAGGCCTTCGACAGCGCCGCTTGGACCTTATCGCCAATCCGGCCGGGGTGGGGAACTCGGATCTTGCGCAGGTATTGGGCCTGGAACCGCAGTGTGCCTCCGCGCATTTTGACGCCGTAGGCGTGCACGAAGGCCTCAGCGATGCCGGAGATCAGCAGCCCGCCCAGCACGCGCAGGTCCCAGTCCTGGGAGGTGATGTAGTACAGGTTGTGGTGCGGGTAGAAGCCGCCCTCGTCCAGCACCGGGTGGATGGTGGTCTTCATGTCCGGCAGTAGCAACTTGGAGCGGCCGATGAGGGAGTGGTCGACCTTGTCGATGGTCTTGTACCAGCGCTCGGGTTGCTTGACGGCCACATAGCGCCGGCGCAGCACGGCGGCGTGCGCGGTGAGGTAGCGGCGCAGCCGCGGCAGGTCGTCCAGGCAGACCAGGTTCCCGGCGGGGGTCCACGGGTTGATCAGGTAGTGGCCCTGCCAGGTGAAGGTGCCCGAGGCGATGTCGCGCACCATCGCCAGCGGCAGCAGGCACTCGGGTTCGACGATGTCGGGGTCGGTGGTGATGAAGACCTTGTCGGCGCCGGTGGCCACACCGATACTCACCCGTGTGGCGCCGTGAGGGTCTTCCAGGGTGGGGAAGCGGTCGGTGAGGTCTTCCAGCAGCGCCAAGCGCGCCGGGGAGGCCGCCGGCCAGAAGTCGCCGCCGCTGAACCAGTGGGGCAGCCGCACCGCCCGCACGCCCCAGCGCTCCAGCCCGCCTCCGCCCGCGCGGCACCACTCCACCAGTTGGGCGGCGTCCTGGGGGGTGAAGGAGCGGGTGGCCTCGGCGGCCACGACCTCGCCCTGAGGGCGGCTGCTGAGGACGGTGATGGCCGGGTAAGCCGCAACCTGCTCTTCGAAGGCGTCTACATCGTGCATGGACAGCACCACGTCCACGCTGTACTCGCGCCCGACGAGTTCGCGCAGCCGGGCGCCGTACTGATTGTGCATCCAACGGTCCGCGCAGATGAAGCCCAGCACCCCGCCGGGGTTCAGGCTGCGCAAGGCGGCCTCGTAGAAACCGACGTAGACATCGGCGCGCCCGCCCATGGTGGGATGCGCGGACCGGTAGGCCGCCATCCGCGCCGCAGGTACATCCTCCAGGCGGATGTAGGGCGGGTTGCCCACCACAACGTCCGCGCCCGACGCGGTCGGCCGGGCCAAAAGGTAGTCGCCCTGGCCGACCCAGTGCTGCGCGCAGCGCCGGGCCTCAT
Organism: Allosalinactinospora lopnorensis; assembly: GCF_000981225.1. GTDB lineage: Bacteria > Actinomycetota > Actinomycetes > Streptosporangiales > Streptosporangiaceae > Allosalinactinospora > Allosalinactinospora lopnorensis. The sequence continues at coordinate 18,572 of NZ_LAJC01000047.1, forward strand.
CAGCATCCCAGCCCTGGGCGGCGAGCTCCTGATGGACCAGGACGCGGCTGTGCTCCACATTGGACTCCAGCAGGTCATAGGCGACCACTGAGCCCAGCGCATCCTCCAAGCCGCGGCCGTGGCGCCGGCAGGACTCGCCGAGCCGGCGGGAGATCGGGCCCAGGAACGCCCCGCGCCCGCAGGCCGGCTCAGCGATCACCAGCCGGGCCAGATCCCGTTCAGGGACATAGCCCACGAGATCGAGCAGCAGTTCGACCACCCAGCCGCGGGTGAACACCTCCCCGTGCTCGATCGCCTCCTGCAAAGACGGAGGGAGCACGTCACTGCCCTGGAAAAGCCCAAGCTGCGTCACAGGGAGCACACTACAAGCAGAACCCCCGCAGCCCCCTGCGCCAGCAGCGATTGTGGACGAGACAAGGGTCGCTCTGGGCCGGAGCCGCTCGATAGCAGCAAAGGTGCGCGATAGGACAGTGCCCCCGGGCCTCGCGGCAGCGGACCAGCACGGAAGCTCTCGGCGGCGCCCCAGGCCTTCACGGAAAGACAAGGAGTCCTCACCGCTCCTGCTCCTGATAGCGCGGCGGAAGGGCCCGTTGGAGCGCGCTGATGGTGCGTTCGACGTCGGCCTCGGTGAGGCCGTCCGTTTCCTGCCTGCGCAGCCACCGGCGCACGTTGAACCCGCCGATGACATCGACGCCGCCGATACGGTGAATGTTCCAGGGCAGGGTTGGGCCGTAGACGACCAGGCCGGCACGCACCGCGACCTTTCTCTGCAGCTCGTCGGTGATGACTCGCTGGACGGCGCGGGACTTCTTCCGGACTTCCTCCAAACACTCGTTCTTGGAGAACCTGCCGTGATACAGCCGGTCGAGCTTGGTGTAGACCGAAAGCCGCCGATCCCAGTTCTCCGAATCGAGGAGGAACACCCCGCGCGTACCCACGATGACGTGGTCGACCGCGCCCTCGCCGCCGGGAAGCGCGCGAGCGTGCCGAACGCGGTCGGACGCTCGGACATGAGCCGGCCCCGCCGCGAAGGGGATGCGGCGGGGCCGGAGCGCGGTGTGTCCTGTGCTCGGTGACGTTGGCCTATAAGGGTTGTCTTCCGCTTGGTTGTCGTTGGGGTGTCTACAGCGGGCAGGAGTGCGACATGGGGGGGCTGGAGGAGAAGCGGCATCCGGAGGCCGGGCACTGCCAGTGTGCCTGGATCGGTTCGGCGGCGGAGGGCGGCTGTTCGGTGTCGAGCCATTCGGTCAACCGCTCGCGCAACTCCAGCGAGGTCTGGCGGACCGATCCCAACCAGTAGGCGTGGTCCTCGGTGGCCTCGACCAGTTGGTCAACGAGGTCGTTGAGCGCGTGGCGCTCCTTCGGGCTCAGGTCCATCATCGCTGCGCCTTCCGGGCCTCGCGCAGCGCGTAGACGTCACCGGCGCGGTAGTAGCGCCAGCCGTGCACGGTGGCCAGGTAGCCGATCCGTCCCTTACGCGCCCAGGCCCGCATGGTGGAGGGGGAGATGTTCAGGACCTGGGCGGCCTCACTGGTGGACAGGTAGTGGTCGGGGTGGACCTCCATCACGCCGCCACCGCCTCGGGAAGAAGACCGAGAAGGCGATCGGCGGCGGTGGCCCAACACTGACGCCTGGCGATCCACGCCGCGCGCAACCGCCGGTCGGCTCGCCGCCGCTGCTCAACCGCGACCAGGTAGGGGCGAATCCGCGCGCTTGGGCGCGATGGCAAACTGATCATGTCATCAGCTCCCTGCATTAGCTGGTGGCCACGCCCTAGGGCCGCTACCACGGTCGCTAGGGCTTTTGTGTGTTCGCCCCAACCATGACGGAACCAGCATTGACCTGCCATGGAAGCCACACTTTTGAGTCTTTTTGTCGAAGTGGTCGCTCTTGGTCACCAAGCGGTGCGATTCTGAGGCGCATGGCGAGGAGAGAGAAGACCCGATGGTTTCAGTTCGGCACCGAGCTACGTCGTCTACGGGAGCAAGCTGGGCTAACGCAACGCCAACTGGCGGACAAGATCAATCTCTCCCACACGATGCTGGGTGCGCTTGAGCGAGCGATGCGAGTTCCGCGAGCGGAGCATGCGGATGCTCTGGACGCCACCTTGGAAACAGGTGGGACCTTACGACGCCTGTGGCAGGACCTGCACAATCAGCGGTACGTTCCGGAGTGGTTCAAGGACATCCTGATCCTGGAACGGCGCGCGGCCGAGATCAGGGCGTATGAGCCCACGACCATCCCCGGCTTGCTTCAGACCTCTGGCTACGCCCGGGCACTAGTCAAGGCCCGGTCCCCCAGTGCGCCCCCCGAGGAGGTAGAAGAGATCGTCAAGGGGCGCACGAAGCGCCTCCCCGCGATCACGGAGAATCGGTCATTGGTGCGTTTCATCATCAAGGAGGGGACGTTCTTCCGCATTGTGGGTGATGAGACGATTATGAGAGACCAACTGGGACATATTGTCCAACTCACGGAAGAGGGAAGGATCCAGGTCCAGGCGCTTCCAGACACTCCCACAAGCGCGGATCCCGGCACCCCGTTCCGGGTGATGGCGCTTAGTGACACACAGTCGGTCGGCTATGTGGAGCACACTCTAGGCGGCGTGACGTTCGACGCTCCGGACAAGGTGCGGGAGCTGTCGACCCTGTTCGGAACGTTGCAAGCGGAGGCCCATCCGTTCCCCACTTCCGTCGAGTTGATACGGAAGATTCAGGAGGATCGCTATGGAGCAGTGGCATAAGAGCAGCTACAGCCAGGGAAACGGCGGCGACTGCGTCGAGGTTGCCGAGTTGCCGGAGCAGGTGAAGGTCCGGGACACGCAGAACCGCACCGCCGGACATCTGTCGTTTCCCCCCGCCGAATGGTCCGCCTTCCTGGCGGACCTCCGCACAGACGACCTGTAGACCTCGGTAAGGCGCCCCCGGCCCACCGCATGGGCCGGGGCGTCTCGTGTGTGCGGGGCCGGTGGTCGGCCGAAGCGGGCGATCCTGCCGCACAGCGGCCCGGGAGACGGTCAGTCGTCCTCGATCAGCTCGGCCTGCACCGCGTAGATCGCGGCCTCCATGCGGGAGTGCAGGTGGAGCTTCTCCAGGATGTTGCGCACGTGGTTCTTGACCGTGTTCTCGGTGATGAAGAGCCGCTCGCTGATGGCGCGGTTGCTCAGGCCCCGCGCGATCAGCTTGAGCACCTCCATCTCCCGGTCCGTCAGCGGGGACTCCGCGGCCTGCTGCGCGCGCACCTTGTCCCTGTCCCTGCGGGCCAGGCTGGTGAACTCCGAGATGAGTTTGGTGGCCATGGACGGGTTGAGGAACGACTGGCCGTCGGCCACCGCCCGCACCGCCTGCGGCAGTTCGGTGACGGACACCTCTTTCAGCAGGTAGCCGGTTGCTCCGGCCTTGAGCGCCTCGAAGAGGTCGTCCTCCTCGTCGCTCATCGTCAGCATCACGATCTTGGCGTTCGGCGCCGCGCTCTTGATGCCGGTGCACGCGTCGATGCCGTTCACCCGCGGCATGCGCACGTCCATCAGGACCACGTCGGGAACCAGGTCACCGGCCTTGCGGATCGCCTCCTCACCGTCCCCAGCCTCACCCGCGACGTGGATGTCGGACTCGTCGGCGATCACAGAGACCAGGCCGCGCCGGAAGAAGGCGTGGTCGTCGACGACGAGGACTCTGATGGGCGTGGGGGGTTGCCCGCTCACGTGTGTTTCCTTTCTCAGGGCGGGGGTCCGCTGCGCCGACATCACCCGCCGGTGCGGGGCCGACGGGATCGCCCCGACCTGGCACAGCAACCGCGGAAGGCGCCGTCGTCGTTGCAGCCTCATTCCCGCGGCCAGGACATGGGTCGGCTAGTGCATCTTCCTTTACGTCGCCGCTTCTGTACAAGGGGTGGCCCGGAGCAGGGTGGCGCTGACCAGTGGCTCATGCCTGGCAAGCGCGCTGAACTGCGGGTTTCGTCCGCCGGTTCCGCGGCGCCGCCGGACGGCGCCGCGCCTTTCCGGGGCGCGCGGGACGATCGGCCGCGGCGGAACGGACAGAGGAAGCCCGCCGACGGTGCCGGCGGGCTTCCTCTGTACCTGTCAGAGTTCGTCGTGCTTCACCGCGTCGAGGAAGCGGCTCCACTCGACGGAAGTGAACAGCAGGGTGCCGAGTTCGCGGTTCTTGGAATCGCGAACCGCGGTGGCACCCGGACCGCCGGCGACCTCGACGCAGTTTTCCAGCTGGGTGTAGCTGGATGTAAGGAACACTGATTCGCTCATGGCAGGAGCATTACCCCAGAGAGGTTCAGATGACGCAGGTCGTTTCCGGTACTCGGCCGCTTCCCGAGGGAGGTGCCCGCTCCGGGAGGCGCGGCGCGGGAGCGACCGGCGCCGGTTTCCGGGCCCCGTCACGACCGGGGGCGCGGTGCGCCTACTCTGGGAGGGCACGCCACCTGTAGGAAAGTGACGATGAAGACCTTCGAAGAGCTGTTCGCCGAGCTGTCCGAGAAGGCCCGCACCCGGCCCGAGGGATCGGGCACGGTCGCCGCCCTGGACGCCGGTGTGCACGGCATCGGCAAGAAGGTCGTCGAGGAGGCCGCCGAGGTCTGGATGGCCGCCGAGTACGAATCGGACGATCAGGCCGCCGAAGAGATCTCGCAGCTCCTCTACCACCTCCAGGTCCTGATGCTGGCGCGCGGCCTGCGGCTGGAGGACGTCTACAAGCATCTGTAGGTCGGTCTCGGGTCCAGCCGCGAGACCGGCCGTCGTCGACGTCCGCCCAGCAACGCCAGAGTCGATGAAGTAGGGGACCGCCTCCGATGCCAGACCAGCTCCGTATCGCCGTACCCAACAAGGGCCAGCTCTCCGAGCCCGCCAGCGAAATGCTCCGCGAGGCGGGGTACCGCCAGCGCAAGGACTCCCGGGACCTCGTGCTGGTGGACCCGGACAACAACACCGAGTTCTTCTTCCTCCGCCCCAAGGACATCGCCGTCTACGTCGGCGAGGGCATACTGCAGGTCGGCATCACCGGCCGCGACATGCTGCTCGACTCCGGGGCCCGGTCGACGAGGTCCTGGCGCTCGGCTTCGGCGGGTCCACGTTCCGGTTCGCCGCACGCAACGGCGCGAACATGAAACTGGAGGACCTGAACGGCACGCGCATCGCCACCTCCTTCGCCGGGGTGCTCGACCGCTACCTGAAGGAGCACGGGATCGACGCCCGCGTCATCCACCTCGACGGCGCCGTCGAGAGCTCGATCCGGCTGGGGGTGGCCGACGCCGTCGCCGACGTGGTGTCCACCGGCACCACGCTCCGCAACGCGGGGCTGGAACTGTTCGGGGACCCGATCCTGGAGTCCGAAGCCATCGTGATCCGGCAGAAGGGCGCCGAGGACGACCCGCAGATCGAGCAGATGCTGCGGCGGCTGCGCGGTGTCCTGGTCGCGCGCGACTACGTGATGATGGACTACGACGTCCGCGCCGAGAGGCTCGACGCCGCCGTGGCGCTCACCCCCGGAATGGAGGGGCCCACGGTGTCCCCGCTGCACCGCGAGGGCTGGGTCGCCGTCAGGGCCATGGTGCCCCGGCGCAGCGCCCAGCAGATCATGGACGACCTGTGGGAGCTGGGTGCCCGCGCCATCCTCGTCACCGACATCTACGCCTGTCGCCTGTGAAGCCGTAACCCGATCCCGCGGGAGTCCTCGTTGTCCTCCTCGCCGCGCGCCGGTGCCTCCGAGTCGGAGGTGATCGCCCGCGCTCCCGGAGTGACCGGGGGCGAGCTGGTGCTGCGGCGGGTCGGGGAGCACTTCGAGATCATCAGCAACGGTGTCTTCCTCATGGACACCCGCGGCGGTGCCTCCGAGCGCGAGATGGTGCGCGCCGCGCTGGCGGCGCTCCCGGCGGGGAGAACCGGTATCCGGGTGCTCATCGGGGGCCTCGGCGTGGGGTTCTCCGCGCGCGAGGCCCTCGACGACGAGCGGGTCGAGCACGTGCGGGTGGTCGAGCTGGAGCCCCGGGTCATCGAGTGGCACAGTGGCCCGCTCGCCGAGGTCGCGGGCCGCCTGCCGGAGGATCCCCGTTGCGAACTCACCCGGGCCGACTTTCTGAGCTGGCTCGGCGCGGCAACGGAGACGTTCGACGCGATCTGCGTGGACATCGACAACGGCCCCGACTGGACCGTGGTCGAAGGCAACGACCGGCTGTACGAGCCGCCGGCGCTGGAACGGCTGGGGCGGATCCTCTCCCCGGAGGGGGTCATCGCCTTCTGGAGCGCCATGCGCGCCCCGGGCTTCGCCGCCCGCCTGGAGGAGCGGTCCAGCGCCGTACGGACCATCGAGATTCCCGCCCCGCGCGGTGAACCCGACATCGTCTACCTGGCCCGACCCTGACCCGGCCCTCGGGGCCGGAAGCCCCTGATCAGGCGGTGGACGCCCCGTCCGCGCCGCCGGTGTAGAAGGCCGTGGTGCGCTCGGCCGCGGCCCGCGCGGCGGATTCCTCGGCTCCGGCGGCGATGTTGGCCTCCCCCCACAGCTGGCTGGCGAGCGCCGTGAACCGCTTGCCCTCCTCGGAGCCGAACCACGCCTCGGCCTCCTTCGGGTCCACGGCCTCTCCACTGCCCAGGTGGAGGGTCAGGCCGATGAGCGCCATGTCCCAGCCGACGCCCGTGGCACCGGGGCCGTACTCGGCCCAGAATTCCTGGAGGTCGTCCTTGAGCGCGAGGTGCTCAAGCTCCAGCCGGGTGCGGCCGTCCGCCTCACCTGCCAAGCGCACCTCGATCCAGCTGACCTGCCCGCCGTACTCCCAGGTCGCCGCGAAGCTGTTCGGCGGGTCGCACTGTTCGATCGTGCCCCCGGCGTTGCCCTCCAGCTGGTAGCGGCCGTTCAGCCGGAGGTCGCCGGAGACGGGCAGGAACCAGCGGGGCAGGCGCTCGGGATTGGTGCAGGCGTCCCAGACGTCCTCGACGTCGGCGTCGTAGCTCCGGGTGATGGTGGTGGTCCGCGCCTCGCCGGCTTCGAGTACCCGGCTGCCGACCTGGCGGCGCACGGTGCTGATCTGCTGGTCGACGTCGATCATGGGGTTCCCCTTTGGTCCGGTTCCTCATCGGTCTGCGCGCGGAGGCGGCGCTCCCGCCGCCCCCGCGCCAGTTCGGTCGCCAACGCGTCCAGGTGCGGTTCCCAGAAGCGCCGGAAGCGGTCGAGCCACACGTCGGCTTCCCGAAGGGGTTCGGGGTTCACGGCGTACAGCCGCCGGGTCCCCTCGGGGCGCACGGTCGCGAACCCCGCATCACGCAGCACCCTGAGATGCTGCGACACCGCCGGCTGGGAGATCCCGAACTCTTGCTGGATCACCGCGCACACCGCACCCGAGGTCGCCTCACCGTCGGCGAGCACCTCCAGGATCCTGCGGCGCACCGGGTCGCCGAGTACGTCGAATGCGTGCACGACAACCAAGCTATCAGCTTCCACTTATACAAGTAAGTAATTATATAAGCACCGGTTGCGGCAAAGGACCCCTCCTCGGGGGCGGGCGGAGCCTGCTACGCCTGGGCGATTTGCGGGATCGGGTAGGCGACCTCGATCCCCTCCTGGTCGAGGCCCTGCTTGAGGTGGGACCGCAGAACGCGGCCGATGGTCCACTGCTCGCCGGGGCGGGTCTTCGCGATGACGCGCACCGTCACCGCGCCGTTGCCGATACTCACGACACCGGCGACCTCGGGCCGGTCCAGGAGCTTGTCCTCGTACTCGCCGGAGTCGGCGAACTCCGCGACGTTCCGCTCGATGGCCTGCTCGGCGTGCGCGACGTCCACGGTGTGGGAGAGCGGAAGGTCGACCACGGCGTTGGCCCACCCCTGGTTCATGTTGCACACCCGCCGGATCTCGCCGTTACGCACGTACCAGAGCCCCCCGTCGAGGTCTCGGATCTTGGTGATGCGCAGGCCCACTTCCTCGACCGTGCCGACGGCGTCCCCGACGTCGACCACATCGCCCACGCCGTACTGGTCCTCGGCCATCATGAACATCCCGGAGAGGAAGTCCTGCACCAGCCCCTGGGCTCCGAAACCGATGGCCAGGCCGAGAACGCCCGCGCTGGCGAGGATCGGACCGAGGCTGATACCGAACTCGCCCAGCACCATGAGGAGGGCGACACCGAAGATGGTGAACGAGGCGAGGCTCCGCAGTACCGAGCCGATCGTCTCCGCGCGCGCCTGCTGCCGGGTCCCCCCCGGTGCCGCGGACTTGGTGACGACCGTGCGCAGGCCGCCGCTGATACGCGCATGCGAGTCGACCATCCGCTTGAGGAGATGCGTGATCACCCGTCCCACCAGCACGCGCGCGAGCACCGCAAGCACCAGGATGATGACGACGCTGACCGTCCCCGAGACGAAGGCGCCGCTGTTCTGCACGGCCCAGTCGACGACCGGCCCGGCCATGGCGGCCGTGGTGGAGCTCTCCATCGCGAAGGGCAGTGGGCTGCTGATCGTAGACACGAGTGTTCCCTTCGTCGCCGGATTGGGGGAGCTCCGCCGCGCCGCGTCCGTAATGGCCCCGCCCCGGTGCCCGGGCAGTGGAGCCGCGGCAACAGAGGTCCGCACCCCGCTGCCGCACGCCAGGGTGCCACATCCGCAGGCCACATGGAGCGGGGAGAACACGTTCGTTGCCCGGTCTCCATCACGAGGAGACCGGGCGAGGGGAGTCAGCGCATTCGGCGGGCGAGGGCCTTGAAGAGCGAGCGGGGTACCGCCCGGAGCAGGCCGTCGGCGGTCCTGTATTGAACGCCCGGAACCACGCTGGTGCGGCCGGCCGCCCACGCGCGCAGCGAGTCGCGGACGACGCGCTCCTTGGAGACGAAAGCGAGGTCGGGCATACCACTCTCCTGCAGGCCGCGCGTCATATCGGTGCGCACGTACCCGGGGAGCACCGCGGTGACGTGCAGCCCGTGCTCGGCTACCTCCGCCGCCACACTCTCGCTCCACAGTGTCACGAACGTCTTCGTCCCCCCGTACATCGAACCTCCGGGGTTGACCGGCAGCTCGCCGGCCAGGGACGAGACGTTGACCACGCCCAACGGGTGCCGCCGCTCGTCCGCCTCGCGCCGGGCGATCTGCACCGGCAGCACCGCGCGTGTGAGGTGCACAACGGCGCGGATGTTCAGGTCGAGCATGGAGTCGATCTCGTCGTACTCCTGCCGGACGAACTCACCGCCGTCCCCCCTGCCGGCGTTGTTGACCAGCAGGTCGATCGGGGCGTCGTCCCCCGAGCCGTCGGCGCGCAGGCGGTCCTCCACCTTTCCCAGGCCAGCGGGGCTGGAGAGGTCGGCCGGCAACGACCGCACGCTCACTCCCCACCGCTCGCTCAGATCGGCGCCGAGGTCGTCGATGAGTTCTGCGCGGCGCGCCACGAGGACCAGCGAATACCCTCGTTCCGCCAGTCCACGGGCGTACTCCGCGCCGATTCCGGTGGAGGCACCGGTGATCAATGCCGTTCTGTGGTGTCGTGAGCCGCTCATAGCGTCGAATGTTACCCACCAGTCGCCTTTTAAGACGGCGGTTTGGCACCTTTTGGAAGGGGCTTTCGGGGACGGAACGGGCACGGCCTCCGGCCGCGCCGCGGGCGGCACATCGCGGCATTGCGGCCTTGCCCTGCGTGTCCGGCCACGACACAAACGCGCCCCTAACCAATGAGTCGGATGAGCAGGCATTAGCGTTCAAACATGGCAGCGACACGAATCCCATCGAATTCCGATGACGCCCCCCGCCTCGAACACCGGCTGCGCGACGTCGGCCTGTTCGTGCGGCAGGCGTTCCACACCTTCCGAGCGACCGGGGCGGTCGTCCCGAGCGGTCCCGCACTGGCGAACTCGCTGACGCGATTCCTCAAGGAGAGAGAGGGGTCGGACAGCCTCTCCATCCTGGAGGCCGGAGCCGGAACGGGCCCGGTCTCCCGGGTCATCGCCGCTCACCTGCGCCCCGGCGACACCGCCGACCTCGTGGAGTCCAATCCGGAGTTCGCCGACTACCTGCGGGAGCTGGTCGGCACCGACCCCACGATGTCCCGGGTGGCCGACCAGCTCACCGTGCACCAGACTCTCGTCACCAACCTGGGGACGGACCGGCGTTACGATCTCATCCTCTCGGGGCTGCCCCTCGCCAACTTCAACGCTGACGAGGTCCGCGAGATCTTCGACTACTACTTCACGGTGCTGCGCCCCGGCGGATACCTGTCCTTCTTCGGCTACCTCTACACCAAGGAGGTCAAGGCGGTCATCGCCCCCCGAGAGGACTACCTGCGCCAGGCGCGGTCCAGCTGGGTCGTCGAGGAATGGGTGAACCGCTACAGCGTCGGCACCGAACGGGTCCTGGCCAACATCCCGCCGGCCTGGATCCACCACCTGCAAAAGCCCGACGAGAAATGAATACCGCGCCTCGCTGAGGCCGCACAGCCACAACGACCCCGCACCACCACCGCAACGCGGGGTCGTTCTGTCTCTCCCCGCTCCTCCCCGCGCGCAGGCGGCGGCCGCGGACCGCGAGAGCGCTCAGCGCTCGGGCGGCTCAGCGCGGAGGCGCTCGTACTCCTCCCGATCGATCTCGCCCTCGGCAAGCCCGTGCTCCACCTCCCGTGGATCCGGGCCGCCCGCGGAGCGCCGTTCCCGCTCCTCCCGCTCACGCTCGGCGGAGCGCTGACCGAGGTGGAGGATCAGCAGGATCGGTACGAGCAGACCCGCCAGGGTCATCACCAGCCAACCGAACCCCATTGGCTCCATCATGACCACGGCCTCCTCTCCCCTTCGGCGAGTGAAACGCCGGACGCGTGTCATCGTGTAGCCGCGGTTGACCGGCTACCCCCTAGGCTCCGCGGCGACACCTCACCTGGTGTGAGCCGACTGCGGCCGCACGGTCCTGCTCCCGCGGCGCATCCGGGCAGCCTTCCAACGCGGCGACTCGGACCTCAGTGCCGAAAATGGACGAACAGCCGACCAGAGTTCTCTGCTTGATGCACTTGTGCACCACGGCCGAGGCATACCCCACCACCAAGGGAGGGGTTCCTGCATGCGAAATGCATGCTACACTGGGCATATGGGTGAGACGACAGTTGTCCAAGTACGGGATGTGCCCGCCGAGGCGGTCGAGACCCTCAAGGCACGAGCAGCCAACCGCGGGCTGTCACTGGCCGCGTACCTGCGTGAACTGATCCTGGAGGAGGCGTCTCTTCCAGCGGTCGACGAGGTAATGGCACGGATCGCTGAGGACGAACCCATCAACTATACGACCGAGGACCTGCGTGAGTTCATGACTGACGGTCGCCGATGAGCTACGTCGTCGACTGCTCGATCATCATCAGGCTGCTGGCGGCCCATCGGGAGGACGAGCTACTCCGCCGTCGCCTCATGCGCCGGGTACACGCCCCAACACTGCTCGACGCCGAAGTGTCCAGTGTCGTCCGGGGTTTGTCCATCACGACCAAGCCCAATGTCCGGATCTCGCCACAGCGGGCGCGAACGATGCTGGACCGCTACCAGGGACTACACATCACCCGCCATCTCATGGCGCCACTGCAGCTACGTGCTCACGAACTCCGCGAGAACCTCACCGCCTACGACGCGATGTACATCGCTCTCGCCGAGGCACTTGATCTCCCCCTCCTCACCGACGACGCCAAGCTCGCCAAGGCAGCGGGACACCGAGCCCGGATCCTGCACTATCCGCAGGAGTGACACCGTTCGTCTGTCTAGTGCTTGAAATGCACGAACAGCCGACCGAAGTTCTTGGAGTCCTTTTCCACACGGTGGTAGCGGTTTTTGACGTCCTTCTGCTCGAGGAAGCGCAGCACGCGCCTCTTCAGCTGGCCGGACCCCTTGCCGGGGATGATCTCGACGGTCTTGGCCTTGGTCCGTTCGGCTTCGTCGAAGATGTCGTTCAGGGCCCGGTCGATGTCCCGGCCGCGGTTGTAGATGTCGTGCAGATCGAGCTTGAGCTTCACGGCGCATCCTTCTCGGCGACGAAGATCGCGGTTCCCGGGATGATACGTCCGCGCAGCGGGCTCCAACCGCCCCAGACCCGGTCGTTGTCCTCGGGCCACTCCGGCTCCACCAGGTCGTGCAGGCGCAGCCCCGCGCCGGCCACGGCCCGCACCCAGTCGCCGATGGTGTGATGGTGCTCGACGTAGCACGCGCGTCCCTGTCGGTCCTGCTCGACATAGGCCCGGCGGTCGAAGTAGGGATCCTTGGCGACCAGACCGCTCTCGCCCGGATCGTCGGGAAAGCACCAGCGGATGGGGTGCGACACCGAGAACACCAGCCGTCCGCCCGGCCGGAGCACCCGCCCGCTCTCCCGCAACGCCGCTTCCGCGTCAGGGACGAAAGGGAAGGCGCCATAGGCGGAGCAGACCAGGTCGAAAACCGCGTCGGCGAACGGCAGGCGCTGGGCGTCGGCCTGCGCCACAGCCAGCGTGTGGCCGGTCTGCTCGTCGATCCGGCGGGAGTGCTGCAACTGGCGCCGGGAGACATCGATCCCGACGACCTCGGCCACCCCTTGGGCGCGCAGCCAGCGGCCGCACTGCCCGGCCCCGCATCCCACCTCCAGGACACGCGCGCCCGCCAGTTTCCCGGGGTCGCCGAGGAACCCGACGTTCCCCTCGTCCACGCCTTCCGGCCCCCAGACGAACCCGATGTCCCGCAGGAACGCGCCGTGCTCGGCCTGGTACTCATCGGCTGAGCGCTCCCACCAGATCCGGCTGGCCCGCGCGCTCTCGTCGGCCCCTGCCGGCCGACGCGTGATGTGGGCTACCTCGGCCTGCTCATCGGTCATGCTGCCATCCTGACAGTTCCGTGGCCCCGCCAACGGTTCCTCGCGAGTGTTCGGCCGCTCGCGGAGTGCGGGGCCTTCACACCTGCGCGCGGGGCGGTGGGGCCGGGGCGGGGGAGGTAGGGCCGTCCTTGAGGGGCGCGGCGCCGGGGCCTTCGCCGGGAGGCCGTCCACCGTCGCGGGCATCGTGCAGCTCGCGGCGCACCAGGAAGATCCAGCCGCCGATCGCGATGGCGGTGAACACCCACCACTGCACCGCGTAGGACAGGTTCATCCCCAGGTTGGGCTCGGGTGCGGCGACGGGCTCCGGCGCGGGGTCGGAGGGCGGCTCCTGGTCGGTCAGTTCCACGAACCCTCCATAAAGGGGATAGGGCAGCCCTTCGCCGATCTCCTCCACCTCGATGAGCATGATCTGGCCTTCGGGCAGGCCGCCGCGGTCACGGATCCCGGTGTTCTCCTCGGTTTCGCTGAACTGGATCCGCCCGGTCACCGTCACCTCGCCCTCCGGCGGAGGCGGAACATCGGGCTGCGACGTGGCGGTCGGCGGCTGCCCCACCCACCCTCGGTTGACCAGAACGGCCGCGCCGTCGTCGGTGACCAGGGGGGTGAGGACGAACAGGCCGACGCCCGCCGAGCCGTCGCGGTTGCGGACAAGCAGCTCGTTGCCGGTGTCGTAGCTGCCGGTCGCGGTGACCGGCCGCCACCGGTCGGCGTGGTCGACGTCCTCGCCGACCTCGCTCAGCTCCTGTAGTGGGACGGGGTCCGCATTGATGTTGGCCTCCTGCAGGTCCGCCGCAGCGGCCCGGTCCTCCCAGCGGCCGAGCTGCCAGAAGCCCAATGCGATGAACGTGGGCACGATCAGCGCCACCAGCGCGTGAAACGCCAGCATGCGCGAGGACACCAGGACCCGAAGCACATATTCGAGGCTATGGGACGCCCACGAGAACACGGCACCGCCCCCGGAGTGTGTCCGGGGGCGGTGCGTGTGCGCGGCAGGACCGGTCAGGCCTCGTCACCGAGGGCCGAGGCCGCCTTGCGCTTGCGCGCGAAGTACATCGCAGCGCCGCCGCCGCCGAGAGCGGCCGCGGCCGCGGCGATCAGCCCGGCCAGCGCCGAGCCAGTCACGGGAAGGCCGCCGGACGCCTGCTCGGAGTCGTCGCCGGGCGCAGCCTGCTCGTCGCCCTCGTCGGCCTCGTCCTCCTTGCCGTCCTCGGGCGCCTCTTCCTCCTTCTCGCCCTTGTCACCCTCGTCGCCCGGCTTCTCGGGCTTCTCGGGCTTCTCCTCCTCAGGTGCCTCCTCCTCGGGGGCCTCCTCCTCGGAGATCTTCTTCATGCAGCTGGCCTCGGCGGTACCGAGAACGGACACGGCGTTTCCGCAGATGTCCACGGCGGCGTTCACCGGAACGTTCACCTCGTTGCCGCTGGCGGTACCGCCGGAGCCGTTGTTCTCCGAACCGGCCCCGTTGTCCTCGGACTCCTGCATGTCGCCGACCATCGCCTCGCAGTCGGCTTCGGACTCGCCGAGCACCGCAAGGGAGTTCCCGCAGATGTCGACCGCAACGTCGACCGGCACGTTGATCGTGTTGCCGCTGGCGGTACCGCCGGACTCCGAGCCGCCCTCTTCACCGCCGTCCTCGCCGGACTCCTCGGCCATGTCCTCCATGACCTTGGTGCAGCCCGCCTTGGAGAGGCCGCCGACAGCGGCGGAGTTGCCGCAGATGTCCACGGCGGCGTTCACGGGAATGTTCACCTCGTTGTTCTGGGCGACGCCATCGGAGCCACCGGATTCCGAGCCGCCCTGCCCCTCCTCGCTCTCGGCGTAGAGGGTCTCCGCCACCTTCTGGCACTCGGCCTCGGAGATACCAAGGGCGGCGAGGGAATTACCGCACAGCTCGGCCTTGACGTTGGCCGGAACGTTGACCTGGTTGCCACTGCCCACGTCGTCGGTTCCGGGGGCCGCGAACGCGATGGAGGTCGCCCCGCTGACCAGCCCTGCTGTGAGGACGGTGACGGAGGCGGAGGCGTACAGCTTCTTACGCATATTCAGGCATGACCTTTCGAAGATTCGATCACGGATCGTGATCCCCTGAGGCCGCAGAGCCACTACGAGCGGGTTCAGCGGACGTCGGCCCAAAGAAGATGCGGGGGGATTCATATCGCGCGCCAGTGGTGTGCGACAGACCGGCCAATTCGGCACGGCCCGGCCACCCGAATGCGCAGGGATGCATTCTGACCCACCGACGATCCGCAACGCTACCAGCTTGTCCACCCGCGCACGGGGCTCTTTAAAAAAAATCCGCGCGCCGCCGGGAGGCATCGCATTGCACGCTACGGTTTGCGACCCTATCCGCTGGCCGTCGATACCTTCTCGATAAGCGAGAGTTACCGAAAAACAACCTTCGTTCCGCCGAACAGCGCGGCCTCCCACTGCCTCGGAATTCGCGCCAAGAAACCACGAATCTCCTTCACATATTAGTATCAGAGGCCCGGGCCGCCGCATCACTCCGGCAATACCGACAATTGGTACGAGAAATTACCGGAATGCTCTGACCGCCCGCGGACACACAAAGGCCCCGGGCCGGAGGGCGGCGGAGCCGAGGCGTGGCCCACGATGGTGCTCACCATGCCGGCACGCTCGTTCTCGATCCCGGTTAAGCGTGCCGCGTTGCGGTTGTCCGTGCGGGGGGTGCCCCGTTCCGCTACTGCCCCGACCATCGCTCCAGAACCTCGTCGATCTCGGCGAGCAGCGCGCGTTCGACGGAGCCGTCGAGGTAAGAAGCGACCACACCGTTGCGGGCCAGATCGGTCAGCTCCGCGGCGCCAAGTCCGAGCCGGTGGGCGACGCGGTACTCGTTCAGCAGATCGGTACCGAACATCGGCGGATCGTCGGAGTTCAGCGAAACGGTCAGACCCGCACGCAGCATCCGCGGCAGCGGATGCCGCTCGATCCTCTCGATGGCACCGGTGCACAGGTTCGAGGTGGGGCAGACGTCGAGCGGTACGCCCGTCTCCCTCAGCCGATCGACCAGCGCGGGATCGCGCATGCAGTCGATGCCGTGACCGATCCGCTCCGCGCCCAGCAGGTCGAGTGCCTCGCGGATCCGCTCCGGGCCGCCGTTCTCCCCCGCATGCGGGAGGCTGTGCAGCCCGGCCGCGCGTGCGCGGGCGAAGAGATCGGCGAACGGCGCGCGAGAGACCTCCACACTTCCTACGCCGAAGCCGATGACACTGGCCGGGCCGTCCTTCAGCACCGCGTCGAGCGTCTGCTCACCGGTCTCGACCCCGTAGTCACCGGGGAAGTCGGGGACCCAGCGCATGCGGATGCCGTGCTCGCGCTCGGCTTCGCGCCGGGCATGCTCGATGCCTTCGAACACCACACCGGCCGGGATACCGCGCATGAGGTGGGCGTACAAGCTGACATGCAGTTCGGCGTACCGCACGTTCTGCGCCGCGAGGCGTGCCGCGACGTCGGCGGTCAGGCGCGCGAAGTCCTCCTCGTCGCACAGCGTTTCCAGAGAGGTCAGGTAGACCTCGATGAAGTGCGGGAAGTCGCGGAACTCGTACCAGTCGCGCACCCCCTCCAGCGAGTCGGGCACGCTCGTCACACGGTGTTTGGCTGCGAGGTCGAGCAGCGTCGCCGGCTGCATCGAGCCTTCCAGGTGGACGTGCAGTTCCACCTTGGGCAACTCGCGGATGAATGCCTCGATGCCGGGAGAGACGGCCGCCGGAGAGCTCTGCATGGTAGCGACGCTATCGCGCGGCCGCCTCCACCCCAAGCCTCTGTCCACCACCTGTGGACGGCAGGGCGCAGGGGCGACGGGGGGAGGCGGCCGGAGCCGGTCCCGCGGTCCGCTCAGCCGCCCTCAGGCGCGCCGTCTACCCGCCGGGGCAGTCCGAGCGGGTTTCCGTCGCGCAGTGCCTCGGGAAGCATGGAGTCCGGCAGTCCCTGGTAGCTCACCGGACGCAGGAAACGGCGGATCGCCGTGGCTCCCACTGAGGTGTGCAGCGCCGCGGTCGTCGCCGGATAGGGACCGCCGTGGTGCATCGAATGCGTCACCGCGACCCCGGTGGGCCACCCGTTCCACAGGACGCGCCCGGCCTTCGCGGTGAGCTCGTCCAGCAACCGCGGGGCGAGCGTGTCGCCGTCGCTGTCCTCCTCGGCGTGCACGGTCGAGGTGAGCTGCCCCTGCAGTACGCCGGCCACCTCCAGCAGCCGGTCCTCCTCGGAGTACTCGACCACCAGCGAGGCCGGGCCGAAGCACTCCTCCAGCAGAACATCGGTGTAGGCGAGCAGCGCGTCGACGTCCGTGCGCAGCAATGTGGCGTCCAGCCGTCTTCGGTCGCCGCCCCGCGCACCAGCACCTCCGTCACCGGATGTTCGGCCAGCTCACCCAAACGCTCGTCGAACCCGCCGGCCACACTCTCGTTGAGCAACGGAGCCCGGTTCCGCTGGGTCAGGTTGTCGACGAGCGTGTCCAGCCCGGTTCCCTCCGGCACCAGCAGAACGCCCGGCTTGGTGCAGAACTGGCCGACCCCCAGCGTGAATGAGTCGGCGTACCCGCTGAGGATCTCCTCACCGCGCTTGGCCATGGCGGCGCGGGTGACGAAGACCGGGTTGAGGCTGCCGAGTTCCCCGTAGAACGGGATCGGATCAGGACGCGACGCGGCCAGGTCGTGCAGTGCGCGACCGCCGCGGATCGACCCGGTGAACCCGACGGCCCGTGTCTGCGGGTGCAGCACGGCGCGCCGCCCGGTCTCGGTGCCGAAGACGACGGCGAAAGCCCCGCCGGGAGCGCCCGCGTCGGCCAGGGCCTCCGAGACGACCGCACCGGTGCGCCACGCCAGGCGCGGATGGCCCGGATGGGCTTTCACCACAACGGGGCACCCGGCGGCCAGGGCCGAAGCGGTGTCGCCGCCGGCCGTGCTGAACGCGAAGGGGAAGTTGCTGGCCCCGAAGACGATGACCGGCCCGAGCGGTACCAGCATCCGCCGCACGTCCAGGCGCGGCCCCATACCCCACTGCGGGTCGGCGGTGTCGACGGAGGCCTCCAGGTAGGAGCCCTCGTCGAGGACATCGGCGAAGAAGCGCAGCTGGAATGTCGTGCGCCCCAGTTCCGACCGGCAGCGCGCTTCGGGCAGGTGGCTCTCGGCCTGCGCGATCGGGACGAGCTCCTCGGCGGCGGCGTCGAGGGCGTCGGCAACACGCCGCAGCAGCTCGGCGCGTTCACCGGGCCGCATCCCGCCGAGAACGGGGGCCGCCGCCGCGGCGGCGGTCAGCACCCGGTCGAGCTCGGCCTCGGTGGTGTCGGGAAGGGGAGCGGCTGTATCGGTGGTCATAAACATGCCCTCCGCGAGAGAGAGTACGAAAGATCATCCAGGGCCCAGCCAACCGTCTCCACCCGCTCATTCGAAAGGGTTGCGCACGTCCCTCGCGGGGTAAAGGCACCAACCAGCCCTCCGAAAAATACGGCAAACACCCCCAGAACCCGCGAAATGCGGCAGCAGGATCGGTGCGGATACGGTAAACCGGGCCTAACGACTCTGCTAAGCCCCTGTTGTCGACGGTTCGTTCACCGCCTCCCACAGGCGAAACCGGACATATCCACTCCGAGTGGGAACCCGCAGCAAACCGGGACGTACGGGAACCGGGCCCATACCCAAGGACATCATAGAAGCGTGATGACGACTCACAGCGGCTCCACGACCGCCGCCCCCGGAAGCCACGAGGCCACCGGAACGGGCGGTGGCGTCAGCGAGCGGACCGATACGGGAACCGGCACGTCCCCGGAGCGCCCCGCCGAGGCACCCCTGATGAACGCTCCACTGCGCCGCAGGCCGGCGCAGCAGCGCAGCATGGCCCGAGTGCGGAAGATGCTCGACGCGTGCGCCGAACTCCTGGAGGAGAGCGGCTACAACGACCTGTCCACGACCAGGATCGCCGAGCGCGCCGGGGTCGCCATCGGCTCGGTGTACCAGTTCTTCCCGGACAAGAAGGCGATGGTCCAGGCACTCGGCCTGCGCTACCTGGACCAGTTCAGCGGCCGGGTAACCGACCGGCTGCGCCAGAACACGTTCGGGCACTGGACCGAGGCCGTCGACGTGATCATCGACGAGTACCTCGACATGCACCGCAACGTACCGGGTTTCCGCGTCCTGCACTTCGGCGACGCGGTGGACGCCCACCTCCTCGACGCCGGCGCCGACAACAACAAGGTCATCGCGACCCGGCTGCGCGAACTGCTCACCTCCACCGCCGGTGTGGAGGACAGCGAAGAGCTCAACTACGCGGCGATGGTGGCCGTCGAGGCCGCCGACGCCGTGCTGAAGCTCGCCTTCCGCGACGCCCCGAAGGGGACCCCCGCCTGATCGAGGAGACCAAACTCCTCGTCCGCGGCTACCTCGGACGGCATTTCCCCGCGGAATAGGACCCCGGCACCGGTGCGACCTTCGCGGCCCGGACAAGCCGAAGTGTAGGGTGTCTTCGCCCCGGCCACTGATGAAGACGACGCCGCACCTGGCACCATGGACAGTGGCGGGCCAGGCTCCGAGCACCATCAGGACCGGCCTGTTCGTCGCCGCGAAGGCAGCCGGGGGATACGGACACCGGTTCCCGGTAGGGTGCGCCGGAACCGATCAGACGCCACACGGCGGCACCCACTCTCATCGAAGACTTGTCCGCCACGCACCAATGAGGTTCACAACGCGCGCCGGATCCCGCCTTCCCAAGCCGCGTTGGAACACGGGAGGGAACCCTCAGTGGTAGCTGACAATACGCTCACCCAACCGATAACCGGCTCGGCCGCGGGAGTGCCCTTTCTGGCGATCCCCCCGGCGATCATGAACGACCCGGACGAGCCCGCTCCGATGATCATCGCGCTCCACGCGTTCGAACCCCCGCGCAGCGAGACCGCCCTCGCAGGTACCCTCCCGCTGGCCTCGCTGCCGGCATGGCGGTTCTACCTGGGGCTTCCACTGTTCGGGTCCCGGCTGCCCGAAGGCGGCGTCGCCGAGATCAACCGCCGCGGCCAGGAGGACTACCTGATCCAACTGTACGGCCCCATCGTCGAGCAGGCGACCGCCGAGGTATCCCGTGTCGTCAGCGAACTGCGCGCTAGGTTCCCCATCCACGACGGACCGATCGGCCTGATGGGAGTCGGCACCGGAGGTGCGGCGACCCTGCTCGCGCTGGCCGAGAGCAAGCTGGAGATCGGCGCCACCGGGGTGGTCAACCCGATCATCGACCCCACACCAGTACTCAAGGCGCGCGAGCAGCGGCTCGGCGTGGCCTACCAATGGAGCGACACGTCCCGCGACGTCGCGACGTGGCTCGACTTCATCTCCCGCGCGGGCGACCTCTCCGGGCGCCGGCCGCAGTCGCCGCTGCTGATCATCAACGGACTGCAGGACCCGGTGATCGTCCCCGAGCACGGACAGAGGCTCTACGACGCCCTTGCGCCGCAGTACCCGCAGTCGAGCCTGCGGCACATCGTCATACCCGACCTCGCCCACACGATGGGCCCCGAGCCCGGCCTCGAACCCGGGCCGCCGGCGCCGGGCAACGTGCTGGCCGACCGCGCTTGGCAGAGTGGTTCCATGTGCACCTGACCTCCGCGGCGGCCGCGCCCGAACCGCGGTAGCCCCGGCGCGCGGGCGGTCGCGGCCTTTCGTGAACCAGCGTTCACCCGCGGCTCTCCACCGCATTCACCGGTGGACTTCTCAAGGTCAGTCCGAGCACCTTGTATGGGTAGGACCCCTGGTGTGATCCGAGTACCCATTCCTTAGGAAGGCGGCCTACGTGACGGAACCGGCACCGGTCTTCGCCAGCGGGGTCGATCACGAACGCCTCACCGAGCAGCTCCGGTTCATCCTGGAAACCGACAAGCTGAAGCGGATCCTGCGCCGGAACATGCTCATGGACGGGTCCCGACGTGAGAACGATGCCGAGCACTCCTGGCAACTCGCCCTCACAGCCCGGGTCTTCGCCGAGTACGCGCCGCCGGGAACCGACATCGACCATGTCGTCGAGATGCTGCTGCTGCACGACATCGTCGAGATCGACGCGGGGGACACCTTCGTCTACGACGTCCACGCCTCCGAATCGCAGGCTGAGCGCGAGCGCGCCGCCGCCGATCGGCTCTACGCCCTGCTGCCCGCAGACCAGGCGGAGCGCACCCGCGCGCTCTGGGAGGAGTTCGAGGCTCGCGAGACCCCCGAGGCCCGGTTCGCCGGCGCCGTCGACCGGCTCGCCCCCATGCTCGCCAACTGGCATACCGAGGGCGGAGCCTGGGTGCGCTACAAGGTCACCCGGGCCCAGGTGACGGAGCAGGTGCAGATCATCGCGAAGGGCTCCGAAGTGCTGGGATCCTACGCCGCGGCGCTGATCGAGGACGCCGATCGGCGCGGCTACTTCGTTCACTCCCCGCCGCGGGTGGACTAGATCCGGCCGAGGAGCAGCTGCGCCGCCGCCGTCAACCCAACGGCCACTATGACGATACGCAGCACGAAAGGCGTGAGTTTGCGGCCGAACCAAGCGCCGAAGTACCCGCCGAGGACTGAACCGGCGGCGATGAGGCCGACCACCGGCCAGATGGGCGAGGCGAAAATGATATAGAACGCGGCGGCCGTCGCGTTGACGACGAAGGCCAGCACGTTCTTCAGGGCGTTGATCCGGTGCAGTTCCTCGTCCATCGCCGCACCCATCATGCTGATGAGGACGATGCCTTGGGCCGCCGCGAAGTACCCGCCGTAGACCCCGGCGCCGTAGATCCCGAAGGGCAGCAGCACCCCTCCGTTCAGCCGGGCGGGGCGCCGCTTCCGCGCCCACGCGGTGATCCGCGGCTGCAGCATGATGAGGACGCAGGACATCGCGATGAGCACGGGAACAACGGACTCGAACACGCCCTCGGGCAGGTTGAGCAGGAGCGCCCCGCCAGTGAGCGCCCCGGCGAACGCCATGGAACCGAACCGGATCAACCGGGAACGCTGCCCCTTCAGCTCCCGCCGGTAGCCGATCGCCCCGGTGAGCGCCCCGGGAGCCAGGCCGATGCTGTTGGAGATCGACGCCAGCACGGGCGGGTACCCCAGCGCCAGCAGCACCGGGAACGTGAGGAGTGTCCCGGAGCCGACGATGGCGTTGATGCCACCGGCACCTATGCCCGCCAGCAGAATGGCGAGCGCGTCCCACAGACTCATCCTCGACCTTCGCGCTCAGACGACAGTGCCGCCGCCACACCACCGCTCCCATTACGGCGGGAAACCCTGATCGCGCCAGGACAAGGGCATTCATGGCAGGAACGTGCCCGCCTATGAAATCAGACCGGCCTCACCCGGGAACGAGAGCCCCCGTGCGGAGGCCGTCCCGCGTTCGGAACAGCGAAGGAGCCGAACCTACCGGCTCGGGGGCGTCGCCTGGCGGGCCTCGGTCTGATCGGCTCCGGCGTCGTCCCGCATCTTCTCGAAGACCCCCCCGATGCCCTCCAGTGCCTTGCCCATCTCGCTCGGCACGATCCACACCTTGTTGGAGTCGCCCCGCGCGATCTCCGGGAGCTTCTGCAGGTACTGGTAGGCGAGCAGCTCTTGACTGACCTTCCCGGAATGCAGCGCCTTGAACACCATCGCGATCGCGTCGGCCTCACCACGGGCGCGCAGCGTCATCGCCTCCGCCTCGGCTTTGGCCTGCACAGTCGCCGACTCCGCCTCACCGCGGGCGCGCAGCACAGACGCGGACTGCTCGCCTTCGGCCCGCAGGATCGCCGACTGCTTCTCACCCTCGGCGCTGAGGATCTGCGCGCGCTTGTCGCGGTCGGCGCGCATCTGCTTCTCCATGGCCTCCTGCACCGACTCCGGGGGCTCGACGCCCTTCAGCTCGACCCGGCTGACTTCGATCCCCCAATTGACCGTGGCCTCGTCCAGCACCGAGCGGAGCTCCCGGTTGATCTCCTCCCGGGAGGTCAGGGTCTGCTCCAGGTCCATACCGCCGATGACGTTGCGCAACGTGGCCGAGGCGAGCTGCTCTACCGCCTGTATGAAGTTGGCCACCTGGTAGGTGGCGTTATAGGGGTCGGTGACCTGGACGTAGACCGCGGTGTCGACGTTAACGGAGAGGTTGTCCTGGGTGATGGCGGCCTGCGGCGGGAAGCTGACCACCTGCACACGCAGGTCGATGCGCTCGCGGACGTGGTCGACGAACGGGATGACGATGTTGAATCCCGACTTCAGCGTGCGGTGGTACCCGCCGAAACGCTCCACGACGTCGGTCATCCTGTGCGGAACGATACGGACGCTGCGATAAGCGATGGCGAGCAGGATCGCCACGAATATCAGCAGGATTATGACAACGGGAAGCATCGGGGGCGGCTCCGGCTCTCCTGTCGGGGGTGACGCAGCGGTACGCAGATGGACGAGACGATCACAGACGTGTGCGCGCATCCACGCGGAGATCATAAAACGCGCCTATGCGCGCGTTCGCACAGAGCATCTATGACGTCACATCAAACCCGCGCAACCTGACCACATTCGGCCAGCAGTCCTGGTTACGGCCGACCGGATGCCCTGCTTTCGGCAGGGCGCTATTCGCTCCACCACGGTCGCCGCTCCTCGGTCTCACACCGCCTTCGCGCTCCAGCGCTCTCCGTCGAACTCCACCTTCAGCGGAAGGCCGAACGTCTCACCGAGGTTGTCCGCGGTCATCACCTGCTCCGCCGGACCGGCGGCGACAACGCGCCCCTCCCGCATCATCAGGACGTGCGTGAAACCAGGGGGGATCTCCTCCACATGGTGCGAGACGATCACCAGCGCGGGCGCGTTGACGTTCCCTGCCAGCAGACCGAGCCGCCGCACCAGGTCCTCCCTGCCGCCCAGGTCCAAGCCCGCGGCCGGCTCGTCGAGCAGCAGCAGTTCGGGGTCGGCCATGAGCGAGCGGGCGATGAGGACACGCTTGCGCTCCCCCTCCGACAACGTCTCGTACCGCCGCTCCGCGAGATGCGCCACGCCCCAGTGGCCGAGGACCGCCCGGGCCCGGCCGTAGTCGGGGGTACCGTACTCCTCGGTGAAACTGCCCAGATAACCGTAGGAGGCGCTGATCACGAGGTCGAGCGCGGTCGACGACCCGGAAATCTGGTTCGCCACGGCGGCGCTGGCGAATCCGACAAGGGGACGGAGCTCGAAGACATCGACCTCACCGACCCGTTCGCCGAGCACCTCCACCTCGCCCGTAGTGGGGAACAGCTGCGTCGCGGCGACGCTCAGCAGCGTGGTCTTCCCCGCGCCGTTGGGGCCGATGACGGCCCACCGCTCGTCCTCCTCAACGCTCCATTCCGCTCCGTTCAGCAGGTACGCACCGTCGCGGCGCACACTGACCCCGCTCATGCGCAGCACATGCCCGTTCATTGCTCTCCTTGCCTGTTCTCTCGTCCGCGGCCGCTCACCCTCGCACCGCTGTTCCCGGTTCGACCGGCACGCCCAGATGCGAACCTACTGGACACCTTCGCCGGTTGGAGTCGCCGATTGGCCCACTCGCGGTCTTAGGCTGAACTAATGTTGCGAGAACTGTCATCCGCGCCCTTGGTCACCTGGGGGAACGCCTGGCTGTCCGGGCATGCCGGGCTGGACGACGCCGTAGACGCGGTGGAGCGGCGCACGGGGCCGCACGTCATCGCGGCCGTCGCGGATACGGAGCTGCCCTTCGAGGCCGGGGCACCGCTGCGCTCGGCGCTTGCCCGCCTGCGTTCCCTCGGACTGGCCTCGTTCCGGTTGTGCCTACCGGTCCCCGGCGATCCGCTCGGGCTGGTAGGGGGCGCGGAACTCAACACCGCGGCGATCGACGCCCGCGAGGCCGTGCTGATCCGTCTGAAGGACCGGCAGATCGGGCTGGTCCCACGCGAAGACCGGCGGGGCTCGTCCTACGTGGGGGTGGCCTGGACCCCCTACCCCGCGGCCGACGCCGCGCCGCAGCCGGTCTCCCTTTCCGAGGCCGAACAGCGGCTCAACGCCGCCATGCAGGAGTGTGCCACTCTGTTCGGCCGGGTGGACGACGTCGCGGGGTGGGGCCCGGAGGTCACCCGCGCCCTGGAGGACCTGCGCGACGCCGGACGCCAACCCACCGAGGGCCTCGCCCCGGGACATCCGCAGCGGGCCCACAGGCTGGCGGCCCAGGCCGACCGGCTGGCCGTCGTGATCCGACTCGCCTGCCGGGACGAAGGCCGCGGACTGTCCTCCTCCCAGATGGCGGCCCGGAGGGAAGCGCTGCGCATACTCGACAGCGCCGTACGGCGCGCCCGGGTGACCTCCTACGGATCCGCCGTCGAAGGGTGACGCCGCCCCCGGCACATAGGGGTCGATCAGGGTTGCTGGCACCCCGAATCAGGGGAAGGCCAGGGTTGTCTCCGGTTCCCGCCCCATCCGCCCGGCACGAATACTTGTGCCATGACCCACACAGCCAACCGGGAGAGCGGGACGGTCGGCGGCAGCTTCCGCGCTTCCGACTCAGACCGCGACCGAGTCGCCCACATCCTCTCCGACGCCTCATCGAGGGGCGCCTCACTCAGGAGGAGCACGCCGAACGCATCGACGCGGTCTACACCGCCAAGACAGTGGGCGAACTCGCACCGCTCACCGGGGATCTCCCCGACAAGGGCTCCCCGGGCGGCACGCCCCGCACCGGACCTGCTGCTTTCTGCGCAGCGGACCGGGAACTCCTCGGGACCGGAACCGGCTTCGAAAACATCACCGCCGTCGTAGGCGTCGCCGAGCGCCAGGGGCGCTGGCTGGCCGAACCGCGCACCAACGTTTCCGCGGTAAGCGGTCATGTCACGCTGGACCTGCGTGAAGCCGTCATGGCGCAACGCGAGGTCACAGTGCAGTGCGCGCTGTTCTGCTCCGGCATGCGGCTGATCGTCCCGCCGGGTGTGCGCGTGACGAACCGGACGTCGGGAATCCTCGGCAACGTGGATCTCCAGGGCTACACGGCCCCGGCCGACATCGGCGCCCCGACAGTCCATCTGACAGGGGTGTGCGTATTGAGCGGCGTCGATGTGCAGACCCGTCCTTCCGGACCCCGTCCGTAAGATTTGTAGCTGTAGCGCAGTCTCTTTTGAAGACGTGGTGAAAAGGAAGAGGGAACGACCATGGAGCCCGAGCACATCCGCGCGTCCGATGCTGATCGGGACCGCATAGCGGAACGGCTCCGTGAGGCTCTCGCCGAAGGGAGGCTCGGCCCGGCCGAGTACGAGGAGCGCCTCGACGCCGTCTACCGGGCCAAAACCGTGGGCGAACTGACCCCCGTGACCCACGGCCTTCCTACCAGTCTGGAGTCCTCCACTTCGGAGTCCGCTTCTCCTGGCCTGACGGTCTCCTCCGAGGAGGCGCGCAGACTCGCCGCGGGCAGCCAGGGCCGGGAGAATCTCGTGGCGGTGTTCGGCGGAGCCGAGCGCAAAGGCCGGTGGCTGGTCGAACCGCGCACGAACGCCTCAGTCCTCTTCGGCGGGATCGCACTGGACTTCCGCGAAGCCGTGCTCACCCAGCGGGAAGTGACCGTCCAGTGCGCCGTCATCTTCGGCGGCATGGAGATCGTCGTGCCCCATGGTGTACGCGTAGTGAACAACACAACGGCGATCCTCGGCGGAACCAGCATGCACGGGACGGACACCGTGACCGATCCCAACGCCCCCACCATCCGGCTCACCGGCACGTGCATGTTCGGCGGTATCGACGTCAAAGCCAAGAAGCCGGGGCGGAAGAAGAACAAGTAGCCACTGACCAGGCATTTCGATATTCTCGAGTGACCTTTGAACGAGCTGTCGCCGCGTGTTCACCGCCCTGCCGCCAAGCTCCACGAGGTGCCCGAGTAACGTAGTTATCGCCATGACAGACGAATTCACCAATTCCACGCTGCTCGTGACGGTTACAGGCCGTGACCGCCCGGGAGTCAGTGCACGCCTGCTCAGTACTCTTTCCGTGTTCCCTGTGACCCTGGTCGACCTCGAACAGGTCGTCATCGGCGGCCGCCTGGTCCTCGGAGCACTTCTCGACGTCGACGAGAGTGTCGCGCCCGGTGTCCGCAGGGAGCGCCTCTTCCAAGAGGTCCGCAGCGCTGTGGAAAAAACCGTCATCGACCTGGACATGGTCGCGGAGTTCGCCGGTGGCAACGGGCGGGTGAGTCCTACCACTGCGGATCCGCTGCACGTCACCATCCTGGCGTCCCCTTTGCGGCCGGGAGCGCTCGGAGCGATCGCCTCGTGTGTGGCACGCGCCGGAGCCAACATCGACCGCATCGAGCGGCTCGCGAGTTATCCGGTCACCTCGATCGAACTGGACATCTCAGGCGCCGACCCGGAGAAGCTGCGCGGCGACCTGTCCATGGAAGCGGCGACTCAGTCGATCGACGTCGCTGTCCAGTCCAGCGGTCTGCACCGCCGGGCCAAGCACCTGGTCGTCATGGATGTCGACTCCACCCTCATCCAGGGCGAGGTCATCGAACTTCTCGCCGACCACGCCGGCTGCGCGGAGGAAGTCGCCCGTGTCACCGAAGAAGCGATGCGCGGGGAGCTGGACTTCGAGGAATCCCTGCGGCGCCGGGTAGCGCTGCTGGAAGGGCTGGACGCCTCGGCTATGGAGGAGGTCCGCGACAAGCTGGTCCTGACGCCTGGGGCGCGCACCCTCGTCCGAACCCTCAAGCGGCTCGGCTACGAGTGCGCCATTGTCAGCGGCGGCTTCAGCCAGATCACCGATGCCTGGTGGATCGCCTGGATATCGACTACTCGGCAGCCAACACTCTGGAAGTCGTCGACGGCAAGCTCACCGGTGGACTCGTCGGTCCGATCATCGACCGGAAGGGCAAGGCCCTCGTCCTGCAGCGCTTCGCGCAGGAGGCCGGTGTCCCCCTCAATCAGACCGTGGCCATCGGTGACGGTGCCAACGACCTCGACATGTTGCAGACCGCGGGTCTGGGAGTCGCGTTCAACGCCAAGCCCGTGGTGCGCGAGCAGGCCGACACGTCGGTGAACGTCCCCTACCTGGACACCATCGTCTTCCTTCTCGGTATTTCCCGTGAAGAGGTGGAGGCGGCCGACCAGATGCCGGAAGCGCCGCCGGCCCATCCCGCGTAACCCACCCACCGGCCCGTACGGGCC
>NZ_LAJC01000048.1 GCF_000981225.1 Allosalinactinospora lopnorensis
CGGGCATCGCGCTGCCCGGCGAGCCCGGCGAGCAGCCCGGCCTTGCCACCGGGCCCCGCGCACGCGTCCAGCCAGCGGGCGTCGGCTCCGTCGAGGACGACACGGCTCAGTGCCAGGGTGACCAGCTGGCTGGCTTCGTCCTGCACAGCGGCGCGGCGCTGCTTCACCTCGCGCAGAGACGCGGGATCCCCCTCGGGAAGGTAGGCGGCATAAGGCGAGTAACGGGCCGCTGTGGCGCCGCCGTTGATCAGGTCGGCGAGGCTGGCCCGCCCGGGCTTGGCCACGAGGGTCACCCGCGGCCGCTCGTTGTGCGCCGCGAGCAGCCGTTCGGTCTCGGCCAGACCGCCGCCCGGCTCTTCGCCGAGGGCGTCCGCCAGCGCCTCGACGATCCAGCGCGGGTGGCTGTGCACCACAGCGAGGTGGCCCACAACATCGTCCTCCCGCGCCGGAGCGACGATGGCCAGCCACTCCTCCAGGCCGCGGGCGCTGACCCTGCGCAGGACGGCGTTGGCGAACCGGGAGCGGTGCTGGCCGATGGTCCGGCGCGCGATGTCGATCGTGGCACTCACCGCCGCGTGCGGCGGGACCTTCGTGTTCAGCAGCTGGTGCGCCCCGAGGCGCAGGATCGGCAGCACCTCGGCGTCGACCGACCTCAGAGACCGGTCGACGCACGCGTCCAGGATCGCGTCGTAGCTGCCTGGTGGCGCAGTGTCCCGTAGGTGAGTTCGGTGGCCAGGGCGGCGTCGCGGCCGGTGACGTGGCGCTCCCGCAGCATCGACGGGAGCAGCAGGTTGGCGTAGGCGTCCCGCTCCTGCACCGCCTTCAGCACGTCGTAGGCCACGCGGCGCGCGGTACCGGACGCGCCTCCGCGGCGCCGCTTGCCGTCGTCGCCGTTCTCTGCGCGGCGCGCCGGACGATACCCGGAGCGGGAATGGTCTGTCACTTCTGGATCCGCCTCACACCTGGGAGAGCGCCGGGAGGAACTGCGCGGGCCCGCCCCGCTCTCATACGCGCCGGGGTTCGTCGGGGCCGCTCCCATCGAGGGTACGGCAGCCTCCGAGGTCGCTGGGTCCTGTGGCGGCTCAGCCGCCGAGACGTTCGTCATCGCCGGGCCGCACCCCGCGCGCCCACTCCACCGCGTCCATTCGGCGCTTGCCCTGGGCCTGCACCTCCCCGAGCTCGACCGGACGGGTGGCGGTTCCCACGAGAACCCGCTGCTTGTCGGCCGCGATCCGCCCCGGGGCCAGCCGCGGGCCGTCCGGCACCACAACAACGGGCCCCAGCTTGATCCGGGCGCCCCGGAAGGTCGACCACGCGCCCGGGACGGGGGTGCAGGCCCGGATGAGGCGGTCCACGCGCATCGCCGGCGACCCGAAATCGATCTCGGCGTCGGCCGGAGTCAGCTTCGAGGCGTAGGAGGTTCCGTCGCCCTGCTGCGGGCGCGCCACCAGCTCACCGGACTCGATACCGTCCATTGTCCTGACCAGCAGGTCCGCACCGGCATGGGACAGCCGGGTGAGCAGCTCCCCACTGGTGTCGCGTTCCCCGATCGGCTCGGTGACCGTGCCGTAGACCGGGCCGGAGTCCAGGTCCTCCTCGATCTCGAAGGTGGTCGCTCCGGTGACGTCGTCGCCGTGCAGCACCGCGTGCTGCACGGGCGCCGCGCCCCGCCAGGCCGGCAGCAGCGAGAAATGCAGGTTGACCCAGCCGTGCGCCGGGATGTCCAGAGCCTCGCGCCGCAGCAGCGCACCGTAGGCGACGACCGGGCAGCAGTCCGGCCCGATCGCGCGCAGCCGGCGCAGGAAGTCCGGGTCGCTCGCCTTCTCCGGTTTCAGGATCTCCAGCCCCGCCTCGGCGGCGGCCTCGGCCACCGGGCTCTGCCGGACCTTGCGGCCCCGCCCCGCCACGGCATCGGGTCGGGTGAGGACCGCCGCGACCTCGTGGCGGGAATCCAGCAGTGCCCGCAGAGAGGGGACCGCGGTCTCGGGTGTTCCGGCGAAGACCAGCAACATGGACGACCATTCCTTACTTACCGTGGTGTCTTGGATCCCGTTTTACCAGGGGCTCCTCCCCGGCTCGTCCGTCCTTTCGGGAGTGGTCCGGCTCGCGTGCGGCGTCGTCGCCCTCTGGTAGACCTGGACCCGATGACTCCGCAGCCTGACTCCGACGAAGGGGCGCTCTTCCACGTGCCCCGTACCGCGGCGGCCGCGCCGAAGGCGCCGGAGAAGCGGAAACCCGCAGCGGAGCTGCCCGTGGCGCGGGTCGTTGTGGACACTCCCCTCCCCCACCTCGACCGGACGTTCGACTACCGGGTGCCCGAGACCCTGGCCGCCTCGGCGGTCCCCGGCTGCCGGGTGATGGTGCGGTTCAGCGGCCAGCTTCTCGGCGGCTTTCTCCTGGAGCGGGCCGCCGACTCCGATTTCCCGGGACGGCTGGCCTACCTGGAGCAGGTCGTCTCCCCCGAACCCGTCCTCACACCGGAGATCCGGGATCTCGCCCGCGCCGTCGCCGACCGCTACGCCGGGACGCTCAGCGATGTACTCCGGCTGGCCGTCCCGCCCCGGCACGCCCGCGTGGAGAACGCGCCCGCCGACCCTTCGGAGCCGGAGCCCGCCGCGGAGTCCGCGCACCGCACCGGATCTCCCGAACAGGACCCGGGACCCTGGGTCGACTACCCGGCCGGCCCGTCCTTCCTCTCGGCGCTGCGCGCGGGTCAGGCTCCCCGGGCCGTCTGGACGGCGCTGCCCGGGCCGGACCGGGCCGACGCGATCGCCGCGGCCGCGGACGCCGCTCTCGCCGGAGGCCGGGGAGCGGTGATCGTGGTCCCCGACGGCCGCGACGTCGACGCGGTGGACGCCGCGCTGGGCCGCCGGCTGGGCACGGGCCGGCATGTGGCGCTCACCGCGGAGCTCGGCCCGGCCGAGCGCTACCGCAGGTGGCTCTCGGTACTGCGCGGTGGGGTGAGCGCGGTCGTGGGCACACGCGCCGCGATGTTCGCCCCGGTGCGCGACCTCGGCCTGGTGGTGCTGTGGGACGACGGTTACGACGTCCACTGCGACCCGCACGCGCCCTATCCGCACGCGCGCACGGTGCTGGCCATGCGCGCGCACCGGGCCGGGGCCGCGGCACTCATCGGCGGCTTCGCCCGTACCACCGAGGCGACCCAGCTCGTCGAATCGGGGTGGGCCCGTCCTCTCGCCGCCGATCGCGCCACATTGCGCCGCCGGGCCCCTCGGGTACGCGCGGCCGGGGACGACTCCGAACTCGCACGCGACGAGGCGGCCCGTGCCGCACGGTTGCCCAGCCTCGCCCTGCGCGTCGCCCGGGAGGCCGCGGCGTCGGGCCCGGTACTGATCCAGGTGCCGCGGCGCGGCTACCTCACCTCGATGTCCTGCTCGCGGTGCCGCAGCACCGCCCGTTGCGACTCCTGCCGGGGGCCGCTGGCGATACGCAGCGCCCACGCCATGCCGTACTGCAGGTGGTGCGGCCGGATCGCCGGGGACTGGCACTGCCCCTCCTGCGGCGATGCCCGGCTGCGGGCCAATGTGGTGGGCGCTCGCAGGACCGCCGAAGAGCTCGGCCGGGCCTTTCCCTCGCTGGCCGTTCGCACCTCCGGCCGCGATGGGGTCCTCACCGAGGTCGGCAGCCGCCCCGCGCTCGTGGTGGCCACGCCCGGCGCCGAGCCGGCGGCCGCGGGCGGTTACGCCGCCGCCCTCCTGCTGGACGGGTGGGCCCTGCTGGGCCGCGCCGACCTGAGAGCAGGCGAGGAGGCACTGCGGCGCTGGTACAACGCGGCCTCGCTGGTGCGTCCCGCGGCCGATGGTGGGCAGGTGGTGGTGCTGGCCGACGCGTCGCTGCCGACCACTCAGGCGCTCGTCCGCTGGGATCCGGCGGGCTTCGCGGAGCGGGAACTGGCCGAGCGCCGGGAACTGGGGTTCCCGCCGGCGGTGACCATGGCGTCGGTCACCGGTGAGTCCGCGCACGTCCGCGAACTGGTGGAGCAGATCGACCTGCCGGAGAGCGCCGAACTCCTCGGCCCCGTCCCGGTCACCTCGAACGGGACCCCGGACAGCAGCGCGGAGCGGACCGAGCGTGCCCTGCTCCGGGTCCCGCGCACCGCCACCTCGGCACTGACCCGCGCGCTCAAGGTCGCGGCCTCAGCACGCAGCGCCCGCAAGGACGACCACCTCGCCCAGGTCCGGGTCGACCCGTTGCACGTGGTGTAGCCCGGGTCGACCTCCCGAGCGAGTACAAGGCCTGCTCCGGCCCCGGCGGGTCGGCGGCGCTCGGTCGCGCGACCTCGCCGTGCCGGAGCAGGCCCCTCTCTGTCCACAGGTCAGAAAATCTGAGACCCTATCGTACGTCGGTCATTTCGGCATAGACGATGATGTTGTCGCTGTAGTGCTCACTGTCTTCGTCGAATGTGCCACCGCAGGTGACCAGCCGCAGCTCCGGCTGGTCACCGGTTGGCGCATAGACCTCCTGTGTGGGGAAATTGTCCTTGGGGTGCTGCTCCACCGAGTAGATGTTGAAGACGGCGGTCGTGCCGTCCTCGCGGTCGACCATGACCTCGTCCCCGGATTCCAGCTTGCCGAGGTCGTAGAAGATTCCCGGCTGCCCGTCCAGGTCGACGTGGGCACCCATGACCGCCGGTCCGAACTGGCCCGGGGTGGGACCGTCCTCGTACCACCCGATGGTCGTGTTGTCCTCGGGGACCTCGATCTCGCCGCTGTCCTGGAGACCGAGCGGAATCGTCTCGTTTCCCTCGACGTCGATGGCGGGGATGGTCAGGCCCGTCGGCTCGGAGCGCTCCAGGGAGGACCCGTCACCGGATTCGCCGCCCTGCTCCGTTGAGGAGTCGCCGCCGGAGCCGGCCTCCGCGCCCGCCTCGGGCGGGGAGTCCGACGTCTTCAGCTGGCCGTCTGAGCCTACGAACAGGCTGAGCCCGAGGACAGCGGCGCCGAGGACGGTGAGTCCCCCGATGATCGCGGCGAGTATGGGACCGCGGCCGCCGGAGCGTTTCGATGCGTTACTCATCGGCTCTACTGCCCTCAGACGTTGGAACGCTGCCGGCGGATCGCGAACGCCCCGACGGCCGCCGCCGCTGCCAGGACACCGCCCGCTGCGACCAGCGCGCCGCTGGCGGCTTCGTCGGCGACGCCGCCCTCGCCGGTCTCCATACCGCCCTGTGGTGCCGCCACCAGCTCGCCGCAGGCCGCCGGAGCGGTCGCCTCAAGCGGGAGCTCGGGGTCCAGCTCGCTCTTGGCATCACCGCTGTACTTGCCATCGCCGTTGGGGTCGATGCCGTGCACGACGACGGATGCCTTGCCGTTAGCGAGATCCTGGACGACCTGGTCGGAGACGTCGAGCGTCCGCTCGTAGGTGTAGGACCCCTCTCCGCCGGTCGGCATGCGGTCCACGGCCAGGGCGCTGTCCGCAGCGGAGTCGCCATCCTTGGTCAGCGCCACCTGAACGTCCCCGTAGGAGGGCTTTCCTTCGGGGACGGAGATGATGCCGTCGCCGTTCTTGTCGGCGTCCGGCGTGGGACACGCTCCCTGGCCACCGATGTGGATGTGCTGCGCGTGCGGCTCGGTGGGGACCACGTTGTTCACGTTGACGGTGACGGCGGCTTGGTTGTCTTCGATGTTCAGCCACACCTGGCCGCTGGCCCCCGACTCGTTGATCTGACCGAGGTTGCCTGGTAGGTCACTTTTTCCGCGGCCGTGTTAGCGGCACTCGCGGGAGCGACCATCATCAGGCTCAGCGGCAGCGCCAGCGCGAACGGGGCCAGCTTCCTCGTATCCATAAGATGCTCCTTTTGCCGTAATACACAGGCGTCTCATCAACCTCAGGCAACTCGATTGCCTGAGGGGTACACGGAGTTGTGAGCTGACCGGTTTGCACATCGCCGACGATTTTTTAACTTGCGTGCTCCATCCGAGGTCATCGGGCGGAGATCGCCGGATCCCTGTCGGCGCGGCGCCGCTTCGGCGGTCGGACCGCCGTCGTCGTCACTGCCGCAGAGACCGCCCACCAGGGGAATCACCGGATCAGAAGTTTCCTCAGCGGCATTTCCGCAGCACAACAAGGATTAGCCGCCGAGCGCGAAGGGAACATGGGACGTTTTCCATCGGCGACCGTCCAGAACTTCGGGGCCGCGGTACTTCGCGGGGGGAAATGCCGACCGCGCCCGGAAACCCCGTTGCCTCAGGTCAAAACGGCGGCTTCCCCGAACTCGGTTTCGGTGCACGCCGTTGTCCGCGGCCTATTCGCGCCGCGCCCGTTTCCGCGGTACCGCCCCGCCGAGGAGGAACCCGCCCCGCTTCCGTCCCACTGCGTTCGCAACGGCCGGAGGCACAGCGAACCTGCGGGCCCCGGAACGGCTCCCTCTGGTGCCGGCCCGGGGCGCGGCCGGGCTCAGATTCCGTGGCCGAAGACGACGCCGTGGTCGGTGAAGACGTCGGGGTCGCCCTTCTCGAAGGCCGTACCCGCGGCGACCGCCGCGGTCGTGTCCGGCACGTGGGTCAACGCGGGGATGGACAGGTCGTAGTCGTCATCGGCCATCTCGTGCCGCTCTTCCGCACCGTCGGCGGCGCGGTGCACGAGGACGGGGTTCCATGCGCCCTCGGCGATCCACAGGCCGTTGGCCCCGTCGTCGACCACGGCGTCGTAGCCGGCGTCCCGTTCTTCGACGGTGAGGTCCCACTCCGCGCCGTCCCAGTGGGCGAGCAGCGGCCGGTAGTGGTTTCGCTCCTCCTCGTCCTTGTAGTGCAGGCGGCCCACGGCCCACACGTCGTCGGCGGCCCGGGCGAGGACGTCGGTGAATCCCGCGCTCGACTCACCGGGCGGCAGCTCCACCTCGGGGACGTTCAGAGGACGCCATTCCCCGCCGTCCCACAGGTCGGCGGCGGGCTGCCCGGCGACGGATCCGACCGCGACGAGCGTGTCGGAGTCGGCGCCGGAAAGCGCATGGCGCACTCGGGGAGCCGGGGCGGTGCCCCAGGAGTCCCCGTCGAAACGCATGGCCCGCTCGGCCGCGTCCGCCGATTCCGACAGCAGCCACACGTCGTCCGGCGCGAGCGCCTCGATGCCGGTGGGGAACAGCGTCCGGCCGAATTCGACGGAGCTC
Source organism: Allosalinactinospora lopnorensis (assembly GCF_000981225.1). Taxonomy (GTDB): domain Bacteria; phylum Actinomycetota; class Actinomycetes; order Streptosporangiales; family Streptosporangiaceae; genus Allosalinactinospora; species Allosalinactinospora lopnorensis. The sequence goes on from NZ_LAJC01000048.1 coordinate 7,130, forward strand.
CACTCCTCGCCGTCGTAGTGGAGGATCCCGGCGCCGCCCTCCGGCGAGTCGCCGGCCGCCCAGACGTCGCGGGGACCGGAGGCGTCGGCCACCACCGGGCGCAGGGTCCAGTCGCCGGGGGTGCTCTCCTGGCTCCAGCCCGCCCCGTCCCAGTGGTGCACCCAGGTCGTTCCGTCGTTCTGGGCGCTGGTATCGCCGAACGCCCAGATGTTCATCGAGTCGCCGGCCGCGACGGCGCCGAAGGAGCCGCCGAGGTTCGGACCGCCGTGCATGGTGCTCCACGCCCCGCTCGCCTGCGCCGGGCCGGCGGACGCCGCGACCGCTCCCGCCAGCACCGCGGAGGCCAGTCCCGCCCATCCCCGGTTACCAGGACCTTTGACCATGGGCTCGTCCCTCTCTTCCCTGTAGTCGGGGGGTGACTCACCCGTGGGACGCCGGACGTTCTCCGGAAGTTGGCGAGGAATTAGGAGGAAAATTACTCAGCCGGCCGAACGGAAGAAGGTTCCCTCCGCACACGGCCGTTTCAGAGCGCGTCGGGCTGGTGTGCCGGGTGGGCCCGGTAGAGGTCGCGGAGCAGGCACACCTCGGCGCCGTGGTGGATGATCTCGCGATTGACGTGCAGCGCCAGCATCGCGAACGGGAACTCCGCCCACTCGGGCGGCTCCGCCTCGCCCACGGGGGCGGCCAGTCCGTCGGCGTCCAGCGTCCGGGCCCCGGCGCACCACAGGCCGTAGGCGCGCAGCATCCGCTCCAGGGCCTCATCGGCACTGGTCGGCCACACGGCGTCGGTGATGGTCATGGTGCGGTCGCCGAAATGGTGGTCGACCCGCATCTCCAGGACCCCCACGACGATGTGCGCGAGTCTCCAGGCGACCGTCGTCACGGGCGACGGCGAGGGCTCGGGTCACTCCCAGTCGGCCACGAAGGTGCCGTCAGGGTGCGGACGGACCGACCAGCACCCCTCCACCGGCTCCCAGAAGTACTCGTCGTCGGTGAGCCCGCGCATCCGGGGCCACAGCGATGTGTCCCAATGGAACTCCAGTTGGGCCAGGATCTCCGCGGTCCAGTTCAGCGCCATGGGTCCTCGCTCCTCACCCTTTTCGCCCTACCCCGGCCAGGACCCCGCTCCCCTCGGCGGCCACGTCCTCGTCCGGGTATGGCCACCAGGCCGCGTCGGCGAGACCGGGGGCGAGCAGCGTGAAGGGGGTGAACATGGGGGCAGGGGACACATCGTGCCGCGGGCCGGCGGGAGGCTGCGCGATCGCGATGTGGCCGCCGGGGGCCATCTCCGCGTGCAGCGCGCTGACCACCTCGTGCACACCGACGCCGTCGCGCCGCAGCGGGGACGTCTCCACCAGCAGAACCGCGACGGGCTCGCCGAAATCGACGAGCCCGCACTGCTTCAGCCGCCCGACGAGGCAGGACGGCCGCATGCTCTCCACGGCCAGGACGGGGACGGCGTTGTCGCTCCTCCCGGCTTTCCCGCGCAGGGGCGGCGTGGCCGCGGTGCGCCAGGGATCGACGTAGACGACGCGGGCACCGGGCTCGTGGACGCGCGCGGTGTCCAGGATGCCGTGGCCGACGGGCAACCGTGAGGCCAGGTCGACGAACTGCCGGATGCCGGTCTCGGCTGCGAGGTAGTCGACCGCGCGGCGCACGAACCCCTGTGTGGCCCGGACGGCCGGGGACGGAGCCGGCTCCGGCGGGGGTCCGGCCCGGGTGCGGGCGAGATGCTCGTCGATCCGGGCGACGCTGGACCGTGGAACGTCGACCGCTGAGACCTCGGCGTCGATGGGCGTTGCCCGCCACTCGTCCGTCACGATCGCGCTCCCCGAGCCGCTGGCCGGTGCGAGGCGCGGGAACCCCGGAGACCAGGACGTATCCGCTGTCCCCGTGATCTTCCGCACTCCTCTCGTTAGCGCCCGATGTTACCGTCACCGCGCGCAAGCGAAGATTTCCGCCATTGCTGCATACAGAATACATCGAAGTGGGGCCGGCCGCGCATACCGTGCGGTTTGACACTGCGACGCGCCCATCGGCGATACTGAGGACGACTGCCCTCCCGCTGCGGGCGCCCGGCCCTTCCCCGGCCGCCCCATCAGGCGCGAGACTCCAGTACATCGGAGTTTTCCGCTGCCCGAACGGAGGGACGCACACCGTGCACGGACACGACCGGATCCGGCACCTTCTCGGCAATCCCGACATCGTTCTCGTCTCGGGTTACGCCCGGCTGCCCGACGCCGTGGCGAGCCATTCGCAGTACGAGCGGCTCGGGGTGGTCCTCGCCGTGGACATGTCGGACGGCAGGATCGTCGCCGCCGACACGACGCTGCTCACCGAGCTCGGCAGGGATTTCTTCCGCGCCCTGGTCGAGGGCTCCTCCCTGGTCGACGACCTCACCGAGATCGTGCAGCGCGTCCAGACACGCTACGCCGGCCACTCCGGTGGTGCGCTCACCACCGCACTGCGCCGCTGCGTGGAGACCTACTACCAGCTCCGCGAGGCCCGCGACACACAGGAGGCGTAGTGGATCCGACGACCCCGAATCCCGACCAGCCGCAGCCCGACCCCGGCCGACCGCTCGCCGGAGTGACCGTGGCCGACCTGTCGCGGGTCCTCGCGGGCCCCTACGCGACGATGTTGCTCGCCGACATGGGGGCCGACGTCGTCAAGGTCGAGCACCCCGAGCACGGCGACGACACGCGCTCTTGGGGGCCGCCGTGGCAGGACGGCCAGTCCGCCTACTTCCTGTCCATCAACCGCGGTAAGCGCAGCCTGGCCGTCGACGTCAAGGCGCCCGAGGGGCGCGCCGCCGTCCAGGAGCTGTGCGCCGGGGCCGACGTCGTGATCCAGAACTTCCGCCCCGGCGTGATCGAGCGGCTCGGGCTGGACTACGAGGCGGTCGCGGCGCGCAACCCGGCGGTGGTCTACTGCTCCATCACCGGCTTCGGCCCGGACCACCAGCCCGCGGGCCGCCCCGGTTTCGACGTCATCGTGCAGGCGGAGAGCGGCCTCATGCAGGCCACGGGGCCGCCCGACGGACCGCCGAGCAAGGTGGGGGTCGCCATCAGCGACGTGCTCACCGGTCTGAACGCCGCGGTGTCGATCCTGGGGGCGCTGATGCGCGCGCGGGCCACCGGGATAGGCGAGCACGTGGCCGTCTCGCTGGTCAACTCCGCGCTGTCCAGCCTGGCCACCCTGAGCCAGCAGGCGCTGATCACCGGGGAGGAACCGGCGCGCTACGGCAACGCCCACTCCTCGATCGTGCCCTACCAGGCGTTCCCCACCGCCGACGCCGACATCGTGATCGCCGGCGGCAACGACTCGCTGTACCGGAAGCTCTGCGAGGTGCTGGACCGCCCCGACCTCGCCGCCGACCCGCGCTTCTCCAGCAACCCGGACCGTGTCGGCCACCGAGAGGAGCTCGTCGCCGAGCTCTCCGCGACACTGCGGACCCGCCCGGCCGCGGAGTGGCTGAAGCTGCTGATGGCGGCCGGCGTCCCGGTCGGCCAGGTGCGGGGAGTGCTGGACGCCATCCGCTCCGCGAACGCCGCCGGCGACGACGCCACCATGACGGTCCGGCACCCGACCGCCGGCCCGCTCGAGCTCCTCCGCCCCGGTTTCCGGCTGGACCCGGCCGGCACGGAGGGCGGCGCTGCCCCGCACACCCCGCTGCCGCCCCCGCTGCTCGGGCAGCATTCGGTCCGCGTCCTCGCCGAGCTGGGCGTCCCCGGGGACCGGATCACGGACATGGTGGAGCGCGGTGTCGTGCACCAGAACGACACCGAATGACCAGGAACGACGAGGACGAGTAGGAGACTCCCCAATGAGTGACCCGCGAAAGGCCGCGGCCCCCGATCCGGACGACTTCCTGGACGTGGACGGCTCGCTGTCCGCGGAGGAACGCGACATCCGCGACACCGTCCGCGGTTTCGCGGCACGGGAACTGCTGCCCGACGTCGCCGACTGGTTCGATGCGGGCACCATCCCCGAGCCCCGCGCGCTGGCCAAGTCCTTCGGCGACCTCGGCGTGTTCGGTATGCACCTCGACGGGTACGGATGCGCGGGCGCGAGCGCCGTCGCCTACGGGCTGGCCTGCCGCGAACTGGAGGCGGTGGACTCCGGGCTGCGCAGCTTCGTGTCGGTGCAGGGCTCACTGGCGATGACCGCGATCCACAAGTTCGGCTCCGAGGAGCAGAAGAACGCCTGGCTGCCCCGGATGGCCGCGGGCGAGCTGATCGGCTGCTTCGGGCTGACCGAACCCGACTCCGGTAGCGACCCCGGCTCCATGCGCACGCGCGCCCGCCGCGACGGTTCCGACTGGGTGCTCGACGGGACCAAGATGTGGATCACCAACGGGTCCATCGCCGACGTCGCCGTCGTCTGGGCGACGACCGAGGAGGGCATCCGCGGCTTCGTGGTGCCGACGGACGCTCCCGGGTTCTCCGCCAACACGGTCCACGGGAAGCTCTCGCTGCGGGCGTCGGTGACGTCGGAGCTCGTGCTGGACGGGGTGCGGTTACCGGCCGACGCCCTGCTTCCGGGGTCGAGCGGGCTCGGCTCGCCGCTGTCCTGCCTCAACGAGGCCCGCTACGGGATCGTGTGGGGCGCGGTCGGCGCGGCCCGCGCCTGCTACCGGGCCGCGCTGGACTACGCCGCCACGCGGGAGCAGTTCGGCCGGCCCATCGCCGGTTTCCAGCTCACTCAACGTAAGCTCGCCGATATGGTCGTCGACGTCAACCAAGCCGCGCTCACCGCCCTGCAGCTCGGCCGGCTCAAGGACGCGGGCCGCTGCCACCACACCCAGGTGAGTTTCGGCAAGTTCGCCTGCGTCGCCGCCGCCCAGCGGGTGGCGCGCGAGGCGCGCTCGATACACGGCGCCAACGGCATCACGCTCGAGTACCCGGTCCTGCGGCACATGCTGAACCTCGAGACCGTCGCCACGTACGAGGGCACCGAGGAGATTCACGCGCTGAGCCTTGGCCATGCGGTGACCGGTATCTCGGCGTTCCGGTGACCTCGGCGGTCGCGGGAGCCCCGGCGCACCCAGCAGAATAGGGTGAACAGACCGTAGGGAGAGATGTCGATGGGGAACGACACGCAGCGCTTCCGGATGACGAAGCTCCGCCGCACCGCGAACGCGGTGATCGGAGGGTTCATCAAGTACGGGCTCGGGCCGTCCGACATGCGGCTCCTCACCACGCGCGGTAACAGGTCGGGGTTCCTGCGCACCACCCCGGTGAGCATCGTGGAGAACGAGCGGGGCAGGTTCCTCGTCGCCCCCTACGGCGAGGTCGGCTGGGTGCACAACATCCGCAAGGACGGCTTCGCGACCCTGCGGCACGGCGGCTGGATCGAGATGATCAGCGTGCATGAGGCCACCCCGGAACAGGCCGCGCCCGTCCTGCGGGACTACCTGCAGCACCCGCGCGCCGCTGTCGTGGGCCCCTACTTCGAGACGCCGTTGGACGCGCCCCCCGAGCGCTTCGCCGGCGAAGCCCACAGGCACCCGGTCTTCGAGATCGTCCGCAGCACCACGATCCGCCTCTGAGCAGGAAAAACCACCGGCGATCTTGAGGTTTGGGTTCCTTCCCGGCGCCGGGAAGAACCCAAACCTCAAGATCGCCGGAATTCCCCTTATACGTGACGCCCGTGCGCGTTTGGTCGGCAGGAGGCCGCGGCGTCGGCTCGACGGTCGCGATCGCTCCCTCGCGTCAGTCCGAGTGGAAGTCGAACTCACCGGAGCGCACACCGGCGGTGAACGCCTCCCACTCCTGGCGGGTGTAGACGATCACCGCACCGCCAGGATGGTGACTGTGCCGCACCGCCACCCGGCCGGAACCGTCGTTGAGGGGGCCCGCTTCGACGCAGCTGCCGCCGCCATTTGTGCTGAACGTGCTGATGTGCCACGCGACGCCTGACAGCTCCCGTGGAGTCACCTGTTGGGACGTCGATTCGGTGGTCACGGTTACTCCTTGATGAGCGCCGATATGAATTCGGCGGATGCTTCTCCATCCAGGGATATCTTCCGCAACCAATCGTATCTTTTCAGGATTGGCGCGGTATCGGGCGGTTCGATGTACAAGGCCCCCTTCAATGTCTCGACGTAGGCGACCTCCGGGTACGGCTCTTCCATTCCGAAGACATTGAACGAGCCCATCGGGCTCGCGTGCGCGCCGGCTGAGAACGGCAGGACGCGAAGCTCGACACAGGGGCGCTCCGCAGCCGCGAGCAGGTGACGAAGTTGGGCGGCCATGACCCGGCTGGCACCGACCTGGCGCCTGAGCACCGCCTCATCGAGCACCGAAGTGATCCGCGGCGGGTCGGTGCGATCGAGCAACGACTGCCGTTTCATGCGGAGTTCGATCCAGCGGTCAATTTGCCCTTTCGTTGCCGACGGGTCGTCGGCCAGCATCACCGCACGCGCGTATGGCTCGGTCTGGAGCAGGCCGGGGAGGACAGTGTTGTCGAAGAGGCGGTGTTCGACGGCTTGCTCCTCAAGCCAGACGAAGTCCACGAACGCGTCAGTGACGTCTCCGGCGAACCCGTCCCACCAGCCGGTCTGCCATACGCTTTCGCTCAGCTTCAGCAGGCCGCGCCGCTCCCCCTCGTCGTTGACGCCGTACAGGTCGAGCAGGGCGAGGACATCCGGGCGGCGGATCGGGTAATGCCCCGTCTCGAACCGGCTGATGGTGCCGTTCGTCCGCTGCATGAACTCGGCGACGTACTCAAGGGTGAACCCGTTGCCCTCCCGCAGCTCGCGGAGGCGCTTGCCGAGCCAGCGCCCGCATAGTGTCACCCGCTTGGGCCGGCTGGCCGGCGGCATGTGGCCTCCTCGAAGGTTATCCAGATTCTGATTAGACAGAGTTGTGCTATCGGATTCTGGGTGGCAGCATAGCAGAAGGTGAGATGGCCATCACGGAAAATTCCGGCATTGCGACCGGTTCGGTACGGCTGTCGCGCCCGGTAAACGCAGGCGGCCCGGACGGGGGCCTAGCAACCACTACCGTCCGGGCCTGGAACCGAGAGGGTCCCCTATGGAAGACTGCACACCCGGCTCAACCTCTGTCTACCACGGCGGCGCCTCCCCCGGCGCCGCCCGTCCACTGCGGGCGTTCTTCGTCGACGTCTACGACGAGGACACCGACAGCCTGGAGCACGCCTACTACGGCGTCGCGCGGGAGGACGGCGACGGGCTGGCCCGCACCATGACCGGCACCGGTATCCACACCCTCCACGACGTCGAGTCCTTCGCCGAGCGCATCGGCGGCGAGATCGTCTGGGTCTAAAAGACCGGGCCGGAACGCACGTGTGGCCGCGCCCCGGAGCAGGGCGCGGCCACACGTGGTGTTGACGGGAGGTTGGGGCGATCTTGACGTCAGCGGGGTCTCGTCCGCGATCGTGACCCCGTTATCGCCGAGATCGGCACCCGAGGGCGATCAGGCGCCGACGGCGGACTTCAGCGCCGCAGCCTTGTCGGTCTTCTCCCAGGTGAAGTCGGCCACATCGCGGCCGAAGTGGCCGTAGGCGGCGGTCTGGGAGTAGATCGGACGCAGCAGGTTGAGGTCGCGCACGATCGCGGCCGGGCGGAGGTCGAAGACCTCCTTGACGGCCTTCTCGATGACGTCCGGGGCGACCTGCTCGGTGCCGAAGGTCTCGATGAACACGCCGACCGGGTGGGCCTTGCCGATCGCGTAGGCGACCTGCACCTCGGCGCGGTCGGCCAGGCCAGCGGCCACGATGTTCTTGGCGACCCAGCGGGTGGCGTAGGCGGCGGAGCGGTCGACCTTGGACGGGTCCTTGCCGGAGAAGGCGCCGCCGCCGTGGCGGGCGTAGCCGCCGTAGGTGTCGACGATGATCTTGCGGCCGGTCAGCCCGCAGTCACCCATGGGCCCGCCGATCTCGAAGCGGCCGGTGGGGTTGACCAGGAGCCGGTAGTCGTCGTATTCGAGCCCGTAGTCCGCCACGATCGGAGCGATCACGTGCTCCTTGACGTCCGGCGCGAGCAGCTCGTCCAAGTTGATGTCGGGGGCGTGCTGACTGGAGAGGACCACCGTGTCGAGGCGGACCGGGTTCTGGCCGTCGTACTCGACCGTGACCTGCGTCTTGCCGTCGGGGCGCAGGTAGGGGACGGTGCCATCGTGCCGGACAGCGGACAGGCGCTGGGAGAGCGCGTGGGCGAGCTTGATCGGCAGCGGCATGAGCTCGGGGGTCTCACGGTTCGCGTAGCCGAACATCAGGCCCTGGTCGCCCGCGCCCTGGCGGTTCAGCTTGTCTTCCTCGTTCTCGACACGAGCCTCGTAGGCGGTGTCGACGCCCTGGGCGATGTCGGGGGACTGCGCGTCGATGGAGACGGAGACACCGCAGGACTCTCCGTCGAACCCCTTGGCGGAGGAGTCGTAACCGATCTCCAGAATCTTCTTCCGGACGATGTCGGGGATGTCGACGTAGGTCTGGGTGGTGACCTCACCGGCGACATGTACCTGCCCGGTGGTGATCATGGTCTCGACGGCGACCCGGCTGGCCGGGTCGTCCTTGATCATCGCGTCGAGGATCGCGTCACTGATCTGGTCGGCCATCTTGTCGGGGTGACCTTCGGTGACCGACTCGGAGGTGAAAAGGCGACGGGACACGTTGAGTGACTCCTTGCAGCGGCTGCTGGCTGACAGTTGTCGGCTCGGCTCGGCATCCGCCGGAAGTGTGGGGTCACCACCGGCGAATACCAACCGACGCGGTTGGTTTCTCGGTCTACTGTAGTGGGACGTCATCTCGGACATCAGGGGCAGGGGGTGGGTAGTGCCGTTCGGGGCCACCCCACCGGCGATCATCCCGGCGCCCTGAGAGGACAGATTCCCTCCTCAGACGCCCGTAACGGTTGTGTGGCGTACGTCACAGCAGAAAATCCGAAGCCCGCCGGATCACCGCGTTGCGCTGGGACTTTCCGTAGCGCAGAGCGAAACGGATCGCCCTGCACGCAACAGTCGCAGGCCGCTCAGCCGAGCGCGAGACGCTCCCCGACGAGGTCCCACACCCGGTCAGCGAGATCCTCCTTCGGGCCGTGCGGGATCTCCACGGCCGAGCCGTCGGCACCGAGCGCGACCGCCTGGTTGTCCTCGGTGCCGAACGCGCGCCCTTCGCCGACCTGGTTCACGACGAGGAGGTCGCACGCCTTGCGGGCGAGCTTGGCCCGCCCGTTTTCCAGTACGCGGTCGGTCTCGGCCGCGAATCCCACGATCACCTGCTCGCCCAGGCTGTCGCGTGCGCGCTCGTGCGTGAGTTCGGCGAGGATGTCGGGGTTCTCCGCCAGTTCGATGGGCGCGGGCAGGTCCCCGTCCTTCTTGATCTTGCTTCCGGTGCTGGTGGCAGGCCGGAAGTCGGCGACCGCCGCCGCCATGACGACCACGTCGGCCTTGGCGCGTTCAGCCAGCACGGCCTCGCGCATCTCGCGCGCGGAGCCGACCCGGCGCACCTCCACTCCGGCGGGATCGGGCAGGGACACGTTCGCCGAGACGAGCACCACCTCGGCCCCGCGGGCGGCCGCGGTCGCCGCCAGCGCGTAGCCCTGCCGGCCCGAGGACCGGTTGCCGATATAGCGGACCGGGTCGATGGCCTCGCGGGTGCCTCCGGCGGTCACCAGCACGCGGCGCCCCGCCAGGTCGGCTCCGCCGTCACCGCGCCGGAGCACCCGCCGCGCGACCGCGAACAGCTCCTCGGGATCGGGAAGCCGGCCCCGCCCGGTGTCGGCGCCGGTCAGCCGCCCGACCGCGGGCTCCAGCACGATCGCGCCGCGCGCCCGCAGCGTCTCGACGCTGGCCCGGGTCGCCGGGTGCTCCCACATCTCGGTGTGCATCGCGGGGGCGAACACCACTGGGCACCGCGCGGTGAGCAGCGTATTGGTGAGAAGATCGTCGGCCAGCCCGTGGGCGGCCTTGGCCAGTAGGTCGGCGGTCGCCGGCGCCACGAACACCAGGTCGGCGCCCTGGCCGATGCGCACGTGCGGGACCTCGTGCACCGCGTCCCACACGCCGGTGGCCACCGGCCGCCCGGACAGCGCCGCCCACGTAGGCTCGCCCACGAAGCGCAGTGCGTCGGCGGTCGGGACGACCCGGACACGGTGCCCGGACTCGGTGAAGTGGCGCAGCAGCTCGCAGGCCTTGTACGCGGCGATTCCCGCGCTCACCCCGAGGACGACTTCAGGTGCGTCTTCTCTGTTCACAGCCACGGAAGTCCATCCTCGCGCCCGCGGGGTCTACTGAACGGTACCTGCATGGGTGCACTTCATATTTTCCACCGACGGCCCGGAAGAGCCCTGAGCGCCCCTCAGGAGCCCTCGTAGGGCTCGGCCGTCAGCAGCCCGGCCTTGATCTCGCGCAGCGCGATGGACAGCGCCTTCTCCTGGACCTGGGTCTCGACCAGCGGCCCGACGTACTCGAGCAGCCCCTCGCCCAGCTGGGCGTAGTAGGCGTTGATCTGCCTGGCGCGCTTGGACGACATGGTGACCAGGCTGTACTTGCTGTCGACGCACTCAAGGAGGTCGTCGATCGGCGGGTTGGTGATGCCTTCGGCGACGGGCTCGGTGCCTGCCACGTTGCGTACCCCTAGACGGTCGTGGCCCCGGAGCGGGACCGTGGAAATCTCTGGAAAACTGGCCGTGCCAGTATCACACCTGCGGTGCCAGGATCAACGCTAGCAGCTCATCACAGACATCACGCACGGAAGTGTTGGTGAGGGCGGCGTCGAACTCCTTCTCGGCGGCGAGCTCGACACGGGCGGTGTCCAGCCGACGCTGGACCACCTCCGGTTCCTCCGTTCCGCGCCCGGTGAGCCTGTGCACCAGTTCCTCCCAGGAGGGAGGGGCCAGGAACACGTGGAACGACCCCGGCATGCTCGCCCGCACCTGCCGGGCGCCCTGCAGATCGATCTCCAGGAGCACCGGCGTCCCCGCCCGCAGGCGCTCCTCGACCGGGCGCCGCGGAGTCCCGTAGCGGTTGCCCGCGAACGCGGCCCACTCCAGGAGCTCCCCCTCGGCGATCATCCGGTCGAACTCGGCGTCGTCGGCGAAGTGGTACTCGACACCGTTGGTCTCGCCGGGCCGGGGGGGACGCGTGGTCACCGAGACCGACAGCCACACCTCGGGGTGGCACCGCCGAAGCTCTTTGACCACCGTACTCTTGCCCACGCCGGAGGGCCCGGACAGCACGGTGAGCCGTGTGGGGCGCGGGTGGGCGTCACTTCCGGGCGCAACTGGCACTGACGATCAGACTCTCGACGAACCCCGCGGACGCGGGTGGGCGGACGCTCCCGGATTCCAGGACGGGCGGTGCGACAGAGACTCCGCCACGTGTAAGCACCGGGATTGGTCTTTTATACCACTGTGCCGCGGTGCGACCGCCGGGTTCGCCCCCAGGTGGGGGCGAACCCGGCCGGCGCCGCACCGCGGCACGAACCGTGTCCGTCGCGGACCCTCCGCTAACCCTGTCGGTGGAGGGCCGGTACGGGGTGCGCGGTCCCGGATGGGAGACCGCGCCGGCGCCCGGTGGCTACTCGACGCCACCGAATTCGCGCTCGAGCGCCGAGCGCTGGTTGGCGCCAAGGCCGCGGACGCGCCGCGACTCGGCGATGTTCAGACGCTCCATGATCTGCTTGGCGCGGACCTTGCCGACGCCCGGGAGCGATTCGAGCAGAGCGGAGACCTTCATCTTGCCGATGACGTCATCGGTCTGTCCGTCGGAAAGAACCTCGGACAGCGATACTCCACCGTGCTTGAGTCGGTTCTTGACTTCCGCGCGCTCCTTTCTGGCCTTCGCGGCTTTCTCCAGAGCCGCGGCGCGCTGTTCTGGTGTGAGGGGAGGAAGGGCCACGCCGGGTCACCTCGGTTTTCTCTCGTTTGTAGAGGGCGGACGCCTGCGCAAGTTAGTAGGTTCCGACCCTGTTCGGCAACGCAAAGTGGCTTTTCAAGCGCTATTTCATCCAATTAATTACGCTACGCCACAATCTGATTGCGTAGAGATGCTAAAACCAGGACTTCCGGCCTGGTCGGAGGCACTCTTGCAGGTCCCATGCCCCACCCCACCCGAAGGTGACACACCTCATGGCGGCCACTTTCGGCCGAATTTCGGACACACACTTATGGGTCGCCTTTCATAACCGGTAATGGCCACTTAGGGACGTGGCGGCTCCGCCGGAGCATCCCGGGCGGGGACCGGAGACCGCCGACTAAGCCGAAGCGGTCTCCGCGCGGCGCAGCGCGGCCGCGATCGAGGCCGCGGCAGCGCCCGGGTCCGGCGCACGGGTGATGGGGCGGCCGATCACCAGGAGGTCGGCCCCCGCGGCGAGCGCCTCCTCCGGGGTAGCCACCCGGGCCTGGTCGCCCTTGTCCGTTCCGGCCGGCCGCACTCCGGGCGTGATCAGCGTGATGTCCGGGCCGACCTCAGCACGCAGTGACGCCACCTCCTGCGGCGAGCAGACCAGCGCCTGCGCCCCGGCCTCCACCGCGAGCACGGCGAGTCGCCGCGCGGCGTCGGGTGCCGGCCCACGCAGGCCCACCTCTTCGAGCGCGGCGTCGTCCAACGACGTCAGGACCGTGACCGCGGCGATCTTGGTCTCCGGGGCGGCCTCCACCGCCGCCGCGATCATCTTCCGGCCGCCCGTGGCGTGCACGGTCAGGAAGGACGGTTTCAGCCGGGCCACGTTGCGCGTGGCCCGTGCGACGGTGTCCGGGATGTCGAGCATCTTCAGGTCGAGGAAGACCGACACCTTGTTGGCGCCCCGGACGGTGGTGACCACCTCGGGGCCGTAGCGCAGGTAGAGCTCCAGCCCGACCTTGACCGTGCTGACATGCGGAGCGACCGCCGATGCCCACCGGGCTGCGGTCTCGATCTCGGGTACGTCAATGGCGACGGCGATGGGCGCGGCCACAATCGTCCTCCTTACGGGTGTCACGGATGAGCAGGGCGGTGCGGGCCGCCGTGGGATCCCTGCGGCTCCCGCCGATGAACAGCATTGACACGCTGCCACGTGCGGTTCCCCGGTGCGACCGGTTCATGCGCACGAAGGGGGTGTGATGTGTGCGGCGCCCAGACGGCCGTAGCCGCGTGTTCCGCCGCCGACGACCTCCCGGGGGTGCCCGGCCTGGTGTTCCGGCCGCAGCGGCCACTGGAGCGCCTCTGTCTCCTATCCTCCCAGAGCGGCCCCGATCGGGCGATGGGCCGCTCCTACGAGTTCGCCCACCCGGGCGACTCCCCGGCCTTCCACGGCCTCCTCGAACTCGCGCAGGATACGCGCGCAGGCGGAGGGGTCCGCGAAGTTCACGGTGCCCACGGCCACCGACGAGGCCCCTGCCGCGATGAATTCCAGGACATCGGTCCCGGTGCGCACCCCGCCCATGCCGATGATGGGGACCTCCGGCAGCGCGGCGTGCACCCGGTGGACGCAGCCGACCGCGATCGGACGGATCGCCGGCCCCGAGACACCGCCCATCCCTCCGGCGACGGCGGGCCGCAGGGTCACGGGGTCGATGGCCATGCCGCGCACGGCGTTGATCATGGACAGGCCGTCGGCGCGCGCCTCGACGCACGCGGTGGCCAGCCCGACCAGGTCGGGAACGTCCGGGGCCAGCTTCGCGAACACCGGGATGTCGGAACGGGCGTGCGAACGCACCGCGTGCACCACGCGGGCCGCCTCGGCCGGCTCGTCCGTGAAGTCCCGGCCCTGGCTCGCCGGGTTCGGGCAGGACAGGTTGACCTCGATCATCCCGACTCCGGATGCCTCGGAAAGCCTCCTGGCCAGCTCGGCGTACTCCGAGGCGCTGCCTCCGGCGATGGAGACCACCGTGTGGCCGCCCCGGGAGAGCAGCCAGGGCAGGTCACGCTGCAGGAAGACGTCGACCCCGGGCCCCTGCAGGCCGATGGCGCTGAGCATGCCGCTGGGCGTCTCGGCCATGCGCGGGGCCGGCCGGCCCGCGCGCGGCTCCAGCATCACCGACTTCGTCACGATCGCCCCGATCCGGGCGAGGTCGACGAAGCGCGCGAGCTCGCGACCGGTTCCCGCGCATCCCGCCGCCGTCATGATGGGGTTGACCAGCTCCACCTGACTCAGCCGGACCCGCAGATCGGGGCTCATCTTCCGGGGCACCTTCCATCGTCACGTGACCGATTCGCGTTTCGCGCTCCATGATCTCGCGGAACGCGCGGACCGGGCGCACCCGGACAGCGTCAGCCGGCCTCCCGGTCGGCCGCCCGGTCCCCGTCTCCCTGCGCCTTCCAGCCGGGGGCGCCCAGGGCGTCGAACGGGATCGTGCCCACGTCGTCGAAGCGGACCTGCTCCCCCCGGAACACCGGGCCGTCGACGCAGGACCGCACCATACGGGTGATGCCGTCCTCCCCCACGATCGGGATCACACAGGTCATGCAGATCCCGGTGCCGCACGCCATGGTCTCTTCCACCGACACCTGGGTGGGAATGCCGTGCTGGTCCGCCACGGCGGTGGCCGCGCGCAGCATCGCCATGGGACCGCACGCGTAGACGACGTCGGAGCGGGCCTCCTCGATGACCTGCCCGAGTGGGTCGGTCACCCGGCCGCGCACGCCGAAGGAGCCGTCATCGGTGGTGAAGGTGGCCGTCTCGGCGACCCTGCGGGCGGTGATGGCGCTGCATACGCGGTCGGCCGAGGCCGCACCGAGCACGAAGTCCACCCGGCACCCCCGGCGGCGCAGCGAGTGCGCCAGCGGGAACAAGGGGGCGCACCCGGACCCTCCGCCCACCAGGACGCAGTTCACCGGGTCCCGGGGGAGCGGGAAGGGGCGGCCCAGTGGACCCACGACGTCGAGCAGGTCCCGGGAGCGGCGCTCGGCCAGCCATGCGGTGCCCGCGCCGCGCACCGCGAAGAGGAACTCCACCGTGCCGCCGTAGTCCGGCTTGACATCGTGGATCGCGAAGGGGCGCCGCAGCAGCATGCCCGAGTGCTCACCGCCGACCGCCACCGCCACGAACTGCCCGGAGCGGAACCGTTCGGCGATCCCTGGTGCCACGACCGTAATGGCGTAGTAGCGTCCACCCGTCGAACGGTCAGCACGGGGCTCCGCATTTGCACCGGTCCGAAATCGCTCACCTGTGGGCCCCTTTTTCTCGACGGGGACGCCGCGCAGCGCCGCCGTGCGGTGCGCAGCGTCCCCGTTCAGCCTTCGCCGCCGCGCAGCGCCTCTGCGTGCTCCTGGAGGGAGCGCACACCGATGTCGCCGCGTACCAGCGCCTCGATGCCCTGCACGGCCGCGGCCAGCCCCTGCACCGTCGTGACGCTCGGCACGCTGCGCACGACCGCGGCGGTGCGGATCTCGTAGCCGTCCAGCCGCGGCCCGGACTGGCCCGCGCTGCCGAACGGGGTGTTCACGATAAGGTCCACCTCGCCGTCGTGGATGAGTTGCACGATAGTGGGTTCGCCGTCCGGACCGGGACCTTCGCTCTGCTTGCGGACGACCCGCGCCGGGACTCCGTTGCGCCGGAGCACCCACGCCGTCCCCTCGGTCGCCAGGATCTCGAATCCCAGGTCGGCCAGCCGCTTGACCGGGAAGACCATCGTCCGCTTGTCGCGGTTGGCGACCGAGACGAAGACCGCGCCCGACGTCGGCAGCGACCCGAACGCCGCCTGCTGCGACTTGGCGTACGCCGCGCCGAAGTCAGCGTCCAGGCCCATGACCTCGCCCGTGGAGCGCATCTCCGGGCCGAGCACGGTGTCGACGCCCTCCCCCTGCCGGTCGATGAACCGGTTGAAGGGCAGCACCGCCTCCTTCACCGAGATCGGGGCGTCCATGGGCAGGGTCCCGCCGTCGCCCTCGGCCGGTAGCAGGCCCTCGCGGCGCAGGTCGGCGATGGAGGAGCCGAGCATCACCCGGGCGGCCGCCTTGGCCAGCGGGACCGCGCTGGCCTTGGAGACGAACGGCACCGTGCGCGAGGCCCGCGGATTGGCCTCCAGCACGTACAGCACCCCCGAGGCGAGCGCGTACTGCACGTTGAGCAGCCCGCGCACGCCGCAGCCGCGGGCGATGCCCTCGGTGGAGTAGCGGATCCGCTCGAAATCCTCGTTGCCCAGCGTCACCGCGGGGAGCGCGCACGCGGAGTCGCCGGAGTGGATCCCGGCCTCCTCGATGTGCTCCATGATGCCGCCCAGATAGAGCTCGTGCCCGTCGTAGAGCGCATCGACGTCGATCTCGATGGCGTCGTCCAGGAAACGGTCGATCAGCACCGGGTACTCCGGACTGACCTCCGCGTTGCGCGCGATGTAATCGCGCAGCATGGTCTCGTTGTAGACGATCTCCATCCCGCGCCCGCCCAGCACGTAGGACGGGCGGACCATGACCGGGTAGCCGATCTCGTCGGCGACCTTCCTGGCCCCGTCGAACGAGTGCGCCGTGCCGTGCTTGGGTGCGGGCAGCCCGGCGTCGGCGAGCACCCTGCCGAACTCGCCGCGGTCCTCGGCGAGGTCGATGGACTCGGGGCTGGTGCCGACGATGGGGACGCCGGCGGCTTTGAGCTCGCGCGCCAGCCCCAGCGGGGTCTGCCCTCCCAGCTGCACGACCACCCCGACGACCTCGCCGGTGAGCTGCTCGGCCCGCACGACCTCCAGCACGTCCTCCAGGGTGAGCGGCTCGAAGTACAGCCGGTCGCTGGTGTCGTAGTCGGTCGAGACGGTCTCGGGGTTGCAGTTCACCATGACCGTCTCGTAGCCCGCCTCGGACAGCGCGAAGCAGGCGTGCACGCAGCTGTAGTCGAACTCCACGCCCTGCCCGATGCGGTTCGGGCCGGAGCCGAGGATGATCACCTTGGGCCTGGCGCCCTCGGGGACCTCGGTCTCCTCGTCGTAGCTGGAGTAGAGGTAGGGCGTCTGGGCGGCGAACTCCGCGGCGCACGTGTCGACGGTCAGATAGACCGGGTGGATGCCGAGCGCGTACCGCAGCTCCCGGACGACCTCGGCGGACTTGCCGACGATCTCGCCGATCTGGGTGTCGGAGAAGCCCAGCCGCTTGGCCGAGCGCAGTAGTTCCGCCCCGAGCTTCGGGGCGGCCGCGATCTCGCGCGCGGTCTCCTCCATCAGCAGCAGCTGGTCGAGGAACCACGGGTCGATCCTGGTGGCGGCGTGCAGTTCGGCCACGGTCGCGCCGGCCCGAAGCGCCTGCTGAACCTGGCGCAACCGGTACTCGGTGGGAGTGGCGACACTGCGCAGCAGCTCGTCCTTGTCCCCGGGCCCGCCCGCCCAGGTGAAGCCGACCCCCCTCTTCTCCAGCGAGCGCATCGCCTTCTGCAGCGCCTCGGAGAAGGACCGGCCGATCGCCATGGCCTCCCCGACCGACTTCATGGTGGTGGTCAGGCCCGGGTCGGCGCCGGGGAACTTCTCAAAGGCGAACCGCGGCACCTTGACAACGACGTAGTCGAGGGTCGGCTCGAAGCTGGCCGGCGTCTCGGCGGTGATGTCGTTGGGGATCTCGTCGAGGGTGTAGCCGACGGCGAGTTTCGCCGCGATCTTGGCGATCGGGAACCCGGTGGCCTTCGACGCCAGGGCGGAGGAGCGCGAGACGCGCGGGTTCATCTCGATGACGATGACCCGCCCGTTCTCGGGGTGCACGGCGAACTGGATGTTGCATCCGCCGGTGTCCACGCCGACCTCGCGGATGACCGCGATGCCGATGTCGCGCATCCGCTGGTACTCGCGGTCGGTGAGCGTCATGGCCGGGGCGACCGTCACCGAGTCCCCGGTGTGCACGCCCATGGGATCGAAGTTCTCGATAGAGCAGACGACGACCACGTTGTCGTTGCCGTCGCGCATCAACTCCAGCTCGTACTCCTTCCAGCCGAGGATGGACTCCTCCAGGAGCACTTCGTGGGTCGGGGAGAGCGCCAGCCCCTGACCCGCGATGCGGCGCAGGTCGGCTTCGTTGTGGGCGAACCCGGAACCGGACCCGCCCATGGTGAACGACGGCCGCACGACGACCGGGTAGGCCAACTCCTCGGCGGCGTCCAGGCATTCCTGGAGCGAGTGGCAGATGCGCGAACGGGCCGATTCGCCGCCGATACGCTCGACGACGTCCTTGAACGTCTCGCGGTCCTCGCCGGCCTGGATGGCGTCGATGTTGGCGCCGATCAGTTCGACGTTGTACTTGTCGAGCACCCCGGCCTCGTGCAGGGCGACGGCGGCGTTGAGTGCGGTCTGCCCGCCCAGGGTCGGCAGCAGGGCGTCGGGACGCTCCTTGGCGATGATCTTCTCGATCATCTCGGGCGTGATGGGTTCGACGTACGTGGCGTCCGCGAACTCCGGGTCGGTCATGATCGTGGCCGGGTTGGAGTTCACCAGGATCACACGGAGCCCCTCGTCCTTGAGGACCCGGCAGGCCTGGGTCCCCGAGTAGTCGAACTCGCACGCCTGGCCGATGACGATCGGCCCGGAGCCGATCACGAGAACGGAAGACAGGTCACTACGGCGCGGCATCGTTGTCCTTCTACGACTTGGCGGGCTGTGCGTGCTGGATGGACATCAGGTCGCAGAACGCGTCGAACAGCTCGGCGGCATCGTGCGGTCCCGCGGCGGCTTCGGGGTGGTACTGGACGCTGAAGGCGGGGCGGTCCAGCAGCCGCAGCCCTTCCACGACGTCGTCGTTGAGGCCGATGTGGCTGACCTCGGCGCGCCCGTAGGGCGTGTCGAAGGGGCCGTCGGTGGGGGCGTCAACGGCGAAACCGTGGTTCTGGCTGGTGATGTGGACGCGCCCGGTGTGCACGTCGCGCACCGGCTGGTTCACACCGCGGTGGCCGAACCGCAGCTTGTACGTCCCCAGTTCCAGGGCGCGGCCGAGGATCTGGTTGCCGAAGCAGATCCCGAACAGCGGGGTCCCGGTGTCCAGGATCTCGCGCATCACGGCGACGGGACCGTCCATGGCCGCCGGATCGCCGGGGCCGTTGCTGAAGAACACGCCGTCGGGCTCCGTCGCGAGGATCTCCTCGGCGCCGGTGCCGGCGGGCAGCACCGTGACCTCGCATCCCCGCTCGGCCAGCCGCTGCGGTGTCATGGCCTTGATGCCCAGGTCGATCGCGGCGACCCGGAACCGCGTGGGCACGCCCTCGGGCGGGTGGAGGGTGTAGGGCTCCTCGGTGGTGACCTCATCGGCCAGGTCGGCTCCGCTCATCCGCGGGCTGGCCAGCACGCGCTCACGCAGCCGCTCCGGGTCGGTCTCCTCGGTGCTGATGGCCGCGCGCATGGCGCCGCGGTCGCGCAGGTGCCGGGTGAGCGCGCGGGTTCCGGGCATGGCGACGCCGACCACCCCCTGCCGGACCAGTTCCTCTTCGAGCGTGCGCTGAGCCCGCCAGTTGGACGGGATGCGGGCGGGTTCGCGCACCACGTACCCGGCGACCCAGATCCGTCCGGACTCGGGGTCGTCGTCGTTGACCCCGGTGTTGCCGATGTGAGGGGCGGTCATCGCCACGATCTGGCGGTGGTACGAGGGGTCGGTGAGCGTCTCCTGGTAGCCGGTCATGCCCGTGTTGAACACGATCTCGCCGAAGGTCTCCCCCCGGGCACCGAAGGAGCGGCCGTGGAACACCCGGCCGTCCTCCAGCACAAGAATCGCCGGAACCTGCATATCACTCCCGTCCGCGGCAGGCCTGCCGGAGGCAGTTGTCTGTGAACTCACTGGATCTTCCCGTCGAGGACTGTTGGTCTACCGCGCAGCAGCGTCGCGATCACCCGACCGGGCACACGCATCCCCCGGTAGGGGGTGTTTCCGCTCTTGGAGACCAGCACGGCCGG
Source organism: Allosalinactinospora lopnorensis (assembly GCF_000981225.1). Classification (GTDB taxonomy): domain Bacteria; phylum Actinomycetota; class Actinomycetes; order Streptosporangiales; family Streptosporangiaceae; genus Allosalinactinospora; species Allosalinactinospora lopnorensis. The sequence goes on from NZ_LAJC01000048.1 coordinate 26,919, forward strand.
ATCGACCTCCCGGTCCGTGTCCGTGTCGTACAGCGTAATGTTGGCCGGCTCCCCCACCGCGATCGGACGGCCGTGGCCGGGCAGGCGGCCGATGCGCGCCGGTGTGGCCGACATGCGCTCGGCGACCCCGGCCCAGTCGAGCAGGCCGGTGTCGACCATCGTCCGCTGGACCACCGATAGGGCCGTCTCCAGCCCCACCATCCCCATCGCGGCGTTGGACCACTCGGTCTCCTTGGCCTCGATCGGGTGCGGCGCGTGGTCCGTGGCCACGCAGTCGATCGTGCCGTCCGCGAGGGCCTCGCGCAGCGCGTGGACGTCCTCAGCGGTGCGCAACGGCGGATTGACCTTGTAGATGGGATCGTAGCTCTCGGCGAGCTCGTCGGTGAGCAGCAGGTGGTGCGGCGTGACCTCGGCGGTGACGTCGCAGCCGCGACTCTTGGCCCAGCGCAGGATCTGCACCGACCCCTTCGTGGAGACGTGGCAGATGTGCAGCCGCGAGCCACGTGCTCGGCGAGCAGGCAGTCGCGGGCGATGACGGCCTCCTCAGCGACAGCGGGCCATCCGGCCAGGCCCAGGCGGTCGGAGACCAGGCCCTCGTTCATCTGGGCGCCTTCGGTCAGCCGCGGCTCCTGGGCGTGCTGGGCGACCACGCCGTCGAACGCCTTGACGTACTCCAGGGCCCGCCGCATAAGCAGGGCGTCGGAAACGCAGACGCCGTCGTCGGAGAAGACCCGGACCCTGGCCATGGAGTCGGCCATGGCGCCCAGTTCGGCCAACCGCTCCCCCTCCAGTCCGCGGGTGACGGCACCCACCGGCTGGACGTCGCAGTAGCCGGCGTCGCGGCCGAGTCGCCAGACCTGCTCGGCGACGCCGGCGGTGTCGGCCACGGGGTCGGTGTTCGCCATCGCGTGCACGGCGCTGTAGCCGCCCACGGCGGCGGCGCGGGCGCCCGTGGCCACGGTCTCCGCGTCCTCGCGGCCGGGCTCGCGCAAGTGGGTGTGCAGGTCGACCAGGCCGGGAAGAGCGATGAGCCCCGTCGCGTCGAGGATGTCGACCCCGGCGTCGGCGTCCGCTTCCAGCCCGGTCCCGACTGCGACGATGACGCCGTCCCGGACCAGGATGTCCACCGGGTCACCGCCGGCGACGCGGGCGCCGCGGATCAAGCGGGTCGTCGCGGCCGCGGTGCTGCTCTCGGTCATGCCTGCCCCTCCTGGTTGCCGATCCCGGATTCAGACCCGCCGAGCAGCAGGTACAGAACCGCCATGCGAACGCTGAGGCCGTTGGTCACCTGCTCGGTGACGGTGGAGCGCGGGGAGTCGGCGACCTCGGCCGAGATCTCCATACCCCGGACCATCGGGCCGGGGTGCATCACGATGGCGTCCCGCTGCATGCGGGCGAAGCGTTCGCGGTCCAGGCCGTAGCGGCGGCTGTACTCGCGCGCGGTGGGGAAGAACGCGTCCTTCATCCGCTCGGCCTGCACCCGCAGCATCATCACCACATCGCTCTTGGGCAGTACCTCGTCGAGCTCGTAGGAGACGGCGCAGGGCCAGGTGTGCACGGAAACCGGCAGCAGCGTGGGCGGGGCGACCAGGGTGACCTCGGCGCCGAGCGTGTGCAGCAGCAGGACGTTGGAGCGGGCCACCCGGCTGTGCAGGATGTCGCCGACGATGGCTACGCGCAGCCCTTCGAGGTGCCCCAAACGCTCGCGCATGGTGAACACGTCCAGCAGCGCCTGGGTGGGGTGCTCGTGGGTGCCGTCGCCGGCGTTGAGGACGGCGCCGTCCACCCAGCCGGCCAGCCGGTGGGCGGCTCCGGAGGCGCTGTGCCGGATGACCACGCCGTCGGCCCCCATGGCCTGCAGGGTGAGCGCAGTGTCCTTGAGGCTCTCTCCCTTGGAGACGCTGGACCCCTTGGCGGAGAAGTTGATGACGTCGGCCGACAAGCGTTTGGCGGCGAGCTCGAAGGACGTCCGGGTGCGGGTGGAGTCCTCGTAGAAGAGGTTCACCACGGTGCGCCCGCGCAGGGTCGGGTACTTCTTCACGGAACGCCCGCTGACCTGGGCGAGCTCTTTCGCGGTGTCCAGCACCAGGATGGCTTCGTCGCGGGAGAGGTCCCCGGCGGAGAGCAGGTGCCGCATCAGTGTTCCTCCTCCGGAGCAGGGCGGGCCTTGGCCGGGCCGACGAGCACGGCATCGCGGCTGTCGAACTCGTCGAGCAGCACCGTGACGCTCTCGCGGAGCGACGTGGGGAGGTTCTTCCCGACGTAGTCGGCTCGTATGGGCAACTGGCGGTGGCCGCGGTCGACCAGGGTGGCGAGCTGCACGGCGCGCGGCCGGCCCAGGTCGTTGAGGGCGTCGAGCGCGGCGCGGACAGTGCGGCCGGAGAAGAGGACGTCGTCGACGAGGACCACGACGCGGTCGTCGATGCCTTCGGCGGGGATGTCGGTGCGGCCGAGCGCACGTGCCGGGGCCAGGCGGAGATCGTCGCGGTACATGGTGATGTCGAGTGAGCCCCACGGGACGGAACGGTCCTCCACCCGCTCGATGCGCTCGGCGAGCCGGCGGGCCAGCGGAACGCCGCGGGTCGGTATGCCCAGCAGGGTGACGCCTTCTCCGCCCTTGGTGCGTTCCAGCACTTCATGAGCGATACGGGTCAGTGCCCGACCGATCTCGGGGCCTTCGAGGACGGCCCGTGTCCTGTCGAGGTCCGCGCGTGCGGGCGAACCTTCACCTACATCACTCTTTGCGCGTTTTTGCGCACACAAAGCGATGACCCCCTTCCCTGCCTCGCGGGACAGGCCGTTAAAGGACGTCGAACGGCCTCACGTTATCAGCGCCGCCGCGATGGTCCCGTCAGCAGGAAAGGTCAAACATTGCAAAAATATGACACTGATCACGTGATCAAACCTTGACTCCGGCCGCGAGACGGCGAAGTGTTCGGGATGCCGGTACCGGCCACTCGACCGCGGGAAACGCGGGAGCCCCTACGGCTCCGGGCTTCCCGGAGTCCAAAACACCACGAATCGTCCGCATCACCCCCAGAATGAGAGACCCCTCACTTACGCACGGTTTGGCCACTGAATAGTCGCATTTTCACCCAACGGCTTGACCTGGCGCCCCGACAGCCTTACGGTCACTGTCCGTAACCAATCTGGGTGGGACTGCTCGGGGCCTGTCCCCGCGAAACAGAGAACGATGTGGATTTCGCGGGTTTCGGGGTAACCGAACGAATGGGGTCCGCCGCCCACACCAGCCACCTTCACGGCCGGGGAGCGACGAGGAAGATGCCATCCGAATACGCGAAGTCTCTCGGTGCGCGGCTGCGCGCCATCCGCACCCAGCAGGGACTGTCCCTGCACGGGGTGGAAGAAAAGTCCCACGGGCGCTGGAAGGCCGTCGTGGTGGGCTCCTACGAGCGCGGTGACCGCGCGGTCACCGTCCAAAAGCTCGCCGAGCTCGCGGACTTCTACGGTGTGCCCATGTCGGAGCTGCTGCCCGGCGGCGCCGCACCGACTCCACTGGGCCCCACGCCCAAGCTGGTCATCGACCTGGAGCGCATGCAGCAGCTTCCCCAGGAGAAGGCCGGGCCGCTCGCCCGTTACGTGGCCACCATCCAGAGCCAGCGTGGTGACTACAACGGGCGCGTGCTCTCGATCCGCCAGGAAGACCTGCGCTCGCTCGCGGTGATCTATGACCGCTCGCCCGCTGACCTTACCGAGGAGCTCATCAACTGGGGCGTTCTCGATCCCGAGGCGCGCAGGGCAGTGGACGCTTTCTGACCGGCACCGATCCGGGCACCCGCGGCCGGTCCCTCCGTCCACGCCCCCTTGTCCCAGGGGCTCTCGAACACGCTCGACACGGGAATACCGCGCGGCCCGCGCGCCTTCACCGAGGTTCGCGCGCGCTGCTGCACACGCATGCCCCAGCACAACCAGCCACGCCCCCGGACGCGTACTTAGTCGCGGCCGGGAAAGGGGCTTCCCCTCCCCCTCCCGGCCGCTTCCCACGCCCAGGCGCCGGGGGTGACACCCGGGCGCGAGCCCAAGGAGTAGCGCACGAACCGAATTCGAACACAGGTTCGAACACGCTCCAGTAAACCGCACGGGCACGGTCCCGTCAACAACCTCTGGACGCTCGCGCGCGCTCCTCTAGGGTGAGGTTGTGGAGACCGACATCGAGCTGTGCGACCTGGCCGCACCTGCGTTCCTCCATGCGCTTCCCGCGCTGCTGGAGGTCTATGCGGCCGCGATGGACCCGCTCCGGAAGCAGATCACGGGACGTCGCACCATCATGGGGCAGCACGCCCGCAATCCGCGGTTCCATTCGGTCGTCGCCCTGGCTCCCGGTGACACGGCCGCCCTCGGATTCGCCTACGGCTTCCACGGCCAGGGCGGGCAGTGGTGGCACGACGTCGTCACGGACGAGCTCCGGGCCCGCGACCCCACTGCGGAACAGCGCTGGTTCAGCGATTCCTTCGAGATCGCCGAAATCCACGTACTGCCCGAGTGGCAGGGCCGGGGCATCGGGCGGCGGCTGCTGGAAAGGCTGACGGCGGTACGCGGGGAACGCACCGCCGTCCTGTCGACCTATACCGGCCCCACGGCCGCCCACAGTCTCTACCGTTCGTACGGCTTCACCGATGTGCTGCCGGAGTTCTACTTCCCCGGCAGCCCCCACCAGCCCTACACGATCATGGCCGCCCGGCTGCCATTGCGGGCACGCGGTCGGCGGCGATCCGCTCGTAGATCTCGCGCGTAGCCGTGGACTGGTTGAACGTGATGAAGTGGATGCCGGGCGCGCCCTCGTCGAGCAGCCGCTCGCACATCTGCTGCGCATGCTCCATGCCCATCTCGCGCAGAGCGCCGGGATCGTCCTTCACTCTGTCGAACCGCTCCTCGAGGTGCTTCGGGAACGGGGCCCCGACAGCTTCTCCGACATCTCGATCGTGGAGTACTTCACCACCGGCATGATCTCGGGGATGATCGGGACGTTCCCTCCGCCCTTGGCCGCCACGCGGTCGCGCAGCCGCAGGTAGTCGTCGGCGTCGAAGAACATCTGGGTGATCGCGTAGTCCGCTCCGGCCTGGAACTTGCGGATGAGGAACTCCACGTCCTCCTCGACGCTGGCCGAACGCGGATGCTTGAAGGGGAACGCCGCGACCCCCACCGAGAAGTCGCCGCTCTCCTTGATCAGCCGGACCAGTTCCGAGGCGTACTCCAGCCCTTCGGGGTGCTTCACCCACTCGCCCAGCGGGTCGCCGGGCGGGTCCCCGCGCAGGGCGAGCATGTTGCTCACTCCGGCGTCGGCGAACCGGCCGATGAGGTGGCGGAGTTCGGCGACGGAGTGGTTGACGGCGGTCGTGTGCGCGACCGGCAGCAGCGTGGTGTCGGTGGCCAGCCGCTCGGTGATCTCGACAGTGAGGTCCCGCGTACCGCCCCCGGCTCCGTAGGTCACGGAGACGAACGAGGGCGCCAGCGCCTCGATCTCGCGGATAACCTGCCAGAGCTTCCGCAGGCCTTCTGCCGTCTTCGGGGGGAAGAACTCGAAAGAGAATGTCGGTTCGCCAGTTTTGAGCAGTTCGCTGATGTGCCGCGGCCGCGACGCGGCGTCGTGCGCTGTCTCTGTGTGTGACGGTGACCCAAACATAGTCAACACCTTAGGCCACCTGTCCGGCCTGTTCAGGGGGCCACCCCCCATGTAAGACGCATCTGCGCCGGTCACAGCGCTAATCACGTCAAACGGGGAGCACACGGATTCGCACGGACCGGCAGATAGCCTTCACTACATGACCTCCTCGCACACCTCCCCCATCTCTTTCGTGCGCGCGCCCGTCGACGCCGAGCTCTCCCGCTTCCTCGAACGGCGCCGCGCCCAGATGCTGGAGATGGGGCCGGAGCTGGCGCCCGTGCTCAAGGCACTGGAGGCGATGCTCACCGGCGGCAAACGGCTGCGTCCCGCATTCTGCTACTGGGGATGGCGGGGAGCCGGCGGCGGGGACGTTCCCGGGATCTACACCGCTGCGGCCTCGCTGGAGTTCCTGCAGGCCTGCGCCCTCATCCACGACGACGTCATCGACAACAGCGACACCCGGCGGGGCCTTCCGGCGACGCACAGGCGATTGGCGGATCTGCACTCCCGCTCCGGGTGGAGCGGCGACTCCGACGGGTTCGGCCAAGGGGCCGCGGTGCTGATCGGCGATCTCTGCCTGGCGTGGTGCGAGGAGATGTACCAGGCGAGCGGGCTGCCCGCGGAGGCCCTCAGCGAGGGACGGCACCCGTTCGACCTGATGCGCACTGAGGTCATGGCCGGCCAGTACCTGGACCTGCTCGCACAGGTGCGCGCGGCGGAGAGCGTCGAGGAATCGCTGCGCGTCATGCACTACAAGGCCGCCAAGTACACCATCGAACGCCCGCTGCACCTAGGGGCGGCGCTGGCCGGGCGCTACGACGGCCTCGCACCGGTCTACAGCGCCTACGGCCTCCCCCTGGGCATCGCCTTCCAGCTCCGCGACGACGTCCTGGGCGTCTTCGGCGACCCGGAGCAGACCGGCAAGCCCGCGGGCGACGACCTGCGGGAGGGGAAGCGCACGCTGATCGTCGCCGAGACGCTGCACAGGGCCGGCCCTGCCGGCGCCGCGGAGTTCCGCCGCCACCTGGGCGATCCCGCCCTCACTCTGGATACGGTGGAGTGGATGCGCGGTCTCATCGCGGACAGCGGTGCGCTGGACGCGTGCGAGAGGCGCATCGACGACTACGTGGCACAGGCCACCTCGGCAGTGGAGAGTCCCCTCATCGCCGATGACGCCCGTGCCGCGCTGTCCGACCTCATCGTGGCCGCGACGGCGCGCAAGCACTGAGGCCCCACCGGCCGGGCGAACCCCCGCACCGGCGGGCATGGCGGAAACGGGAGACTCCCGCTCGGGGACCTGGCCACTTCCGGACGGCGGATGCTCCGGCCGCGGCTCATGAGCGAGTATGTCGTTGACCGCCGTGAGAAGACGGCGGCGACACGGCACAGGAGCACTGCGATGGACACTGCCCGCCCCTCCCTGCGCGCTCCCGTAGGCGGCAGCGAACGCGCGCTCGCCCCGGATCTCGCCCGCGGCTTCATGCTGCTGCTCATCGTGCTGGCGAACACCCCGTTCTACCTGTGGGGCCGCGAGCGCGGCCTGACGACCTTCCACCCCGTGGACGGCTCCGTCCCGGACCAGATCGTCCAGGCGGTCATCATCACCTGTGTGGACCTGCGGGTCTATCCCATGTTCGCCTTCCTGTTCGGCTACGGCATGGTGCAGCTGCTGCTGCGCCAGGAGGAGGCCGGGGCGCCCCGGCAAGCCGCGCTGGCCCTGCTGCGGCGGCGCAACCTGTGGCTGCTCGTCTTCGGGTTCGTGCACGCCCTGCTGCTCTGGATGGGCGACATCCTCGGCGCCTACGGCTTCGCCGGCCTCGTGCTGGGCGCGCTGTTCCTGCGGCGCAGCAACCGCGTCCTGCTCGTCTGGGCCGGGATCGGGACCTCCGTCCTCGCTATCGTGAGTGTGCTCGGCGTCGTCGGCGCCTCCATCGCGGCGGCCGCCGACGCTCCGGCGCAGACCGCCGGCGGCACCGACTTCATGGCGATGATGACAGCGAACGTCAGCGAGACCGACCCGCTCGCCGCCGCCGGCCAGCGCGCCATGCTGTGGCCGCTGATCGCCGTCTTCCAGGGAGTGCTGACGATCACCGTCCCCGTCGCGATCCTGCTCGGCTTCTGGGCGGCCCGCAACCGGATCCTGGAGGAGCCGCACCGCCATCTCCCCCTCCTGCGCCGCGTGGCTATCGGCGGGATCGCGTTCGCCTGGCTTGGCGGGCTCCCGCACGCTCTCCACCACGTGGATATCCTGCCGCTCACCGAGTCCGTGAGCTGGGTCTTCTCGACAACCCAGTCGTTCACCGGACTCCTGGGCGGTCTCGGCTACGCCGCGCTCTTCGGCCTGATCGGGTACCGCTTGCAGGGGCGCGTGCGGCACGGGCTCGCTGTCACCTCTGTCGCGGCCGTCGGCAAACGCTCGCTGTCGTGCTACCTCGCCCAGTCGGTGATCTGCGCCCCACTGCTGTCCGCGTGGGGGCTGGGGCTCGGCGCGGTGATGGGGAGCGCGCAGATGGCGGCGTTCGCCGTGGCGACCTGGCTGGTGACGGTCGCCGGCGCCTACGCGCTGGAGCGCGCCGACCGCCGCGGTCCCGCCGAAGTGCTGCTCCGCAGGCTCAGCTACCCCGGCTCGGCGACCGCCCGGGAAGGCAGCGCGACCGGTGACACGACACGCTGAAAGAGGCCCCCGTACCGGCGGATCCGCGTTCACCGCGCAGTGGTGAGTGCACCGGGCGGGTCGCAGGGCGAGAATCTTAAACCATGGGTGACGATCAGGCGATAACGCACACCATCGGCATCACCGGCGCCACCGGCGCTATCGGTGGACGGGTGGCCGCCCGGCTGGCCCGGATCGGCGCCGCGCAGCGCCTCATCGTCCGGGACATCAACCGCGCCCCCGAGCTGCCCGACGCCAGCGCCGCCATGGCCGCCATGGCCGCCTACGAGGATCCGCACGCCTTCGAACGTGCGGTGAAGGGGGCCGCCACCCTCTTCCTGGTGTCGGCGACGGAGTCCGCCGACCGGCTGCGGCAGCACATCAGCGCCATCGACGCCGCCGTCGCCGCGGGCGTGACCAGGATCGTCTACCTCTCCTTCCTCTCAGCGGCCCCCGCGGCGACGTTCACCTTCGCTCGCGACCACTTCTACACCGAGACGCACATCCGCTCCGCCGGCGTCGCCCACACGTTCCTGCGCCCGAGTTTCTATCTCGACATGCTGCCCCACTGGATCGACCGCACCGGGGTGCTCCGGGGCCCGGCGGGGAACGGGCGCGTCGCCTGGGTCTCGCGCGACGACGTCGCCGACGTGGCGGCCGCCGTGCTCACCCGGGACTCCGTCCACGACGGCCGAACCTACGACGTCACCGGCCCCGAAGCGGTGACCCTCGGCACGACCGTCGAGCGGCTGTCCGCCCTGACCGCCAAAGCCGTGCGGTACGTCCCGGAGACCTGGGAGGAGGCTCTGGAGTCGCGGCGCCCTTCCGGCGCTCCGGAGTGGGCCATCGAGGGCTGGGCCAGCTCCTACGCCGCCATCGCCAACGGCGAGATGGACGTGGTGGTCCCCACCGTCCCGGACCTGGCCGGCCATCCCGCCCAGTCCATCGAGGGCTACCTGCGCCGGCATCCCAGCACGCTGGCGCACGTGCACAATTGACCGGACTCAGCCTGCGGCCGCGTCCGCCCGCGCCTCCAGCCGACGCCGGAACTCCGCGGCCGCGGCATGCGGGTCGTCGGCCTGGGTGATCGCGCGCACCACGACGGCGCGGCGCGCACCGGCGTCGAGCACCTGGCCGAGGTTGTCGAGGTCGATCCCGCCGATGGCGAACCAGGGGCGGTCGCCGCCCAGCGCGGCCGTCTTCTCGATGAGGGAGAGCCCCGCTGCCGGACGGCCCGGCTTGGTGGGAGTGGACCAGGTGGGACCGACACAGAAGTAGTCGACCCCTTCCTCCGCGGCCGACGCGACCGCCGTTTCCGCGTTGTTGTTCGAGCGGCCGATCAGCGGCCCGTCCCCGATGATCTCCCGGGCATAGCGCACGGGCAGGTCGTTCTGACCGAGGTGCAGAACGTCGGCGCCCGACGCCCGGGCGATGTCGGCGCGGTTGTTGACGGCCAGCAGCGTCCCGTGGCGTTCGCACGCCTCGCGCATGACCTTCAGGAACTCCAGCTCCTGGCGCGCCTCCAGGGTCTTGTCGCGCAGCTGGACGATGTCCACGCCGCCGGAGAGTGCGGCGTCGAGGAACCCGGCGAGGTCGCCTCGCTCCTGCCGGGCGTCGGTGCACAGGTAGAGGCGGCTGCCGTCCAGGCGCTCACGCAAGCTCGCATTCACGGTGTCCAGGGTAATGCGGGCCGTACCGCCGGACGGAGCGGCCCGCAGCGTTTGGCCGCTCCGTTGTGCCTGCTCCGCGCTACAGTGCCATGGCCTGGGCGCGGCGGCGTACTTCGGTGCCGCGGCTGGCCATGATCGCCTCGATGGGTGCTCCGGGAAGCGTGTCATCGGGTGTGAACAGCCAGCGCAGCGCTTCCTCAGCGCTGAAACCGCAGTCGGCGAGGACCGTCAGTGTGCCGGGCAGCCCCTTGACGACCTCGCCTTCGACGATGAACGCGGCCGGGATCGAGACTTCCCCCTGTCGCTTGACACCGAGGAGCTTGTGGTCGCGGATGAGCTGCTTGATCCGGTTCGGGCTGACGTTCAGCGCCTTCGCGGCCTCCCGCATCGGCAGCCAGTCACCCACGAGGGCGTCGATGTCACGGTCATTCTGTGTCACGGAGCCAATCTGCCACACCCCGCTCCGGCGCAAACCCCCCTTTTCCCTGTTATCGCTCATGGCGTAGCGCAGGGGCGTTCTCCCTTTCGACCAGGGGTCGGTAAAATCGGGGAGTGTAGACAAGCAGATCCCCGCGGGAGCCGGGTGAAACCCGGCTGAGAGGGAGGCTGTGAGCCTCCGACCGCATGAACCTGATCCGGGTCATACCGGCGAAGGGAGAGGTTTCACATCGTGCGCACAGGAACCTCCCGCGATGTTGTCGTCGCGGGAAACGGGCTTATCGGCCTGGTCACCGCCTGGCGAGCCGCGCAACGCGGACTGAAGGTCACCGTTGTCTCGCGGGAATCCCGCAACGCCGCCTCCGGGGTCGCAGCGGGGATGCTCACTCCCGCGACCGAGGCCACGTTCGGTGAGGAACCGCTCATGCGGTTCTGCGTACTGTCCCGCGACCGCTACCCCGCCTTCATCGCCGAGCTGGAGGGCGAGAGCCGGCTGCACGCCGGTTTCCGGCCCAATGGCACCCTGCAGATCGCTTTCGACACCGACGACCTGGCCAAACTGACCGAACTCAGCGAGCTGCAGACCCGCCTCGGAGTCAAGGCCGAACGGCTGACCAGCCGCGAGTGCCGCAAACTGGAGCCGATGCTCGCGCCCTCGGTGCGCGGGGGCATCTTCGCCCCCGACGACCACTCGGTCGACCCGCGGATGCTCGCGGATGCGCTGTGGTCGGCCGCCGAGCGGAACGGCGTGGTCGGTGTCCGCGATCGCGTGACCGAGCTGCTGACCGACGGGGGCCGGGCCCGCGGTGTGCGCCTGGAATCCGGCGGCGAGATCAACGCCGAGCAGGTCGTGCTGGCCACCGGCGCCTGGACCCCCGGGATCGGAGGTGTCCCTGAAGGCGCCCTCCCACCGCTGCGGCCGGTCAAGGGCCAGTTGCTGCGGCTGCGGATGCCCGAGAACGAGCCCCCGATCGTCTCCCGCACTGTGCGCGGCCTGGTCAAGGGCTCTCCCGTCTACCTGGTCCCCCGGGCGGACGGCGAGATCGTCGTGGGCGCCACGCAGGAGGAGCTGGGGTACGACACCCGGCTGACCGCCGGCGGACTCTGGGAGGTCCTGCGCGACGCGCACGAACTGGTGCCCGGCGTGAGCGAGCTGGAGGTCACCGAGACGTGCGTCGGCCTGCGGCCGGGGTCCTCCGGCAACGAACCGTTACTCGGGCCGACCCGCCTGCCCGGGCTGCATGTGGCCGTCGGCCACTTCCGACACGGCGTGCTGCTGACCCCGGCCACCGGGGACGCCATGGCCGAGGTCCTGGCCGGCGGCGACCTACCGGACTACGCGCGGCGATTCGCCGCCACCCGAGAATTCGGCAGCGACAGAAACGAGTGAGACCAGTGGACGTGATCATCAACGGCGAGCGCCGCGACATGGCGCCGCACACCACGGTGGCCGACGTCGTCCGCTCTCTGACGGAGGAGAACAGCGGCATCGCGGTAGCGGTCAACGACGAAGTGGTCCCCAAGGCCGCGTGGGCCGGGACCACGGTCACCGAGAACGACCGGGTAGACGTGCTCACTGCGGTGCAGGGAGGGTGAGATGACCACTCAGATCAGCGTGCCGGCGGCCGTGGACACCCGGGACCCCCTCGTCATCGCCGACCGGGAGTTCGGCTCCCGGCTCATCATGGGTACCGGCGGCGCGCCGTCGCTGCACATCCTGGAGGAGGCGCTGCTCGCCTCCGGGACCGAGATGACGACCGTCGCCATGCGCAGGGTGGCCCCGAGCACGCAGGGGTCGGTGTGGGATGTGCTGCGCCGCAACGGTATCCAGCCCCTGCCCAACACCGCCGGGTGTTTCACCACCACCGATGCGCTGCGAACGGCCCGGATGGCCCGCGAGGCGCTGGAGACGAACTGGGTCAAGCTGGAGGTGGTGGCCGACGAACGCACCCTGCTCCCCGACCCGGTGGAGCTGCTCGACGCCGCCGAGCGCCTTGTGGACGACGGGTTCATCGTCCTGCCCTACACCAACGACGATCCGATCCTGGCGCGACGCCTGGAGCAGCTGGGATGCGCCGCGGTCATGCCGCTGGGCTCCCCCATCGGCTCGGGCCTGGGCATCCGCAACCCGCACAACATCGAACTGATCGTGGAACAGGCCGGCGTCCCGGTCATCCTCGACGCCGGGATCGGTACAGCCAGCGAGGCGGCGCTGGCCATGGAACTCGGCTGCGACGCCGTGCTGCTGGCATCGGCCGTCACCCGCGCCCAGGAGCCCATGCTGATGGCATCCGCCATGCGCGACGCCGTCACGGCCGGGCGGCGGGCGCGGCTGGCCGGACGGATCCCCGTGCGGCGCTACGCCGAGGCCTCCTCTCCCACTCCGGACTGAGCGGCACAGCCCCGGGCCCGCTCCTCCGGCGCCCGGGCTGTGACAAAAATTCTCCGTTCGACTACGCGCGGCCACAATACCGGGGTCACACCGGATGGCGCGGGTGCGGACAAGGCCGCGCATTCCGTTCTAGACCGCGTCATTCCCCCCTGGCGGCCTCATCCCCCTTACACTCACCCACGTGGACATGACGACTGCGGACCCGCTCGTTGGCGCGACCCTGGACCGGCGCTACTACGTCGAATCGCGGATCGCGGGCGGCGGCATGGCTACCGTCTACGTCGGTCACGATCTACGACTCGACCGGCGCCTGGCCCTGAAGGTCATGCACTTCTCCCTTGCCCAGGACCCCTCGTTCGTGCGCCGGTTCATCAACGAGGCGCACTCGGTCGCCAAGCTGTCCCATCCCAACGTGGTCCAGGTCTATGACCAGGGCAACGACCAGGGGCACGTCTACCTGGCGATGGAGTACGTGGCGGGTCGCACGCTGCGCGACATGCTGAACGAGCGCGGCCGGCTCGACTCGCAGCAGGCCCTGCAGGTGATGGCCCCCGTCCTGGCCGCGCTGGGCGCGGCGCACCAGGCCGGGATGGTGCACCGCGACGTCAAGCCCGAGAACGTACTGCTCACCGAGGACGGCCGGGTGAAGGTCGCCGATTTCGGCCTGGCGCGCGCCGTGGAGGACTCCCAGCAGGGGATGACGAAGACCGGAACGGTCATGGGGACCGCCGCCTACCTTGCTCCCGAGCAGATCGAGCGCGGCACCTCCGATGCCCGCTCCGACGTGTACGCGGCCGGCATCATGCTCTACGAGCTGCTCACCGGAAGCCAGCCGCACACCGGTGAGAACCCCATCGCGATCGCCTACCAGCACGTCAACTCCGACGTACCGCGCCCTTCCTCGGTCGTTCCCGGCACCCCTCCCGCGGTCGACGAACTGGTCACCAAGGCCACGGAGCGAGACCCCCGCTACCGCCCCAGCAACGCCGGGCAGTACCTGACTTCCACGCTGAAGGTGATGCCGCCCGGAGCCGGGGCCGCCGTCGGGCAGACCTCGCCGCTGGCCTACGACACGGCGGTCCCCGCTCCCGCCGGGGACTCCAGCGGGAGCGACACCCTGGAGGTCAATCTGGAGGGGGCCGACTTCGGCGGGCCGGAGCAGCGCCCCTGGCTCGGCCGGTACGGCCGGTACGCCGCCCTGGCGTTCGGCGTCGTCCTGCTTGCGGTGCTGCTCGGTTTCGGCTGGTGGATGCTGTTCGGCCGCTACGAGAACGTCCCCGAGCTGGCCGGTCTGGACGAGCAGGCCGCCGAACAGCGGCTGAGTGAGACCGGCCTGGAACTCGTCGTGGCCGGCGAGCGCGCCTACAGCGACCAGGCCGAGGCGGGCCAGATCGCCGAGAGCTCTCCCGGCGCCGGCGAGCAGATTCTGCCCGGCGATACGGTCACGGTTACTCTGTCGAAAGGGCCCCAGGTCATCGACATGCCGGACGTCGTGGGCGAGCCGGTGAGCGAGGCCCGCACGACGCTGGAGGAGACCGGGCTCGCCGAGATCGAGGAGCAGGAGAGCGTCTCCTACGACGAGCCGCCGGGGACGGTCCTCTCCAGCGACCCGGAGCCCGGGGCGGACGCCGACCGCGAGAATGCCGTCACCCTGGAGGTCAGTTCCGGCTTCGAGGTGCCCGAGGTCGTGGGCTCCCCGGAGGATGACGCTCGCGGGACGCTGGAGGAGGCCGGACTCAACGTCGAGGTCAACGAGGTGTCCAGCGACGCCGACGAGGGTGAGGTCGTCGGGCAGGACCCCGAGGCGGGGGTGACCGCCGGGCCCGGCGACACGGTCACCATCGCCGTCTCCTCCGGTGCGGAGAAGATCGAGATCCCCGACGTCACCGGTTTTAAGGTCAAGGACGCCGAGAAGGAGCTGAAGGACCGCGGTTTCGAGGTGGAGGTGAACGAGTCCCTCCTCGGCGGTGACCGCGTCCAGAGCTTCAGCCCGCAGGGCGAGGCGGAGGAAGGCGAGACGATCGAGCTGACCGTCGGCCCCTTCGTCCAACCGAGGGATCCCGACGATGGGGAGCAGGACGACGGCGACGGCGACAACGACGACGAGGACGACTAGGACGGCACGCCCGTACCGGTGCCGTCCCGGCGTTCCCGGACCGCCCGGCTCCGGCCCGCAGCGGACGGCGACCGCCCCCGGGACCTGCGCTCTCCCGCTCCGCCGAGGTCGCTCTCGCCGCTAAGGCCGCGCCCCGCCCTTACGCGGGAACGCGGCGCACCGAGGCCGTGCGGCTTTCCGGATCAGCCCAGCTCGGTCCACCCCTTGGAGCGCTCGACTGCGACCCGCCACCGCCGGTAGGCGGCCTCGTCGCGCTTCCCCGGCTCGAAGCGCCGGTCGAGCTTCCAGGTGTCCTTCAGCTCGTCGGTGGAGTTCCACACCCCGGTGCCGAGGCCGGCCAGGAACGCCGCGCCCAGAGCGGTGGTCTCCTGGACCATCGGCCGGGCCACACTGACCGCGAGCTGGTCCGCCTGGATCTGGCAGAGCAGGTCGTTCGCCGACGCCCCGCCGTCGACCCGGAGCTCGGGGAGCCTGGTTCCGGAGGCCCGCTCCATGGCCTCGGCGACGTCTCGGACCTCGAACGCGATCGCCTCCAGTGTGGCCCTGGCCAGGTGAGCGCGGCCGGTCCCGCGGGTGATCCCGAAGATGGCGCCACGGGCGTACGGGTCCCAGTCCGGAGCCCCGAGGCCGGTCAGCGCCGGAACGAACACGACACCGCCGGAGTCCTCGACAGCCCTGGCCAGCGCC
The DNA here is from genome assembly GCF_000981225.1 of Allosalinactinospora lopnorensis. GTDB lineage: Bacteria > Actinomycetota > Actinomycetes > Streptosporangiales > Streptosporangiaceae > Allosalinactinospora > Allosalinactinospora lopnorensis. The sequence goes on from NZ_LAJC01000048.1 coordinate 42,501, forward strand.
TCGGACTGCGGGGCGCTGTCGAGCATCCCCAGGCCGTCGCGCAGCCACTGCACGGCGGCGCCGGTGACGAAGATCGCCCCTTCCAGCGCGTAGTCCAGGGTGCCGTCGGGGTGCTGCCACAGCACTGTGCTGAGCAGGCCGTGTTCCGGATCGACCGCCTCCTGGCCGGTGTTGACCAGGACGAAGGAACCGGTGCCGTAGGTGCACTTGGAGGTGCCCGGCGAATAGCAGTTCTGCCCGAACATGGCCGCCTGCTGGTCGCCGGCGATACCCGCGATCGGCAGCCGCAGGCCCAGGAACTCCTCGGGCTCCGTCTCGCCGACGGCGCCGTAGGAGGGAACGACCTCGGGAAGGGCCTCCATGGGGACGCCGAACAACTCGCACATCTCCTCCGACCAGCGCCCGGCCCGGATGTCGTAGAGCAGGGTCCGGGAGGCGTTGCTGGCGTCGGTCACGTGCCGCGCCCCGCCGGTCAGCCGGGCGATGATGTAGGAGTCGACCGTTCCGACGACGACGTCGCCGGACTCCACACCGCTCCAGGCCCGCTGGTCGTGCCGCCTGATCCAGGTGAGCTTGGTGGCGGTGAAGTAGGGATCCAGGCGCAGCCCGGTGATCCGGGTGACCCGACCCTCCTTTCCGAGGTCGCGCAGCTCCTCGCAGATACCTGCGGTCCGGCGGTCCTGCCAGACGATCGCTCTTCGCGGCGAACTGCCGCGCTTGCGGTTCCACAGCACGGCGGTCTCGCGTTGGTTGGTGATGCCGACGCAGCTCGGGGGCTGGTCCGAGGCGTCTAGGGCGATCTGGCACGCTGCGAGCGCCGCCTGCCATATCTCCTCGGGAACGTGTTCGACCCACCCCGACTCCGGGTAATGCTGAGCGAATTCCTGGTAACCACGGGAGAGGACACCGCCGTCCTCTCCGACGACAAGCGCGGTGACACCCGTTGTGCCGGCGTCGATGGTGAGCACGGACATGGGGTTGGCCTCCAGCAGCTAAGGCGACTATGGTCTAGACCACGTGAACAGTGTGGAACGGAGTGAACCCGATCCTTTTCGGATCGTCATCCGGAGGACCTACCCCGGGGTAGTCGCTTTCCAACGCTACGCGGGTACGTTTCCGTGACACTGTTCACACCGCCGCCTCCGGCGGCGCCCAACGGGATCCAGAGTCCATGCGAGAGCGCAGAGCACGCGCCGGTCATGGTGTTCTAGTCATCAGTGAGTTCGAGGAGTACACATGCGAGTCGGGGTGCTGACCGGTGGCGGTGACTGCCCGGGGCTGAACGCGGTCATCCGCGCGGTCGTCCGCAAGGGCATCAAGGACTACGGGTACGAGTTCGTCGGCTTCCGCGACGGCTGGCGCGGACCACTCGAAGGCGACACCATGCCTCTGGACCGCGCCGCCGTGAGCGGAATCCTGCCGCGGGGCGGCACGATCCTCGGATCCTCGCGCACCAACCTGATGAAGATCGAGGGCGGGGTGGATCGCGTCAAGGACAACATGGCCGGCCTCGGCGTCGACGCGCTGGTCGCGATCGGCGGTGAGGACACGCTCGGTGTCGCGCGCCAGCTGCACGACCGCGACGTCAACGTGGTCGGCGTTCCGAAGACCATCGACAACGACCTGAACGCCACCGACTACACGTTCGGGTTCGACACCGCGGTCAACATCGCCACCGAGGCGATCGACCGGCTGCACACCACCGCGGAGTCCCACCACCGCGCTCTGATCGTCGAGGTCATGGGCCGCCACGCGGGGTGGATCGCGCTGCACTCCGGCATGGCCGCGGGCGCCAACGTCATCCTGATCCCCGAGTACCCGTTCGACATCGACCAGGTCGTCGCGCACGTCGAGAGCCGATTCAAGACCAACTACGCGCCGATCATCGTGGTCGCCGAGGGGGCGCACCCCAAGGAGGGCCAGATGGAGCTCGCCACCGGCGACAAGGACGCCTTCGGTCACGTCCGCCTCGGCGGCATCGGCCAACGGCTGGCGGAGGAGATCGAGACCCGCACCGGCAAGGAGTCGCGTTCGGTCGTCCTCGGCCACGTCCAGCGGGGCGGTACGCCTTCGGCCTTCGACCGGGTCCTCGCCACCCGCCTGGGGGTGAACGCCATCGAGGCCGTCCACGACCGGGAGTTCGGGAAGATGGTCGCCCTCCAGGGCACCGGCATCGTCCGGGTCGACCTGTCCGCCGCCACCGACAAGCTCAAGACCGTCCCGGCTGAGCGCTACGAGGAGGCGGAGGTCTTCTTCGGCTGAGGCCGACCGGTACGGAACCCCCG
>NZ_LAJC01000049.1 GCF_000981225.1 Allosalinactinospora lopnorensis
CGCGCGGGCGGGGAGGGGGCGGCGGGCGCGGGCGGCTCGGTGAGCGCCTGCAGCCGCCGCCGTGCTGTGTCATCGGAGGGGCGCGGGGACCGATGCGAACGCGACATGCGCACCACGCTAGGGATCCGCCGCGCATTGAGTCAGCGCGGATTCCTCGGCTGTGGACATCCCTCAGGGAAGCGCGGGGCGCGGTCCCCGACGTCTCGGACCGGAGCCTCTTCCGGGGCCGCGCTCCGCGGGAGGCGGGTCTCCCGCAATGGCGGGTGAACGCCTTCAGCGCACACGAAGACCGGCCCCGGCCGGAGTGCGGCGGGGCCGGTCAACGACGGGAAGGACGAACCGTTCAGGCCGCCTGCGCCTTGGTCAGGCGCTTGGCCATGCGGCTCTTGCGGTTGGCGGCCTGGTTCTTGTGAATGACGCCCTTGCTCACGGCCTTGTCGAGCTGCCGCGCGGCGGCGCGCTGCCGCTCGACGGCCTGCTCGGTGTTCCCGGCCTCCGCAGCTTCACGGAACCTGCGGACGGCGGTCTTCAGAGAGGACTTCACCGACTTGTTGCGCATGTGGCGCTTTTGGTTCTGCAGGTTGCGCTTCTTCTGCGACTTGATGTTCGCCATGCGAAATCGTGCTCCAGTTACCTTCGATCAATGCGCCGACGGCTCGGACCCGCACCGCGGGCAGCCGATCCGCGGGAAGGCCGGTCGAGAGTCGACGCTGGGTGTGCGAGTTCTGAGGGCTCAGAACTGAACGTGGAACGTCCAAGACACGGACTTCCATTATGCATCCGTCCGCGGACCACTCGCGCCCGTCCCGGAAACGTCAGCGCTGCGGATTCAGCCAGCCGTCGGTGAGAGCGGCCCAGTCCTCCTCGCCCGTGTCGTCGAGCACGTAGACCGCCAGCCCGACACCGGCGCCGTCGCGGCGGCCGTGGTCGGTCAGGCCGAGCCGGATCCCTCTGGCGGCCGTCTCGACGCTTTCGGCGGAGGACACCGGAGCCCAGTTCTCGCTCTGGTAGGACGGCACGCCGAAGCGGACCGCCGGACCGCTCCCGTCCTGCCCGTCCTCCGCGTCCTCGGCCCCACCGTTGCCGGACAGCGGCTCCAGCGCCGCGAGCGACTCCTTGGTCTGGCGCACCATGAAACCGCCGTACAGCGACGACACCGGCATCCCGGTCCCGTGCCCCGGGACCACCACCACATCCGCGTGTTCGGCGACCCTCCTCAGGTACCCCTTCGACCAGTACTTCTCCTCGCGGGCTACGACGAAGGAGGGGATCCGGGCGCCGGACACCGGCTCCACGTGCTGGGCCTGCACCGACAGCACCGCATCGTCGCCGATCTCCTCCCGTGTCCGTTCCAGCAGGTCGGGCAGTGACGGATCGTTCGTGGTGACCGGGCTGATCGCGAGATGGACGCCGTCGAAACCGGCCTCCGTCACCTCTCCCGCCGACGCGGCGACGGCGTCGCGGGCGGGTTCTGCGAACCGGTCCCGCACGAGCGAGGAGCCTCGGTGGAGTGGTCCATCCAGCCGAGTACGTCCACATCCGGGATCTCCTCCTCGGCCCAGCCGAGGAACGCGCCGGCCGCAGCGTAGTCGGCGGGGTCGCTCTCCCCGGCGGCGTCGATGTCGCCGACGTGCACGTACAGTTCGGTGAGCTCGCCCTCCTCGATCCGCGGTACCAGGGCGGCGAAGTCCTCCTCGTCCTTCTCGCCATTGACCCAGGCGCCGCTGAGCCAGGCCGCGTTCTCTCCCTGGGAGGCCGCCCACGGAGCCGGGTCACCCGAGAACTGCATGCCCAGCAGGGCGCCCGCTCCCACGGCGACGACCAGAAGCGCCGCAAGACCCGCGAGGATTCGTTTGAGCAGCCACGTCACCAGATGTCTCCCGCTTCCCGGTACCTCGCATAGCCTGATACGTGCCGTGTGTCCCGTTCCCGCGAGGGCCGCGCCTTCGCGCGGGACATGGGACCATGGACGCCGAATCCGCCTGAGAGCCACGCTCGCCGCAGCATCTCACACCCCAGTCCGCCCGAGAGAAACGTGAACGGAGCACGGTGCCACAGCCAAACCGGACCGATCCCGCGCTGATCCGCAACTTCTGCATCATCGCGCACATCGATCATGGCAAGTCGACGCTGGCCGACCGCATGCTCCAGCTGACCGGAGTCGTCGATGACCGCCGGATGCGCGAACAGTACCTCGACCGGATGGACATTGAGCGCGAGCGCGGCATCACCATCAAGTCGCAGGCGGTGCGGCTGCCGTTCACCGCGCTGGACGACGTCACCTACGCCCTGAACCTCATCGACACCCCCGGCCACGTCGACTTCAGCTACGAGGTGTCGCGCTCACTGGCCGCGTGCGAGGGCGCGATCCTGCTCGTCGACGCCGCCCAGGGGATCGAGGCGCAGACGCTGGCGAACCTCTACATGGCGCTTGAGCACGACCTCGCGATCCTGCCGGTGCTCAACAAGATCGATCTGCCGGCGGCCCAGCCGGAGAAGTACGCCGCCGAGCTGGCCGGCATCATCGGCTGCGAGCCCTCCGACGTGCTCAAGGTCAGCGCCAAGACCGGCGAGGGCGTGGAGGAGCTGCTCAACGAGCTCGTGGGTCAGGTGCCTGCGCCCGTCGGCGCCCCCGATGCGCCCGCCCGCGCCATGATCTTCGACTCGGTGTACGACACCTACCGCGGCGTCGTCACCTACGTCCGGGTCATCGACGGCCGGCTCAGTGCCCGCGAGCGCATCGAGATGATGTCCAGCCGCGCCACCCACGAGACACTGGAGGTCGGCGTCATCTCGCCGGAGCCCACGAAGGTCCCCGGCCTGGGGGTCGGCGAGGTCGGCTACATCATCACCGGTGTGAAGGACGTCCGGCAGTCGAGGGTCGGCGACACCATCACCTCGGCGAACCGGGGCGCCACCGAGATGCTTCCCGGGTACCGGGACCCCAAGCCGATGGTGTTCTCGGGGCTGTACCCGATCGACGGCTCGGACTACCCGGTGCTGCGCGACGCCCTGGAGAAGCTGCAGCTCAACGACGCCGCTCTGGTGTTCGAGCCGGAGACGTCGGCGGCATTGGGCTTCGGGTTCCGCTGCGGTTTCCTCGGCCTGCTGCACCTGGAGATCACCCGGGCCCGGCTGGAGCGCGAGTTCGGCCTCGACCTCATCTCCACCGCGCCCAACGTCTCTACGACGTGTTCATGGAGGACGGCGAGCAACACACGGTGACCAATCCCAGCGAGTTCCCCGAGGGCAAGATCGGCGAGATCCACGAGCCAATCGTCAGGGCCACCCTGCTGTCTCCCTCCGAGTTCGTCGGACCGATCATGGAGCTGTGCCAGGGGCGCCGCGGCAGCCTCCAGGGCATGGACTACCTGTCCGAGGACCGCGTGGAGATGCGGTACACGCTGCCGCTCGCCGAGATCGTGTTCGATTTCTTCGACCAGCTCAAGTCGCGCACCAAGGGCTATGCCTCCCTCGACTACGAGCCCTCGGGAGACCAGGTCGCCGACCTGGTCAAGGTGGACATTCTGCTGCAGGGCGAGACCGTGGACGCGTTCTCCGCGATCGTGCACAAGGAGAAGGCCTACGCCTACGGCGTCGAGATGACCAAGAAGCTCCGCGAGCTCATCCCGCGCCAGCAGTTCGAGGTACCGGTCCAGGCGGCCATCGGTTCGCGCGTGATCGCGCGCGAGAACATCCGCGCCATCCGCAAGGACGTCCTTTCCAAGTGCTACGGCGGCGACATCAGCCGTAAGCGCAAGCTGCTGGAGAAGCAGAAGGAAGGGAAGAAAAAGATGAAGATGGTGGGCCGGGTGGAAGTGCCCCAGGAGGCCTTCATCTCAGCGCTCTCCACCGACGACAGCGGTGAGAAGGACACGAAGAAGAAGTAGCCCCCCGCCCCGCTTCGGGCGGGGGGCTGAGGGCTATCCCTTGACCGCTCCGCTGGTCAGGCCTTCCACGATGAACCGCTGCAGCCCCCAGAACACCGCCAGCACCGGGACCGCGAGCAGCAGCGTGCCCGCGGAGAACAGCCCGAAGTTGGCGTTGCGGTTCTCGGCGACCATCCCGTACAGACCGAGCGCGACGGTCTGGGAGCCCGGATCCCGCAGGAACACGCTGGCCATCAGGAACTCGTTGATGGTGGCGATGAACACCAGCAGCCCGACGATCGCGAGCACCGGGGTCACCAGCGGCAGCATGATCCGGAAGAAGACCTGGGCGTGCGTGGCCCCGTCCACCCGGGCGGACTCGTCCAGTTCCTTGGGGACGGTGTCGAAGAAGCCCTTCATCAGCCAGGTGTTGATGCTCAGCGCGCCCCCGAGGTAGACGAGCATCAGCCCCCAGTGGGTGTTGAAACCGATCTTCGGCCAGTAGTCGGTGACGGCGGCGAACATCAGATAGATCGCCACGATCGCGAGGAACTGCGGGAACATCTGGATGACCAGCAGGCCGTGCAGCCCGAACCGCCGGCCGGCGAACCGGAAGCGGCTGAACACGTAGGCGGCGAGCGCCGACAGCAGCACCGTCGCAGCGGCGTTGGTCACCGCGATCACCACGGAGTTGAGGTACCACCGGGGGTAGCGGGTCTCGGTGAGCAGGTCGGCGAAGTTGCCCAGCCCGGCTCCCGCCGGGACGAGCTGGGAGCTGTTCAGGGTGCCCAGTGGATTCAGCGCCGCGGAGACCACGAACAGGATCGGGAAGAGCGCGAACGCCAGCACGGCCCACATGACGAGGTGGCGCCAGCCGTCGCGGCGGGCCCACAGCAGTGTGCGTCGGTTCAGCAGCGGCCTGACCATCAGTTGTGCACCTCTTCCAGGGACTTGCTCCGCCGGAGGGCCACGACGGAGATCAGCGTCACGATCATGAAGATGAACACCGAGACCGCGGCCGCGTACCCGTACTGCGCTCCGGCCTCGCCGAACGCGAGCCGGTAGGTGTAGGTGATGAGGAGGTCGGTGGCGCCTGCCATGGGGTTGTCCGTGGGGAAGGGCCCGCCCTCGGTGGTGAGCCAAACGGCGTTGAAGTTGTTGAAGTTGAACGCGAACGTCGCGACGAGGATGGGCAGCATCGCGACCATCAGCAGTGGAAAGGTGACCGTACGGAACGCCTGCCAGGCGCCCGCGCCGTCGATCCGCGCGGCCTGGACGAGTTCCCGGGGGATCGCCTGCAGCGCACCGGTGGCCACCAGGAACATGTACGGGAAGCCGAGCCACAGGTTGACCAGCAGCACCGCGGCGCGGGCGGTCCAGGGGTCGCCGAACCAGTCCAGATCCCAGCCGAGAAGCCGGTTGAGCAGGCCGTAGTCGGCGTTGAACATGTCCCGCCACAGCAGGAACATCGCGAACGAGGGCATGGCGTAGGGCAGTACCACCAGGAGCCGGTACGTCGTCCGCCCGCGGAGGCGGTGCCGGGTGTGCAGGGTGAGCGCGACCGCGAGTCCGAGCGCGAACACCAGCGCCGTGGTCCCGGCGGCGAACCCGAGGTTCCAGGTCAGGATGGACAGGAACGAGGAGCCGAGGGTGGGGTCGGTGAGGAAGCGGACGAAGTTGTCGAGGCCGACACCGACCTTCCAGCCCTGCGACACCCGTTGCCCGTCCTCGGCGTAGAAGCCGCCCCGTTCGTTGTCAGCGGTGAAGACCTGGCCGCTGTCGGTGTCGGTGACGCAGTCGCAGCCCGCGTCGTAGACCCGGCCGGCCTCGCCCTCGTAGGCGGTGGACAGCCCGCTGGAGCGGATCCCGGAGCCGGGGCCGGTCGGGACGGCGAACTCCTCGACCTCGCCGCTGCGCCGGTTGACCTCGCCGGGGGCGAGGATCGTGTACCCGCCGGCCTCGGTGATCTTCCCGGAGTCCTCGACGGTCGCGTTCCGCAGGGGAGCGAGCCCCTCATCGGTGCCGGCGTATGCGCTGCCGTCCGGGCCGGTGAGCAGGAACACCAGGTCGCCCGTGTCGGCGTCGCCCCTGGCCGCGACGGTGAGCGTGTAGTCCGCCGAATCGGCGGTGCGGGACACCGAGGTCGCCTCGATCCCGGCGATCGCCTGTTCCTTGGTTCCCCGGTGGCCGTCGCCGTAGTTCGTCACCGAGGTGCCGACCGTGTAGAGCACCGGGATGACCTGGAAGGCGACGAGGAGCAGGGTGCCGGGCAGCAGGTACTTGGCGGGGACGGTGCGCTTGGAGAGGTAGACGTGGAAGATCAGCGCCGTCACCGCCACGACGGTGGCCACACCGATCCACCTGCCCTCTGCGTACAGGGGGAAGACCGCCCACAGCCCCACCGCCGCGGCCAGGCCCAGCATGCCGATCTTGGCGATCTGGCCGGGCAGTGAACCGTCGGGGGCCAGGGCGCCGCCGGGGAGCGGCGGGGCGGAGGAGGCCCGTGACGAGGCGCCCTTGTCGTTGCCGTACTGGGAGACCACCGGTCAGCCGATCTCGTTCGCGATGGTCTTCTCAGCGGCCCTGAGCGCGTTCTCCGGATCCGCCCCGCCGATGATCGACGCCTGCGCCTTTCCCATGGGGTCCCAGACGGAGGCCATCTGCGGGATGGCCGGCATCGGCTCCGCGTTCTCACCGGCTTCGGCCATCTTGGCCAGATCGGGGTCCTCCACCTGGTCGTGGGCCGAGCCCAGGGAGGGCGGAAGCGGCTCGGCGTCGTAGAAGGCGGCGGCGACGTCGGGGTCGGTCATGTGGTTGGTCACGAACTCCTCCGCCAGCACCTTGTTCTCGCCGCCGGAGGCGACGTAGCAGACCTGGGCGCCGAGGAACGGGCGCGCCTCTTCGGCGCCCTCGAAGCCGGGGACGGGGGAGATGTCGTAGTCGATCCCCGACTTCCTGATCTCGTTGAGGTCCCAGGGGCCGGTGATGAAGTACGGAGCGTCGCCGTCGGCGAACAGCGCGAGAGCGTTCTGGTTGCCGACCGAGCGCTTCAGCGCGCCCTCGCCCTCCTCCCCCAGCTCGGCGATCCTCTCCATGGCCTCGATCGACTCGGGGGTGCCGACACCGAGGTCGGTCGGGTCGTGGTCGCCGTGCTCGTCCTGCCCGAACAGGTAGCCGCCGCCGGAGGTGTATAAGGGGTGGAGGTGGTAGGGGTCGCCGTTCTGTCCCACCATCACCGACAGGATCTCGGCGGTGTCGCCCTCCTCCTTGAGGGCGGAGCCGGTCTCCACGAGCTCCTCGATGCTCTCCGGTGCGTCGGGGGCGAGCTCGGTGTTGCGGACGAGCATCAGGCTCTCGGTGGCGTAGGGGAAGCCGTAGACCTGCCCTTCGTAGCTGGCGGCCTCAAGAGCGGTCTCGTCGAGGTCATCGATCGTCTCGCCGGGGAGCTGGACGGGATCGACGGCGTTGTTCTGGACCAGGTTCCCGATCCAGTCGTGTGCGCCGATGAGGACATCGGGGCCGGAGCCGGCTTCGTGCGCGGTGACGAAATTGGCCTGCAGCTCGTCGTTGGGGAGGGCCTGAAGATCGACGCCGACCCCGTTGGCCTCGCCGAATTCCGCGGCGAAAGGTTCAAGGACGTCGACCCGCTCCTCGCTTGCCCAGACGACCATGCCGGCGGGCGCCTCTGTGCCGTCGTCGTTGCCGCCGCACGCGGTGGCGGTGAGCGCGAGGGTCGCGGTGCCCGCGAGGACACCAACACTGCGGAACTTCATGACTCTCCCTCTCGGTGCGCAGATGTGCTGTGTCCCCCCGCGGCACAGCCGTCCTGGATGTGCGGGTGTGACGTTAACAAGATTGCGCAACTTTTGAAAGAGTTTGCAGTCCCGTTCCGTCATTCTCCGGAAACATCCGAAGTGTTCGGCGCGCGCCGGGACAGCGAAGGACCGGCGGGGCCCCGTCCCGCGCCGGATTCAGACCCGCAGCCACACCGCCGTGTCCGGAGGAAGGGACAAGGGGGCGCGATCGCCGGACCGAGGCTCACTGGAGAGCAGCACCTCGCCGTGCAGGGGAATCTCCACCGCCTGCTCGCTGAGGTTCACCGCGCACACGAAACCCGCGCCGCGCCCGAAGATCAGCACATCGGAGGGAGCCTCCAGCCAGGTGAGCGAAGAGGGCGCGGTGTTGTGCAGTCCGCGGCGCAACCGGAGCGCCGCGGTGTACAGCGACAGGGTCGAATCCGGGTCCGCCCGCTGCGCGGCACGGGTGAGCGAGCGCCACTCCTCGGGCACCGGCAGCCACGGTTCCGCGTCCGCCGGGCCGAACCCGAACGGGGGTTCCTCGCCTTCCCACGGCAGCGGGACCCGGCAGCCGTCCCTTCCGCGCCGGGTACGCCCCGAACGCTCCCACGTGGGGTCCTGCAGCGCCTCTTCGGGCAGGTCGGTGACCTCCGGAAGGCCCAGTTCCTCCCCCTGGTACAGGTAGGCCGAGCCGGGCAGCGCGAGCGTGAGCAGGGCGGCGGCGCGGGCCCGCCGCAGTCCGGTGCCGCCGTCGCCGAACCGGGTGACGTGCCGGGGCACGTCGTGGTTGGACAGTACCCAGGTCGTCGTCGCACCGACATCGCCGTTGGCCGCCAGCGATCGGTCGATGACACCGCGCAGCGCAGCCGCGTCCCAGGGCGCGACCAGGTACTCGAAGTTGAAGGCCTGGTGCAGCTCGCCGGGACGCAGGTAGCGCGCGACCCGCTGGGCGTCCTCCACCCACGCCTCCGCGACCAGTGCCCGGTCGCCCGGGTAGGAGGCGGCGATCGCGTTCCACCGCCGGTAGATGTCGTGCACGCCGTCCTGGTCGAAGTAGGGCAGCCGGGTGCTGCCGTCGAGCAGGTCGGCTCGCTGGCCGGGCGCGATGTCGGGTAGAGCGGGGTCCTTCACCAGGCCGTGCGCGACGTCGACCCGGAAGCCGTCGACACCGCGGTCCAGCCAGAAACGCAGCACGTCCTCGAACTCCTCGTGCACCTCCGGGTTGGACCAGTCGAGGTCGGGCTGCTCGGCGTCGAACAGATGCAGGTACCACTCCTCGGGAGTGCCATCGGGTCGCTTGAGCCGGGTCCAGGCCGGGCCGCCGAAGATCGACTGCCAGTTGTTGGGCGGTTCGTCTCCGCCGGGGCCCTTGCCGGGGCGGAAGATGTAGCGCGCCCGCTCCGGGTTGCCGGGTTCGGACTCCACGGCCGCCCGGAACCAGCGGTGCGCCGAAGAGGTGTGGTTCGGCACGACGTCGATGATCACCCGCAGTCCGAGGTCGTGCGCGCTCGCGATCAGGGAGTCGAAGTCGGCCAGGGTGCCGAAGCGCGGGTCCACGTCGCGGTAGTCGGCCACGTCGTAGCCGCCGTCGGCCAGCGGCGACACATAGAAGGGGGTCAGCCAGACCGCGTCGACGCCCAGAGCCGCGAGTTCCGGGAGGCGCCGGCGCACGCCCGTCAGGTCTCCCTCCCCGTCGCCGTCGGAATCGGCGAAGCTCCGGACATAGACCTGGTAGATGACGGCGCTGTGCCACCACTCGGACTTCGGCTGCATCAAGAGGTCCTCCCGTGTCATCTTGCGCAAATTCTTGCGAGAGATTATCTCAGGTTTGCAGAAAGCAGCGGATGACCTTCGCTACAGTGCCTTACATGGGTCCACGACTGGCCGACATCGCCCGGCACGCAGGCGTGAGCGAGGCGACGGTTTCCCGGGTACTGAACGACAAACCGGGTGTCGGGGGAGAGACGCGCAGAACCGTCCTGGCCGCTCTGGACGTTCTGGGCTATGAGCGCCCCGCTCGGCTCAGGCGGCGGTCCGCGGGCCTGGTCGGCATGGTGGTCCCGGAACTGGAGAACCCCGTCTTCCCGGTCTTCGCCCAGGCGGCCGAGACCGCGCTGGCCCAGCGCGGCTACGTTCCCGTTCTGTGCTCCCAGAGCCCCGGCGGGATCATCGAGGACGACTACGTCGAACTGCTGCTGGAGCGCAATGTCTCCGGGATCATCTTCGTCTCCGGACTGCACGCCGACTCCACGGACGACCACGGCCGCTACCGCGAGCTGCTCGCGCGGCGGCTACCGATCGTGCTGGTCAACGGGTATGCCGAAGATATCCAGGCCCCGTTCATCTCCTGCGACGACCACGAGGCCAGCCGGCTCGCGGTCGACCACCTGGCGGCCCTGGGGCACACCCGCATAGGTTTCACCAGCGGCCCCGAGCGCAAGGTGCCGGTGCACCGCAAACTGGAGGGCTTCAGGCAGGCGATGGCGCGGAACGGCCTGCCGGACGAGGAGATGGTGGAGCTTTCCATGTTCGGGGTCGAGGGCGGACACGCCGCGGCCTTCCGGCTGCTGGAGCGCGGAGCGACCGCCATGGTCTGCGGCTCCGACCTCATGGCGCTCGGGGCGATCCGGGCGGCGCGGCAGCGGGGACTGTCCGTCCCGCGCGACTTCTCCGCGGTGGGCTTCGACGACTCCCCGCTCATCGCGTTCACCGACCCGCCGCTGACAACGGTCCGCCAGCCCGTCCAGTCCATGGCGATGGCCGCGGTGCGTACCATCTGCGACGAGATCGCCGGGAACGAGGTATCGCGCGCCGAGTTCATGTTCGCGCCCGAACTCGTGGTGCGCGGCTCCACCGGGGTGGCCTCCGCGGCGGAGGCGGACGCGCTGCGGGCGCTCTGAGGCCCCGGGCTCCCGCCGGGCGGCTCTTGCGTCCCGGTGCGCACCCGCTCCGCCCGACCGGATCGGGAGCGGCTACTCTGCCCCTGTGGTGGAAGCGAGGCCCGGTAGCGGCATCCTGCGGTCGGTGAACGTCGGCGCCGTCGTCGAGGCGCCGTGGGCGGGCGACCTGGGCAGGACGGCGATCGACAAGCGGCCGGTGAAGGGCCGGGCCGGTGTCACGACGAGCGGGGTCGCGGGGGACAGCCAGGCCGACCGGGCCCACCACGGCGGGGCCGACCAGGCCGTCTACGCCTATGCCCGCGAGGACCTGGACCTGTGGCAGGAGCGGCTCGGCCGCCCGCTCGACGACGGCGTGTTCGGCGAGAACCTGACCACTTCCGACCTCGATGTCAGCGGTGCCTCATCGGGGAGCGCTGGCGTATCGGCGGCACCGTGCTCGAAGCCACCCTGCCCCGCACACCGTGTGGGGTGTTCCAGGCGTGGCTGCGGCGGTCCGGCTGGGTCAGGCGCTTCACCGAAGACGGCCGCACCGGCGTCTACCTGCGCGTCCTCTCCGAGGGGACGGTCGCCGCCGGAGACGCGATCATTGTCGAGTACCGGCCCGACCACGGGATCACCGTCATGAGCGCGTTCCGGGCCGGATACGACCGCGACCTCGCCCTGCTGCGCCGCGTCCTGGAGATCCCGGGCCGAGCCGACAAGTGGCGCGACACCGCCGCCAGGGTCGAGAGGCAGCTTCGCCGAGGCTGATACCGCGGACTGACACCCGCCTCCTCGCCCAGGGGCGTCCGCCGTACCGGGGCCGGTTGGTTCTACCCGCCGGGCACTGAAGCGACCGGTAGGCCGGGTCCGGCGCGATCCGGTACGGGGGGCCGTGCGACCGGAAACGACCGGAAAGAGGACGGGCCGGCTCGCCGCGCCGCAGAGGGAATCCGCGTTCACGCTCGCCGGAGCGGTGCCGTTGCCGGGGCGGTGGCGAGAACCCGGCAAGCGGACGTTACCCCTGTTAAATGCACGCAGACATCATGTGAAGCTATTGCTTTATAGTCGATAAATATATAACTTCACACCATGTTCTATGTCTCACATCCCCCGGTCGGCCGGCTACGGACGGGCGGACGAGTCCCCTGCTGACCAGTCAGAGGCCATTCGTGCGACCCGACAATACATTCCGCATTACGGAAGAGGCTCGATGCGCATCCTGCTGGTCAATGTCAACACCACGAGTTCGGTGACCGACGCGATCGCCGCCCGGGCGCGCGCCGCGGCCCGGCCCGGGACGGAGATCGAGGGACTGACGCCGTTCTTCGGCCCCGAGTCGGTCGAGGGGAACTTCGAGAGCTACCTGGCCGCGGTCGCCGTGATGGACCGCGTCCTGACCTACGACGGGTCCTACGATGCGGTGATCCAGGCCGGATTCGGCGAGCACGGCCGCGAGGGCCTGCAGGAACTGTGCGACGTCCCCGTCGTCGACCTCACCGACGCGGCCGCGCACCTCGCCTGCCTCCTGGGCCACCGCTTCTCGGTGGTGACCAGCCTCGACCGCACCGTGCCGCAGATCGAGGACCGGCTCAGGCTGGCAGGGCTGGACGGGCGGTGCGCGTCGGTCCGCGCCAGCGGGCTCGGCGTCCTCGACCTGGAGCGGGATCACGCCGCCGCGATCAGCGCCATTGCCGAGCAGGCCCGACTGGCGGTGGACCGGGACGGCGCCGAGGTCATCTGCCTGGGCTGCGGCGGGATGGCCGGACTGGACAGCGAAGTGCGTTCCGCGGCGGGCGCCCCGGTCGTCGATGGCGTCGCCGCGGCGGTCGCGCTCGCGGAGTCGCTCGTGGGCCTCGGCCTCACCACCAGCAAGGTGCGCGCCTACACCCGACCGCGCCCCAAGACCGTGTCGGGCTGGCCGCTGAGCACGGCACTCGGGAGCCGGCCGCCCTCCTCACTCGAGGCCGCCCATCCCTCCAGAGACTAGGAGACATCCCCCATGGAGCCGTCCCCGCCTCCCCAAGCCCAGAGACAGCCGGCCAACCACCTCCTCGAAGAGTCCATCCTGCCGACCTGGCTCACACAGCGGCCGATCTCGCTGTGGGGGTTCGTCTGGATCTGGATCGGCCTCGCGGTCGTCATCGTCACCTTCCAGTACGGTGCCAACGGCGTCGAGGGCGGGTTCTCACTGCCGACCGTGATGCTCATCGTGCTGACCGCGACCATGACCCTGTCCGTGATCATGACCATGACCGCTGACATCGGGACCGAGCACGGGCTGTCGTTCGCGGTGTTCCTCCGGGCGCCCTTCGGGGCCGTCGGCACCCACTTCCCCTCGGTGTCGCGCGGGATCGTGGCGGCCTGCTGGTTCGGGATACAGACCTACCTCGGCGCCCTGGCCATCAACGGGCTGGTCGAGTACTGGACGGGGTTCAGCTCCTGGCCGCTGTGGTATGCGGTGTTCCTGATCGTGCAGGTGGTGAATGTCGCCCTCGGCATCAAAGCCGTGGAGAAGCTGGCCTCCGTCGCGGCGCCGTGCATCCTCGCCATATCGATCTGGATGTACTACACGCTTGAGGACATCGCCCAGCTCGAGGGGCGGAACATCTGGACGTTCGCCGGCGACGGGGACATGTCACTGGTCGCGCTGTTCCTCATCAACATGGTCGTGTGGGCGCCGCTCGCCGTCGACATCCCCAACATCACCCGGTTCGTCGCGACGGTCCCCGGAGAGCGCCGGTTCCTGCGCCGCAACCGCACCATCCTGGTGGCCCAGTTCTTCGTCCTTCCCGTCATGCAGGCCTGGATCGCGTTCATCGGCGCGGTCTCGTTCATCGTCACGGGCCACTGGAATCCGATCGACGTCATCCAGGGCGAGAGCACGGGGGTGGTGCTCGCGGTGCTGCTCGTGATGATCATCCTCGCCCAGTGGTCGACCAACACGGCGGCCAACGTGGTCCCCGCCGCGCTCAACTTCGTCAACGCAGCAGCGCCCTACCTCTCCTACCGGATGGGCGTGCTCCTCGCCGGCGTCGCCGGAACCGCCGTCATGCCGTGGCTGCTGCTGGAGAACCTGTTCACCTTCCTCAGCTACTACGGGGGTTTCATCGCGGCGATCGCCGGGATCATGATCGCCGACTACTACGTGCTGCGCCGCCGCCGGGTGAACGTTCCGCACCTCTACCGCAACGACGGCCAGTACCGGTACATGCGCGGATTCAACCCGGCCGCCCTCATCGCGTGGTTCACCGCCTCCATCGCGGCCCTGTGGCAGCTGGACTACGCCTACATCATCGGCTTCCCGATCGCCTTCGTGGTGTACCTGGTGCTGATGAAGA
The DNA here is from genome assembly GCF_000981225.1 of Allosalinactinospora lopnorensis. Taxonomy (GTDB): domain Bacteria; phylum Actinomycetota; class Actinomycetes; order Streptosporangiales; family Streptosporangiaceae; genus Allosalinactinospora; species Allosalinactinospora lopnorensis. The sequence continues at coordinate 13,887 of NZ_LAJC01000049.1, forward strand.
CCTGGATCCTGCCGCGCTTCCCGCAGGCCGAGATCGACGCCGGCCAATCCGATGACTTCCTGGCCACCAGTGCCGGAAGGAACTGGGTCTACGACCCGGAGAGCCGCGGTTTCCTCCGCGTCCCGACGGAGGAGCTCGCCGACCGCGCGACCGGCCGCGAGGACATCTGAGCCTCCGGCCCTCCTTCATCCCGCCATCTCCCAACCCACAGGGGCGACCGTGCACGACGACCAGTCCACCCAGAACACCGGGCGGACCCCGCCCGACGACCCGCTCGCCGTCCACACCATCGATCCCACGCTGTACAACGCCGACCTCGCACCGCTACCGCACCGGAAGCGCAAGTGGGGGTCGTTCGAGATCTTCAACGTGTGGTCCAACGACATCCAGAGCCTCTTCGGCTACACGCTCGCCGCGACGCTGTTCATCTCCTACGGCCTCAACGGCTGGGCGGTGTTCGCGGGGATCGTCCTCGCCGGGTTCATCGTGATGTTCCTGGTCAACCTGACCGGCAAACCGAGCGTGAAGTACGGCATCCCGTACCCGGTGATGGCCCGTGCGAGCATGGGGGTCCGCGGCGCGCAGTTCCCTGCGCTGGTCCGCGGCATCGTCGCCATCTTCTGGTACGGGGTGCAGACCTACTTCGCCTCGACCGCGATCGCGCTGCTCATCACCGCCGTGTTCGGCGCCGGAAGCGAGGCCACGTTCCTCGGCATGTCGGCCGTCGGATGGCTCTCCTACCTCATCGTCGCGGTGTTCCAGCTCGCTCTCTTCCTGCGCGGCATCGACTGGGTCACCAGGTACCTGAACTGGGCCGGTCCCATGGTCTACGTGGTCATGATCGCCCTCATGGCGGCCATCTGGTTCCAGGCCGGGGGAGGACTGCTCAGCGAGCTCGGGGCCGTCTTCGCCGGCGGCGGGGACTACGACGGCGGACCGGTCGCCGCGTTCGTCGCGATCGTCGGCACGATGGTCGCCTACTTCGCGGCGGTCATCATCAACTACGGCGACTTCTCGCGCTTCGTCAAGACCGAGTCGAAGATGAAGCGCGGCAACCTGCTCGGCCTCCCGGTCAGCCTCGCGCTCTTCTCGTTCCTCGCTCTGGTCATCACGGCCGGCACCAGCGTGCTCTACGGGGAGGCGCTGACCAACCCCGCGGACATCGTGGAGCGGGTCGACAACATCTGGCTGACGGTCGTCGCCGCGCTGACCTTCTTCATCGCCACCGTTGGCATCAACCTCGTGGCGAACTTCATCCCGCCGGCCTACGACCTCGCCAACATGATGCCCGCGAAGATCAGCGCCCGTACGGGCGGCATCATCACGGCGGTGATCGCGTTCGTCATCGGCGGGCTGTGGGTCTCCTTCATCAGCAACATCGGAATCGACGCGTTCGTCGACACGCTGGGAGCCGTCCTGGCGCCGCTCTACGGCATCATGGTCGTCGACTACTATCTGCTCCGCCGCCAGCGCCTCAACGTCCAGGACCTGTTCTCCGCCGCGCCGGAGGGCGAGTACTACTACTCCAAGGGGTGGAACCGGCGGGCGCTCGGCGCGTTCGCGATCCCCGCGGTCTTCTCCATGGCAACGGTGTGGGTCCCTGCACTGGAGGCCCTTTCGGGATTCGCCTGGCTCATCGGCGCGGCCTTCGGCGCGCTCCTGCACTACGCGCTCATGAGCCTGGGCGCGAAACCCGCCGTTCCGGCGCGGTGAGCACGGGCGCCGCGAGCGCTGTGCAGAGCCCGCGCCCCGCCCGCTGTGGGACCGCAGGAGCCGGACCTCTCGGAGCTCTCTCGCGGTCCCACTCGCCACATCCCCCGGCCCAACGCCGTTCGGCCGGGGAGCGGTCGGGGCCGTGACGTCGAGGGCGGCTGTGCGGGCGGTCCGGCCGGGGCCGGTCAACCGCCCCACGAGTCCTTCGGCGCCTTCCCCTCCTGGAGGTTGACGAAGCACTCGGCGTTGCCGCCCTCGTCGACGGTCTCCTCGGAGATCACTTCGCCGTCGACGGTGATGCGGCAAGTGGTGCCCTCCTCGGCCTCGCTGACGCTGAGGTCGTTGAACCCGAACCCGACATTGGCGGCCTCCCGCCACGGAAGCGTCCGGCTTTCGGCCTCCGAGTCCTCCTGACCGGAGAAGCCCCCCGCCACCTTGGCGCTGCCGGGGCCGTCCACTTCCATCTCCACCTCCCAGGTCTGCCCCAGGAGGGAACACGCTGACAGCCCCGCAGCCAGGACGGGCACAGCGATCAGCGCGAATGACGTACGTACCAGCATGCGGTCCTCCATTGGGCTCGGCGGTCACCACGGTCAGAAGTGGTGCGGGACAAATACTGGAGGAGGAGGCGCGGGGGAACATCCGCCGTCCGGCCGGTTCGGGCGCCGCCGTACCCGGCCGAAGGTCGGATCCGGTAGGACACCGCACCGGCTAAGTTGTGCGGCATGCTCATGTTGGTACGCGCCGTGGGACTGGACCGGCCGCGGTTCCGCCTGCTACTCGGCGCGGGCCTCCTGCTGCTCCTCATCGACCTGGCGCTCATCGGCGGGAAGACGTCCGGTGCACCGCTGATCGTTTCGGGTGCCGCCGCCGTGGCCCTGGCCTGGTTCGCGGCGCTGCACCCCCGCTGGACGACCGCCGCGGCGGGCACGGCCACCGCACTGTCCCTGGCCGTGACCGTGCTGCTCAACCAGACGTTCCACCAGCCACCCCCGGAGTGCTGGAGCACCTCGGTCTGCTGCTGCTCTTGGCGCTGGTATGCCGCCGGTCGAGCGCCCTGGGGATCGCCCTGGCCGTCCCGGCGGTGGCGCTGGCCGCCGGCGTGCTAAGGACGCGCACCCTGGCGACGTTCTTCAGCTACGACGAGGTCGTCACCGTTGTTTTCCTCCTGCTCACGTTCGCCGTCGCCAACGGCTTCTCGCTGCGCTCGGAGGACAGGCGGCGTGTGGAGCAGGTCGCGGCCGCCCGCCGCGCCGAGCGGCTGGAGCTCGCACGCGACCTCCACGACGACGTCGCCCACCACGTCACGGCGATCGTGGTGCTGGCGCAGGCGGGTCAGGAGCTGGTACGCGAAACGGAGTTTCCTCTACGCGGCCTGTTCCGCGACGTTGAGCGCACCGGGCAGGAGGGGCTGGTCTCCATGGGCAGGATGGTCGCCTTCCTCCGCGACGCCTCCGACCCGGCCGCGGCGACGCGCCACCCCCGCGAGGAGATCGGCACCATCCGCGAGCAGGCCGAGCGCTTCTCGCGCACCGGCCCGCCAGTCGAGGTCGACGAGCGCCCGGGTGTCGCCCCGCGGCGCTGGCCGCCGGACGTGGCGACCTCGATCGGGCGGCTGGTACAGGAGGGGCTGACGAACGTGGGCAAGCACGCGCCGAGCTGCACAGGGGTACGGGTGGTCGTGGAGATGACCGACGGTGCGCTCATGGTCAGCATGCGCAACGACGGTTCCGGGCGACGGAGGCGGGCGGTCCGGTCCAGCGGCCACGGTCTGACGGGGCTCGCCGAACGCTTCGACGCGCTGGGCGGCCGGCTGACATGGGGAGAGACCATCGAGGGTCTCTGGGAGCTGTCCGCGTCGGTTCCGGTGAACTCAGGGGACAAGGAGGGCCACGATGTCGATCAGCGTGCTGATCGCCGATGACCAGGAGACCATCCGCACCGGGTACCGGTTCATTCTCGACGCCCAGAACGACATAGACGTTGTCGGGGAAGCCGCGGACGGCGCCGAGGCCGTCGAGCGCGTGCGCCGACTGCGTCCGGACGTGTGCCTGATGGACATCCGTATGCCCGTGATGGACGGCCTCGCCGCCCTGGCGGCCATCCGCCGGCTTCCGGAGACCACGACGACCCGGGTCGTCGTGGTCACCACGTTCGACATCGACGAGTACGTCTACGGTGCTCTGCGGGCGGGGGCGGCCGGGTTCATCCTGAAGAACTCCGGGGCTCGGCTGCTGGCCGAGGCGGTCCGCACCGCCGTGCACGGTGAGGCGCTGGTCTCTCCGGCCGTCACCACTCGGCTGCTGTGCCATTTCACCGGGGCCGACGGGGACACAACGGCGACCGACACCGTCGAGCCGCTCACCGCCCGCGAAAGAGAGGTGGCCGTGCAGGTGGCGCGAGGCCGCACCAACAACGAGATCGCGGGTGACCTGTTCATCTCCCTAGGCACGGTCAAGAGTCATCTGACGCGTATCCAGGAGAAGCTGCGGGCCCGTAACCGGGTGGAGATCGCGGCGTGGGTCTGGGAGAGGGGACTCGTGCCCTAGCCGCCGCGAGCCCTATCGGCCACGGCGTGCGCGGCACGGCACTCGCCCCGCGTCCACTGCGGGCTCCGGACCGCCGCCGAACCGGCCGAAAGGCCGATGTGGCCCACGGCCGCCGAAACCTAGCCTGACCGCTCCCCACATCGCTGGAGCGAGCGGAAGGCGGGACATGACTGGTTCGAGACCCCGGATCGAGGAACTGGACGTGCTGCGGGGGTTCGCGTTGTGCGGCATCCTGCTGGTCAACGTCCAGCCCATCACCGGCATGGGATTCGCCGCGCCGCCGCCCGCCGCGGCGGGTCCGCCGCACATGACCGAAGCGGCGCTGAGCATGCTCGCCGAGGGCCGGTTCATACCGGTTTTCGCTTTCCTCTTCGGCGCCGGGTTCGCGATGTTCCTCGAATCCCCCGCCGAGCGGCATCCTCGGCCGCGGCTGCCACTGGTCCGGCGGCTGGTGGCACTCGCGGTCATCGGTGCCTTGCACAGTCTCCTCTATCCGGGTGAGGTACTGCTCAGCTACGCCGTATTCGGCCTGGTGATCCTGCTCCCCGCCTCGTACCTGCCGCGGCGGCTGGTCCTCGGAGCCGGCCTCGTCTGGTCGGCGGCCGCCGTCACTCTCGTCCACGGCGGCGCGGCGCTTACCCCGGGACTGTTCCTGCTCGGTTCGGCGACTGCCCGGTACCGCGTTCCGCACACGCTTCCGGAGCGCACGCGGCAGGTGGCGGCCGTGTTCGTGCTCCTGCTCGCTTCCTCGGTCCCCGCCATGGTCTGGCACTTCCAGGAGATCGAGCGGACCGGCTTCGCCTCGTCCGGAGCCGTCGCGGGCCTTCTCATGGCAGCCGTCCACACCGCCGGCATCTGCCTGCTGATGCGTACACCACTGTCGCGGTTCCTGCGGAAGCTGTTCACCCCGATGGGGCGGATGGCACTGACCAACTACCTTTCGGCGACGGTCGCGGTGCTCTTGACCGGGGCGTTGCTGGGGCTGAAGGACCGCCCGGTCGACTGGACCATACTGGGGGCGCTTGCCGCGTGCGTTCTGCTGGTCCAGTGGGTCCTCAGTACGTGCTGGCTGAGGCGTTTCCGCTATGGGCCGGTGGAATGGGTGTGGCGCTGCGTGACGTGGTGGAGCGTCGTACCGATCGCCATCCCGCCGGACCAGCGAGGCAGTGGAGGAGTTCCGCGAAAGCTCTCAGGAGCCGGTTTCTGATCCCGGGCGCGGAGCGGTCCGGACAACGATCCCGAAGCCGCCGGCCGGGCCGTGCGCGCTCGGCGGCGCCGGTACCCCCGGAGCGGCCCACCCGCCCCGGCTACCCCGATCGAACCACCTCGCCGGATGGCCGACACTGGAGGCATGCCCTCTGTCGTTCTTGACGGCGACCCCGTCCCCGCCGACGGCGCGCTGCCGGCCGCCGCGGTCGCGGGAGCCGGGCGGCGCCCGTTCGGGGTGTACGTCCACGTTCCGTTCTGCGTCACCCGCTGCGGGTACTGCGACTTCAACACCTACACCGCGAGCGAGCTCCACTCCGCCGGGGGCGGAGCCACCGTCTCCCGGGAGACCTACGCCGACCTCGCCGTGTCCGAGATCCGGTTCGCGCGCCGGGTCCTCGGCGGTGCCGACATCCCGGTGAGCACGGTCTTCGTCGGCGGCGGCACCCCGACCCTACTGCCCGCGAAGGACCTGGGACGCATCCTGGCGGCGGTCGACGCCGAGTTCGGCCTGGAACCGGACACGGAGGTCACCACCGAGGCCAATCCCGAAACGGTCGACCGGGAGTACCTGCGGCGGCTGCGTGCGGCCGGCTACACCCGGGTGTCGTTCGGCATGCAGAGTTCCCGGCCGCACGTGCTCCGGGTGCTCGACCGCGCGCACACCCCGGGACGGGCAGAGAGCTGCGTCGCCTGGGCGCGCGAGGCCGGGTTCGCGCACGTCAACCTGGACCTGATCTACGGAGCACCGGGAGAGAGCGATACCGACTGGCAGGACTCGCTGCGGACCGCGATCGGCGCGGGCCCGGACCACGTCTCGGCGTACTCGCTGATCGTGGAGGAGGGCACCCGGCTCGCGGCGCGCGTCCGCCGGGGCGAGCTGGCCGCGTCGGACGAGGACACCCTGGCCGACCGCTACCTCATGGCCGACGACGCCCTCACCGCGGCGGGGTTCCATGCCTACGAGGTGTCGAACTGGGCTCGCAGCGAGGCGGGGCGGAGCAGGCACAACCGGCTGTACTGGACCGGTGGTGACTGGTGGGGTGTCGGCCCCGGGGCCCACAGCCACGTGGGCGGCACCCGGTGGTGGAACGTCAAGCACCCCGCCGCGTACGCGGCCCGGCTCGCCGAGGGGCTGAGCCCGGGCCAGGCGCGCGAGGTCCTCGGCGACGAGGAGCGGCGGTTCGAGCGCGTCCTGCTGGAACTGCGGACCGCGGAGGGCTGCCCGCTGGAGCTGCTGGACGGCGCCGGGCGGGCCGCCGCGGCCCGCGCGGTCGCCGACGGTCTGCTCGACCCTCAGGCGCACGCGCGCGGCCGCGCCGCACTCACCCGGCGCGGCCGGCTGCTGGCCGACGCCGTGGTCCGGGACCTGACCTGAACGCGGAAGCGGTCACGTGAGCATCGGGATCGCCACCGGGTAGCGGTACCACTCGCCCCTGTTGGCGGCTACCGCGGCCAGGATGGCGAAGACGAGGTCGGCGATCAGGACGACGGGCAGCAGGAGGATCCCGATGATGACGACCATCAGGATGGATGACACGATGATGCCGATCAGCATCGTCATCTGGAAGTTGAACGCCTGGGCGGCGTGGTACCGCACCCACGGCGACTCGTCCTTCTTCACCAGGTAGAGGACCAGCGGCAGCAGGAAGCCGAGCAGGAACCCGCCCAGGTGGATGATCAGCCCCATCGTGCGGTCGTCGGACGAGACCGGGCCGCCGGGGCCCTGCGTGTACGGCTGCTGGTAGTACTGCCCCTGGTAGGGGGGCTGCGGCATCTGGCCGCCCTGCCCCGGATACTGTCCCGGGTACTGGCCGCCGTACCCGGGGTAGGGTCCGGACGGTGAGCCGTAGCCGGGGTTGCCCCCGGGAGGGGGACCGTAGCCGCCCGGGTAGTGGCTCTGGCCGCTCTGTCCGTCGTTGGGTGGGTAGGGGGTGCTCACAGCTCTCCTCGATTCGCTGGCCGCGCCTGCTTTGCCGGTGCGGTTCACGTTATCGCGCACCAGGGCCGATACGCAGGCGTCGGCGGGACCGTGGATGGGACGGGCCCGCCGGCGCCGCGGTTCCCGAGGCAGCCCGGCGATGGCGCGCCGGGGCGGCGCTCACCGCACCATTCGGATGGCGACCGGGTAGCGGTACCAGGCTCCCTTGTTGGCCCCCAAGGCGCCCAGGAGCCCGAACACGATGGAGACCACCCAGATCACCGCGATCAGCACCGAGCCGATCCAGGAGATGTCGGGCTGGAAGACTCCGAGCCCGATGTAGACGATCCACATGATCAGGTACGGGATCAGCAGGGTCAGCTGGAAGTTGAGAGCCTCGCTCGCGTGGTGCCGGATGAAAGCCGAGTGGTTCTTCCTGGCCGAGTAGACGATGAGCGCGGGCAGCCAGCCGAAGCAGGCCAGGAGCACGCCGGACAGGTGGGCGATCATCGCCCATGTGGTGGCGTCGGAGCCCCCGCCGGCCTGCTGTTGGCCGGGCATCGGTTGGCCGTAGGGCGGCTGCGGGTAGCCCTGCGGCGGCGCCCCATAGGCCTGCTGCTGACCGTAGCCCTGTGGGCCCTGGGGAGGCTGAGGCGGATACGGCTGGCCGTAGCCCTGCGGGGGCTGGCCGGGCTGCGGCTGCGGTGGCCGCTGCGGGTAGCCGGGCTGACCACCCGTCGGCGGTCCATACCCCTGCGGGTAGGGCTGCTGTGCCTGCTGCGGGTAGGGTTGCTGCCCGCCGGTCGCGGGGCCGTATCCGGGCTGCGGCCCGGAGGGCTGTCCGTATCCGGGCTGCGCGGGCCACGGCTGCCCGGCTCCGGGCTGCCCCCCAGCCGGTGTTCCACCCGGTACGCCCGTGTGGCCCTGATAGCCCGGCTGGCCACTGGTCTCCGGCTGCCCCTGGCCGGGCTGCCCGCCTGCGGGGGTGTGGCCCGGTACCGGATGGCCCCCAGAGGGCTGGTCCTGGGGTGGTGGTTGGTGTGGCGGGGTCTCGCTCATCTTGTCCCTTGGCTTTGGCCGATTGCGATGGATGACGTCCGGCGTCCCGGCGGGGGGCCACCGCGTATCGTTCCTGCTCGTTTCTGCGCGCTGCTCCGCACGAGCTTAGCTCTCTGCGGTGTACGGGGCGGTGACGAAGTCAATCAGTTCTTCGACCCGTCCCAGGAGTTCGGGTTCCAGATCGGTGAAGGACCGTACCGATCCGAGGATGCGCCGCCAGGCCGCGCCGGGATCCTCGGACCACCCGAGCGCGCTGAGCGCCCCCTCCTTCCACGGAACCCCGTACGGCACATCGGGCCACGATCTGATGCCCAGGACAGATGGTTTCACGGCCTGCCACACGTCCACGAACGGATGGCCCACGACGAGCACGTCCGGTGAGCTGACCTGCTCGGCGATCCGGCTCTCCTTGCTCCCTGGAACAAGGTGGTCCACCAGGACACCGAGCCTCCGCTGCGGTCCCGGGCCGAACTCCGCGACGATCTCGGGCAGGTGGTCGATCCCCTCCATGTACTCCACGACCACACCCCCGATCCGCAGGTCGTGCCCCCAGATCCGCTCCACGAGCTCGGCGTCGTGCACGCCCTCCACGTAGATCCGGCTCTCCTTGGCGACCCGGGACTTCGCGCCCTGGACGGCGAGCGATCCGGAGGCGCTGCGCACCGGCCCGGCCGGGCGTTCGGCGGGGCGCACGATCGTGACGGGGCCCCATCGATCAGGAACGCCGCCGGTTCGAGGTTGAACACCCGGCGCCGGCCGTGCCGGTCCTCCAGAGTGACGGTCCACTTGTCCCAGCCGACGACGGCGCCGCAGAATCCTTCGTCGGCGGATTCGACGACCAGGCCCTGCTCGGCCGGAACCTCAGCGACCCGGTCCCTGGGCGGGCGCCGATGGCCGCTCGCGAGAACGTCGCCGTCGTAGCGCTTGCTGGCGTTTTTGCGCACGGCCCTGGATTGTAGTGCCAGTCCTTTCACCCGCGAGTCGGACGCGTCCATGGGAGCGCGCCGCCGGCGTTCCGGGCGGTGTGCCGGTCTCCGGGTGCCGCGGTCGGCCGGGCCGACAAGAGGCGCCGCGAGAGGATACGGACAGTTGTCGTGAGAGGGGAGAATCGGCCTCGGAATCGGGGATCCAATCCTTGGAGGGAACCCGGGCAGGAGGACATGGGGACCGTGTCGATAGAGGCAACGCGGTCAGCAGCGACTTTGCGTAACGACATAGAATTAGCACTTAAGACCACGGAGTGCCAGGAGGTGAGCGCGTGCTCAACGACCGGAAACTGGCGGTCTTGCGCGCCATCGTCGAGGACTACGTGTCCACGAACGAACCCGTGGGATCCAAGGCGCTGGCCGGCCGGCATGGCCTGGGCGTGTCGCCGGCGACGATCCGAAACGACATGGTGGCCCTCGAGGAGGAGGGCTACATCATCCAGCCGCACACCAGCGCCGGGCGTGTTCCCACGGACAAGGGTTACCGTCTCTTCGTGGACCGGTTGTCCACGGTCAAGCCGTTGTCGGCGGCCGAGCGCCGCGCCATTGATACGTTCCTCGGCGGCGCCGTCGATCTGGATGAGATCGTGGCCCGCACCGTACGGCTGCTGGCCCAGCTCACCCGCCAGGTGGCGATTGTCCAGTACCCTTCGCTGACCCGTTCTTCGGTGCAGCACGTGGAACTGGTGCCGTTGGGTCCGCAGCGTGTGATGATGGTGGTGATCACCGACACCGGCCGGGTGGAGCAGCGGGTGATCGACGGCTTGGACGAGGTCCCCGAAGAGGCGGTGGAGAACCTGCGGCAGCTGCTCAACCGCGTATTGGACGGCAAGTGGTTGAACAACGTCCCTGACGCGGTCGTCGATCTGCCCTCCCAGGTTCCGCCGGACGACCGCCCTTTGGCGAGGTCCGTGCTCTCGGTGCTGATGGAGAGCCTCGTGGAGCGGCACGACGAAAAGGTCGTCCTCGGCGGCACCGCGAATCTCGCCGCGATGGATTTCTCGGCTAGCCTGCGGGAGGTACTCGAAGCACTGGAAGAAAACGTGGTCCTCATCCGTTTGCTGGGTGAGGCTGGCAATCCCTCCATGCTCACAGTACGCATCGGCGCGGAGAACTCCCACGAGGGATTCAGATCCACCTCGATCGTGTCCGCCGGGTACGGGATCGGTGACCAATCGCTGGCCAAGCTCGGAGTGGTCGGTCCTACCCGTATGGACTACCCGGGGACGATGGGAGCGGTACGCGCAGTGGCACGGTACGTCGGTTCGATTCTAGCGGGGCAGTAAGTGGCCAGAGACTATTACCAGATCCTCGGAGTACGTCGCGACGCTACCCAGGACGAGATCAAGAAGGCGTATCGACGACTTGCCCGTGAACTGCACCCGGACGTCAACCCCGACCCGGAGACCCAGGACCGTTTCAAAGAGGTGACCCAGGCCTACGAGGTCCTCTCCGACCAGAGCAAGCGCCAGATGTTCGACATGGGCGCGGACCCCTTCGCGCCTTCGGGCGGCGGACCGGGAGGCGCCGGAGGCTTCGGCGCGACGGGCTTCCCGTTCGACGACATCATGAACGCCTTCTTCGGCGGCGGTCCGGGCAGTGCACGCCGCCCCGGCGACCGCGTGCGCCGCGGGCGCAGCATCAAGGTGCGCGTCGAACTGGACCTGGCCGAGACCTCGTTCGGCGTCACCAAGGACGTGACTTTCCCCACCGCGGTTCTGTGCGACACCTGTCAGGGTGAGGGCACAGCCAAGGGCAGCCAGCGGCACACCTGCGACATGTGCCAGGGACGCGGTGAGGTCTCTCAGGTCACACGCTCGTTCCTGGGCCAGGTCATGACCACCCGTCCGTGCCCGCAGTGCTCGGGAGAGGGAAGCGTCATCACCAACCCCTGCGCCGATTGCGCCGGCGAGGGCCGGGTCCGCGAGAAGGTCACGCGCAAGGTGCAGATTCCGGCGGGTGTCGAGGACGGTACCCAGATCCAGCTCGCGGGCGAGGGAGAGGTCGGCCCGAACGGCGGCCCGCGCGGCGACATCTTCCTGGAGATCGTGCAGCGCCCGCACCCGGTCTTCGAACGGCGAGGCGACGACCTGCACTGCACGGTCACCGTGCCGATGACGGCCGCGGCCCTGGGCGCATCGCTCACCATCGAGACGCTCGATGGCAACGAGGAGATCGACCTGCGGCCGGGGACGAACTCGGGACACGTCATCACCCTTGAAGGGCGGGGCAGCAAGCATCTCGACGGCGGCGGCCGCGGCGACCTGCGGATCCAGGTGAACGTCGAGACCCCCGGAAAGCTCGACGAGGAGCAGGAGTCGCTGCTGCGCAAGTTCGCCGAGCTGCGCGGCGAGGACCACCCTCCCGGCAAGTTCAGCCCGGGGCACGGCAACTTCTTCACCCGGTTGCGCGACGCGTTCGGCACCAAGTGACCAGTCCGCCAGGGTACCCGCTACGCGGGGGAGGACGACGTGACGGCCGGGTCGGCGGAGCCGAGGGCTCCGCCGACCCGGCCGCGTGTGCGAGGAGTGGAGGAGGGCGTTGACACCTCCGGTGTTCCTGGCGGAGCCGGATGAACTCGCCCGGGACCGGGTGGTGCTGTCGGGGGCCGAGGGGCGGCACGCCGCTACGGTGCGGCGGATCGTTGTCGGCGAGGTCGTGGACCTTTCCGACGGCGCCGGCACCCGCGCGAGGTGTGTGGTCACCAGCGTCGGGAAGGACACGGTGACCTGCGCGGTCGAAGAGCGTACGACCGACCCTGCCCCGCGCCCGCCCATCACCGTCGTCCAGGCGTTGCCCAAGGGCGACCGCGGTGAGCTGGCCGTCGAGGTCATGACCGAGGCCGGGGTGGACACGATCGTGCCCTGGGCCGCCGAGCGCTGCGTCACTCGGTGGAAGCCGGAGCGGGCGGCCAAGGCGCTGAACAAGTGGCGGGCCACCGCGCGCGAGGCGGGCAAGCAGGCGCGGCGCAGCCGGGTGCCGAGGGTCGCCGATCTCGCGGCCACGCGCGATGCCGCGTCGCTGGTCGCGCGCGCCGAACTGGGCATCGTACTGCACGAGGACACGGGTGTCCGGCTGGCCGCGCTGGCGCTGCCCGATGGCCTCGCGGAGCCGGACTCGAACGGAATCGTGGTCGTGGTGGGGCCGGAGGGCGGATTCACCGACGGCGAACTGCGGGCCTTTGACGAGGCAGGCGCGGTCAGGGCGCTTCTCGGGCCGACGGTGCTGCGGACCTCCACCGCCGGGATCGCCGCGCTCGCCGTCCTGCAGACACGCTGCGGGCGCTGGTAGCGCGGGCCTGAGCGAGGGATCAGCGGGCACATCGACGCGCCGACACGACCGCCGATGCGGCCGGGCTGCCGGCGTGCCTACTCGGGGCTGTCGTCCCCGCTGCCGTTGTCCCCTCCGCCGGGACTATCGGTGCTGTCGCCGCTGCCGTCGTCTCCGCCGCTGTCGCCGCTGCCGTCGTCTCCACCGCTGTCCCCGCTGCCGTCGTCTCCACCGCTGTCGCCGCTGCCGTCGTCTCCACCGCCGCTGTCGTCCTCGCTGGGATCGGGAGACGGGGTGCAGTCGTCGTCCGGCACCTCTGCCTCGTCGTCCTCGTTCGCCGTGGTCGGGGCGTCCGGCCGGCCGGGGGTGGTCGGGCACGTCATCGTCATGCCCGACTCTTCGGGCGGTTCCGTGCCATCCTCGTTCCCGTAGGGGGTGGTGGCGGGCTCGCGGTCGTTCGCGGGGTTCTCCACCTCGTCGGATCCGGAGACCGATGGAGCCGGGCTCTCAGCCGGCCGATCGCCGCGGTCCTGGCCGGAGGGCGGGCTCTGCTCCGTTCCGGCCGCCGGGAAGAACTCCGGAAGCACCTGCTCCCGGACCTGTGGGGTGCCGACCAGTACGGACCCCGCGATCGCCGCGGCCGCACCCACGGCCAGGATGGGACGGAGCCATGAGTAGACCAGGTGCTTCTTCTCGGTGCGGGCGCGGATCAGATTCAGGGCTTCGGGGGAGGGGTCCACCGAGTCGGCCTCGGCCCGGAGGACGGCGCGAAGCTTCTCTTCAGTGTGGTTGTCGAATGGTTCGGTCATGTCGTCTGCTCCAGAACCGAGCGGAGGGCGGCGACGCCACGCGCCGTGTGGCTCTTGACCGCGCCACGGCTGATTCCCATGGCACCGGCGATCTGGGCTTCCGACAGATCGCCGTAGTATCGGAGCACGATGGCCTCTCGCTGCCGTGTGGGGAGTTTGCGGAGGGCTTCAATCACCGCGGCGCGTTCCAGTTCCCCCATGGCTCCGTGCTCGGCGCTAGGGGCGTCCGGCAGCGCCTTGGGGGCGTGTTTCTCCACGACCGCCCGGTGCCGCAGCACGGACCGGGCCCGGTTGACGACCGACTGGCGCAGATACGACAAGGCTTTGTTGGGGTCTCTTAAACGTCGCCATGCTCCGTGCATAGCAACGAACGCGTCCTGGACCACTTCCTCCGCGGTCGCGAAGTCGCGGACGAGGAGGGTCGCGAGCCGCACCAAGGGCCGGTAGTGCGCACTGTACAGCCGGGTCACGGCCTGGTCGGCGTCCCATTCGACCGCTACTGGCGCCGCAGAGGCGTCCGCCACCATCGTTTCAGTCACGCTGGTTTGACGCGTGCCCTTGTCGCCGGGTTTACGGAAGGGCATACCTGGTTCTTCTCGTTGGGGTGTCGGATCCGACGCTGTGGTCCACAGGTCGCGGCCGTAGGATCTCGCCCGGAACGTGTATAACGCACCCCGGTCTCCTCGGATATCGCAAGAATGCCCCCTGAGACGCGACGACACGACCGAAGTCACGCAAAGGAACAGGATAGCCCGGCAGCAGGGGCGTGGGGTCCCTTGCGGACCACGGCCGGGACCGGATGGCCCGGCGGAGTGGTCAGCCCTCACGCTACGCGTGCGGTACGCCTTCATGTGGCTGAAACGGCCGATTCGGACGAGTCCGCGCGGCGGTGACGGCAACGGGTTTTCGAGGTCACTGCGGCATCATGGGAGGACGAGCGGATACGCCGGGGAGCGAAGGAAAGGGCACAGCATGAGCGAGTCCGACTGCCTGTTCTGCAAGATCGTCACGGGCGAAGTGCCTGCTGAGATCGTGCGGGAGGCGGAGCGCACGATCGCGGTTCGCGACATCAACCCGCAGGCGCCGACCCACGTGCTGATCATTACGCGGCAGCACTTCACGGACGCCGTCTCGGCGACTCGGGCCGACTCCAAGATCATGGACGAGATTATTCGCGAGGCCCACGAGGTGGCCGCCGCCGAAGGCGTGACGGAGACCGGCTACCGGCTGGTCTTCAACACCGGTACCGGGGGCGGGCAGACTGTCTTCCACGCACACGGCCACGTGCTGGGCGGGCGCGGCCTTGAATGGCCGCCCGGGTGAAAAGCCCGGGGCCGGTGAACGGTCCGTTGGTAGAATTTCCGGTGACAGCAATCGTTCGCCGGGGCTGCCGGGATCAGCGTGATCACGGTTGCGGCGGACCAGCGGAATCCGGACACGGCAGAGAACGGCGACGGACGCGAGAGGCAGGGGCGAGACGGCCGCAAGGCCACACCATGGTCGAGTCAACACAACACAGCACCCAGGTGAAGATCGAGGTGCCCGAAGAGCACACCATGATCAGCCTGCTGGGCTCCGGCGACGAGCTGCTCAAGACGATCGAGGATTCCTTCGACTGCGACATCCACGTCCGGGGCAACGAGATCACCATCAGCGGCAGCCCCGAAGAGTCCTCCACAGTGGTGCGGCTGATCGAGGAGCTCCTGGAGCTCGTCGGGAACGGCGCGCACATCACTCCCGACGCCGTGACCCGCACCTTGAACATGCTGCGTTCCCCGGCTGACGAGGAGCGCCCCTCTCATGTGCTGACGACGAACATCCTCTCGGCGCGCGGGCGCACCATCCGCCCCAAGACGCTGAACCAGAAGCGCTACGTCGACCACATCGATCGGCACACCATCGTGTTCGGTATCGGCCCCGCCGGCACCGGCAAGACATATCTGGCCATGGCCAAGGCGGTCAAGGCGCTGCAGAACAAGCAGGTCAACCGGATCATCCTCACCCGGCCCGCGGTGGAGGCCGGTGAGCGGCTGGGCTACCTGCCCGGAACCCTGTACGAGAAGATCGACCCGTACCTGCGCCCTCTGTACGACGCGCTGCACGACATGCTCGACCCCGATTCGATCCCGAAGCTCATGTCGGCGGGGACGATCGAGGTGGCGCCGCTGGCCTACATGCGGGGGCGCACCCTCAACGACTCCTTCATCATCCTTGACGAGGCGCAGAACACCTCGGCCGAGCAGATGAAGATGTTCCTCACCCGGCTCGGATTCGGCTCCAAGGTCGTGGTCACCGGTGACGTCACCCAGGTCGATCTGCCGGGCGGGCAGACCAGCGGCCTGCGCACCATCGAGAACATTCTCGAAGGGATCGACGACATCGGCTTCTGCCGTCTCACCAGCACCGATGTCGTCCGGCACAAGCTCGTGACCGAGATCGTCGACGCTTACGGGCGCTACGAGAGTGAGCAGGGCGACCGTTCGGCGGCCAGGCGCGGCCGGCCCGCGTCGGCCGACACCGACGACGCGGCCGGAAACGCCGGATGACACCCGGCGCGGGGCGGTGCCCCGTGCGGGGCCTCACGAACAGATAGGCGCGCTGAGCAACCATGAGTATTGACGTCGCGAACGAG
Source organism: Allosalinactinospora lopnorensis (assembly GCF_000981225.1). GTDB lineage: Bacteria > Actinomycetota > Actinomycetes > Streptosporangiales > Streptosporangiaceae > Allosalinactinospora > Allosalinactinospora lopnorensis. Next base: position 30,032 of record NZ_LAJC01000049.1, read on the forward strand.
TCCGGCGTCCCCGAGGACGAGACGCGGCTGGCCCGACTGGCGCGCTTCGTCCTCGACGGCATGCGGATCCACCCGCTCGCGGAGCTGTCCATCGTCCTGGTGGGCGAGGAGCCGATGACCGAACTCCATGTGCGATGGATGGACGAGCCCGGGCCGACCGACGTTCTGTCGTTTCCGATGGACGAGCTGCGTCCCGGCGGTCCGGAGCGCGTCTCCGAGCCGGGCGTGCTCGGCGACGTGATCATCTGTCCGCAGGTGGCCGCGCGTCAGGCCAAGAAGGCCGGCCACAGCACGCGGGACGAGATCGACCTGCTGTGCACGCATGGCATCCTGCATCTCCTCGGCTACGACCACGCCGAGCCCGATGAGCACAAGGAGATGTTCGCCCTGCAGCGTGAGCTGCTCATAGGCTGGCGGGAGAGCGAGGCGGCGCAGGCCGGGGAAGACATAGACGAAGATACCGTCCGATGATGGACCCGTGGATCGCTTTCAGCGCCGCGATCCTGTTTTCCCTGGTCGCGGCGTTCTTCGTGAGTGCCGAGGTCGCGGTCACCCGGGCGGCGCGGATGGGGCCGGAGGGAGTCCCGCGGGCCGAGGGCAGGGGGCAGCGGCGGCTGGACACCGTGGCCGCCGATCCCACCCGCTACCTCAACCTCATCCTGCTGCTGAGGGTGGGCAGCGAGGTGCTGGCGACACTGGCGCTGGCGGCCGGCTTCATCGGTCGGTTCGGTTTCGGCTGGCTCGCCATCGCGCTGACCGCTGTCGTGATGACCCTGGTCGACTACGTCCTGATCGGGGTTACGCCGCGGATCCTGGGCCGGCAGTTCGCGCAGTCCATCGCGCTGACCAGTGCCGCCGTCGTCGCGCCGGCGGCGCTGGTGCTGGGACCGGTCGCGCAGGGCCTGGTCCGTGTCGGCCGCTCGCTGACCCCGCGCGGACCGGGGGAGCGCGAGGGACCGTTCACCAGCGAGGAGGAACTGCGCCGACTGGTCGACCTGGCGGAGCGGGGCCACGTGATCGACGCCGACGAACGGCAGATGATCCAGTCGGTGTTCGAGCTCGATGACACCTCCGTGCGGGAGGTGATGGTCCCGCGCACCGACATCGTCTTCGTCAACAGCGAGGCCAGGGTGGACGAGGCGCTCTCGCTGGCCCTGCAAAGCGGCTTCTCCCGGATACCGGTGACCGGGGAGGACGAGGACGACGTCGTCGGCATCGTCTACCTCAAGGACCTGGTCGCCCACATGTACGAGCAGTGGGCCGGCGAGCCGGAGGCGGCCGGAACGTTCACCGTGCGCGACGCCATGCGCGTCGCGTCCTACGTCCCCGACTCCAAGCCCATCGACGAGCTGCTGCGGGAGATGCAGCGGCAGCGGATCCACGCCGCTGTCGTGATCGACGAGTACGGCGGTACAGCGGGGCTCGTGACGATCGAGGACATCGTCGAGGAGATCGTCGGGGAGATCACTGATGAGTACGACGACGAGGTTCCGCCGATCCAGCGGCTCGGGGAGGACCGGGCGCGCGTCACCGCCCGGCTGCCGCTGGGCGAGCTCGCCGAGTTGTTCGAGGCGGAGTTGGACGCTCCCGACGTGGAGACCGTCGGGGGGCTGCTGGCCTACGCGCTGGGACGGGTGCCCGTCAGCGGCTCCCAGGCCGTCTACGCTGGTTTGCGGCTGACGGCCGAGGACGGCGCGGCGGACCGGAACCAGACCGCGACGGTCCTGGTGGAGAAGATGTGGGACCCCGGCGACCAGAACGGCGACACCGGCGGCGCCTGGCCTCCGGTACCGTCGCCCCCGCAGTGATCACGTGATTTCGAGGAGAGCCGACCTGTGAGCGACACCGCCGACCCGAGCATCGGCCCCGAGGACCAGAAGCTCATCACGCTCGCCCGGGCCTCTCGCGCCCGCAACGGTGCGCCCGAAGGGGCGGCGGTACGGGACGAGACCGGCCGCACCTACGTGGCGACCACGGTCGCGCTTCCCTCACTGCGGCTCTCGGCGCTGCGGGCTGCCGTCGCCGCCGCCGTCTCCGGTGGCGCGGAGTCCCTGGAGGCGGCCGCGGTGGTCACCGAAGCGGAGCAGCCGGCCGATGAGGACATGGCGGTGGCCGGCGATCTGAAAGCCGCGAGCGTGGTTCTCGCCGCGCCGGACGGTACGCCGGCGGCCGTCAGGCACCTGTGAGTGCCGGGCCGCGCGGTTCCGTTCGCTGTGAGAACGCGTGAGACTGGGAAAATGAACGACCTCGATCTTGAGAAACTGCGGGTGCCGCTCACGATGCCCTCCTACCCTGAGGGTTTCCGTAGCGGGTTCACCTGTTTCGTCGGGCGGCCGAACGTGGGCAAGTCGACGCTGATGAACGCGCTCGTGGGCCAGAAGGTGGCCATCACCAGCACCCGCCCGCAGACCACGCGGCGCACCGTCCGCGGCATCGTGCACCGCGAGGACGCGCAGCTGATCATCGTGGACACCCCCGGGCTGCACAAGCCCCGCACCCTGCTCGGGGAGCGGCTGGACAGCCTGGTGCGCTCCACGCTGGTCGAGGTCGACGTGATCGGGTTCTGCGTCCCGGCCGACGAGCCGATCGGACGGGGGGACACCTACATCGCCCGCGAACTCGCGGCGCAGCGCCAGACTCCGGTGGTCGCCCTGGTCACCAAGACCGATACCGTCGGCAAGGACCGGGTGGCCGAGCAGTTGCTGGCGGTGTCGGAGCTGGGCGAGTGGTCCGACATCGTCCCGGTCTCGGCGGAGTCGGGGGAGCGGCTGGACGTCGCGGCCGATGTCCTGTGCTCCTACCTGCCGGAAGGCCCCCCGCTCTATCCGGACGGCGATCCCACTGACGAGCCCGAGGAGATGCTGGTCGGCGAGCTCATCCGGGAGGCGTCCCTGGAGGGGGTGCGCGACGAGCTCCCGCACTCGATCGCCGTTGTCGTTGAGGAGATGGCTCCGCGGGAGGACCGGGAGCTCATCGACATCTACGCCTCGCTCTACGTGGAACGCCCGAGCCAGAAGGCCATCGTCATCGGCAACAAGGGAGCACGGCTGCGCGAGGTCGGATCCCGCGCCCGCAAGCAGATCGAGGCGCTGCTGGGCACCCGGGTCTACCTGGACCTGCGGGTGCGTGTCGCCAAGGACTGGCAGCGCGACCCCAAGAAGCTGCGCAAGCTCGGGTTCGACCAGCAGACCTGAGCCGCCGTGTCCGGCGGCCCCGCCCCGCTCGGAACGCCGTTTCCGAGCGGGGTCGCGGCGGTCAGCTCTGGTTGTTGAGGTCGCCGGCCAGACTGAGCGCGACCCTCTGCACGATCGGCGCGGCCTTGTCCACGAAATCCCAGCTGACCCGGGCCTCCGGGCCGGAGATCGAGACCGCCATCATGGCCGGTCCCCCCTGCACGGGCACCGCGACGCAGCGGACACCGATCTCCTGCTCCCCGTCATCGATGGCGAACCCCTGATCGCGGATGTGCGCCATCTCGGCGGCGAACGCCTGCTGTGTGGTGATGGTGCGGTCGGTGGCGGCGGGCATTCCGGTGCGGCGCACGGTCGAGAGCGCCTCGTTCTCGGGAAGCTGGGCCAGCAGTGCCTTGCCGACCGCGGCCGAGTGCGGCAGCACCCGGCGGCCGACCTCGGTGAACATCCGCATCGCGTGCGGTGAGGGGACCTGGGCGACGTAGACGACCTTGTCGCCGTCGAGCATCGCGAGGTTCGCGGTCTCGCCCAGTTCGTCGACGAGCTGCGCCAGGTGGGGCCGGGCCCAGGTGCCGAGCATGCGCGACGCGCTCTCGCCGAGACCGATCAGCCGGGGCCCGAGGGCGTAGCGGCGTGACGGCAGTTGCCGGACATACCCGTTGTCCACCAGGGTGCGGATGAGGCGGTGGATGGTCGGAAGCGGCAGCCCGGAGGAGTCGGCCAGCTGGCTCAGCGAGATCTCGCCGCCGGCGTCGGCCATGATCTCCAGCAGCGCGAACGCGCGGTCCAGTGACTGCACGCCGCTGGGGCGGCTCCGGGAGTCGGGTTCACCCTCTACGTTGCCGGTATGGTTACCACCGGTCGCTGTCTGTGACGTTGCCAAAGCTCTCTAGCTCCCATCACGTGACCACTCCGACGGGTCGCTCGGGTGGCGGTCACTCTCTTCGGAGTTCTCATTCTGCGATACGGAAGCAGCAGCCGGTAACCCCTTTCGCGATGACGCCTGCGTGGGTCTCACTACCTTTGCCGCCTCTTGTAGTTCCGAATCGTAAAAGTTAGTGTCCGGTATATAAAAACTATCTGAGCTTCTGTCGGCCCGGCCGGGCCGGGAAGGGACATGTGTAGTGGGTGTGCAGCGCTCCGGGGCGGCGAATGGCAACAGTATGACCGGAGGCGGCCTCGACGAGCTGAACGACGCTCTGGACACGCGGCTCGCCGACGCCGACGCCCGGCTGCTGGAGCGGTACCCGGGCGAGTCGGGGCGCCGCCAGCCGGTCCACACGGTCTACATACCCGCCGACCGGATCCGCGCCGGGATCACCCGGGAGTGGGGCGAACAGGCCATTCGATCGCTGGAGCGGTTCGCCCCCGATGCGCCCGCCCTGGCCGCGGCCACCGGCCTGGACGAGGCGGCCGTCGCCGACTGCCTGCCGCGGGTGCACGACAAGCTGCGCGCCGAGCCCGTGGAGGACCTCCGGATCGACCTGGAGGACGGCTACGGCGACCGCCCCGACGGCGAGGAGGACGAGCACCTCCGTGCCGCCGCCCGGGCCTTTGCGCCGACCTCGCCGCGGGGCAGGCGCCGCCGTACTTCGGCCTCCGGATGAAGGGGATGGAGGCCGCCGGCCGGCGCCGCGGGGTGCGCAGCCTGTCCATGTTCCTGGACGTCCTGCTGGAGGGGACCGGAGAGCTCCCGGGGGGCTTCCGTATCACGTTGCCCAAGATCACCTCGGTGCAGCAGGTCGAGGCGATGGTCTGGCTGGTCACAGAGCTGGAGAGGCGGCTCGGGATCCCCGAAGGCCGTCTCGGGTTCGAGCTGCAGATCGAGACTCCGCAGTCGCTCCTCACCCCTGACGGCGCGGCCGCCGCGGCGCGGATGATCCACACCGGGGCGGGCAGGGTGACCGCACTGCACTACGGCACCTACGACTACAGTGCCGCGTGCGGCGTGACCGCGGCGTTCCAGAGCATGGCGCATCCGGTGGCCGACCACGCCAAGGCCGTCATGCAGCTCGCGGCGGCCGGGACGGGGGTGTGGCTCTCGGACGGTTCCACCAACGTGCTGCCCGTGGGGTCCGCGGAGCAGGTGCGCGCGGCCTGGCGGCTGCACGCCGGGCTGGTCCGCCGGTCGCTGGAGCGGGCCTACTACCAGGGGTGGGACATGCACCCGCACCAGTTGCCGACCCGCTACCTGGCCACCTACGCGTTCTACCGCGAGGCGTTCGCGCCGGCCGCGGAGCGTCTCAAGGCCTATCTCGGTGCGGGCAGCGACGGCGTCCTCGACGAACCGGCGACCGCCCAGGCGCTGGCCTCGGCACTGGTCCGCGGGCTGCGGTGCGGGGCGCTGAGCGAGGACGAGGTCACCGGGGCCACCGGGGTGGACGCCGCGGTCCTGACCGGCTTCGCCAACCGCCGGGTGGGCTGACCCCGGCTCCCGCGGGCGCGCCCACGGTTTCCGCCTGTGACGCAGAGGCCGCGCCGATGACCGCACCCGACAACGGTTCAGGTTCTCCCGCCGAGATCGACATGACCAAGCCGACCATCGCGCGCGTCTGCGACGCGCTCCTCGGCGGCCCGCACACGAGCGCCCCCGACCCACACGGGTCGAGGGCGCCTTACCGGGGTCTACAGGTTGTCGGTCCGGACGTCGGCGAGGAACGCCGACCACTCGGTGGTAGGGAACGACAGATGCCCGGCGGAACGGTGCTGGGTGTCACGGACGTCAACGGTGCCACTGTCGGTACGGCACTCAACGCAGTTACCGCCGTGGTTACTGGAATAGCTGGATTTGTACCAACGATCGTTCATCACAGTTCTCCTCGCCATCTCTTCACCAGGTCGATGGAGTCATCGGGCGCGGTTGCAGCCGCCTGCAACGCCCCGAAAAGTGCTGACATCTCCGCTTCCTGCTCCGGGTCGTCAGAAGTCTCACCGCCCAGTGCATGTTCTGCGTATACCACCGATTGCGTTAACCCCAAGGAAGTTAGCCGGAACGGTAGGCAGAGCCCCGGGTTAAAGGGAGCGTCCCGCAACACCTGGAACTGGATCGTTCCTACCTCTGCAAGCTCGGTGAGGTGGTCCAACTGGGCCTGCATGATCGCCTCACTTCCAACAACCCGTCGAAACGCCTCCTCGCATACCACAAACCAGAGGAGCGGCAGGCTCTCACGGATGGCGGGCAGGCGTTCAGCTCGCGCCTTTGCCACCTGCCGTACCTGCTCCCGTGAGCGTCGGTTGCGACGTGCTTCTAGCATGGCGTACGCGTATTCCTCGGTCTGAAGCAACCCCGGGATCACCAGCGGCTCATACTCGCGAATCTCGGTTGCGCGGCGTTCAATCAGGACGGCGTCGCGGAACCAGTCCGGCACGTCCCGCTGGTTCACAACCTCCTGCCACAACCGGGTCAGAGTGCCGCCTGTGTTGAGAGCAGCGTCCAACGCTTCCGCGTGATCGCGCCTGGGGGTCCGCGTGCCTTGCTGAAGCGCACTGATCATCGACGGAGACCAACCCGTCATTTTGGCAAGTTGTGCCTGGCTAGCGCCCGATAGTTCACGTTGTCTCTTCAGTTCCAGTCCGAATCGCCGCCATGTTGTCCGACCCTGTTTCGCCATGGCCACAATCCAATACATAGTCAGCACTTTCTGCCACCGGTTTGGACGGAAAGACATGAAAGTGTGGCTGTTATGGCAGGCGTACGTGTGTGGCTGCATTGTGGTGTCCACACGAAGGACCCCCGCGACGGTGACGGCCGTCCGGGGGCACGGCCACCAGCTATCGAGGAGCTGATGACATGATCAGTCTGCCATCGCGCCCAAGCGCGCGGATTCGCCCCTACCTGGCCACGGCAGAGCAGCACCAACGGGCCGACCGGCGGTTGCGCGCGGCCTGGATCGCCCGGCGGCAGCGCCGCGCCGTCGCTGACCGCCTCGCCGGAACCGTCCCCGGGTGGTGGTCGCGTGAACGACACCGCCCCGGACAACTACCTCAGCAACGGCGAAGCGGCGAAGATCCTGGGCATCTCGCCCTCCACGATGCAGAGCTGGGCACGCAAGGGCCGGATCCGCTACCTCGCCACCGTGCACGGCTGGCGCTACTTCCGCGCGGGCGACGTCTACGCGCTGCGCGACTCCCTACGGGAGGTGTCGGGCGAGTGACCACCGTCTGCGAGATCCGCCAAGTGCCCGACATGGACACGCTTCGGTACTGGGCGCGCGCCATGGAAGTCCCCGTACAACAGATCGGGATCACACTGGACGGGAACGACGTCATGGGCGCCACCCACGGGCCCACAACGCTCGTGTGCGTGGTGCCCACCCGTGGCCCCCGACGGCCGCCTCTGAAGTGGGAATCGCCGTTCGAACGGATGGAATCGCCGCTCGAACACATGTGACCACCACACAGGACCCGACCACAACCAAGCGGAAGACAGCCCTTACGGGCCAACGTCACCGAGCCACGATCCCCGCGCGCCTCCTACCCCGTAACGACCCCGTGGAGGCGCGCGGACCGACCGCCCGCGAGGTCCGCGCCCGCGTCGAACAGTGCCCGCACGGGACGCGGGCTGTGTGCGCTGCGCCATTCCTCGGCGCTTGACCTTGCAGTTGCTGTAAGGGCGAACATAGCGCCATGTTGTCCATCAGCGAATTCAGTGAAATGTGCCGTCTGTCGCCGCAGACACTGCGGTTCTACCACTCCGAGGGTCTGCTCCTCCCGGCCGAGGTCAACGAGCAGACCGGCTACCGCTCGTACACGTTCGACCAGGTCGAACAGGCCATGCTGATCACCGTCCTGCGCGGCACGGGGATGAGTGTCAAGCTCGTCCGGCGTTCTCTCGACGAGCCGGACACGGCATCCGCCCTGTTGCAGCAGCACAGTACGGAGGTGCAACGTCAGCGGCAGGCCCAGGACGAGGCGATCAGCGACGCGCGCGAGTTCTTCAACGCGTGGCCGGAGGCGCGACTGCGCCACGTACCCGAGATGACCGTGGTGTCGAAGCTGGTGCCCGGCCCCTCGACCGGGGGCGACCAGTACGACTGGGCCGAAGCCGATGCCGCCGTCACCGTCACCGTCCAGGACGTGGTCAAGACCGTGGAGTCGTGCGGAGCCGTGGTGTCGGGGACCCCTTGGCGCGCCTGGGCCAGCGAGACCCCGGAGCAGAAGAGGCAGATCATCACCATGGAGGGGCCGCACTGGCTGGTGAAGATCCCCGTCACCGCGGACGAGGAAGCGGTCGCAGCTTTATCCGGCGACGTCGAGGTGCAGACCTTCGAGGCCCGCGACGAACTGTCGATATTCATCCCGGGCAAGAACTCGATGGCCAAGTACGGCACTGCGCTCTCGCGCCTGGTCATGCATCCCCTCGACGCCGCCTACATCGACATCTCCCGCATGCGCCAGATGCTGCACGACGACGGCGTCGAAACCACCGCGGCGATCTGCAGGCTCGACGAGACCGACATGGCCGGGTGACCTGACGAGCGGCGGCCCATGCGCACCGAGAAGGCGAGAAGGATCGAGAGCCGGCGGGCGAGACTACCTCGGCCTGCCGTGTGACATGCCGTACTCCGGTATCGACCCGCGTCGCCACTGCCGAACCGGAAACGACTGTCCGCACCCGCCCCCCGGGCGGCATCGCACCGGTCCCGTGCGGGAGTGCCCCGGCCGCAGGACCATGAACGATGCGGTCCCCCGACCGGGAGGCCGGGTTACGAGACATCCTTCAGGGCACGTTTCCTGGACGAACAGAGAGGGGCGAGTTTGATGGAGTTCGTGTTGGTGCACGGGACGACGCAGTCCCCGGCCGGGTGGGACCTTCTGCGTGCCGAACTCGCCCGGCGCGGGCACCGCAGCGTGTCCGTGGACCTGCCGACCGGCCAACCCGACCTCACCGTCGGCGACTACGCGCGGTCGGCGGCTGAACAGGTCGGCGGGCAGGTGGAACACCCGATCGTGGTGGCGCACTCCGGATCGGGGGCGCTACTCCCGGCGATCGCCGGCACCGTCGAGGCGGCGGCCATGGTATGGCTGGCCGCCTATATCCCCGACTTCGCCGGCGGCAAGAGCCTGATCGGTGAACTCCAGGACGACCCGGCGGCGCTGTTCCACCCCGACTGGATCGGCGTCAACCCCGTTGCCGACCACCAGGCGGCGCGCCGTTTCCTGTTCCACGACTGCGCGGATGACACCCAGCGATGGGCTCTGGGCACCCTGCGCGAGTTCGCTCCCGCTGCGGTGTACCGCCACGTTCCCGTGCCCGTGCCTCCCGGGATCGGGTCGACCCACATCCTGCCGACCGCCGACCGGACGCTGCGCCCCGACTGGATGCGCCGGGCCGCCGCGCAGCGCCTGGGCATCCGGCCCAGAGAGATCGACGCCGGGCACTGCTCCCACGTCTCCCGACCCGCGGCGACAGCCGACATCCTCCACGGTCTCCAGCCCACGCACACCCGATAGCCCGACACAGGGTGTCCGCGCACCCGGCGGACGCCGGGTGCGCGGACACCGGTAGCCCGAACGGGCCGCGCGCCGGTCCCCAGTGCTTCGTTGTTCGTTCCGCGTCTTCGCCGGCGGTAGGAGGTGCGGGCGCGGGTCCGGAAGAGGCGGCGCAGCCGGGACCGGGCGGCGACGTAGCGGCGCACCCGGTAGTGATCCGGCCCGGTCGTCTCGTTCCTGGCCTGCTGGAAGCGTTTCCCGAGCGCCCACCGGGGCAGGTCGGTCAGGGCGCCACCGGCTCCACCACCGTCGGCGCGGGCGGGCCGCGCCTGCCACCGACCGGCCGTAGGAGCCGCCTCCGACCCCCGCCGCTCGTGGGGAATCCGGGCGGGGCGTTGCGCGTGCTAGGGTTTGGGCAGTTGTCCAAGGCGATTGTCCAATTATCAGGGTGGTGCGCGTGTCCACGGCGGCGGAACAGGGCCGGGCGGTCCGGCGGAGGCTGTTGCGCGCGGCGGCCGAACTCATCGCCGAACGCGGCTGGCGGGCGGTGAGCACGCGGGTCCTGGCCGAGCGGGCGGGGGTCGCTCCGGGGGTGGTGCACTACCACTTCACATCGGTGCAGGCGCTGCTGACCGAGGCGGCGATCGGTGCGATGCGCGACGTCGTCGACGGCCTGGGGCCGGTCCTCGATCGCGCCCGGACACCGGCCGAGGCCGTGGACCTGCTGCTCGCCTCGCTGGACGACTACACCGGGAACGACCCCGCGTCGCTGCTGTTCACCGAGGCCTACCTGGCGGCGACGCGTGATGCGGAGCTGCGCCAGGCGGTCGGCGGTGTCGTCGTGGACTTCCGCCGCAAGCTCGCCGGCTGGCTCGGCGAACACGGCGTGCGGACCCCGGAGGAAACCGCGGCGGTGCTCGCCGCGGCGATCGACGGTTTCCTGCTGCACCGCGCCTTGGAGCCGAGCCTCTCCGCGGCGACCGTGGCGCCGGTCCTGCGCAGGATCCTCGCGCCCCCGCAATTCCGGGGGCGAACGCAACGGAAAGGCCGGTGAGGACGGATGAAGGCGGTGATCTGCGGCGCCGGGATCGCGGGGCTCGCCCTCGCGCAGCGTCTCGACACCCTCGGCTGGGACGTCGTCGTGGTGGAGAAGGCGCACGGCCCGCGAACACAGGGCTACATGATCGACTTCTTCGGGCCCGGCTATGACGCCGCCGAGGCCATGGGGATACTGCCCAGGCTCCACGAGTTCGGGTACCGGGTTCAGGAGGCGAGCTACCTGGACGGGGCCGGCCGGCGGCGGGCCAGTCTGAAGTTCGCCGACGTTGTGCGGGGCCGGCTGCTGAGCATCATGCGACCCGACCTCGAACGGGCGTTGCGTGAGTCGCTGTCGGGCGATGTCGATGTGCGGTTCGGCGCCGGCGTCACCGGCGTCGACACCCACTCCCAGGGGGTACGGGTCACGCTGACCGGCGGGAGCACGCTGGAGGCCGACCTGCTCGTCGGCGCGGACGGCGTCCACTCGACAGTGCGCGCTCTGGTTTTCGGCGAGGAGCGGCACTACCTGCGCTATCTCGGCCTGCACACGGCCGCGTTCGTCTTCGACGATCCGGAGGTCCACGCCGAGGTGCGGGACCGGTTCTGTCTCACCGAGACCATCGACAGGCAGATGGGGTTCTACGGGCTGCGCGACGGCCGGGTGGCGGCGTTCGCCGTGCACCGGGCCACCGACCCCGCGCTGCCGGACGACCCGCGGGCCGCCGTTCGACGAGAATACGGCTCGCTCGGGTGGATCGTCCCGCGGGCCCTTGACCGGTGCCCGCCGGCCGCCGCGATGTACTACGACCAGGTCGCCCAAATCGAGATGCCGCGCTGGAGCCGCGACCGGGTCGTACTCGTCGGCGACGCCTGCCATGCCGTGTCGCTGATCGCCGGCCAGGGAGCCTCACTCGGGATCGCCGGCGCCTACGTGCTCGCCGAGCAACTGGCCCGGACCGGCTCGATCGAAACCGGCCTGGAACGCTACGAACAGGTGTGGCGGCCGGTCGTGGCGGAAAAGCAGCAGGTCGCGCGGAAGGGCGTCCGCTGGTTCCTGCCCGACTCGCGGATGCGGCTCCGGGTGCGCCGCATCGCGATGAAACTCGCTCGCGTGCCCGGGGTCGACCGGTACGTCGCCAGCGCGCTGGCCGGCAAGCCGACCGCGATCATCAGGGAACTCGACGCCACCCGCCGGGGGCCGGAGCGCGCCGCCGGGCCGCTTCCCCGGGGCACCGAGCGATGACCCGTGACGAGCGTGCGGCACCGGATTCCGGCCGAAGCGGCGACACGCGCGTCCTGGCCCTGGAGGACGGGCGGGAACTGGCCTACACGGCTTGGGGAGACCCCGACGGGTACCCGGCGTTCTACTTCCACGGAACACCCGGCAGCCGGCTGGAAGGCGCCTTGGCCGGGCAGGCGGCCAAGAAGCACGGGTTCCGGCTCATCGCCCTCGACCGTCCGGGGTACGGGCTGTCCACGTTCCAGCGGAACAGGAGCTTTCGGGACTGGCCGGACGACGTCCGAGCGCTGGCCGACTCCCTCGGCATCCACGAGTTCGGTGTAGTCGGCCATTCCGGAGCCGGCCCCCACCTGTTCGCCTGCGGCTGCTTCCTCCCCCCGGAGCGGCTGAAGTTCATCGGCGCCCTTGCCCCATGGGGGCCCGTTGCGACACCGGAGATCATGGCCGGCCTCAACCCCCTCGACCGGTTCTATGCGAGGCTGGCCCGGCGTACCCCCCTGATCATGCGGGCCTCTTTCGCGCCGCTGGGATGGTGTGCGAAACACCGGCCGCGCCTGTTCCTCTCCCTGCTGCGGTCGGCCGTTTCGCCCCCTGACCGGGCGGCGCTGCTGGACGACCGCCTGCGGGAACGTCTGAGCCTGTCGCAGCGGGAAGCCTTCCGGCAGGGCGGCCGGGGCCCCGCCCACGAGGCCCTCATCGCCTACCGCGACTGGGGTTTCGACATCGCGGCGGTCAACGTGCCCACGCATGTCCGGCTGGGCGACAGAGACGTGTTCGTCCCCCGGCGGATGGGGAGCTACCTGGAGCGCGTACTCCCCGGTGTCGACTTCCGCTGGATCGAAGGCGAGGGGCACTTCGCGCTGGACAGATGGGACGGCATTCTCGCGGCGTGCGCGGCGCACACCTGAGCGTCCCCACTCCCCGGCGAAGCCATCCCGACTGTGGCGGCGGACACAGCGGGTGGGATCGTAAGGGCATGCCAGAACACGTCTATGACCTCGTTATCCGGGCGCGGCGCGCGGTCACCCCCGAGGGGGAGCGGCCCGTCGCGGTCGGCGTCCGCGACGGCAGGATCGCGGCGGTGAACCCCCAGGACGCCCCGATGGAGACCGCCCGCGCGATCGACCTCGCCGATGACGAAGTGCTGCTGCCCGGCCTGGTCGACAGCCACGTACACGTCAACGAGCCGGGGCGCACCGAGTGGGAGGGCTTCGCCACCGCCACGCGCGCGGCGGCGGCCGGCGGCGTCACCACGATCGTGGACATGCCGCTGAACAGCGTTCCGCCCACGACCACCGTCGAGGCGCTGATGGCCAAGCGCGACGCGGCGCGCGGCAAGGTCGCCGTCGACGTCGGTTTCTGGGGTGGGGCCGTCCCCGAGAACAGCGCACCGGAGACCGCGGGGGAGCTGCGCGCCCTGCACGAGCACGGGGTCTACGGGTTCAAGTCCTTCCTCTCCCCCTCCGGGGTCGAGGAGTTCGGCCACCTGCCGCCGGAGGGGTTCCGCGCCGCCGTCGCCGCGATCGGCGGCTTCGGCGGGCAGATCATCGTGCACGCCGAGGACCCCGGCGTCCTCGACTCGGCCCCGCAGGCGCACGGGCGCGAGTACGCGTCCTTCCTCGCCTCGCGCCCCGACAAGGCCGAGCACGCCGCGATCGAGCTGGTCGTCGAGACCGCGCGCAGCACCGGCACCCGTTCGCACATCCTGCACCTGTCGACCGCGACGGCCCTGCCGCTGATCGCGCGGGCCAGGGACGAGGGGGTGCCGCTCACGGTCGAGACCTGCCCGCACTATCTGACCCTGGCGGCCGAGCAGGTGCCCGCGGGGGCGACCCAGTTCAAGTGCTGCCCGCCCATCCGGGGGGAGGCCAACCGCGATGCCCTCTGGCGGGCACTGGACGAGGGGCTGGTCGACTGCGTCGTCAGCGACCACTCGCCCAGCACTCCCGAGTTGAAGGACCTCGACACGGGCGATTTCGGCACCGCGTGGGGCGGGGTTTCCGGTCTGCAGGTGGGGTTCTCCGCGATCTGGACCGAGGCCGACCGGCGCGGGCACACCCTCACCGACGTCGTGCGCTGGATGTCGCGCCGGCCGGCCGAGATCGCCGGGGTCAGCGGCAAGGGGCGTCTGGAGGCCGGCTACGACGCCGATTTCGCCGTCGTGGCGCCCGACGAGTCCGCCCGCGTCGACGCGCGGACCCTGCAGCACCGGCACCCGCTGAGCGCCTACGACGGCCGAGAGTTGCGGGGGGTGGTTCGCGGGACCTGGCTGCGCGGAGAGCGGGTCGACATCGAGAACCCCCGGGGGAGGCTGCTGAACCGGAGCTGACGGTGGGCGGGCCCGGCGGCGGCACCGGCCGGTGCCG
>NZ_LAJC01000050.1 GCF_000981225.1 Allosalinactinospora lopnorensis
CGCCCGAAAACCGGTCCCGGCACCGGCACGAACGGTCATCCGGGTGTTCGATACTGGAATGAAGCGGTCCGCCGCGGAACGCCCCTGCCAACAGACCACGAACCACCCGGGAGGTGCGCCTCATGTCCGCGTCGCTTGACTCCGCGGCCGCCGCAGCGCGAGAGGAGAGCGCAGACGTGAGACCGTCCGGTTCCGAGCTGGGCGAGCTCTGCGTGCTGATGAAGCTCGGCGAGATCGTCCTCAAGGGCAGCAATCGCAAGCTCTTCGAACGCCGGCTGCACAACAACATCCGGGCGGCCGCGCGCGCTCTCCCCGACATCAGGCTCTCCCAGCGCGGGGCGGGCGTCATCATCCTCCGGATGCCCGGCGGCTCCGACCTGCAGGTCGCCGAACTCGGCGAGCGCATGAGCAACGTCATGGGGATCGTCTGGGTGCACCTGGTCCGCCGGGTGGCCAAGGATGTCGAAAGCGTGACCGACATCGCGGTGCGCTCCACGGCCGAGCGCACCGGCAGCTTCGCGGTCCGCGCCCGCCGCCGCGACAAGCGCTTCCCGATGACCTCCTCCGAGCTGGCCGGCTATGTGGGTGCCAGGATCAAGGAGGCGCACGGGCTGCCGGTCGACCTCAAGCACCCGGAGAACACCGTCTTCATCGAGGTCGACAAAGACGAGGTGTTCGTCTTCACCGACGGCATCCCCGGCCAGGGAGGCCTTCCGATCGGGATGAGCGGGCGCGGCCTGGTGCTGATGTCGGGAGGCATCGACTCGCCGGTGGCGGCGCACCGGATGATGCGCCGCGGCCTCAAGGTCGACTTCCTGCACTTCTCCGGTATGCCGTTCACCGGGCCGGAGTCCATCTACAAGGCGTACAGCCTGGTGCGCCAGCTCGACCGCTTCCAGGTGGGCTCGCGGCTGTTCGTCGTCCCGTTCGGCAAGGCCCAGCAGCAGCTGAAGAGCTCCGGGATGGAGCGGCTGCAGATCATCGCGCAGCGCCGGCTGATGCTCAAGACGGCCGAGGCGATGGCCGACAACCTCGGTGCCGCGGCCCTCGTCACCGGCGACGCGCTCGGTCAGGTCTCCAGTCAGACCCTGACCAACATCACGGCCTTGGACGACTCAGTCGACCTGCCGATCCTCCGCCCGCTGATCGGCATGGACAAGGCAGAGATCATGGACCAGGCGCGCAGGATCGGCACACTGGCCATCTCCGAACTCCCGGACGAGGACTGCTGCACGCTGCTCACCCCGCGCCAGGTGGAGACCGCGGCCAAGATCGGGGATCTGCGCCAGATCGAGAAGCGGCTGGACGCCGAGGAGCTCGCCGAGTACCTCGCCACGACGGCGCAGATGCACCGGCCCAGCTTCCTCGGCGCCGCTGAGCCGGCGCTGGAGACCGCCGCCCGCCGCTGACCGAGGCGGCGGTCAGCGGCGGGCAGGGGCGGGGCAGGGGCGGTCTCAGGTCCGCACAGGCTCCCGTTGCGGGGCCGGCGTCAGCGTCCGGCCGACCAGCGCCGAGAGGGTGCCCGCCATGTCGGCCAGCTCGGCGACGTCCTCGTCCACCAGCGCCTGCGGTCCGTCGCACAGCGCGTTCTCCGGCTCGGGGTGCACGTCCACGATGATGCCGTCGGCGCCGACGGCGATCGCCGCGCGCGACAGCGGCAGCACCAGGTCCCGCCTGCCTCCCGAATGCGAGGGGTCGACGATCACCGGCAGGTGGGACAGCCGCTGCGCGACCGGGACCGCACTGATGTCGAGGGTGTTGCGGGTGGCCTTCTCGAACGTGCGGATACCGCGCTCGCAGAGCACCACATCGAGGTTGCCGCGCTGGGCGATGTACTCGGCGGCCATCAGCCACTCCTCGATCGTGGCGTTCATGCCCCGCTTGAGCAGCACCGGTTTGCCCGCCTCACCGGCGGCCTGCAGCAGCGCGAAGTTCTGCATGTTGCGGGTGCCGATCTGCAGCATGTCGGCGTAGGTCGCGACGAGCTCGACGTCGGCCGCGTCGACCACTTCGGTGACGATGGGCAGGCCGGTCTCCTCGCGCACTTCGGAGAGGATCTTCAGCCCGGTCTCGCCGAGCCCCTGGAAGGCGTAGGGGGAGGTACGCGGCTTGTAGGCGCCGCCGCGCAGCAGGGAGGCGCCCGCGGCCCCGGCCATCCGCGCCGCTTCCAGTGTCTGCTCCGGTGTCTCCACCGCGCACGGGCCGGCGATCACCGTCATGTTGTCACCGCCGATCGGCACGCCCTGGACGCGCACCACGGAACGGCTGACGTGGTTCTCCCGGCTGACCAGCTTGTACGGCACGGAGATCCGCAGCACGTCGCTCACTCCCGGTTTGGCGCGCAGGTCGAGGGTCTCGAACTGCTGGACGTCCCCCACAAGGCCGATGATCGTGCGGCTGACACCGCGGGTTACATACGCCTCGCCTCCAGCGGCGGCAACGAGGTCGACGAGGCTGTCGATACTGTCCGGGGTGGCGTCCGGCGCCATCACGATGACCATGTGCGTTCGTTCCTTCGAGGGTCGGGATTGTTCCTGCTGTTTCTTCGGGCCGAGCGGCTGGTGTGCCCGGACAAACGAAAAGAGCCCCGGGCCGTTGCGGCCCGGGGCTCTTCGAAGTCGTCCGTGTCAGCGCAACGCTGTTACGGCGACCGTCCTACCCAAGGGCCGGTAGCCATAAAAGCGCCAAAAGTTCCGCTGCATGGCAGCGACTATAGCGCATCGGAGAGGGACGGGGCACGGGACGGGGCCGCCGCGCCCCTCCCGGGTACCTGACAGTATGAACACGAGGGGTTCATGCAAGGAGACGGATTGTCGGAGCATCGACTGCCACCGGGGCAGTACGTACCGCGTGACCGGTCGGCCGTGCACTACGGTCCGGTGCCGCGTTTCCGCCCGGAACGATGGGACCTGCGCGTTTACGGGGCCACGGAATCGCTGGGTGAGTACCGGTGGTCGTGGCCGGAGTTCGACGGGCTGCCGCGCGTCGACACCATCTCGGACTTCCACTGCGTGACCAGGTTCACGATTCCCGCCATCCACTGGGCCGGCGTCCACGCCTCCCATCTGGTGGAGCTCGCGCCACCCTGTCCCGAGGCGACACACGTGATGGTGTGGGCCGAGTACGGCTACAGCGCCAACCTCCGCATGGACGACTTCCTTTCCGCGGACGTGGTGTTGGCGACGCACCGCGAGGGCGGGCGGCTCAGCGCCGAGCACGGCCACCCCCTGCGCCTGGTGGTGCCGCACCGGTACGGGTGGAAGAGCGTGAAATGGGTGCGCGCCATCGAGTACCTCACCGCCGACCGGCGCGGCTTCTGGGAGGAACGGGGTTATCACAACATCGCGGACCCCTGGGCCGAGCAGCGCTACTCTTACCAGGAGGAACCCGGCCAGGGGCCACCGTTGTACTGACCGGGGCGTTCCGGCGGGACCCGGTCCGCGGTGCGGTGGTCCGGGGCCGGCGGCCGGGGCCCATCGCGGCGGAGCGGTTCCCGGAGCGCTAGACGACCGCGCCGTTGTCCGGGCCGTTGTCACCGGGCGGGCGGTGGTCGCTCATCCGGACCACCAGAACCACGAAGCCGGCGATGAAGGCAGCCACCGCGCAGAACGCGAGCCACCCGGGGAGCCGCGCGCCGATCAGCATCGAACCGAGCAGCAGTACCGGGCCGCCGAACAGGCCGCCCCAGGACAACCGGCTGACCAGGTCGCCCCGCGGCAGGGGCGGTGGCGGCGGCGGAACGTAGTGGTCCTCGTGGTCGGAGCCGCCGGCACCATCGGGTTGGGAAGGCCGAAGCACGAGCGAATCGGAGTCCTCGTCGCGGAGGTCCTCCCCTCCGGAGTCCCGGGCCTCCTCCCCTGCCTGGTCCTCGCGTTCCCGCTGCTCCCGGGCGCTGAGATTCTCCGCGTCCGGCCAGGACATCTCGGCCGGGGTGTTCCCGTCCTCATAGAACCGCGCCACGAGATCGGCCCAGACGTCGTCGGCCTTGGAGCCGTGCGCGGACATGCTCTCCATAGGGCCGGTGTCGGACAGCGGCGCGTGTTCCGAGGTCTCGTACCCGCCGCCGTCGATCGCCCGCTCGCTGAGTTCGGGCAGCTCCGCTCGGAGGATCCCCTCGGCGGCCGCGCGCTCGGTGGCGTCGACGTAGAGGCGGTCGGTGGGCGGTTCGTCCAGCACGGAGGCGGCCGGCTCCAGGACGTCCTCCTCCAGGGGGACCGCATACGCGGCGATACCCGAGCGGCGCAGCGCGTCGAGCATGCGGTCGGCGTGGGGGGCCGCAAGCATTATGAGCGGGACATAGGCGTCCGCGAGCAGGCCGTTGCCACGGCGTTGCGTCATCGGTTGGTTCCTTCCCCGCTCCTGCTGTGCTCGCGCACGAACGCGAGGCTCCCGTCGAAGATCGTGCCGGCGTCGTGGTCCAGGGTGGCGACGTGGTAGCTGTTGTCCAGCAAGTTGACGGTCAGCGTGGTGTTCACCGCCCTACTGCTGAGCATACGCAGGCTTCTCGGGCCTATCACGTGGTCTTCGTTGCTCCGGTACGCCAGGATCGGAACGGTGATCTTCGGCAGGTCCCGCCGGGTGGCGTGCCACAGTCTTCGGAGTGTCGCGGCGGCGACCATGGGGACCCGGTCGTAACCGACCTCGTGGACATCCGGCTTCTTGATGTCGTCGGAGAGGCCCTTGGTCGAAGGGAGGATCCACCTCAGCAACGGCGCGAACAGCAGCAGCCGGTCCTCCATCACAAGGGCGGGGTTGACCAGCACCACACCGGCGACCTTGTCGGGGTGCACCTCGGCCAGGCGCAGCGCCAGGCAACCGCCCATCGACATCCCCATGACGAAGACCTCGTCGCAGCTCTGGTGCAGTCTCAGCAGGGCCGATTCGACCTCGGCGAACCACTGGTCGCTGGTCGTCGTGTTCATCTCCTGCCACGTGGTGCCATGTCCGGGCAGCCGGGGAAGCTCTACCGTCAGTCCGGCGTCGGCAAGGTGCTCGGCCCACGGACGCAGCGACTGCGGGGAGCCGGTGAACCCGTGGCACAGCAGCACACCGATGCCGTTGCCTCGCTGGCTGAAGGGCTCGGCCCCCGGCAGTAGTGACATGTTCTCTCCTCGATCTCTCGGATGCGGCATCGGCTGTACGAAACTAACCTTGGTTCCCTGGCTCCGGAAAGTCCCGCGGGCACGGCGACAGAGCCTCGCGCACCGGGCCGGGGAACGCGGGTCCACAGAATGATTCTCTCCTACCATCGGGTAGCTCGAACCGGCATTGGTGGCCGGCCTCAACCGGTGCGAAGATTGACAAACGGATGGTCGTGTGAGCGGGAAGGCGAACGTGGCGAAACAGGCCGAACGCTCCCCGCGCGAGCGGGGGTGATTCTCGGTGTTCTACTGGGTGGTCAAGGCGATCTTGGGGCCGATTCTCGCGGTGCTGTGGCAACCGCGCGCCTACGGGGTCGAGAACGTGCCCCGCACGGGGCCGGCGATCATGGTCAGTAACCATCTGTCGTTCTCCGACCACTTCTTCGGCCCCCTCCCCCTTCCGCGGAAGATGATCTCCCTGGCCAAGTCCGACTACTTCACGGGGAGAGGAGTCAAGGGGCTGGTCAGCCGGCTGTTCTTCAGCGGGGTCGGGTCGGTGCCGATCGACCGTTCCGGCGGCAAAGCCAGCGAGGCCGCGTTGCGCACCGCGCTCAAGCTGCTGAAACAGGGACACCTGGTGTGCATCTACCCGGAGGGCACCCGTTCACCGGACGGAAGGCTGTACCGGGGCAAGACGGGGGTCGCCCGGATGGTCCTGGAGTCGCGGGCCCCGGTGGTCCCCATGGCGATGATCAACGGCGAAAAGATCATGCCGCCCGGGCGCACCCTCCCCAAGCTGGGCATTCGGCCCAAGGTCGTCTTCGGTAAGCCGCTGGACTTCTCCCGTTACTACGGGCTGGAGAAGGACCCCCGGATCCTTCGCGCCGTCACCGACGAGATCATGTACTCGCTGATGGAGCTCTCCGGCCAGGAGTACGTGGACCGCTACGCGCAGTCGGTCAAGGCCGAACTGGAGGCGACGGCCAAGGAGGAGAAGCGCGAGCAGCACGCGAGCGAGAAGGACCGGAAGCGGACCGAGCGGGCCAAGCGCAAAGCGGAGAAGCGGGCCGCGCGCGAGGAGCGCAAGGCCGAGCGGCGGGCCCGGAAGTAAGGCCCGGGAGGGTTCACAGCTCGATCTCGGCCAGAACGGGCCGGTGATCGGTGGAGTCCCTGACGTCCCCGGCCGCCAGGGACTCCACCGGCACCCCGGCGCTGAGCGCCTTCAGTCCGGGTGAGGTGAATATCGCATCGATCCGGCGGCGGGGGCGCCTGGCCGTGAAGGTCGGCGACTCCCCCAGCGGCCGCACGGCCGCGACGTCGTCCAGTTGCGCCGCCAGCAGCCGCCACGCCGCTTCTTCGGGTTCGCAGTTGATGTCTCCCGCCAGAACGGCCGGGGCCGCGTGGGCGTCCGCGGTCGCCGCGAGGTAGTCCAGGACCTCCCGGGCGTGCTCCAAACGGGGCTCCGCGGCGAGATCGAGGTGGGTGCAGGCGACCGTCAACGGCCGCCCGGCCAGTTCCACGACCGCCGCCGAGACGGCACGGGTATGCAGCCCCGGATAGCGCCGCAGCACCCGGTGACCGGTGTGCCGGACACGGTTCCCGGGCCGCAGCAGGATCGCGAGCCCGCCCACGCGGCGGCTCGCCGCGATCTCCAGGCCGGTCGAGCGGGCCAGCGCGCGCCGCTTGGAGCGCCAGAACAGGAACCTGGGCGCCTCTTGGAGGCACACCACATCCGCCCGGCACGCGGTGATGACCCGTGCCACGGCGGCCCGGTCGTCACGCAGGAACGCACGTTGTAGCTGAGTACCCGAACGATCACGACAGCGGCTATACCCCGTCCGCGGCTCCGGGCACCCGCCCGCACGCGCGCTATCGGAG
Organism: Allosalinactinospora lopnorensis; assembly: GCF_000981225.1. Lineage (GTDB taxonomy): Bacteria > Actinomycetota > Actinomycetes > Streptosporangiales > Streptosporangiaceae > Allosalinactinospora > Allosalinactinospora lopnorensis. Next base: position 6,960 of record NZ_LAJC01000050.1, read on the forward strand.
GGAGAGGTCGGCCGCGCCCACGATGCCGGCCCCGGAACCGAGTTCGGCGATCCGGACGTCGGCCATGCGGCGCGTGACACGTCCGGTGACGTTCTCCCGGAAGGAGGCCCGCACCGACTCCAGCAGGAGGTCGCCGGCGTCGGAGACACCGCCCCCGATGACGAAGCACTCCGGATCGAGGATCGCCGCGAGGTCGGCCAGGCCGAGGCCCACCCACGTGCCGACGGCCCGGAAGCACTCCAGGGCGCCCTCGTCCCCTTCGCGGGCCGCCTGGGTGATCTCCCTGCCTGGATGGCCGTGACATCGTTATCGGCCAGCTTGAGCAGGCGCTCGCCGCGCACGGGGTTGGTCATCGCGAGATCCTGGGCTTCGGCCACCAGCGCGCGGCCACTGGCGTACTGCTCCCAGCAGCCGCGGTTGCCGCAGCCGCAGCGGCGGCCGTTGGGCACGACGCGGTAGTGGCCGACCTCGGCCGCGACACCGTAGTGGCCGCGGTACACCTCGCCGTTCAGGACGAGCCCTCCGCCGACACCGGTTCCCAGGGTGACGCAGATGACGTGGTCGCTCCCGCGGCCGGCACCGAAACGGGCCTCGGCCCAGGCTGCCGCGTTGGCATCGTTCTCGATGGTGACCGGGAGGTCCAGCCGCTGCTGGATGCGCTCCTTCAGCGGTTCGTCGCGCAGTCCGAGGTTGGGGGCGACCACGACGGTTGCGCGGTCCGCATCGACGAAACCGGCGGTGCCCACACCAAGGGCCACGATCTCGTCGCCCGGACGGTCCCAGCCGAGCTCGTCCACCGCACGGACGACGGTGTCGGCAAGGGCCACCGGATCGCCGTTGGGGGTGGGGTGGGCGACTCTCCGCAGGAGCTGACCTCCGGGGTCGACGATCCCGGCGGCGGTCTTGGTGCCTCCGATATCTACGCCGATGGTCAACCGCATGGGCGGCTCCTTCTTACCTCGCGTCCGCGCTCCGCGGAACGCCTACGGGGCGATCACGCGGGAATGAACCATTGGATTAAACCAGCGGAGCCGCCTCTATGGGTGGGTTATTCGCCGCGAGAGATGGGCCGCGGCCCTCCGGTTGCGGGCCGGTCCCCGGACTCCTCTGCGTGCTGCGCCTCCTCGGCGCGGTGCTGCAATGTTCGTTCGAGGACACCGAGACTCTCCCCCAGCGCACCGGCCAGGGTCGCGCCCGCCCGCCCGAGATGCCCGACGACCTGCGGACCCGCGGTGCGCACGATACCCATGAGCTCTTCGAGCGGTGGCCGCTCGGGGCCCGACCGCTCCTGCTTGACGGCCTCAGCCCACACGTCGTCCTTGCTCGGGGGAGACGCGTTCGTGCCGGAGATCCCCCGCCGCACGCCCTCGACGATCAGCTTGCGCTGCACCGCGTCGACCAACCGCAGGGCGTCATCGATGATGTTCTGGGAACTCGCGGAGTCGCGATTCGGCTCTGCCATGATCTGCTGCCCCTTGTTCCTCGGCTCTTCCGGCGCCCCTGTCCGGGTCCGTGTCCTTCTGCCCGTTACGTTAGCCGCCCGACCCGCTTCCTGGTCGCACTCTCCGGGGAAAACCGGGGAACCCCTACTCGTGCTCAACGGCGCGCGGCTCTGCCCACGATCCCGTACCTGCTCGGCTCCCCTCCCGCCCACGGGTGAGGGCGCTCTGGAGTTCCGCACTCCGTCGCCGACCGCGGAGAGGGCGGTTCCGGCGCCAAGGCACGCGCACCACCGTCCCGCCTCGCCCAGGGCGCCCGCGGCCGGCCGTGCTCGATGCCCACTGTGCTCACATGCGCTCCCACCACCGGTATTGTCGAGTACGCCATGCTTCGGCCCTGCTCTGGCGGGCATACTTCTGGTTACTCCGCGCGATAGCGGTGCCGAGCGCAGGTGGACCGGCGAGTCCAGAACATGTTGCCGCGCGGCGGACGGTCGCGGAGTCCGCGGGGTCTACCTCCATCAAGCTGGGATCACTATCGGATACCGAGCTAGAACTGGTTCTACCCGACGGTAGTAAAACTTGTTACGGTCAGCACGTCCCCTCGTAGAATCCAGTACGTCCAGGAGCAAGCCGTGCGCGAATACACACGTCCAGTGAAGGTCGAGATCTCCCAGAACGCGCGCTTGACCGACACCGTCTTCGCTCGCGCCACCGAGGAACCCACCGCTGTCGCGCTACGTCGGCAGGAATCCGGTCAGTGGCGCGATGTGACCTGCAAGGAGTTCCGCGATGACGTCGCCGCGATCGCCAAGGCGCTGATCGCCGCGGGGATCGAGCACGGCGACCGGGTCGGGCTGATGTCGCGGACCCGGTACGAATGGACCACCATCGACTACGCCATCTGGGCCGTCGGCGGTATCACCGTGCCGATCTACGAGACCTCCTCCGAAGACCAGGTCGAGTGGATCCTCGGCAACTCCGGCAGCAAGGCCGTCTTCGTCGAGACTCCGGAGCACGCCGAGCGGGTCCGCCAGGCGCAGTCCGCTCTGCCCGACCTGCGGCACATCTGGGTGATCGAGGGCAACGCGCTCAGCGAGTTCACCGGGACGGGCACCGAGGTCGAGGACTCGGTTCTCGAAGAGCGGCGCACCGCGGGCAACGTGGACGAACTGGCTACGCTCATCTACACCTCCGGCACCACGGGCCGCCCCAAGGGGTGCGAGCTGACCCACCGCAACCTTCTCTTCACCACCCACAACGTGAACCACGGGCCGCTGGAGAGGATCTACATCGTCGAGGGCCGCTCGACCCTGCTCTTCCTGCCGCTGGCGCACTCGTTCGCGCGCATGATCCAGATCAGCTGCATCGAGTCGCGCACCATCATGGGGCACTTCCCCACTACGGGCCCCGAACTCATCGACCAGTTCTCCGTCTTCAAGCCGACGTTCCTGCTGGCCGTCCCGCGCGTGTTCGAGAAGGTCTACAACAAGGCCGAGCAGAAGGCCACCTCCGAGGGCAAGGGGAAGATCTTCCACGCCGCCACGGAGACCGCGATCGCCTACAGCCGCGCCCTCGCCTCCGGGCACGTGCCGCTTTCCCTGCGCCTCAAGCACAGCCTGTTCGCCAAGCTGGTCTACAGCAAGCTCCTCGACCGGCTCGGCGGAGAGGCCCGGTACGCCGTCTCGGGCGGCTCCGCGCTCGGTGAGCGGCTGGGGCACTTCTTCCGAGGTGTCGGACTGAACATCATCGAGGGCTACGGTCTCACCGAGACCTCGGCGCCCACCTCGGTCAACGACCCCGACAGGAACAAGATCGGCACAGTAGGCACCCCGTTCCCCGGTGTCAGCATCAAGATCGCCGAGGACGGCGAGGTCCTCTGCAAGGGCGACCACGTCATGCGCGGCTACTGGGACAACCCCAAGGCCACCGAGGAGGCCTTCGACGAGGACGGCTGGTACCGCACCGGTGACCTCGGCTCCCTCGACGATGACGGCTACCTGACGATCACCGGCCGCAAGAAGGAGATCATCGTGACCGCGGCCGGCAAGAACGTGGCGCCCGCCGTCATCGAGGACCGGATCCGCTCGCACGCCCTGGTCAGCCAGTGCATGGTGATCGGCGACAACCGCAACTTCGTCTCCGCGCTGATCACGATCGACCCCGAAGCGCTGGAGTTCTGGAAGGGGCAGAACAGCAAGAGCGGCGACGTGGCCGACCTGGCGGAGGATCCGGACCTGAGCACCGCTGTGCAGGAGGCCGTCGACTCGGCCAACAAGGCGGTGTCCCGGGCGGAGTCGGTCCGCAAGTTCAAGATCCTGCCGGTGGACTTCTCCGAGGAGGGCGGCCAGATGACGGCCTCTCTGAAGCTCAAGCGGCACGTCGTCGCCGACCACTTCAGCAAGGAGATCGAGGAGCTCTACGCGGAGTAGCCCCGACCCCTCCACGGCCCCGCCGGCCCCGCCGGCGGGGCCGCACTCCGCCGCTCCGCCTCCTCAGGCCGTGAGGAGCCCGTCAAGGCGACGGGAGGTCGCCGCCCAGGACCACTCGCGCTGCACCCAGGCGCGGCCGCGCTCGCCCATCTCAGCGGCCGCAATCGGGTCGTGCAGCAGCCGGATCAGTGCGCGCGCGGTGGGACCGGGCCGGCGGCCGTCGACGACATGGCCGGTATCGCCGTCCAGGACGGCGTCCGGCGCACCGCCGGACGCCCCGGCGACGACGGGTAGGCCGGTGGCGGAGGCTTCCAGGTAGACGATCCCCAGGCCCTCCACGTCGAGGCCGCCGTTGCGGGTGCGGCACGGCATCGCGAACACGTCCGCGGCGGCGTAGTGGGCGGGCAGCTCTTCGGCGGGCACCGAGCCGGTGATGACGACCGAGTCCTCCACCCCCTGCTCCCGCGCCATGGCCTGGAGGCGCCCCCGGTACGGCCCATCGCCCACGATGAGCAGCGCCGCCCCGGGGACGTCGGCGAGCACCCGCGGCCACGCCCGTACCAGCGTGTCCTGCCCCTTGCGCGGCACCAGCCGGGAAACGCAGGCGACGACGGGCCGCCCGACGAGGCCGTAGCGCTTCCGGATCTCCTCGCCTCCGGCCTCGGGGCGGAACCTGGCGGTGTCGACGCCCGGGGTGAGACGGCGCATCCGCGCGGCGGCGGCCGGCGACATGGCACGCGCCAGACGCTCGCGCGTGTACTCCCCCAGATAGGTGACGACGTCAGCCTGGTCGGCGATCCGGCGGAACGCCTTCCTGGCTCCCGGCAGCGCGGACCAGCCGGTCTCGTGGCCGTGGGTGAGTGCCACGATCCGGCCGACCCCCGCCCGGCGCAGTCCCGCGGCCATGAGGCCGAGCGGGGCCGCGGCCCCGAAGATCACGGAATCGCAGCCCTCCAGCCGGGCGATTCTCTGGGCCCGGCCCAGCACTCCGGGAGTGGGCAACAGGACGGGGACACGCTCCCGGATCACCGGAAACGGCTGGCTGACATCGAAGGCGGCCGGATCGCCCCATGCGGCTCGCCCACGGCTTCCAGGTGTCGAGCAGTACACGATCACCGAGTCCGGGGGTCTGCGCAGCGCCAGTTCGTGCACGAACGCCTGGATCCCTCCAGGACGGGGCGGGAAGTCATTGGTGATGATCAGCGTAGGCGGCACGGGACCGAGTCTAGGGACCGGCCCGGCCCCGATCCCGCGCGACAGCCCCCGTTCCCCGGACCGGCTCCCGGAGACCGCGGGCCCCGAAAGGCCCCGGCCTGGTGGGCGGCCTGCTAGGGGCGGACACCGCCGACGAACTCGTTGCGGTAGTAGTCGCTCAGCGCGACCTCGTGAACCGGTTTGGAGGACGTGGAGGCGTGCACCATCGTTCCGTCGCCGGCGTACATGCCCACGTGGCTCGGCGCCGAACTGTCGTAGAAGAACATCAGGTCGCCGGGCTGCAGACTGTCCCAGGAGACAGGCGAACCGGCGTTGAACTGGTCCTGGGAGACCCGCGGCAGGCTCACGCCCGCCTCCCTCCACGCGGCCTGGGTCAGCCCGGAGCAGTCGTAGCCGTCGGGACCGGTGCCACCCCAGACGTAGGGCTTGCCGATCTGGGCGTAGGCGAACTCCAGGGCCGCCCTGGCGTTACCGGAGGCCGACCCGTTGTAGGTCCCGCCGGACGAGGAGGCGCCGGCGGAACTGACCCCTGAGGTGGCCTCCTCCTGCTCCTCGGCGGTGAGCTCGTCGAGCAGCTCCTGCTGCTCCTCGATCTTCTCCTCGCCCTCGTCCCTCGCCGATTTGGCCTTGGCCAGGGTCTCCTTGGCGTCCTCCTCGACCTCCTCGGCCTCGGCCGTGAGATTCTCCAGCCTGGCCTTTTCCTCGGCGAACTTCTCGAAGCTCTCTTCCTGGTTCTTCGAGAGGTAGCCGAGGTCGGCCACCTGCTGGAGTGCGTCGTCAGGGCCGGAGGCACCCAGGAGATAGGCGGGCGAGCTGTAGTCCACGCCGCTGTAGGCCGCGCCGACCATGGCGCTCACACTCTGGCGCAGACCCGCGAGGTCCTCCTCGGTGCCCTCCAGGTCGGACTCGATGTCCTCAAGCTTCTGCTGAGCGGCGTCGTAGTCCTCTTTGGCCTGGTTGTACTTCTCGTTGAGTTCGGAGAACTCCCGCTCAAGGGTCTCGATCTGCTCGCGGACCTCGTCCTGCGAGGGGTCCGCGTACGCGATACCGGTGGAGAGCAGCAATGCGCTGGCGGCGAGGAAACTCACAGCCGCCAAGGGCCGGCGATACGAGCCACGTTCATGGCGATTCCCCACGGTGGTGGCACACCTTTCTCCCAATGACCGCCTACCGGAACGCTTCTGCTGGGTCGGGCGGGAGGGACAGGCCCGGCAGGACCACGCGAGTGGCGCTGTATCGACCCCGTGGATCTCTCTGCGGCGCACGGTCGGGGGTGGATCCGTACGCCCGGGGATCTCCGGTTCTCCGCGGCGTTGGGGTACGGGGGCGCGAGACGCGGAGTTCGACGGGAGTCCGGCCGCTGCCATCTGGTGACGGCAGGAATGACGACCTCGCTCGGCGAGGGACCCTAGTACATTCGCGCACCAGGCTCAACCGTTCCGTTATATCCGCCGAGTGGTAATGGAGCGTCCTAAACGCCGATCTGACCTGATCTAACAGGAAAAACCGCCGCCCGGAGCCCAGATCGCCCTCCTGGCCCCGGACAGCGGCACTTCGCCCTTCCTTCCGGCGCCCTGAGGAGCGCCGGAAGGGTGATCCGCGACTACGGCCGCACGCCGAACTGGAACTGGCCGTCCCAGTAGCCCGACAGCGAGACGACCTCGACGTTCTTGCCGGTGCGAGGCGCGTGCACCATCTGGCCGTTTCCGGCGTACATGCCGTTGTGCCCCAGCTCGGGGAAGAAGAAGATGATGTCGCCGGGCTGCAGTTCGCTCATGCTGTTGATGCGCTGGCCGGACTCGGCCTGGCCGTAGGTGGTGCGCGGCAGGCTCACGCCGGCCGACCCCCAGGAGCGCAACATCAGTCCGGAGCAGTCGTAGCTGTCGGGACCCGCCGAGCCGTACACGTAGGGCTTGCCGATCTGGGCGTAGGCGAAGTCGAGCGCGGCCCGGGCGTTTCCGGAGGCGCTGCCGCTGTAGCTGCCGCCGGTGTCGTCGCCGCTGCCGACGGGGTCGGCGTCGGGGAACTCGGCGAGCAGCGCCTCCTGCTCCTCGACCTTCTCCTCGACCTCGTCCTTCTTGCTCTTCATGTCCTCGTACTTGGACTCGGTGTCATCGAGCGCACCCTCGGCCTCGTCCTTCAGCTTGAAGAGCCGCTCGGAGGAGCCGGCGAACTCGTCGAGCTTGGTCTTCTGGGTCTCGGAGAGGTAGTCGACGTCGGCCGACTGCTCCAGAAGGTCCTCGGGCTCCTCCACGGACAGCACGTTCCGGGTGGCGTCGAGGTCGTTGCCCTTGTAGGCGGCGGAGGCGAACTGGGAGACCTCGCTGCGCAGCTCGTCGTACTTCTCCTCTTCGTCACCGACCTGCTCTTCGAGCTCTTCGACCTTCTTCTTGGCCGCCTCGTGGTCTTCCTTCGCCTCGTTGTAGTCATCGACGATGGAAGCGGCCTCTTGGTTGAGCTCGTCGAGCTGAGCCTCGACTTCCTCCTGGCTCTGCTCCGGATCGGCGTAGGCGACTCCAGAGGGCACGATCAGGCTACCGGCGGCCACGACCCCGATACCGGTCGCAAGCCGACGGGCCGTGCGCCGACCACCTTTACTGGCCATGGGGGTCCACGCTCCTTATTGACTCAGGTTTATTGACTCAGGTCCGACTACGGGGATTTCGGGGGCGGGGGGAAGCGCCGCGGACGGTGCCGCACAGAGACCTGACGAGCGGGATCACGGTCACGGTGCGCCACACGTGCCGGGTGACGCGGCAGCACGACCGCTCCGTCCCGGACATCCGGGTACATCTCCCGCATCGGAGGACTTAGGGGCCGGAGTCACTGGACACAGGCCACACGACTCCAGCCTGATGACGGGGGCGATCAAGCTCCGGGTAGAACCTAGCGGAACACCCTCCCTACCTCAACCACAACAACGAATGAGTAACGACGAACACAGCCGTTTCGGGGGCATCCTCCCAGCCCTGCCGAGCGCCGCGCGCTTTATAACAGAAACGTCACATCCACGCGAATGGCGCATAAGCCCCGCCGAGACGCCCTCGAATGCTACCCCGCGGGTTCAAGGTGCCTCAGCAGCAGGGCCGAGGACACCGTGCGCGCCCCGGCGCGGCGCACCGCGGTGACGACCTCGTTGTCCGAGGTGACCACGGCGAGCGGGCGCCCCGGAGGTTCGGCCCTGACCAGCCGGATGATGAGTTCGTCGGCGGTCTCTCCCGGAGCGCTGAAGAGCAGCCGCACCCTACGCGTCGATGAGAGCACCGGTGGGGTGTCGACAGCGGCGCCGTCGAAGACACAGGTAATCTCGGCCTTGGTGCGGCTCGCGAGCCTTCCAGGGAGGCCAGGAGGCGGCTGCGCTGATCGGCCAGCGGCAGGGTGCCGTACCCGGTCTTGGTGACGTTATAGCCGTCCACGAGGACGTGTACCCGCGGCAGTACCAGCAACTGGTCGATCAGAGCGGGGTCGTCGTCGGGCACCCCCTGGCTCGGGAGCCCCCCAGCGGTCTCCCGCTGTCCATCCGTGACCAGGTCGGCCGGGCTGTCGATGGACGTGGGCAGGGCGAGTTCGCGGCGCAGCCCGTGAGCGGCGTCGAGGAGCACGTCAAGGAGCACGCGCAATCGCGCCTCGTCCGCGCTCCGCCCGGTCCTGGCCGCGCGCCGGGCATTCTCCACCTGCGACTCCACGGCCTCGAGCCGGTTGCGCAGCCGGCGGTTCTCCGATTCGAGGGCGCCCACCTGGGTGGACAGCGTCGCGCTGCGCTCGGCGGCGTCCTGAGCCTCCTGCTCGGCTCGGGCCTCGGCCTCTTTGGCGCGCTGGCGCTCGGCGTGGATCCTGCGCCGCAGATCGGCGATGGTCCTGCGCTGCTCGCGCAGTTCGGAGCGGGCCCGGTCGAGTTCCTCCCGCTGCTCGTTCTTGGCCTCGTCCAGCCGCCGGCGGAGCTCGGCGATGGTCGCGGCCGCCTCGTCGGCCTCCTTGGCCGTCTCGCGGCGCCGCAGCTCATCGCAGATCTGCTCCACGATGTCGGGCCATCCCGCGGGCCGGATCAGGTAGGCGGCCGCGGCGACGGCGACCGGGTCCGCGGCCGGGGGGATGGTGCCGTTGCGCAACTCCCGGGCGAGCTCCGGCCAGACCTGCTCCACCCGCGCCGCGACAAGGGCACGGAACTCGTCGTCGCTCTCCAACTGCGCGGCGATCTGCGGCCCGGCCAGCCGCGCACGCCGGCGCGGCTCGAACCTGGCGACCCGCCGCAGTACCGGCGGTAACTCCGCCACCCGCAGTCCGCCGAGCACATCGGAGCCGTACTCGATCACCCGGGAACGGACGCTGTCGGGCAGCGGCCGGCGAAGCTCTCCAGAGGATGGGCCGGGCACGTGCTCCTTCGGCTCCGCGTCCGCTTCCTCGGCTCGCACCGGTGCTTCGTCGGGGCCGGAGTTCATAGCCGCTCCGCTCTGCCTTCGACCGTGGGGTCCGAGCCGGGCGCGGGCCGGAGAAGGCTCCGTGCCGGGCAGACGGCGCACCAGAGGCACCGCACTGGTCCGGCGGCCCCGTTCATGCGGCAGCGTCTCGGCGCCGCGTACGCGCCGCACGGGCCGACCTGCGGGTGGTCGCCCGGCCGCGCGGTCCGGATGACGCCGGAGCGGACCGCCTTCCCGCACCGCGTACGCCGCCTGGCGGACGGCACCGACAAACTCACAGCCTCGTCCCCTCTCTCACCTACGACCCTAGGCCCTGACCGTGCGGAACAGCCGGGCTAACACGGCCGCCCCCGTGCCGCCCTCCCCCGGCCAATACGCGGAAGGTCCGGGCCATCCTTCCACGGAGCAGGCGCAACGACCGTCGCGCATCCGCGCCGACGCCGGCAACCGCGGACAGCAGCGATCCGAAACCGCAGCAGGGCACAAGCCCGTCGGCACCCGCGTTTACCCTGTCCAGGTGACTGACCAGCGCCCACATCTCCAGGGCACCCTCGATGACCTGGGGACGCCGCTGTCGCACTGCACGTTTGTGATCGTGGACCTGGAGACGACCGGGGCACGCCCCGGCGAAGCCCGGATCACCGAGATCGGCGCGGTGAAGGTGCGCGGCGGCGACGTCCTCGGCGAGTACTCCACGCTCGTCGACCCTCAGACCTCCATCCCTCCGTTCATCACTCTGCTGACCGGTATCACCCAGGCCATGGTGGCCACCGCGCCGCCCATCGAGGCGGTGCTGCCCAGCTTCCTGGAGTTCGCCGCTCTGGACCGAGGGACGGTCCTCGTCGCGCACAACGCCCCCTTCGACGTCGGCTTCCTCAAGGCCGCCTGCGCCGAGCACGGGTACGAGTGGCCCGCTCCGCCCGTTGTCGACACCGTCGTGCTGGCCCGCCGGCTCGTCACACGCGACGAGGTGGCCAACCACAAGCTCGGCACGCTCGCCGGGTTCTTCGGCGTTCCCGATCAGCCCACGCACCGCGCGCTGGACGACGCCCGCGCCACCGTCGGCATCCTGCACGGGCTGTTCGAGCGGCTCGGCTCGTTCGGTGTCGACACCCTCGAGGAACTGCGCCGCCTGCGCTCGGCTCCCACCGCCGTCCAGCGCCGCAAACGCCACCTCGCCGACGACGTCCCGGAGTCACCCGGGGTCTACGTCTTCACCGACGCCAAGGGCGACGCCCTCTACGTCGGGAAGAGCTCGAACATGCGGAAACGCGTGCGCTCCTACTTCACCGCCGCCGAGACCCGGGGCCGGATCCGGGAGATGATCCCTCTTGTCGAGGGCGTCACCCCGATCCCCTGCACGATCGGGCTCGAAGCCGATGTTCGGGAACTCCGGCTCATCGCCGAGCGCAAACCGCCCTACAACCGCCGCTCGCGCAACCCCGAACGTTCCGTCTGGCTCAAGCTCACCCGCGAGATCTACCCCCGGCTGTCCATCGTCCGCGCCGTCCACGGCGACGGCGCGCCTGTGGTCGGCCCCTTCCGGTCCTCCCGCGAGGCCGAACTGGCCCGCGAGGCCCTGCACCACGCGTTGCCGCTGCGTCAGTGCACGCACCGCTTCTCACCGGGGAAGCCCGTGTCGGCCTGCCTGCTCGCCGAAATCGGCAAGTGCGGAGCGCCCTGCGAGGGCCGGGAGTCGCCCGGCGAGTACGCCGAGCACGCCGGGGCCGCACGCGAAGCCATGACCGGTGACGCCGGACGGGTGGTCGGCGCGCTCACGGACCGGATCTCGGTGCTGTCGGCCGAGCTCCGGTTCGAGGAGGCCGCCCTCTACCGCGACCGGCTGGCGGCATTCCTGAAAGCAGCGGCGCGGGCCCAGCGGCTCTCCGCACTCGCGGAGATCCCGCACCTCGTCGCCGCCCGCCCCGAAGGACCCGACTGGGAGATGTGCGTGGTCCGCCACGGCCGCCTGGCCGGGGCCGGCGTGCTGCGTCAGGGCACCGACCCGAGCGCCTATCTGCGGGCGCTGGCGGCCGCGGCGGAGACCGTGTTCCCCGGCCCCGGTCCGGCACCTCGGGCCGGGGCCGAGGAGATGGAGTGTGTACTGCGCTGGCTCGAATCCCCCGGTGTCCGCCTGGTCGAACTCGACCGTCCCTGGACATGCCCGATCAACGGCGCGGAACGGTACCGTGGCCTCACAGACTGGGACCGCGCCCCCTCCTCCACCCGGAGGTGAGCCTCCCGGTCGGTGAGAACGCGCCGGCGGCACCGCGCTGAGCCACGGAGAAGCCCGCAGGCAGGTCAACCAGAGCACCGCTCACGGCAACGGACGGATCACGACCCAGATGGCAGGCATACCGCTCAGCGACGACTACCCGGTCCGCCGCGTCCCGGCCGTCACCTACCTGCTCATCGCCGCGAACGTCACCGTCTACCTGCTCTCGCCACTGTCCGGTATCGCCACCTGGTACGGTCCGGACCTCCTCGCGCGGGCCTGCGCGATGGACGTCTACCTGTTCCGCTGGGCCGCCATCCCCGCTGAGCTGCTGAGCGGGGAACAGCTGAGCGGCGCCACCGACTGCCCGGGAAGCGACTTCACGAAGATCCCGTGGGTCTCCTCGATCACCTCGATGTACCTGCACGGCGACGTCGCTCACCTGCTGAGCAACATGGTTTACCTGTTCGTGTTCGGGCCGGTGGTGGAGGACCGCCTCGGCCGCTTCCGCTACCTGGGGCTGTACACGGTCGCGGGAATCCTCGCGACATACGCCTTCGCGATTACCGAGGCCGGCGCCGAAGTGCCGCTCCTGGGAGCCTCGGGCGCGATCTCCGGCGTCCTCGGGGCCTACCTGGTGGTCCAGTACCGCAGCCGGGTCACCACCCTGGTCTTCTTCGTGATCCCGGTGCGCCTGCCCGGGTGGGCGCTGGTGGGAACGTACTTCGTGCTGCAGTACTACCTCTACATCAGCATCTCGCTGTTCCCCGGCGGGGAGACGGGTGTCGCCTACGCGGCCCACGTCTACGGCTTCATCGCCGGGGTGATCGGCGGACTGCTCATCCACCGCACCCGCTGGCGGTCCGGCACCCGCCTCTCCGACGTGTACTAGCGTGCCTCCCACCGTGAGAGTCGCGGACCCGACGCCAGGAGGCCCATTGATCACCGCGATCGTGATGATAGAAGCCGACATCGACCGCATCCCCGACGTGGCCGAGGCGATCGCCGCGATCGACGGTGTCAGCGAGGTCTACTCGGTCACCGGCACCATCGACCTGATCGCCATGGTCCGGGTGCGCAGGCACGAGGAGCTCGCCGAGATCATCCCGGGCCGGGTCAACAGGGTGCCCGGTGTGCTCTCCTCCGACACCCACATCGCCTTCGGCGCCTACTCCCAGCACGATCTGGAGTCGGCGTTCTCGCTCGGAATGGACTGAGGACGGCCGCGCTAGTCCTGCCCGGCGTAGGAGCCGCTGACCTCGATCCAGCGGTCCAGGGTGGCCGCCGCGGCCCCGCTGTCGACCGCCTCGGCGGCCCTCGCGTAGCCGGCCCGCAGCGAGTCGACCAGGGTGCCGGGGAGTCCGTCGGCTGCGGTGATCGCGGCCGCGGCGTTGAGCAGGACGGCGTCGCGGATCGGGCCGGGCTTCCCTGCGACGAGGTCGCGTACCGCCCGGGCGTTGCGGTCCGCGTCACCGCCGCGCAACGCCTCGGGCTCCGCACGGCCGATGCCCAGGTCCGCGGGGTCCAGCGTCTCCTGGCGGACCGTACCGTCCTTGACCACCCACACGGTGGACGTGGTCGTCGTGGTGAGCTCGTCGAGACCGTCGTCGCCCCGGAAGACCAGGGTCGACGTTCCCCGCTGCGCGAAGACGCCGGCGATGGTCGCGCACATGGTCTCGTCGAAGACTCCGACCGCGCCGGCCGTGGGCCGGACCGGGTTGGTCAGTGGGCCGAGGAAGTTGAAGACCGTCGGCACCGCGAGCTCGCGCCGGGGCTTGGCGGCGTAGCGCAGCGACGGATGGAACAGCGGAGCGAAGCAGAAGGTGATCCCGGCCTGCTCGACCACCCGCGCGGTGTGGTGCGGCGGCAGGTCGATGAGGACGCCCAGCCGCTCCAGCACATCGGCCGTGCCGCACGAGGAGGACGCGGCGCGGTTGCCGTGCTTGACGACCTTGCACCCGGCCGCCGCCGCGACGATCGCGGCCATCGTGGAGACGTTGACGGTGTGCGCCTGGTCGCCTCCGGTGCCGACGATGTCCGTCGTGGGGCCGGGAACGGAGATCTGGACGGCGTTGGCGAGCATCCCCTCGGCCAGCCCGGTGACCTCCTCCACATCCGCGCCTTTGGCGCGCAGCGCGATGGCGAAGCCGGCGATCTGGCGTCGGTGGCCGAGCCCGACATGATCTCGTTCATGGCCCACTCGGTCTCCGCCCTGGAGAGGGAAGCACCGCTGAGCAGGGTGGTGATCAGGTCGGCCCAGGTCCGCGTCGGGGAGCTCACGTGTCCGTCCTCGGGTGTTCGTGGTACGGCGGAACACTCGTTCCACCGGCGGGTACGCCTGAGCCGCAGGCTACCGGAGGGCCGGAGAGCCGGCGGCGCGCTGCCGCATGAGCTCGGCCAGCGACTCGGCCAGGGCGACCGGATCGATGGGGTGCGTGATGACCTTGTCGGCGCGCGACCACGCGGCCAGCCAGCCGTCGTCGCGCCGTCCGATTATCAGGAGCACCGGAGGGCCCTGGAAGATCTCGTCCTTCACCTGGCGGCACACGCCCATCCCGCCGGCCGGCGTGGTCTCGCCGTCGAAGACGCAGACGTCGACGCCGAGGCTGGTGTCCTCCAGGCGCTTGAGCACTCCGGGGGCGGTGGCGCATTCCAGGAACTCGACCTTGGGGACGTCCGCGGCCGGACGGCGCCCGATGGCCAGGCGAACCTGCTCGCGCACGTCCGCGTTGTCGCTGTAGATGAGAACGCGCATCTTCGGGCTCTGCCCCACGACCTCCGAGCCGTTGTTCGCCATGCTCAACCGTCCCTCATATCGGATCATCCCCGCACGCGCGAGGCCGCCGTCCGTCCGGCACGCGGCCGTGCCGACCGCCCTGGTCGCCCGGTCTGCGGGGTTCTGCCCCGTGGCGCATCCGCCGGCGCCGAGAACAGCGCGACCGGGTACACCACATTCCGAGCTTATTGCCCTGGGACCTTCGACACGACAGGATGCCACCGACGACGCACCGGTGACCATGCCGGGTCCGCGAGACGGAGCAGGGTGGTGGAGTGATCCGGCCCCTCTGTCCCCTGCGGAGCGTGTTCGGCGCCGGACCACCGCCCCGGCCGCGATGGGCCCGCGGAGCTGCGGAAGCGCCGACCCCCGCGGGAAGCACCGGAACCGCTGGCGGATAAGATACCGCGAGCGGCCGCATGGTCCCGCGGTCGAGAGGCGGTTCAGCATCGGGGCAGGCCCTGTGTAGAGGGACCTGCAGCCACGGGTGATCCCACATCAAACGGGGGGTCGTGCAACACCCCTCGTCAGATACCGCAATAATGCTCCCGTGGCGACAGCAACCGCGAACCAAGAAACTCACCCAGCACCTATGCATGGTGCGGCTAAGCGACCTGATCTGGTGAGCGTTGGCACCATCGTGTGGTTGGCCAACGAACTCATGTTCTTTGCGGCGCTGTTCGCGATGTACTTCACCATCCGATCGGTGACCAAGGGGGATCCCGCCCTCGGCGACTGGCCGGGCGCCCACCTCAACGTTCCGTGGGCACTCGGCATCACCGTGATCCTGGTGGCCTCCAGCTTCACCGCGCAGGCCGGCGTTTGGGCCGCAGAGCGTGGTGACGTGCAGAGACTCCGTTTCTGGTTCTACGTCTCGTTCCTCATGGGCCTGACCTTCGTTCTGGGGCAGGCCTACGAGTACTACGAGCTCATCGTCCACGAGGGCCTGACCTTGCAGTCCAGCGCCTACGGATCGATGTTCTACCTCACCACGGGGTTCCACGGCCTTCACGTCATCGGTGGGTTGGTGGCGTTCCTGATCATGCTGGGACGCACGTACGCCGCGAAGCGCTTCACCCACCAGCAGGCGACCAGTGCCATCGTCGTGTCCTACTACTGGCACTTTGTCGATGTGGTCTGGATCGCTTTGTTCGCATCCATCTACTTCATCCAGTAACCCGGAACGGGGAAACCGTGAAATGGATCACCGCGCGGCGACGGCATCCCCTAGCGGGCTATGTCGTCGTCACACTCGCGCTCGCGCTCTTCGGGCTGGGGTATGCCTTCGTAGCACCCGAGACCGACAGGGCCCAGGCGCAGGAGCTCGCCGCCGAGGCTGAGAATGACGATCAGGTCGACATCGCTCAGGCAGGCAGATCTTCACCGAAAGCTGCGCGAGCTGCCACGGCCTCGACGGCAAGGGCACCGGCCAGGAGAACATCCCGGACATCACCGGCTCTGGGGGCGCAGCGATCGACTTCCAGGTGAGCACCGGTCGCATGCCGTCCATGAACCCGGATGCGCAGATGCCGCGGAAACCCCCGGTGTTCACCCAGGAGCAGATCGATGACCTGGTCGCCTACTATGAAGAGGAGATCGGTGTCGCCGGGCCGCCGGTGCCCGAGGGCGTTCCGGGGAACATGCCCCGGCGGGCCGAGTACGGGGACGAGGAATCGTACGAGGAAGCCAAGGCCGAGTATGAGGAGGCGGTCGGGGCCTACGTCCAGGGCGCCGACGACACCGCGGCGGGCGAGAAGCTCTACCTGACCAACTGCGCGCACTGCCACGGCTGGTCCGGTGGCGGCGGTGCGCTGACCGGCGGCAATTTCGCGCCCGACCTGCGCGAGGCCTCCCCGCGTCAGTTCTACGAGGCCATGGTCACCGGCCCCGGGGCGATGCCCTACTTCAACGACGAGACCATCACTCCTGATGAGAAGCAGGATCTGATCGCCCACTTCCTGACCCTGGAGAACGAGCCGAACGCCGGCGGAATCTTCGCCCTGAACCGGGTCGGCCAGGTGGCGGAAGGCTTCATCGGCTGGACCGTCGGTCTCAGCCTGATCGTGGCATGCGCGATCTGGATCACCGCGAAGCAGCGAGCCCATGACTGATAACACCACCAAACACGACACCGAGGCAGGTGCCGGACCCAATGAGCGGGTCATCGGTACCCCCTCGTCCGCCGAGAGCGACGCCATAGTCGCCGGCGCGGCGGATCCGCACCCGCAGCGCGAGCACGACGGCCCGTACCCGGCCTCCGAGACGCACAAGCACTCCGAGGAGGAGCAGCGCAGAGGCGAGAAGGTCGCCTCGCTGTGGTTCACCATCGCGTTCCTGGCCGGAGTGGGCTTCATCGTGGCTTTCTTCGTGTTCCCGCCGGAGGCCATCGCCGACCCGCAGATCGGCCAGTACTCCACCATGGCCCTGGGCGGCACCCTGGCTCTCTCGCTGTTCGGGATCGGCGCCGGGATGACCGTGTGGGCGCGCCGGGTGATGCCGCACTACGAGGTGTCCTCGCCCTACGACGAACTGCCCTCCCCGCCGGAGGAGAAGCGCTCGTTCGGCGAGTTCTTCATGAAGGGCGCCGACGAGAGCGGGTTCACCAAGCGCCCGCTGATGCGGCGCACCCTGCTCCTGGCCATGGCGCCGCTGGGGATCGCTCCCATCGTGCTGCTGCGCGACACCGGCCCACTGCCCGGCGACAAGCTGAAGCACACCATGTGGGAGCAGGGCATGCACATGGTGGCCGAGGGAACGCACCGCAGACTGCGGGCCGAGGACCTGGAGAACGAGCCGGGCGGGATGATCTCCGCGCTGCCCTACGTCGAGCCGACGCCGGAACACCCGCACGGCCTGAGCCTCAACGAGCAGGCGAAGACCTCGGTCATCCTGATCAAGATGCCGGAGAACGACTGGAAGCCCGGCATGACGCAGCAGCAGCTCAACTGGACGTACAACAACATCGTTGCCTACTCCAAGATCTGCACGCACGTCGGCTGCCCCGCGGCGCTGTACGAGCGGACCACGCACCGCATCCTGTGCCCGTGCCACCAGTCGACCTTCGACGCCGCCGACGGCGCCAAGGTCATCTTCGGGCCCGCCCACCGGCCGCTCCCCCAGCTTCCGATTTCAGTGGACGACGAGGGCTACCTCATCGCGAACGGGGACTTCCCCACCGCGGTCGGGCCTACCTTCTGGGACGCGGAGAAGGGTGACTAACCGATGAGCACGAACACGGACGCCCCTAAGGCCCTCCGCAACACCGGCAACTACATCGACGACCGGTTCCACCTGGCCAAGACCGGCGAGAAGAACCTGCGCAAGGTCTTCCCGAACCACTGGTCGTTCATGCTGGGCGAGATCGCGCTGTACTCGTTCATCATCCTGATCATCACCGGTATCTGGCTCACGCTCTGGTTCAAGCCGAGCATGGCGGAGATCGTCTACGACGGCTCCTACGAGCGGCTGAACGGTGTCGCGATGAGCGAGGCCTACGCCTCTACCCTGTACATCGACTTCGATGTCCGCGGGGGGTTCCTCATCCGGCAGATCCACCACTGGGCGGCGCTGATCTTCGTCGCCGCCCTTGTGGTGCACATGCTCCGGGTGTTCTTCACCGGCGCGTTCCGCAAGCCACGCGAGATCAACTGGCTGATCGGTATCGCGATCTTCGCGTTGGCGATGGTGGAGGGCCTCTTCGGCTACTCGCTCCCGGACGACCTGCCCTCGGGCATGGGCGTGCGCATCCTGCAGGGCGTCATCCTGGCGCTCCCGGTGATCGGAACCTACCTCAGCATGTTCCTCTTCGGCGGGGAGTTCCCCGGCGAGGACATCATCACGCGGCTGTACATGCTGCACATCCTGTTGATACCGGGGATCCTGCTGGCACTGATCGTGCTGCACGTCCTGATCCTCTGGCATCAGAAGCACACGCAGTATCCCGGGCTCGGACGCACGGACAGAAAAGTCGTCGGCACGCCGATGTTCCCCGCGTTCGCGGTCAAGGCTGGCGGGTTCTTCTTCCTCACGTTCGCCGTGACCACCGTGATGAGCGGGTTCGTGCAGGTCAACCCGATCCACCTGTTCGGCCCGTTCACCCCCACGTCCATCACCTCCGGGCTGCAGCCCGACTGGTACATGGGCTTCATGGAGGGGTCGCTGCGGATCTTCCCGAACTGGTTCGACTTCCAGATCGCCGGCTACGCGGTTCCGACCGCTGTGCTGGTCCCCGGACTGGTGATCCCCGGCCTGATCTTCGGTGCCCTTGCGGTCTGGCCGTTCATGGAGCAGTGGATCACCGGCGACAAGCGCCACCACAACGTGGGCGACCGCCCGCGCAACGCCCCGGTCCGCACCGGTCTGGGCGTGGCCGGCGTGGTCTTCTACGGGGTGCTCTGGGCGGCCGGTTCGAACGACGTTCTGGCCGAGACCTTCCATATCAGCCTCTACTGGACGACGTACTTCTTCCGGGTGGCGCTGATCGTCGGGCCGATCCTCGGCTTCATCATCGCCAAGCGCATCTGCCTGGGCCTGCAGCGGCGGGACCTGGAAACGCTGGAGCACGGCTACGAGAGCGGCATCATCCAGCAACTGCCCAGCGGCGAGTTCATCGAGGTGCATCGGGAGCCCTCCGAGGAGACGGTGAGCGTCCTGGAGAGCAAGCTGGAGCGCGAGAAGATCCTCGCGGCCCAGCGGTCGGTGACCATCGACCAGCACGGTGTCGAGTCACCGGAGTCCCGCAGCCTGGTGGGCAGGCTCCGCGCCTGGCTGTCCCACTGGTACACGAAGGACAACGTCTCCTTCGAGGGCGCCGAACTGCACCGCGGTCACCCCCCTGAGCACGAGCGGGAGGAGATCGAGCGCAGGAGACCGCCGGGAGCCGCTGAGCACCCGGGACGCGAAAGGCCCGGCCGCAGACAGTTGCGGCCGGGCCTTTGCCATGCCGGGGAACGCTTCCCCACGGGGCTCCGGGCGTCCGACCGGGCCGGCCGCCAGGTCGGTCCGCCACCCGCGGCGAGAACGAAACACCAGGCCGCCCTCAGTCGCCCACAGCACCCCTCACAGCTCCGACCGCCCCCTTTCTCCCGTGAAACACGACGAGAGCCTCAGAATCCACCTGGTGGATTCTGAGGCCCCTGCGTCGGATATGGCCCGGGTTACTCGTCGGTCTCGGCGTGCACCGAGCCCGGCGTCCCCTTGCCGTCGGTCTTGTGCGCCTCACCGGTTTCGCTGTGCTCCAGCCACTCCTCCCAGGAACGCTGGAAGAAACCCCAGCCGTTGTCGACCTCAAGCTCGCGGTCGGTGCCGTTGATGATGACCGGGTCGCCCATGAGTGATTCCTCGTAGAACCACTTGGCGTCGGAGGGCGCCATGTTGGTGCAGCCGTGGCTCTCGTTGGACTCGCCGAGCCGGTTGTTCCACGGCGCGGAGTGGGTGAACTCGCCGCTGTTGGAGATGCGGACGGCGTAGTCGACGTCCAGCTTGTAGTAGTCGGGGTGCCCCTTCGGGATGCCCACGGTCGCGGAGTCCATGACGAGGTGATCGTACTTCTCCATCGTCAGGTGGACGCCGCTGGTAGTGGTGTAGACCTCCTTCGAGGCGTCACCGTTGCTGATCGGGAACTCCTTGATCTCCTCGCCGTCGCGCTCCACGACCATGGTGTGTTCCGAATCCTCGATCGTGCTGATCATCTCCCGGCCGACCTCGAAGTTCATCTGGTGGTTCCGGGTCCCGTAGACCCCCTCGCTGGCCTCGACCCCGGCCAGCCGCAGGTCGACGGTGATCTCCTGATTGGGCTCCCAGTAGTCCTTCGGCCGGAACACCGCCATCTGATCGCCGAACCAGTTGAAGGCCCCCTCCATCCCCTCCTCGGAGGTGACCTCGATGGCGTTCTCGACCTGCTTCTTGTTCTGCACCGGCAGGTCGAAGTTGACGATGACCGGCATCCCCACACCGACGGTGTCGCCACTGGTCGGGAAGTTGGACTCCAGCTCCAGCCGTTGGCCGTCGGTGGCCGGCAGCGTGCTGAACTTGCTGACAGCCTCCGAATCCTCGCCGTTCTCGTTCTGAACGGTCGCGGTGACCGTGACATCGGCTCCCGGGAAGAGGGTCCAGTCGCTGAGCCAGACGTTCTCCTCTTCGTTGAGCGTCCCGGTCATGCCGGTGGCGTCCTCGTCGCCCTGTTCCCCTTCGTCCGGCACCTCGCCGCCGGTCTGCTCCACGTCGACGTTGGTAATGGTGGCGTCCCCGGCGTCGACGGTGATCGGCAGGTTCGGTTTGATGTCCTCGGCACCGTCCTCCGGCGAGATGTCGACCGCGACCGGCTCCCCATCGTCACCGCCGGCTCCAGCGGGGTCCGCGTCGCCGGCCCCGGAGCATGCAGCGGTCAGGACGAGAGTCAGGGTCGCCAGCCCGGCACCCAGATGACGAGAGGCCAAGGGAAATACGCTGCTGCCCTTCACGCGTGCAACCTCCAGCGTCCAGCTCGACCTACCAGCACGTGTTTCCTGCAGGTGTTCCCTATTGGACGCGTGGCCGAGCGGAAAAGTTTCGAAAAGTACGACAAGAGCGGCCGAATAAGGAGAGATCCCGGCAAGGGGGGCGGGCCGCACCAAAAGAATACCCTGGCCTATTGGTGATCTCATCACGAAATCCCCGACAGGCCAGGGTTGACTTGGTAACGGACAGTGTGGGCCAGCCCACGGCTCCGGTCTTTAGTGCTGGAATTCCCGACGGTAGTACTCGAATACCCAGCCGATAGCCGTCAGGATCACGGCGAACATACCGATGAACACCATCCACCAGCCGATGGCCACGCCAAACGCGGTAAAGGCCACGGCAAATGCGGTGAACAGCGGCCACCAGCTGTGCGGGCTGAAGAAGCCGTATTCACCGGCGTTCTCCGGGATCTCGCCGTCAAGGCGTTCCTCCGGAGCCGGACCGTGGTAGCGCTCGCTGCGCCGGGCCGCCTGCCAGAGCCAGAACCCGATCATCCAACCGAAACCGATGGAGACGATCAGGGCGACGGTGCCGGTCCACTCGATCGATCCGAGGTCCGTCCACGCCCAGTAGGCGTAAAGGGCGGCGACGAGACCGAAGAAGGTCGAAGTGCCCATAAACAGGTATGCCTGCATCTTCATGGTGAGCTCCCCCGCCTACTTCGTGCTCATCGGTCGGACTACCGCTCCGGGAGCGGCGGCGTGCGGGTTGTGCAGGTCAAAGGCAGGACGCTCCGACCGGATCCGCGGCATCGACGTGAAGTTGTGCCGCGGCGGCGGGCAGGAGGTCGCCCATTCCAGCGAGCACCCGTACTCCCACGGGTCGTCCACCTCGACCTTGGGGGCGTTCTTGTGGGTGACCCACACGTTCCAGAAGAAGATCAGGGTCGACGCCCCCAGGACGAACGAACTGATCGACGAGAGCTGGTTCATCTGCGTGAAGCCGTCTTCGGGCAGGTAGTCCGCGTAGCGGCGCGGGAAGCCCGCGGCACCCAGCCAGTGCTGCACCAGGAACGTGCCGTGGAAACCGAAGAACAGCAGCCAGAAGTGGATCTTGCCGAGCCTCTCGTCGAGCAGTTTCCCGGTGAACTTGGGCCACCAGAAGTAGAACCCGGCGAACATCGCGAAGACCACGGTGCCGAACACCACGTAGTGGAAGTGCGCCACCACGAAGTAGCTGTCGGTCACGTGGAAGTCGATCGGCGGCGACGCCAACAGCACGCCGGTAAGCCCGCCGAACAGGAATGTGACCAGGAAGCCGATCGAGAACAGCATCGGTGTGGCGAAGACGAGCTGCCCGCGCCACATCGTGCCGACCCAGTTGAAGAACTTCACACCGGTCGGAACCGCGATGAGGAAGGTCATGAACGAGAAGAACGGCAGCAGCACCGCACCGGTCGGGAACATGTGGTGCGCCCAGACCGTCACCGAGAGGCCGGCGATGGCGATCGTCGCCCCTACCAGACTCTTGTAGCCGAAGATCGGCTTGCGGCTGAACACCGGCAGGACCTCGGTCACGATACCGAAGAACGGCAGCGCGATGATGTACACCTCGGGGTGGCCGAAGAACCAGAACAGGTGCTGCCAGAGGATGGGGCCGCCGTGTTCGGGGTTGAAGACCTGGGTGCCCAGCATCCGGTCGGTTCCCAGGGCGATCAGGGCGGCGGTCAGCACCGGGAACGCGATCAGCACGAGAACACTGGTCAGCAAGGTGTTCCAGGAGAAGATCGACATCCGGAACATGGTCATGCCGGGTGCCCGCATGCACAGGCCGGTCGTGATGAAGTTGACCGCACCGAGGATGGTGCCCAGACCGCTGACGATCAGGCCGATGATCCAGAGGTCACCGCCCATGCCCGGGGAGCGGACCGCGTCGGACAGCGGGGTGTAGGCGAACCAGCCGAAGCTCGCCGCGCCTCCCGGGGTGAGGAAGCCGGCCACGACGATCAGGCCGCCGAAGAGGAACAGGTAGTAGGAGAACAGGTTGACCCTCGGGAACGCCACATCGGGCGCCCCGATCTGCAGCGGCATGATGATGTTCGAGAACCCGATGAACAGGGGGGTCGCGAACAGCAGCAGCATGATGGTGCCGTGCATGGTGAACAGCTGGTTGAACTGTTCGTGCGTCATGACCTGCATTCCCGGAGCGAAGAGCTCAAGGCGGATGAGCAGCGCCATGATCCCCGCGAACAGGAAGAAGCCGAACGAGGTGAGCAGGTACATGTACCCGATCACCTTGTGGTCGGTCGACGTCAGCCAGTTGACGATGACCGACCCTTGGCGTACGGGCCTGGATGGGGCCGCGACGCGGGTCTGGGTTTCCGTCGTCGTCATCAGTCCCGTGCCTCCTCATTGGCATCAGCGGCGGCGTCGGCCTCGGCGTCCTCCTCGCGAGCCTGCGGCTGCCCTCCTTCGCCGGCTTCCTCCACCGGCCCCGCTTCCTCCTCCGGATCGGCCGGGGCCCGCGCCTCCTGCTCGGCGGCCCAGGCGGCGTAGTCGTCCTGCTCCATGACCTCGACGTCGAACAGCATGCGGGCGTGGTCGACGCCGCAGAGCTCGGCGCACCGGCCCTCGTACTCGCCGGCGGTCCCCTCGTTCACCCTGACCTGGAACTGGTTGTCCTGGCCGGGGATGACGTCGAGCTTGAAGGTGAACGCCGGGATCCAGAAGGAGTGGATGACGTCGGGAGACGTCAGGTCGAAGTGCACGACCGACCCCTCGGGGATGACGAGCGTGGGAACGTCCCCGGGGGTGCCCACGGTGGAGAACTGGGTCTCGCCGCCGTTCTCACGCTTGTCGTCCAGGTAGTTGAACTTCCAGCTCCACTGGAAGGCGACGACCTCGATGTCGACATCGGCCGGCTCGTCGGTCTCCAACAGATAGGTCTGGTCTCGCGCGGTGAAGTAGAACAGGACCGCGATGATGACGATCGGCAGGACGGTGTAGAGCGCCTCGATGGGCATGTTGTAGCGCACCTGCGGCGGAAGCTGCTCGGAGCGCTTGCGGTGGAAGATGACCGACCAGATGATCAATCCCCACACGAGAATGCCGACCGCGAACGCCGCCACCCACGAACCTTGCCAGAGCGCGAGGACACGCTCGCCCTGTTCGGTGATCGGCTCCGGCACACCCAAACGAGCGAGCTCGTTCGACGCACAGCCGGTCGCGGCTAGCCCCAGCACGGCGAGCGCGGCGCCGCGTGGTGCCCATCGGCGCAGCGCGGAGCGCCGATTCCTATGGCGGGTCGGAATCACGGATTGCCTTCCCAGCGGTGAAGCCCGCGCTTCACGCGCGAGCAGGTCGTATATCCGAAGCTTGTCAACGGGCAACATTATCGCGAACCGCTGGAGGCCCGGTTCCCGGGGATGCCTGGTCAGCGTGTTGCTTCACGCTCATTCGCCGGAGTACGGGGCGGGGGGCACGGCGAGGGCTCCCACTCCCCTCCCGATGAGGCGCTACGCCGGCAACGCCGACCTTCGTCGGGTTCGCCCATGTCGTCCGTTCCGCTGCGAGGGCGGTCCCGCGGTCCGGCAGCACCGCGGGACCGCCCTCTACAAGCGGACTAAGGCGAGCGTATCGCTGGTTTCGCGGTGCCGTTCACCGGGTGCCGGTTAGCCATCCGGATGGGTAAAGAATGGAGTACGAGCCAGATAGGTGAGGAGAGCCAGTGCCGGAGCAGCCGCTGCTGACCATCGAGGCGATCGGCCGGAAGTGCCCGATTCCGATCATCATGCTCGCCGGGCGTATCCAGGAGGTTCCGATCGGTTCTGTCATCGCCGTCACAGCCGACGACCCCGCGGCCAAGACCGATATCCCCTCGTGGTGCCGGATGAAGATGCAGGAGTTCGTGGCGGAGGTCCCCTTGGCGCGGGGCAGCGCGTTCCACATCCGGCGCACGTACTAACGGCGCGGACTGCTCCGAACCCGGCCGGCACGGCCGAGGGGCGCGGCCGCCGTCGACGGCGGCCGCGCCCCTCGGCGCGAAACCCGGGGGTTCCTAGCGCGCGTAGAACTCGACGACGAGCTGCTCGTCGAACGGCACCGGGACCTGTTCACGCTTGGGACGGTCGACGACCGCGATGCGCAGGTCCTTGTGGCTCACGGCGAGGTAGCCGGCGATCTTCTCGTCGGCGTGCACACCCTCGGCGGCCTCGACGAAGGGGACCATGTTCCGGGACTTCTCCTGGACTCCGATGACCTGCCCCGGCTTCACACGGTAGGAGGGGATGTCGACCTTCTTGCCGTCCACCGTGATGTGGCCGTGGTTGACATACTGCCGCGCGGCATAGACCGACGGCGCGAGACCGGCCCGCAGAACGACCGTGACGAGCCGGAGCTCCAGCTCGGCGATCATCTCCTCACCAGTACGCCCGGAGCGCTTCTTGGCGTTCTCGTAGATCCGCAGAAGCTGCTTCTCCGACACGTCGTAGTACCAGCGCATCTTCTGCTTCTCGGCCTGCCGGACGGCGAAGTCGCTCGTGGAGCGGCGAACGCGGCGGCCGTGCTCACCCGGGGGGTAGGGCCGCTTCTCGAAGTAGCTGACCGCCTTACGGGTCAGCGGGGTACCGGCGCGCCGGGACAACCGCACCTTTGGTCCGGTGTAGCGCATTGATAGTCCTCCGTCTTTGAGTCTCTTGAAAAATCGGGAATCCTAGGTAAGGCTTGCCTAAGTCTAGGAGGTGTCATGCGACAGCCCAGCCCGTCCACGATCGAACGGATCCGCTCCCTTGCCTCCACGGCGACCCCCACCATGGCGGCATTGGCCGATGAACCCGGCACGCGTTTCAGCGTGCGCGGGGCGGTCGAGCATGCCGGCCGCGTGGTTCTGATGATCGATGCCGGTCATCCGCTGCACGAAGTGTTACGGACGACCCGGCACGGAACCGCCGACCTCGCAATCGGCGTCGATCTGTCCGCGCTGCGGCACGTGGGTCACACCCCTACTGTACGCGCTCGGTTGTGGTGCGAAGGCTGGATATCGGTCGTGCCCGCCGGTGAACGCCACGACGCGGCCCTGGCCGTGTGGAAGCGCGAGCCCGACAAGGAACTGCTCGCCGCGGTCGACGGCTCCGCGGCCGACGCCCCCTTGCTCGCACGGGTCGAACCCGCGAGCGTGATCTACCACACCTACGACGCCGCGGGAATCATCGACGGCGCCGACTTCCGCGCCGCCGCGCCGCACCCGCTGACCGGGCCGGCCGAGCGCATCCTGCACCACGTCAACGACTGTCACCGCGATGAGCTGAGCGCGTCACTGCGGCGACTGCCCGATGCGCCCCAGGGGGCGGCATGGATCTGGGAACTCGACTGCCACGGCGTGACGCTGTGGGTGAATCCGATCGACGGCGACCACCCGACCCTGGCCCGGGTACCGTGGAGCGCCCCCGCCACCGCTCCCTGCCAGCTCGAACGCGCACTGCACGACCTCATGGCGCACCACGATCCCGCTACCCGCCCCTGACAGAAGCCGAGGCCCCGCCGGCGCGGGCCGGCAGGGCCTCTCTCGGCGAGCGCGGACGGCTCACAGATGCGGCTGGACCTCGTTGGCGCTCTCGGCGCCATACGAGCGGGTGATCTTCTCCAGCAGGCTCTCCTTGCTCAGCTCGTACTCCTGCGGGCCGTCGACCTCCAGGCAGTGGACGGCCGTCGCGTTACCGACCTGGGCCGCGCGCTCCATCGTCAGTCCCCAGGACAGAGCCGCCAGGAACCCGGCGCGGAAGGCGTCACCGCTGCCCGTGGGGTCCACCTTCTTGTCGACCGCGGCCGCGGGAACCTGGAGCGACGGCTCGCCCTTGCGGTCGATCCGGACGCCCTTGCCACCGAGCGTGGTGATGCGCGTACCCACCCGGCCGAGGATCTCGTCCTCGCTCCAGCCGGTCTTCTGCTCGGAGAGCGCCTTCTCGTACTCGTTGGTGAACAGGTAGGTGGCGCTGTCGATCAGACCGCGGACCGCGCCGCCGTCCATGCGGGCCAGCTGCTGGGAGGGGTCGGCCGCGAACGAGATGCCGCGCTCGCGGCATTCGTTGCTGTGCCGCACCATCGCCTCAGGGTCGTTGGCGCCGATCAGCACCAGGTCCAGGCCGCCGTTCTCCTCGGCGATCGGCCCGAGCTCGATGTTGCGGGCCTCTGACATGGCGCCCGCGTAGAACGATGCGATCTGGTTGTGATCGCGGTCGGTGGTGCAGACGAAGCGCGCGGTGTGCCGCAGCTCGGAGATGTGCACGCCGGATGTGTCCACGTTGTGGCGCTCCAGCCAGGACCGGTACTCCGCGAAGTCGGCGCCCGCCGCGCCGACGAGGAGGGACCGCAGACCGAGGCGCCCCATGGCGAAGCAGATGTTCGGGGCGACACCGCCGCGCCGCACTTCCAGCTCGTCGACCAGGAACGACAACGAGACCTGCTCAACCTGGTCCGCGACGATCTGCTCGGCGAACCGTCCCTCGAAGGACATTAGGTGATCGGTGGCGATGGATCCGGTAACCGCGATGCGCACTGCGGGGGGCTCCCTTGAGTCGGTTTCTGGACGAGCCTCAAGAGTACCCAGCGGCGGTGGAGGCACCAGAGGGCGCCCTCCCCATTTCCAGCGCCGTAACCACGAAAAACGCTGTTGACGTGGTAAAACATGACGCGGGCCCGTGCGGTGCGTACCACACGGGCCTGACACGTCGCCGCGGAAGCCGAAACACCGGTGACGGTGCTGCTTCCGGTAGTTCTAGTTGAAGGAATCCCCGCAGGCGCAGGACCCGGTCGCGTTGGGATTGTCGATGGTGAAGCCCTGCTTCTCGATCGTGTCCACGAAGTCGATCGTGGCACCCACGAGGTAGGGGGCGCTCATCCGGTCGGTGACCACCTCGACACCGCCGAACTCGGCCACCACATCGCCATCAAGCTCGCGCTCGTCGAAAAACAGCTGATACCGCAACCCCGAGCACCCACCCGGCTGGACGGCGACACGGAGCCGGAGGTCGTCCCGCCCCTCTTGTTCAAGGAGGCCCTTGACCTTGCTCGATGCCTCGTCAGTCAGGATGACCCCCTGCGCGGTGGCCTCGCTCTGAACCGTCATGTGCTAAATCCTCCAAAACGGGGTGCCGGCCGCCACTGCGGCCTGGTCGGGCGTCGGTCTCTCAACACCGAAGCCCCGCCCTTCATTCCTGCCAGTAGCGGAACGCGCATTGGTGCTGCCCTCCAGACTAGGTCGTCCGGCCCGATGTCGCCATTACGCGCGGCGCCGGACACCGGGCTCCGGTCACCGGTGCCAGCGCCGGGCCACGTCCGCGGCGAGTTTGCGCAGCTCCTCCGCCGAGTTGGTGAGCGCGGCCTCGACCGACCCCGCTGACTCCACGAGGGAGTAGGTCTCGGTGATGCCCGCGGCGGCGACCTCCTGGCGCCCCACAGAGACGACCCCGGCGGTCACCACACAGGGAACGCCGTGCTCGGCGGCGGTGCGGGCCACGCCGTGCGGGAGCTTGCCGCGCAGCGACTGCGAGTCGAACGAGCCCTCACCGGTGATGAGCAGGTCGGCCGAGGCGGCCTTGGCGGCGAGGTCCACGGCGCTCAGGATCCGGGCCACACCCGACTCCACGGCACCACCCAGAAGCAGCAGCCCGTAGCCCAGTCCGCCCGCGGCGCCCGCTCCCGGGCTGTCCCGCAGGGCACTGGAGGGGTCGGTGGCGTCGGCGAACGCGGTGAGGGCCGCGTCCAAGCGCTGCACCTGATCGTCATCGGCACCTTTCTGCGGGCCGAACACCGCGCTCGCACCGTGCAGTCCCAGCAGCGGATTGTCGACGTCGGTGGCCGCGACCAGCCGGACCCCCTCGACCGCGCGGCGCGCGGGTGCCAGGTCGACCGGGCCGGGCAGGGAGGCGAGAGCCGCGCCGCCCGCGTCCAGGGCGCTCTCCGGTACGGCCCCCAGAGCGGCCAGCATTCCGGCGCCGCCGTCGTTGGTGGCGCTGCCGCCAAGGCCGACGACGATGGTACGGGCACCCTCGGCAACGGCATGGCCGACCAGCTCCCCCACTCCGCGGCTGGTGGCGCGCAACGGGTCGCGCTCCGTTTCCGCGAGCAGGTGCAGGCCGCACGCCTGGGCGCTCTCGATGTAGCGGTCTCGCCGTCCAGCAGGTAGTCGGCCCGGACAGGCGCGCCCAGCGGACCGCTGACCTCCCGGCCGAGGATCTTCCCGCCGAGGGCGGTGTGCAGCACCTCGACGAACCCTGGGCCGCCGTCGGAGAGAGGGATGAGCTCGGTCTCGGCCTCGGGCTGCACGCGCCGCCAGCCGTCGGCGATGGCCTGCGCGGCTTCTATCGCGCTGAGAGTGCCGGCGAACTTGTCCGGAGCAATAACGATACGCACGCCACCAGTGTGCCCGGCGGTGCCCGCCACGGCTAGGCACTGACCAAGAATCATCCGTTTAACGAGATTTCAATTTCGCATCACGGAATTATAGATGCGATCTGCTCTTCACAGCGACAGCACCGACAACCAGCGCCCCCAGAGCGACCGATCCCCCGTGAGCGTGCAGCCGTGCGCCTCCTCTCCCGGCCCCCCGAGCGGGCGACGGCGGTAGACCACCAGCGCCAACTCCCCGGCCGACCCGGACAGTGTCGATACGGCGGGTTCGTCGTCGTCGGCGGCGTGCCGCACACCGAAGCCGTCGGGACCGATCTCGATGCGCCAGTGCACGTCGACGTCCGTCGCGGCCAGCGCGAGCGCCTCGCCGCCACCGCGCAACTCCGCCATCCGGGACTCGAAGCGCGGCGCGGCCAGGTTGCTGAAGAACTCGTCGATGGTGTCGACGGCCAGCCGGGAGTCGACGGCGACGGGGGCGCCGACCGTCAGTTCGGCGTCGACGCGGTGGATCAGGGTCTCGTGCAGTATCCGCCTGGGCCAGAAACGCGCATGCTGGTCGGGCCCCCAGGCCCACACTGGAGTGTCGGGATCGACCTCCCGCAGGGCGTCCTCCAGCTCGGCCGTCCCCGCGGAGAGCCACGCTGGGTAGTCGGCGGTGTCCGCGGGCGCCTCTATCGGCAGCGACCGCGGATCGAGCCTCTCGGTGCTTTTCGTCCGGACCAGCGCGGCGCACCAGCGGTGTACCCGCGCCACGTGCCGCACCAGCTTTGCCAGCGTCCACTCAGGGCAGGTCACAACGGTAGCGGCAGGGTCGCCTTTCGCGATCACCTCGGCCATCAGGGCGATCTCGGCGGCGGTGGCGTCGAGGTAGGCGTCATGGCCGAGCCGGTGGCAGGTGTCGGGCGGGGCTTCGGACACGGGGGAGCCTCCTGGATGTCGAGGATTGCCTCTGGCCTGCGGGGGCGCGGTGTCCGGAGGTCATATGCCGGGGCCCCGTAGACGGGGAACCAGCGGGACTTGTCCTTCTCCACCGCGAGATCGTTGCCGACAGCCGCTTCGATCTGCAGTTCCAGCGCGTTGTCCCGGCGCTGGCCGCCGAGCGGCGCGAAGGGGTAGAACGTGCCGCGCTTGTACAGGTAAACGAGGGCGAACCGGCGATCGCGGTCGTCGGTGAACGTGACCAGCGAGCACAGCAGCGACGGGCCGAACCCGGCGTGCTCCAGGGTCGAGTTGACGGCGTGGATGTCAGTGACGAGGCCGCTGATGTCCGCGCTGTCCGTCGCCGGGCTGTGCAGCATCAGCCACGTGTATCCGTAGTCGTCGTTCCTCGGTTCCACCTTCGGGCCGTTGTCGGCGTTGAGCAGTTCGGTGACCTCGCTCTGCAGGCTCGCGAACGCCTGCCCCTCGGCTGCCCGGAACGCCACCGAACCGGTGCCCGTCGGGCGGAACCCGGCCGTCGCCTGCAGCGTGATGGCTGCCGATGGCAGCCCGAAGAGCTGGTCGAGATCGGGCTTGACCGGCTTTGAGCGGCCAAGCAAGGCCCGGAGGAAACCCACAGTGGCGCCCCTTCGCTATCGGCCGGCGGAAACCGGCGTGTTCTGGAGCTCTGGGGCGAGCCTACGCCCCCTGGCCCAGCTGGCGGGAGATCCCGGCGAGCTGTTCCAGGCGCTGTTCGACGGGCGGATGCGTGGCGAACAGCTGGCTGAGGCTGACTCCCTGCTTCTTGGAGAACGCGGGAGTGAAGAAGAACGCGTTGAACGGCTCGACCTGGCGCAGGTCCCGGGTGGGGATCCGGGCCATGTCTCCGGTGATCTTGGTGAGCGCGCTGCCGAGGGAGGACGGCCGGCCGGTGAGGAAGGCCGCCGCGCGGTCCGCTGACAGCTCCCGGTAGCGCGAGAGCAGCCGGGTCAGCAGGAAGCTCAGCACCCACACGATGACGCTGACGGCCACGACCCCCAGCGCGATCACCGCCGGAGCCGGCCCATTGTTGCTCCGCCCGCCGCCGAACGCCACGAACCGCAGGCCGACCTGGGTGAGGAAGCCGGCGATGATGCCCAGGAATCCGGCGATGGTCATCACCGTGACATCGCGGTGGGCCACGTGGGAGAGCTCGTGCGCGAGCACCGCCTCCAGTTCCTGGTTCTCCAGCCGGCGCAGGAGGCCGGTGGTGGCGCAGACCACGGTGTTCCTCTGGTTGTGGCCGGCGGCGAAGGCGTTGGGCACGTCGGTGTCGGCGATGGCCACCTTGGGCTTGGGCATGTCCGCCATGGCGCACAGCCGGTCGACGACCGCGTGCAACTGGGGCGCCTGCTCGGGCGACACCTCTCGCGCACCCATGGAGAACATCGCGACCTTGTCCGAGGAGAAGTACTGGAATAGCGCGAACCCGACCACGATCAGGGCGACCAGCCACCACGGCATACCGACCAGGATCAGCGCGATGATGAACACCACGTACAGGATGCCCAGCAAAGACATCGTTAGCAGCATGCGGGTGGTCAGCCCGCGGTCGGGAATGAACTTCGAGCCTGCCACAGTGCCACAGCCTTTCGCCGAAGAATCCCGCGGTGGTTCAGCAGGAACTGAACCTGCCTGGGATCTCAGTCTAGTTAGGCTGCTCTGACTTCTGGTAAAACGCGTACGGGAATCCCCGCATCCGCTGACCGGAGAAACGCGCGGCGGCCGCCATGAACCTGTCATGGCGGCCGCCGCGAACCGCGTTGCCCGCATCGCCGAACCGGCCGGCGTCTTGCCCGGAACCAGGGGTCAGGCCAGGTCGGGGATCAGCCCTTCGTCGCTGAGCATGGCACGGACCTCGTCCATGCTGGCGCCGGCGTGCGGAAGGATGAACTGCGACGGCTCCAGGGAGTCCGCTGGGAGCGGCTTTCCGTCCTCGCGCACCTTCTCCAGAAGGTCGTGCAGAGCCCGCCGGAACGCCTCCTCGTCACCCTTCTCGATCGCCTGCTCAAGGGTCCGGTCGGATTCCTGGAGGAGGTCGAAGTCGGCCTCGGACAGGTCGACCTGGCCCTCGCCCATGATCCGGACAATCATGTGCCCTCCCCCTGACGGTTGGGCTGGACCTGGTCACCGGATCCGGTCGAGCCGCTGCCGCCCTCGATCTGCTGCGTGGTGCCGCTGCTGCCCTCGCCCAGCTCCTGCTTCATCTTCTCCAGCTCCAGCTCGACGCCGCTGCTGCTGGCCATGCGGTCGAGCTCGGACTGGATGTCGTCCTTCGAGGAGCCGGTGACGTCGTCGAGCGCACCGGATTCGAGGAGCTCGTCGACCGCTCCCGCGCGAGCCTGCATCTCCGAGGTCTTGTCCTCGGCGCGCTGCACAGCCATGCCGACGTCGCCCATCTCCTCCGAGATTCCCGAGAAGGCCTCGCTGATCTGGGACTGGGCCTGGGCGGCGGTGTACGTGGCCTTGATGGTCTCCTTCCGTGTCCGGAAGGAATCCACCTTGGCCTGCAGGCGCTGGGCCGCGAGCGTCAGCTTCTGCTCCTCGCTCTGCAGCTGCTCGTGCTGCTCCTTGAGGCCGTCGACCTGGGACTGCAGACCGGAGCGACGGGTGAGCGCCTCACGCGCGAGGTCCTCTCTCCCCTGCTGAAGAGCCGCGCGGCTCTGGTTCTCCAGTTTGCCGGACTGCTGTTCCAGCTGCTGGATCTGAAGCTCGACCCGCTTGCGCGAGGTAGCGACGTCGGCCACTCCGCGCCGGACCTTCTGCAGCAGTTCCAGCTGCTTTTGATACGAGTAGTCGAGGGTTTCACGCGGGTCCTCGACGGAGTCCAGGGCCTTGTTGGCCTTGGACTTGAAAACCATGGAAAGTCGCTGAAACACGCTCATCAGCGTGGCCGTCCCCTTCTCGGTCCGTACATCGGCTGTTCCCAGCGGGCGCTTTACCTAACACTACGCGCTATGGCGAGAGGTCGCCATGAAGCGTGGACCGGCTACCCTGAACGATGTGTTCCGACGTCGCTCCGCTTCCGCATCCGAAGAGCCTGCCGTGACCAGCTCTGCCAGTTCTGAGACTCCTCAACCTAAGGGATACACCCCCAAAAAGGGGCAACCCACTCCTAAACGTAGTGAGGCCGAAAAGGGCCTGCGCCGCCCCCTCAACGCTCCCCAGACGCGCAGGGAGGCCTACCGGCAGTACCGGGAGAGGCGCTCGCGCGAATCACAGCGCGCGGCCCAGCGCAGTGGCGCCCGCAAGGGTGAGGAGCAGACCTTCCGCCCCCAGGACCTCGGACCGGTGCGCGCCTACGCCCGGGACTTCGTGGACTCCCGTCGCAGCGTCAGCGAGTTCTTCCTGTACTTCTCACTGGCGATCATCCTGCTGCTCTTCGTCCCCATGCCCGAACTGCAGCTCGGTGTCACCTACATCGTGTGGCCCGCGATGATGGTGAGCATCGTGGCCGAGGGCATCTACGTCAGCAACCGGATCAAGCGGGACGTCCGCCGGTACTTCCCCGACGAGGAAACCCGCGGGGTCGGCTTCTACGCGGCGATGCGCCAGCTGCAGATCCGCAAGCTGCGGCTGCCCAAGCCGAGGGTGCGGGTGGGCGAGTCCATCATCCCCGCGAACAGGTGAGACCGCGGTCGGCCCTGCCCGCGGCGCTAGGCTGCCGGGCATGGACTTCCGTCATCTTGGCAACAGCGGACTCGTCGTCAGTGAGATCTCCTATGGCAACTGGATCACTCACGGCTCCCAGATCGAGGAGGACGCCGCGGTCGCGTGCGTGCGCGCGGCGCTGGACGAGGGCATCACGACCTTCGACACCGCCGACGTCTACGCGCACGGCCGTGCCGAGGAGGTGCTCGGCACGGCGCTGAAGGGCGAGCGGCGCGACGGACTGGAGATCTTCTCGAAGGTCTTCTGGCCGATGGGCTCCGGCAAGAACGACCGCGGCCTCTCCCGCAAGCACATCGTGCGCGGCGTGGAGGACTCGCTGCGCCGGCTGGGCACCGACTACCTGGACCTCTACCAGGCGCACCGTTTCGACTACCACACGCCGCTGGAAGAGACCCTGCGCGCCTTCGACGACCTCGTGCGCCAGGGCAAGGTCTGCTACATCGGTGTCTCGGAGTGGCGCGCCGAGCAGATCGAGCAGGCCGTGCGTCTCGCCGATGAGATGGGGCTGGACCGGATCGTCTCCAACCAGCCGCAGTACAACATGCTGTGGCGGGTGATCGAGTCCGAGATCGTCCCCGTGTGCGAACGCGAGGGCGTCGGCCAGATCGTGTGGTCCCCGATCGCGCAGGGCGTGCTCACCGGAAAGTACAAGCCGGGCCAGGCCGCCCCTGAAGGCTCGCGCGCCGCCCACCACAGCGGTGGCGGCCACCTCCTGGGGAACGTGGAAGACCGGGAACTGCTGCGCCGGGTACAGAAACTGGAACCGCTGGCCGAGGAGACCGGTCTGAACACGGCCCAGATGGCGGTGGCCTGGGTGCTGCAGAACTCCAACGTGTCCTCGGCCATCATCGGGGCCTCCCGCCCCGAACAGGTGCACGACAACGCTCGCGCCGCCGGTACGCGGCTCGATGCCGAGCTGCTGCGCCGCGTCGACGAGGTGCTCGGCGACGCCGTGCACCGTGACCCCGCGCTGACGGTCAGCCCGGCGGAGCGTCCCTGATCCGGAGCCGGCCGCCGCGAGCGCCCCGTTCGTACGGCGAGGGACCGCCGAGCGGGGCGCCCACGACGCAAAGGAGGCGCGGGCGGTTTCGGCGCTAATCGTCCTCGTGCAGGCTCATGGAGTACACAGGACGCTCGTCCTCCAGCAAGGTGACCTGATCGGTCCCCGCCTCCACGAGCTCGCGCCAGGTCTCACCGAGCCAGCTCTCCGCATCGCCGCGCGAGGGAAACAGCTCGCCGGGCAGCGCGTCGTCGTCCAGCACCGTCCCGTCGGCCGTCTCGTACCGCCAGCTCCATGCCATGGCGCACCTCTCCCGCGATCGCCGCTCGGTCATGTCGAGCGTATCGGTATCACCTCGGTTCATGTTGTTAACTGGCAGGCGTGCGAATCCGACTTTCGGGAACCTCCGGCCCGGCCGGCTGGCCCGCCCCCAACTGCCGGTGCGCTTCGTGCAACCGCGCGGTTGAGAACCGGCGGCTGCCGGTACGGGTGACGGTCGACGAGACGTTCACACTCCGCGGTCCCCGCGCGGGGACCGCCACACCGCCCCCGAAGGGTACCGGGTCGCCGACACCGCCTACGGCACCTGGGTGGAAGGCCCCGGGGGCGGCAGACTGCTCTACGCCCACCCCGACGCACCGGCCGATCCGCTCGGCAAGGGCGGCGGCAGGGACTCCTCCGGTGCGCCGCAGCACCAGGTCGACGTGGCGATCGTGGACATCGTGGAGTCCCCCTCGACGGTCGGCGCGCTGCGCCGCGCCGGGGTTGCGGGCACCACCACCGCGGTCGTCGCGGTCGGCGGCGACCACCGCGTGCACTCTCCCGAGGAGTTCGCACGCCGGGCCCGGCTGTGGGGTGCGTCCTGCCCCTCCGACGGCCAGGAACTGCTGTGCCCTCCGGCGGTCTGGCCTCCCGGCCGGATCCAGGGCCCACACCGGGTACTGGTGACCGGAGGCGCCCGATCCGGCAAGTCGACCGAGGCCGAGCTGCGGCTCCTCGGGGAAAGCGAGATCACCTACCTGGCGACCGGCCCCGCGGCCGGCGGCGATGACGCCTGGGACCGCCGTGTCAAAGCGCACCAGGAGCGCCGCCCCTGGTGGTGGAGGACCGAGGAGACCCTGGAGGCGGCCGGGGTCCTGGAGCGGACTTCGGGCGCGGTGCTCTTCGACTGCGTCGGGACCTGGCTCGCCGGGACGATGGACGCCTGCGGCATGTGGAGGATCCGCCGCGTCCCGGCGCCGAAGAGACGCTGTCCGCCCGCGTCGACGAACTCGTGGAGGCGTGGCGGCGCTCCCCCGCCTATGTCGTGGCGGTGACCAACGAGGTGGGCTCCGGTGTGGTCCCGCCGACGCCCAGCGGCGGCCTGTTCCGCGACCAGATGGGCCGGCTGAACCAGCTCCTGGCGGCCGAATCGGAGGAGGTCATACTGGTCACCGCCGGACGCGTGCTGGAGCTGCCTTGACCGCCGGCCCCCGGATGCTCGCGCGCGACGCCGCCGACGGGCTGCGCATGGCGGGCGGCACCTTCACGGTCGTCCCGGTACGGGCGGCCCGTATCGACCGGGGCGTCGCCGGCTGGGCGATGGCACTGGCCCCCCTCATAGGGACCGCCCTCGGAGCGCTCGCGGCGCTGCTGCTGGTGCTCGCCGGAGCGGTGGGACTCGGTCCGCTCCCGGCCTCGGCGCTGGCCGTGGGACTCCTGGCGGTGCTCACGCGCGGCCTGCACCTGGACGGGCTGGCCGACCTGGCGGACGGCCTGGGCAGTGCCCGCCCGGCCGCGGGGGCACTGGACATCATGCGCCGCTCCGACATCGGGCCGTTCGGCGTCATCACCCTGGTGCTGAGCGTACTCATCCAGGTGCTGGCGCTGGGTGAACTGGCCTCGGCGTCCCCGGTGGCGGGGGCGGCCGGTCTGGTCACCGCCGTCATCGCCGGCCGGCTCGCCATCACCTGTGCCTGCACCCCCAGGATCCCCGCAGCCCGCCCGGATGGGCTGGGGTCGCTCGTCGCCCGGTCGGTCCACTACTGGGCGGCGGCCGCGGCCTCCGCCGGAACGGGGCTGGCCGCGCTCGGCGGTCTGGCGCACGGCGCCGGCTTCGCGCTCGCCTGCCTGCTGGCCGTCGCGGCGGGCCTGGCCGCGGCGGGCCTCCTGCTGCGGCACGCGGTCAGCCGCCTGGGCGGGATCACCGGTGACGTCCTGGGCGCGCTGTCCGAGACCGCCACGGCCACCGCCCTGGTGGTCATGGCGGCGGCGGTCTGATGCACCGGCGCCGGCCGGGCCGGAACGGCGCCGGTGACGCGGCCGC
>NZ_LAJC01000051.1 GCF_000981225.1 Allosalinactinospora lopnorensis
GTGGACGGCCCGGCGCTGCCCCGACTTCGCGGCCGCGGCGCGCGAGGCCGGGCACGGCCTCGGCGGCGACCCGCACCCCTCCACCGACCCGCCTCCCGCCCGGTGGATTCTCGACAATCTCCCCGTGATGACGGATCTCGCCCAGCGGTCGCGGATTCCGCGGGAGGAGGCCGGCGGCCCCGAAGGGTGGGTGTACCGGCTGGCCATGGCCACCGACAGGTTCTTCCGGGCCTACGGGCACAAGGCGGAGCGCTTCGCGTTGGTGCGGCTGGGGCTCATGGACGCGCGGGCCTGCGGTGACCCGGGCGCGCAGGTGCGGATGTACCTGCAATGGGGGACGGCCCATTTCGACCACGGCCAGTTCACGGCCGCCTTCGTGAAGTTCCAGCGGGCGCTGAGTCTGGCGGATGAGCGTCTGGAGGGGGCCCAGCGGGGAGGCGGCGAGGCCGAAGCGCTGTACGAGATGGGGGCCGCGCTGGAAGGCCTCGGGCTCGTCCAACGAGAACGGGGCCGACCGGCGCGGGCACTGGACCACCTTCGCCGCTCGCACGAGTTCTTCGTCGAGCTCGGCCGCGCGCTCGATCGCGCTGAGCCTGGTGCACCAGGGGCGGGGGCTCGCCGAGCTCGGGGAGCTGGACGAGGCGCTGGCGTGCTTCCGGCGGGTGCGCGAAGGGTTCGAGGGGCCGGCCGCGGAAGGCGGGCACGCCCCGGTGGACGAGGGCGAGCTCCTGTTGGGCGAGGGCGGTGTGCTGCTGAGAGCGGAGCGGCGGCGGGAGGCCGCGACCGTCCTGGAACAGGCGCTGCTGAGGTTCCAGGAGACGGGGCGCCCCTTCGAGGAGGCCCGGGCCCTCGAAGCCCTGGCGGAGGCCGAGGACGCCCCTGAAGCCCGCTCCGAACGGCTGCGCGCGGCGCTGGCCCTCTTCGAGAGGCTCCACCACGAGAAGGCCGCTGGCAGGGTGCGGGAGAAACTCGCGGGGCCGCGGGAAGACTGACCGCCGGCGGCGAACGCGACGGTCGCCGCCTGCTCAGCGGTGATGGTCAGCGGGCCGAGCGACGCGAGTCGCCGCGCGGTACTCGTCGACCGGGACTTCGGAAAGCGGCCGGTTCGCGCCGCGCGGAGGAGTCCCCGGGAGAGGGCCGGCGCGGCAGGTGGAGCGGGCCCCGCATGCGGCGGCGTGTGAAGGTCGGCAGGGCCCGGCATGATGGGGGTGTCGGCGAGGCGGGAGGGAGCTGCGTGACGACTGCGCGAACCGGGCGGGGCGGTCCGGGCGGGTCCGGTGCCCGGTCGGCGGTGCTCGAAGGGGTGCTGGAGCGGATCACCTACGCCAACGAGGAGACCGGGTACACCGTCGCCCGGATCGACGACGGGCGGGGAGGAGAACTCACCACGGCGGTCGGGGCGCTGCTCGGGGCGCAGCCCGGAGAGTCGCTGCGGATGGAGGGGCGCTGGGGCTCGCACCCCCAGTACGGGCGGCAGTTCATGGTGGACAACTACACGACCGTCCTGCCCGCCACCGTCCAGGGCGTGCGCCGCTACCTCGGGTCGGGGCTGGTCAAGGGGATCGGCCCGCGGCTGGCTGAGCGGATCGTCGGCCACTTCGGGGTGGAGGCGCTCGACGTTATCGAGGAGACCCCGGAGCGCCTCATCGAGGTGCCCAACCTGGGCCCGAAGCGCACCAGGCTGATCGCCGAGGCGTGGGAGGAGCAGAAGGCCATCAAGGAGGTCATGGTCTTCCTCCAGGGGATCGGGGTCTCGACCTCGCTGGCGGTGCGCATCTACAAGAAGTACGGCGACGCCTCCATCAGTACGGTGCGCAACGAACCGTACAAGCTGGCCACCGATGTCTGGGGGATCGGGTTCAAGACCGCCGACACCATCGCCCAGTCCGTCGGGATCCCGCACGACAGCCCGCAGCGCGTCATGGCCGGTATCCAGTTCACCCTCTCGGAGTCCACCTCGGACGGCCACTGCTACCTGCCGGAGGAGCGGCTGATCAGCGAGGCCGTGAAGATCCTCCAGGTCGGCTCCGGGCTGGTGATCGAGTGCCTGGCCGCTCTGGTGGCCGAGGAGGGGGTGGTGGCGGAGAAGGTGCCCGGACCCGACGGGGAGGCGCACACCGCCGTGTATCTGGTGCCGTTCCAGCGGGCCGAAGCCGCGCTCGCGGCGCAGCTGCGTACCCTGCTCAGCAGCCCCGAGGACCGCATGTCGGCTTTCGCCGGCGTCGAGTGGGACAAGGCTCTCGGCTGGCTGGGGAACCGCACCGGCACCGACCTGGCCGCGGAACAGGAGGCCGCCGTCAAGCTGGCCCTCACCAGCAAGGTCGCGGTGCTCACCGGCGGCCCGGGCTGTGGAAAGTCGTTCACCGTCGCCTCGATCATCGCGCTCGCCGCCGCCAAGCAGGCGAAGATCGTCCTTGCCGCACCCACCGGACGGGCGGCCAAGCGGCTCACCGAGCTCACCGGGCACGAGGCGTCCACGGTGCACCGGTTGCTGGAGCTCAAGCCCGGGGGTGACGCCTCCTACGACAGGGACCGCCCGCTCGACTGCGACCTGCTCGTCGTGGACGAGGCGTCCATGCTCGATCTGCTGCTCGCCAACAAGCTGGCGAAGGCCGTTCCTCCGGGCGCGCACCTGCTGCTCGTCGGCGATGTCGATCAGCTTCCCTCAGTGGGGGCAGGGCAGGTGCTGCGCGATCTGCTCGCGACCGACGGCGGCGACTCTCCGATTCCCAACGTGCGGCTCACCCACGTCTTCCGGCAGGCGCAGCAGTCCGGGGTGGTGGCCAACGCGCACCGGGTCAACACCGGCAAGCCTCCGCTGCTGGAGGGCATGACCGATTTCTTCCTTTTCCCGTGCGACGATGCCGAGCAGACAGCGGAGCTCACCGTGGACGTGGTCGCCAACCGCATTCCGCGCAAGTTCGGTCTGGACCCGCGCCGCGACGTGCAGGTCCTCACCCCCATGCACCGCGGTCCGGCGGGAGCGGGCAATCTCAACACGCTGCTGCAGGGCGCACTCACCCCGTCCCGGGACGGGGTGCCGGAGCGGCGGTTCGGCGGCCGGATCTTCCGGGTCGGGGACAAGGTCACCCAGATCCGGAACAACTACGAGAAGGGTGCGAACGGGGTATTCAACGGCACGCTCGGTGTCATCACCGGAATCGACTCCGACGAGCAGCAGGTCGCCGTCCGGACCGACGAGGACGAGGACATCGGTTACGACTTCGCCGAACTCGACGAACTCGTGCACGCCTACGCCGTGACCGTGCACCGTTCCCAGGGCAGCGAGTACCCCGCCGTTGTCATACCGGTAACGACCAGCGCGTGGATGATGCTGCAGCGCAACCTGCTCTACACCGCGATCACCCGGGCGAAGCGGCTGGTCGTGCTGGTCGGCTCGCGCAAAGCCGTCGCCCAGGCGGTGCGGAACGCCACCGCGGGACGGCGGAACACTGCTCTGGCGCACCGGCTGCTCGGGTCCTGACCGTTGAACGGCCGGCGAGGGGACGGTCGGTTCGGGATGACCGGTAAAACCGGTTGTTCAAAAGACACATATATTCGTTGCTCATTCAACCGTTTCTCGGCTTCTGGGTGAACCAGGTCTTCAAGTCCTCGTTCTGCCTGATAGTCGGGAATTACCGGAAGATTTCGTACTGACGGACAAATGAATTTGGTCCGGGGATCCCCTACCGTGGATGTGATGGCCGTGTGGGGCCCCGCCCCCTCCAGGTCTCGCAGGGCCATGGCCCGCATCGCGCCTGTTCTATCCCCGGGCGCGGATACGGGCCGTATGCGGGAACCGCCGCCGCTGAGGCGCCCTAACCGCCCCCAAGGCGCCGAGGAATTGGGAGAGCGGCGGTTCCCTGCACGTTCGCTCCCGCTTACCGCATGTTTTTGAATTCCCACCCCATTGTCGTCTGGGTGTCAATAGGCTCACCTCATGGCGCTGAAACCGGGGCGGAATCCGCGGAGCGGGCACGGCGGGGATTATTCGCCGGCCCGTGCCCGGAACGCCGCGCCCTGGGACCGCGGATCCTTCCTCCGTGGTGCGACCGGCCCGGCCTCACCAGGCGGTCGCAGCTCAGCCGACTTCCCTGGACGCTGACGCTCTTCCCACTCCCCCCGAAGAGCGTCAGCCCCTCGGGCGCCGGTCAGAACCGGCGCCCGAGGCCTTCCGGCGCCGGACCGCGCAGGGGGGCGTGCGGATGACCGGTTTCGGTCATCGGGGTCATCCGGCCGGTCTGGCGCGGTGCATGACGAGCTTGGCGCAGGTCACGACGATACCGGCGGTGTCGCTGCCGAAGGAGAAGTCCAGGTGCATCGAGTCGGGGTCGTGCTGTGACCGGATCTCCGTCACCTCGGCGCCCGGCCAGGGCGCCGGGTTCTCGTCGTAGAAACTGAAGTTCGTGACGCCTTCGAGGACGATGTTGTAGTCCAGGGCCGTGCCGACGCTCATGGTGCGCAGC
The DNA here is from genome assembly GCF_000981225.1 of Allosalinactinospora lopnorensis. Classification (GTDB taxonomy): domain Bacteria; phylum Actinomycetota; class Actinomycetes; order Streptosporangiales; family Streptosporangiaceae; genus Allosalinactinospora; species Allosalinactinospora lopnorensis. Next base: position 4,467 of record NZ_LAJC01000051.1, read on the forward strand.
GTAATGGTGACGTAGTGCCCGGGGGCGTCGACCCAGATACCCCGCAGAGAGGCCCCTTTCAGGGCGTCGAGTGCCGGCATGCGCGTACCCCCTGTTTTCGTGACGGCGTCCGGCGGACCGTGCCGTCAACGTGCCGTCGTTGCCCTATCTCGACACCGTACCGACCGGTTCGGGCGATTCCTCCGGCCGGATGCGGCTCTCAGTGTGTATCGGCGCGGCCGTGCGCCCCGGGCGGGCGAGTACCGGCGATCGGGGCGGCGAGCGCCGTTGGGGGATGGAATACCGCTTCACCTGATAACACATCAATATTCGGGTGATAGACGGTAGGATACGCCGTGATCAAGAAGCGATGGAAATGACCCGGCTCGTTTGCGGACATCCGGATCAGGGGATTAGCGATGTCGGCGGCCGGGGTTCTCTCAGGTCGGCACACCCCTCATCGCGGGCCCCGGCCCGCGCGTTCAGCTGGAAAGGCAGGCGTTCGTGGGTACCCTCTCGTCGATCCGCGGTTCCTTCACGGCGACTCCCGCCGAGGCCATCGGCCGGTTGCACAGCTACCTGACCGCCGCCGGCATGCGGCGGCTCTACGCCGCCGATCGGACGACGATCGCGCTGTTGTCCGTCCGCGAGGGTCTCACCGTGTGGTGCATGCACGGCCGGTTCCAGTGGCGCGACGAGGACGGAAGACAGATCACGCACCCCGCCGCGGACCCCGAGGGCGCCGCGCGGTGGATCACCGGGCAGGACAACCGCAGGACGCTCAACGCCGCCGCGTAGCGTTTGAAACGCCGCACGCCGCGGCCGGGCGGTTACCGTTGTTCCTCGTGACAGGAATCCAGATCGTCGTCGGCGCGGCCATCATCCGCGAGGGTGCCCTTCTCGCGGCCCAGCGTGCGAGCCCACCGCATGCGCGCGGCCGCTGGGAGCTGCCGGGCGGAAAGGTCGACCCCGGCGAAGCCGACACCGAAGCCCTGGTCCGGGAGTGCCGCGAGGAACTCGGAGTGCGGATCCGGCCGCTGCGGCGAATCGGTGAGGATGTGGCCTTCCCGGCCCGCCCCGGTGCGCCGGCGGCCGTGCTCCGGGTGTGGACCGCCGGCCTCGTCGACGGCGAACCGGTGCCTCTGGAGCACCTCTCCCTGCGCTGGCTGAAGGCCGACGCGCTCACCGACGTCGACTGGCTGCCGGCCGACATCCCGTTCCTCGACGACATCAGGCCGCACCTGCTGAGCTGAGGGACAAGAGGGCGGCGCGGCCACCCGGCCCCTCGTTTCCGCAGAGCTCGGGCGCCAAGGCATAAACTGATGGACGGCCGCGGGAGTCGCGGCTCTTCCCTCCAGATGAGATCGAGACCTTCGCATGTCCAGCGCCATGCCTGTCGCAGGCTCCGCCCGTCGGACTGACCTCCGCAACGTCGCCATCGTCGCCCACGTCGACCACGGCAAGACCACGCTCGTGGACGCAATGCTGTGGCAGTCCGGGGCCTTCCGTGCCAATCAGGACGTCGACGAGCGCGTCATGGACTCCAACGACCTGGAGCGCGAGAAGGGCATCACGATTCTCGCGAAGAACACGGCGGTGCATTACACGACGCCCGAGGGCGAGGACGTCGTCATCAACATCATCGATACCCCCGGCCACGCCGACTTCGGCGGTGAGGTGGAGCGGGGACTGTCCATGGTGGACGGTGTCGTCCTGCTGGTGGACGCGAGCGAGGGCCCGCTGCCGCAGACGCGGTTCGTGCTGCGCAAGGCACTCGCGGCGAAGCTCCCGGTGATCCTGGTGATCAACAAGGTGGACCGGCCCGACAGCCGTATCGCCGAGGTCGTCGACGACACCTACGAGCTCTTCATGGACCTCGACGCCGACGATTCCCAGATCGACTTCCCGGTCGTATACGCCTGCGCCCGCGACGGCAAGGCCTCCTTGGAGCGGCCCGCCGACGGCGAGGTTCCGGCCGGCGACGACCTGACCCCGTTCTTCCGGGTGCTGCTGGAGACGATCCCGGCTCCGGAGTACGTGCCGGGCGCCCCGCTGCAGGCGCACGTCACCAACCTCGACGCCTCGCCGTTCCTCGGCCGGATCGCGCTGTGCCGCGTTCACCAGGGCGAGATCCGCAAGGGCCAGCAGGTCACGTGGCTCAAGGGCGACGGCAGCGCGCGGCAGGTGCGGATCACCGAGCTGCTGATGACGGAGGCGCTCGACCGCAAGCCCGCGGAACGGGCCGGGGCGGGCGATATCATCGCCATCGCCGGGATCCCCGACATCATGATCGGTGAGACCCTCGCCGACCCGGACGACCCGCGTCCGCTTCCGCTCATCACGGTCGATGAGCCGGCGATCTCGATGACGATCGGAACCAACACCTCACCGCTGGTCGGCAGGGTCAAGGGGGCCAAGGTCACCGCGCGGCTCGTGAAGGACCGGCTCGACCGCGAACTCGTCGGCAATGTCAGCCTGCGCGTGCTGCCGACCGAGCGTCCGGACACCTGGGAGGTGCAGGGCCGCGGCGAGCTCGCGCTGGCGATCCTGGTGGAGCAGATGCGACGCGAGGGCTACGAGCTGACCGTGGGCAAGCCCCAGGTGGTCACCCGGCAGATCGACGGCAAGCTGCACGAGCCCGTCGAGCGGCTGACCGTGGACGCGCCCGAGGAGCACATGGGCGCCATCACCCAGCTGCTCAGCGTGCGCAAGGGGCGCATGGAGCAGATGACCAACCACGGAACCGGCTGGGTGCGGATGGACTGGCTGATCCCCTCCCGAGGCCTCATCGGCTTCCGTACCGAGTTCCTGACCGAGACACGCGGTTCCGGCATCGCGCACCACGTGTTCGAGGGGTTCGAGCCGTGGTTCGGCGATCTGCGCACCCGTCCGAGCGGGTCGATGGTGGCCGACCGCAGCGGCCAGGCCATGACGTTCGCGATGTTCAACCTGCAGGAGCGGGGGACCCTGTTCGTCGAGCCGGGAACCGAGGTCTACGAGGGCATGGTCGTCGGTGAGAACTCGCGCGCCGACGACATGGACGTCAACATCACCAAGGAGAAGAAGCTGACCAACATGCGCTCGGCCACCGGCGACGAGTTGGAGCGCCTGGTGCCGCCGCGCAGGCTCTCCCTGGAGCAGGCCCTGGAGTTCTGCCGCGAGGACGAGTGCGTGGAGGTCACGCCCGAAGCCGTACGCATCCGCAAGGTCATCCTCGACCACAAGGAGCGCGGCCGCATCGCCGCGCAGAAAAAGCGGAGCTGACGGAATGCGACTGCCCGTGTGCGTGGGGCTATGGCGGGGAACGACGACCATGTCGGCGGCCAGCGGCGGGCGACATGCGGTGATTGGCCGGGAAACCGTGGCGTTCCCCGGTCGGCGACTCTAGCCTGGGACTTCAGGGCCCAGTGATCGACCGGTACGTCGGACCTCCGCTCAGGGCCGAAGGACGTTCCTGCGATACCCGCTGCCGTACGGCAGCGGCTTCTCGCCCGTCCCTGTGCAGGGAGGCGAGGGCCGCGTCCTGAGCAGCGACCGCGGGGTGACGCATCGGGAGAGCAGCAGAGGGGAGGGAGCGCGGATCCGCCCTCGGCTACGCCGAAGGTCCCCTCCGCGCACGTCTGATGGCAGAGCCGCACGCCGTCGTGGTCGGAAGCGGTATCGGTGGGCTGACCGCCGCGCTCGCCCTCCACCGCAAAGGGTGGGCCGTGACCATCTGCGAGCGGGCTCCGGTCACCGATCCCCTCGACCTCGCGCTGGCCATCGCCCCCAACGCGCTGCGCGGTCTCGACGCGCTCGATGTCGGCACCGCCGTCCGCAAGCAATCGGCCCGGCACGGTGTCGCCGCGCTCCGGCGTAAGGACGGCAGGTGGATCGTGCGGACCGGGCCCGCGGAAGCCGAGGAGCGCTTCGGTGACTCCGTGCGCGTGCTGCGCTACGCCGATCTCAAGGACATCCTGCTGGAACAGTTGCCCGACGAGGCCCTGCGTACCGCGACCACCGTCACTAGTGTCGAACCGGGCGACACCCGGCAGTTGGCCCGGGTGCGTACCGAATCCGGGGAGCTGAACGCGGACCTCGTGGCAGTGGCCGACGGGGTGCGCTCGACCGTCCGGCCGGCGCTGTTCCTGGAGCATCCCGGGGCGGTCTACGCGGGGTTCACCTGCTGGCACACCATTGTTCCGTGGCCGAGCGAGTACCCCCTGGAGTGCGGCGAGAGCTGGGGAGCGGGCGGTGTGGCCGGGGTGCTGCCGCTCATCGACGACACGGTGTACTGCTACGCGACCGCCAACGTTCCGGCCGGCGGGACCGCCAAGGACGAGAAGCGGGAACTGGCGCAGCGGTTGCACGACTGGCACTCGCCCCTGCCGGAGCTGTTCGCCTCCGCCCGGCCGGAATCGGTGCTGCGCAGCGACATCTGGCATGTCGACACCCCTCTGCCCGCGTACCACAAAGGGCGGGTGGCGCTGCTCGGCGACGCCGCGCACGCCATGACACCCAACCTCGGGCAGGGCGCCGCCCAGGCGATCGAGGACGGTGTGGTGCTGGCCCAGCACGTCAACGGTTCCATGGCCTATGTGCCGACTGCGCTGCAGTCCTACACCGACGCCCGGCTACCGCGCACGGCGGCCCTGGTCCAGCGGTCGGCGCAACTCGCGGAGGCGGTCCAGAGCGACTCCTCGTTCGTCAACGGTCTCCGGGACACCGCGGCGAGCATCGCCGGCCGGGTCGCTCCCGGGCTGCTGGGGCGCTACGTCCGGCCGATCGACGACTGGCGCCCGCCCGGGTGAGCGGGTACGCGGGCTGAGGGGGCCGGCTCCGCCGGAAGCGCGGCACGGTGCTCCCGGCCGAAAGGCGACCGCTGCCTAAGGGGAAACCCCGACCAGGATCCGGCGTAGGCGTTTCACTGTGGCCGGTCGCCGCCGGTGCGGGAAGATGGCGTTATGCGAATCCGGCACGCGCTCATCGCCGGTGGCGGGATCGGTGGTCTGGCCACCGCTCTTGCGCTGCATCGGCAGGGGTGGACGGTGACCGTCGTGGAACGGGCGGTCTCGCTGGCACCGGTCGGCGCCGGGATCGGCCTGGCCCCGAACGCGGTCCGGGCCCTGCGGGAGTTGGGGGTCGCCGACGAGGTACGCGCATGTTCGGCCAGCCACGAGGGCATGGGGATCCGGCACCCAAGCGGCCGCTGGCTGGTGTTCGTCGACGAGGAGAAGGCCCGGCGGCGTTTCGGGGAACCGTTCGCCGTGCTGCACCGCGCCGATCTGGTCCGCATCCTCGCGGACCGGCTTCCGCCGGAGACGCTGCACCTCAAAACGAGGGTCGAGGGGGTCGAGACGGGGACCGGGGAGCGGCCCGCCCGGGTCAGCACATCCCAGGGGGACTTCGACGCCGACCTCGTCGTCGCCGCGGACGGGTTGCGTTCGGGGCTGCGCTCCCGGCTCTTCCCCGCCCACCCGGGGCCGGTCCACGCGGGGTTCACGGCGTGGCGGATCGTGGTGCCGGCGCCCGGGTGCGGGCTCCTCGCCTCGGAGACCTGGGGGAACTCCGGGGTCGTCGGCGTTCTGCCCATGGCCGAGGGCCGGGTCTACTGCTACGCCACCGGTGTCATGCCTCCGGGGAAGCTCTTCGAGGACGAGCGGGCCGAGACGCTGCGGCGCTTCGGCGACTGGCACGCGCCGATCCCCGATCTCTTCGCCGCGGCGGCTCCGGAGACCGTACTGCGCAACGACGTCTTCCACCTTGCTCGTCCGCTGCCGAGCCTCCACCGGGGCCGCGTCGCGTTCTTGGGGGACGCGGCGCACCCGATGGCCCCCAACCTCGGCCAGGGCGCCTGCCAGGCGATCGAGGACGCGGTGGTCCTGGCACACGTCGCCGGCGACGGCACGGACATCCCGAGGAGGGTGTACGACTACACGGCCGCCCGGCTGGAGCGGACAACGGCGATGGTCCGGCGCTCGGCCAAGGTCGGCGCGATGGTGCACCGCGACTCGCCCGCCGCGGTGCGCACGCGCTGGACTCTGGCCGCCGTGGCGGGACGGCTGCCTTTCGGGGCGACCGCCCGATCCCTGCGGCCGATCACCGGCTGGCACCCGCCACGGCTGGGAGGCGAGCCGGGGACCCCTGGCCGGTGATCCCCGCGGCTCCCTGCTACTCCTCCGCCTCGCGGCCGGGGCGGGTGTTGGGGACCATGGGCGTGTCGGCGCCCTTGCGCAGCCCGATCTTGGAGCCGAGCCACACCACGGGGTCGTACCGGCGGTCGGCCACCCGCTCCTTGAGCGGGATCAGCGAGTTGTCGGTGATCCTGATGTTCTCCGGGCACACCTCGGTGCAGCACTTGGTGATATTGCAGTAGCCGAGCCCGAAGTCCTCCTGGGCGATGTTCCGCCGGTCGGCGGTGTCCTCGGGGTGCATCTCCAGTTCGGCCACCCGCATGAGGAAACGCGGGCCGGAGAAGTTCTCCTTGTTCTCCTCGTGGTCCCGGATGACGTGGCAGACGTTCTGGCACAGGAAGCACTCGATGCACTTGCGGAACTCCTGCGGCCGCCCCACATCGGCCTGGTACATCCGGAAGTCGCCCGGCTCGGTCTTCGGGTCGGGGGTGAAGGACGGGATCTCCCGCGCCTTCTGGTAGTTGTACGAGACATCGCAGACCAGGTCTCGGATGACGGGGAAGGTCCGCATCGGGGTGACGATGATGGTCTCGTCAGGGTCGAACGTGGACATCCGGGCCATGCACGACAGCCGCGGCCGGCCGTTGATCTCCACCGAACACGAACCGCACTTGCCGGCCTTGCAGTTCCAGCGCACGGCCAGGTCGGGAACCTGGGTGGCCTGGAGCCGGTGCAGAACGTCGAGGACGACCTCGCCCTCGTTCACCTCCACCCGGTATTCGGCCAGCTCGCCGTCGTCGTCGCCGCGCCACACGCGAAACGTCCGCTCCGTGGCCATTACAGTTCCTCCTTCGCGGTCGCGTCCGCGGCCAGCTCGTCCTTGGTGAGGTACTTGGTGAGCTCCTCGTGCTCGAAGAGCTCCAGCAGGTCCGGCCGCAGCGGATCGACGGCCCGCTGGCGCAGCCGGACCCTGCCGTCGCGCAGGGACACCACCAGGTTGACCTTGCGCCATTCGGGGGACATGTCGGGAAAGTCGTCGCGGGTATGGCCGCCGCGCGACTCCTCCCGTTCGAGCGCGGCCCGGGCGATGCTCTCCGAGACGAGCAGCATATTCCGCAGGTCCAAGGCGAGGTGCCAGCCGGGGTTGTAGATCGTCCCGCCCTCGGATCGCACGTTGGCGACCCGGTCGCGGAGCTTGTCCAGGATCTCCAGGGCCTCCTCGATCTCGGACCCACGCCGGATGATGCCGACCAGGTCGTTCATGGTGTCCTGGAGCTCGTGGTGCACGGTGTAGGGGTTCTCGCCGGCCTCGCGTTCGAGGGGGGCGCGCGCCGCGGCGGTCGTGTCCGCCAGATCCTCCTCGGCGACAGCGGGGTGGTCGGTGCCCAGCTCGTCGACATAGGCCGCTGCGCCCAGGCCGCTGCGGCGGCCGAACACCAGCAGGTCGGACAGCGAGTTCCCGCCCAGCCGGTTGGAGCCGTGCATACCGCCCGCGACCTCCCCGGCGGCGAACAGGCCCGGCACCACCGCGGCACCGGTATCGGCGTCGACCTCGACGCCGCCCATCACGTAGTGGCAGGTGGGGCCGACCTCCATGGGTTCGGCGGTGATGTCGACATCGGCCAGCTCCTTGAACTGGTGGTACATCGACGGCAGCCGCCGGGTGATCTCACCGGCCGGCATCCGGGTGGAGACGTCCAGGTAGACACCGCCGTGCGGGGTCCCCCGCCCTTCCTTGACCTCGTTGTTGATGGCGCGCGAGACCTCGTCGCGCGGGAGCAGCTCGGGCGGCGTCGGTGGTTCTCCGGGTCGGTGTACCAGCCGTCGGCCTCCTCCTCGGTCTCGGCGTACTGGGAGCGGAACACGTCCGGCACGTAGTTGAACATGAACCGCTCACCCTCGGAGTTGCGCAGCACACCGCCGTCGCCGCGGACGGACTCGGTGACGAGGATGCCCTTCACCGATGGCGGCCAGACCATGCCGGTCGGGTGGAACTGGACGAACTCCATGTTCAGCAGGGTCGCCCCGGCGCGCAGCGCGAGCGCGTGCCCGTCGCCGGTGTACTCCCAGGAGTTGGAGGTGACCTTGAAGGACTTGCCGACGCCTCCGGTCGCCAGGATGACCGCGGGAGCCTCGAACAGCACGAACGCGCCGTTCTCCCGGATGTAGCCGAAGGCCCCGGCGATCCGGTCGCCGTCCTTGAGCAGTTCGGTGACCGTGGTCTCGGCGTAGACCTTGAGCATGGCGTCGGGATCGCCGAGTTCGACGGCGTCGGCCTGCTGCAGCTGCACGACGCGCTGCTGGAGGGTGCGGATCATCTCCAGGCCGGTGCGGTCGCCGACGTGGGCGAGCCGGGGGTACTCGTGGCCGCCGAAGTTGCGCTGGCTGATCTTGCCGTCGGAGGTCCGGTCGAACAGCGCGCCCCAGTACTCCAGCTCCAGGATGCGGTCGGCGGACTCCTTGGCGTGCAGTTCGGCCATGCGCGGGTCGTTGAGGAACTTGCCTCCGCGGATGGTGTCGCGGAAGTGCACCTGCCAGCGGTCGCGGGGGTTGACGTTGCCCAGCGCCGCGGCGGCGCCGCCCTCAGCCATGACGGTGTGCGCCTTGCCGAACAGCGACTTGGAGATGATCGCGGTCTTCTTGCCCTGCTGACGCGCCTCGATCGCGGCGCGCAGGCCGGCACCCCCGGCCCCGATCACCACCACGTCGTAGGGGAGTCTTTTTATCTCGGACATTTTCGACAGACTTTCTGTTGCATCGATACCCGGCGCGGTGCTCGCCCGCGCGAAGGGGCTGGGCGGCCGCCGGCGCCCGACGGTCGGGAGAAGGGCCTCTAGTTGAAGATCCGCAGGTCGGTGATCACTCCACTGGCGACCAGCGCCACGTAGAGATCGGTTACCGCAAGCGTTCCCAGTGTGATCCAGGCGAACAACATGTGGCGGCCGTTCAACCAGGAGATTCGCGTCCACAGCCAGTAGCGCACCGGGTGCTTGGCGAAGCTCTTCATCCGCCCGCCGAAGGCGTGCCGGCAGGAGTGGCAGCCGAACGTGTAGCAGGCGAGCATGAGCACGTTGCCGATCAGGACGAGGTTGCCCACGCCGATGCCGAAACCGCCGTCCGCGCCGTGGAACAGCGCGACGGTCGCGTCGTAGGCGTTGAGCACCGTGATGAGGGCGGCGCCGTAGAAGAAGTAGCGGTGCAGGTTCTGACCGAGCAGCAGCGGGCGGGTCTCGCCGGTGTAGCGCTCGTGCGGCTCGCGGACGGCGCAGGCCGTGGGCGCCTGCCAGATCGAGCGGTAGTAGGCCTTCCGGTAGTAGTAGCAGGTGAACCGGAAGAGCAGCAGGATCGGCAGGGTGATCGCGGCGTAGGGAATGAACCAGGGGAACTCCCACGGAACCGTGCCGAAGACGGCGGACCCCGGTTCGCAGCCGGCGGAAAGGCAGGGCGAGTAGAACGGGGTGAGGTAGTGGTACTCGCTCACCCAGTAGTAGTCCTGCTGGAACACCCGGGCGGTCGCGTAGGCCACGAATGCGGCCAGTCCCAGCACGGTGAACAGCGGGCCGAGCCACCATCGGTCCTTGCGCAGCGTCCGCTCCGGAATCTGCGCACGGCGGGGGCGCTCCGGTGGGGGAAGTGTCGATGTCATGTTCGCGGCGTCTCCATCTAGGGCGGAGGGCATACCGGCGGTGTGTGCGGTCCGGTCGCCCTCTGCCGCGTGAGCAGGCAATGCAGTTGCATCTGGAGAGCCACGTTAGGCCGGTGCGATCACGAATTCAGCAGGAAATTCCGCTGAAATGCATGTGAAAAATGCCACTCCCAATAGCTGTGAGAGTGGTTTCACGAAAAATATGGATTTTGTCTTCTATTGGGTTTTAGCGTTGTTTGTGGGTTTTTGGGGTATATGCGTGGAAAGTGAAGTATGAGGTTTTTGGTGAGGTGAAAGCCGACCGCCAATGTCGGAATCTACCGTCTGCGCCCCCACCAAGGTCCCGTTCGCGCACCGATGGGGCTGTGATCCGTACCCCACTCCCGTCTTCGCCGGTCAGCCGGGCTACTGCGGGCAGGGTCAGTCCTCGGGTGCGGCGATTACCTCAAGGTCCGCGCCGAGCTCGTCGCGGGTGAGCCCGGAGATGTGGTTCATCAGGTGGCGACGGAAGGCCTTGGCCGCGTGCGAGGGTTCGACATCCTTGCGATGCGCCAGGGCGACGGTGCGCAGCAGGCGGGGCAGGATCAGGGGGGTACCGCGCAGACCGGGCCGGTTCTTCAGCACCATGCTCGGGACGACAGCGATACCGAGTCCGGCCTCGACGAAGCGCAGGACGGCGTCCATCTCGCCGCCCTCCACCGCCAGTCGGGGCTCGAACCCGGCGGCCCGGCAGGCCTGCAGGGTGGCCTCGCGCAGGTCGTAGCCGGCCCGGAACATCACCAAGGACCGGTCGCGGAGTTCGGTGATGCGCATGGAAACGTGTTCGGAAGGCGGAGGCAGGTTCGCGGAGCTGACCACGACAAGGCTCTCCCGCAGGAGCGGCGTGGTCACGAACACGGGATCACTGCTGTGCAGCGGCAGGATGATCAGCGCGAGGTCGAGCTCGCCCTTGCTCAGCGCGCGGATCAGGTCGCGCGAACCGCCCTCGTCGATCTGCAGCTCGACCCCGGGAAAGCTGCCGTGGAACCCGGCCAGGGCGTCGGCCAGCAGCCCGCCGCACAGCGACGGCGTCGCCCCCAGCCGCACCCGGCCACGCCGCATCCCGGCCAGCTCCTCGATCTCGCGCCGGGCGGTCTGCATGTCGGTGATGATGCGCTGGGCCAGCGGAAGCAGGACCTCGCCGGCGGGTGTGAGTGTGATATTTCCCCGAGCTCGGCTGAACAGCGGAGCCCCGAGGTCCTCCTCAAGGTTGCGGATCTGCTTGCTCAGGCTCGGCTGGGCGACGCGTGAAACCTCTGCTGCGCGGGTGAAATGGCGTGTTTCGGCCACTGTGAGAAAGTATGCGAGCTGTTGGAACTGCATGCTCCATAGCTTATGGCTATCGAGACGAGCGTACCGATGACTTAGACGCTTAGTTAACTCGGTCTTAGAGTCACAAGTTGTGGCGAACAGTACCTTGACCAAGCAGCGCTCAGCGGCGCTCCAGTCCTCGGTGGCCCTCAAGTCCGCGATGGCGGTCACCGGTGGGATCCTGGTGCTCTTCCTGATCGCGCACATGTACGGCAACTTGATGGTCTTCGGCGGTCAAGAGGCCTTCGACGACTACTCGCATCACATCCGCGAGATCGGTGAGCCGATGCTCCCGCACGGCGGCGCGCTCTGGATCATCCGCGTGGTCCTGCTGGCGAGCCTGCTGATCCATGCCTACGCGGCCTTCGCGCTGTGGGCGCGCGCGAAGCACGCCCGGCCGGCCGCGCAGCGCTACGTAGTGCGGAAAAGCGCGCAGAGCCCTTCGCGCCGCTACGCGGCACAGACGATGCGCTGGGGCGGCGTCATCGTCGCGCTCTTCGTGATCTACCACATCCTGCACCTCACCACGAACCACATCGCGCCGGGCGGGGCCTCCGACAGCCCGTACGAGCGGCTGGTGAACGGCTTCCAGATCTGGTGGGTCGTTCTCAGCTACCTGATCGCGCTGCTCGCGGTCGGCTACCACCTGTGGCACGGGATCTTCAGCGCCCTGGCGACGCTCGGCGTCAACAAAGCAGGCCGGGAACGGGCGCTTCGCCTTATCGCGACCGTGGTCGCCGCCGCCATCACGGTCGGCTTCCTCGTGCCGCCGTTCTCCATTCTCTTCGGGCTGGTGAGCTAAATGACCGAGCTTTACATCGAAGGCGACCCGATCCGCGACGAAAAGGCCCCCGAAGGGCCGATCCAGGAGCGGTGGGACAAGCGCCGCTTCTCCGCGAAGCTGGTCAACCCGGCGAACCGGCGCAAGCTGTCGGTCATCATCGTCGGCACCGGCCTGGCGGGCGCATCCGCCGCCGCCACCCTTGGCGAGGCCGGCTACCAGGTCACCTCCTTCTGCTACCAGGACAGCCCGCGGCGGGCGCACAGCATCGCCGCCCAGGGCGGTATCAACGCCGCCAAGAACTACCGCAACGACGGCGACAGCATCTACCGGCTGTTCTACGACACGGTCAAGGGCGGCGACTTCCGCTCGCGCGAGTCCAACGTGCACCGGCTGGCCCAGGTCAGTGTCGAGATCATCGACCAGTGCGTGGCGCAGGGCGTGCCCTTCGCGCGCGAGTACGGCGGGCTGCTCGACAACCGGTCCTTCGGCGGCGTGCAGGTCTCCCGCACCTTCTACGCGCGCGGCCAGACGGGGCAGCAGTTGCTGATCGGCGCCTACCAGGCCCTGGAGCGCCAGGTCGCGGCCGGCACCGTGGAGATGAACACCCGGCACGAGATGCTGGAGGTCATCGTCGCCGGCGGCCGGGCCCGGGGCATCATCGCCCGCGACATGGTCACCGGTGAGATCGAGACGCACTTCGCCGACGCGGTGGTGCTCGCGACCGGTGGCTACGGCAACGTCTTCTACCTCTCCACGAACGCCATGGGCTGCAACGTCACGGCGGCGTGGCGGGCGCACCGCAAGGGCGCGCTCTTCGCCAACCCCTGCTACACGCAGATCCACCCCACGTGCATCCCCGTCAGCGGCGAATACCAGTCCAAGCTCACGCTGATGAGCGAGTCGCTGCGGAACGACGGTCGGATCTGGGTGCCCAAGAAGGGCGGCGACCCGCGTGATCCGCGGGACATCCCGGAGGAGGAGCGCGACTACTACCTGGAACGCCGCTACCCGGCGTTCGGCAACCTGGTGCCGCGCGACATCGCCTCCCGCGCGGCGAAGAACGTCTGCGACGAGGGGCGCGGGGTCGGCCCCGGCGGCCTGGGCGTGTACCTGGACTTCGCCGACGCCATCAAGCGGATGGGCCGCCCGGCCGTCGAGGCGAGGTACGGCAACCTGTTCGACATGTACCAGCGCATCACCGGCGAGAACCCCTACGAGGTTCCGATGCGCATCTACCCGGCCGTGCACTACACCATGGGCGGACTGTGGGTGGACTACGACCTGCAGAGCACCCTTCCGGGGCTGTTCGTGACCGGCGAGGCCAACTTCTCCGACCACGGCGCCAACCGGCTGGGCGCCAGCGCGCTGATGCAGGGCCTGGCCGACGGCTACTTCGTGCTGCCCAACACCGTCAACGACTACCTGGCCGACGGCCCGTTCGAGAAGCTCGACGAGAACACCCCGGAGGCCAGGGAGGCGTCCGAGACGGTCCGGGCGCGCATCGACAGGCTGCTCTCCATCAACGGCACCCGCACCGTGGACTCCTTCCACAAGGAGCTCGGCCAGATCATGTGGGACTACTGCGGAATGGAGCGCACCGAGGAGGGCCTGCGCAAGGCCATCGACCGCATTCGCGAACTGCGCGGCGAGTTCTGGCAGAACGTCAGGGTCCTCGGTTCGAACGACGAGCTCAACCAGGCACTGGAGAAGGCCGGGCGGGTCGCCGACTTCTTCGAGCTGGCCGAGCTCATGTGCATCGACGCGCTGCACCGCCGCGAGTCGTGCGGCGGGCACTTCCGAGCGGAGAGCCAGACCGAGGACGGCGAGGCGCTGCGCGACGACGACGAGTTCGCCTACGTCGCCGCATGGGAGTTCGCCGGGACCGGCGAGCAGCCGGTGCTGCGCAAGGAAGACCTGGAGTACGAGTACGTCGAGATGAAGCAGCGGAGCTACAAGTGAACATCACCCTGCGCGTTTGGCGCCAGAAGAGCCGTGACGTCGAGGGCCGGATGGTCACCTACGAGATCGAGGACGTGTCGCCTGACATGTCCTTCCTGGAGATGCTCGACGTTCTCAACGAGAAGCTCACCCTGCAGGGCGAGGAGCCGGTGGCCTTCGACCACGACTGCCGGGAGGGCATCTGCGGAGCGTGCGGTGTCGTGATCGACGGCGTCGCGCACGGCCCGGAGACCACCACCACCTGCCAGCTGCACATGCGCAGCTTCAGCGACGGCGACGTCATCACCGTCGAACCGTGGCGTGCCACGGCGTTCCCCGTGGTCAAGGACCTGGTCGTGGACCGCGGCGCGTTCGACCGGATCATCCAGGCGGGCGGCTACATCAGCGCCCCTACCGGTACCGCACCCGATGCCCACGCCATGCCGGTGCCCAAGAGCGACGCGGACCGCGCGTTCGACGCGGCCACCTGCATCGGCTGCGGCGCCTGCGTCGCCGCCTGCCCGAACGCCTCGGGCATGCTGTTCACCGCCGCCAAGGTGACCCATCTGGGCATGCTCCCGCAGGGCCAGCCCGAGCGGGAGGCCCGAGTGGTCAAGATGGTGAACCAGCACGACGAGGAGGAGTTCGGGGGCTGCACCAACATCGGCGAGTGCGCCGCGGTCTGCCCGAAGGGAATCCCGCTCGACACGATCTCCCAGTTGAACCGCGACCTGCTGGGGTCGCTGACGTCGGCGTCCTCCGAGTGAGACGTTCGCCCGCATAAGGGGGTGCAGTCCGGTGGCGGGGTCGTCCCGTGCGGGACGACCCCGCTGTTCTTCCGGGGCGTCAGGGCCGCTGGCCGAACACGTGGGCGCGAACCCAGGCGTGCATGGCGACGGCGGCCGCCGCCCCGGCGTTGATCGAACGGGTGGAGCCGAACTGGGCGATGGAGAGCACCGCCCGGCACACCTTGCGGACCTCCGGGGACAACCCGGGCCCCTCCTGGCCGAAAACCATGACGCAGGCGCGGGGGAGCGGGTAGGTCTCCAGCGGCTCCGCGCCCGGCAGGTTGTCGACGCCGATGACCGGCAGCTCGCGCTCGCCGGCCCAGCCGATGAGCGAGGCGGTGTCGGGGTGGTGGTGCACGTGCTGGTAGCGGTCGGTCACCATGGCCCCGCGCCGGTTCCAACGGCGGCGTCCCACGATGTGCACCGATCCCGTGCCGAACGCGTTGGCGGT
The DNA here is from genome assembly GCF_000981225.1 of Allosalinactinospora lopnorensis. Classification (GTDB taxonomy): domain Bacteria; phylum Actinomycetota; class Actinomycetes; order Streptosporangiales; family Streptosporangiaceae; genus Allosalinactinospora; species Allosalinactinospora lopnorensis. The sequence goes on from NZ_LAJC01000051.1 coordinate 19,516, forward strand.
GCGGACGACCGATCCGATGTTGAAGTCGTGCTCCCAGTTCTCGATGGCCACGTGGAACGGATACCGGCGCGTGTCGAGGTCGGCGACGATCGCCTCGTGCCGCCAGTACCGGTACCGGTCGACGACATTGCGCCGGTCGCCGCGGGCCAGAAGCTCCGGATCGTAGTGCTCGCCTTCGGGCCATGGGCCCGGCCACGGCCCCACACCGACCGCGGGCTGCTCATACGGGGGGCCGGATACGCTCTCGGATTCGGCGACCTGGTCGTTCACGACGTCAAGCCTAGTTGACCCTGCGGGAGTCAGCCGCCGAGGTTCAGGCCGCCGCTGATGTCTCTGGCTTGGATGGCGGTTCCGTGGACGTCGCCGCTGATCGTGTTGTGGACGTTGTCCCGGCCGGCGTCGAACTCGGGGCGCAGCCGCTCGATGAGCCGCCGGATCTCCGGGTCCTCGGTCCGCGCGGTGTCGAGATGCCCGGCGAGCTCTCTGACCACGACGGTGTCCTCCGCGTCGATCTGGGCTTCGGCGAGCGCCTTCTGCGCCTCGGGATGGTCGCGGAACCGTTCGAAGACCGCTTTGCGCAGCTTCTTCAGCGCCTCCCCGGCGCCCTTGGTGAGCGATTCGCCGACCTTGCCGGCGACGGCGGTGGCGATGGCGATCGTTACGTCGTCGATCATGCGGACTCCCGGGGACGGAGGGCGAGGGGCGGACCTCATCCTGCCTCAGGGCGGTCGGCGGCGCCAGAGCGTTCAGGGGGAGACGCGGCTCTCCGTCCCGCGCGGGCGCGCCAGCTGGGCGACCGCCCGCCAGCCGATGAGCGTGGCGCCGAGGAAGAGGGCGGTGACGACGAAGAAGGAGAGCTGCGTGCTGCCGCCGCCGAGCACGCGCAGCAGCATCCCGCCGACGACCGTGACGGCCCATATGAGGAGCCCGGTCGGCAGGATCCGGGCGGGAGCGCGCCAGGCCAGGGTGATCAGCCAGCCGGCGACCAGGGCGGCCAGGAACGGCCAAGCCGTCTCCGCGATGCCCGCGAGCGGGTTCCCCCTCTCGTGCTCGGCCCGGCCGGCGACAACGAAGATGAGAACGCAGAGGAGGTCCAGCGCGGCGGCCGCGGAAACCGGGATCGAACGCATGGTGCCAGATTAGGGGGCCGTTCGGGCCTGGGCGCGGCGGCCCGGCCCGACAGGTGCGCCGGCTGGCACGGGGAGGGATGGACAGAGGCGTGCCAGCCGGCCTCGCGTGACCGCTGTGCAGCGCGAGATCCCCGGCACCCTCGAAGGGATGCCGGGGATTGCTACGTGGAGTATACGAGGAGGGTCAGCTGGTTACGAGCGTGAGGTTGAACTCGTCCAGGATCGGCTCGATCGGCTGGTAGAACGTGGTCCCACCGATCGTGCAGTTGCCCGAGCCGCCGGAGGTGACCCCCTGGGCCTGGTCGTCGGCGAGCCAGGAGCCGCCGGAGTCGCCGGGCTCGGCGCAGACGTTGGTCTGCGTCAGGCCCTGGACCTGGCCTTGGGGGTACTCGACCGTCTGGTCGTGTGCCTCGATCTCGCCGCAGTGGAAGCCGGTGGTGGAGCCGGAGCGGCAGATGGACGCGCCTTCGGGCGCCTGCTCGCTGCCGGCCACCTCAAGGGTGCCGCCTTCGTAGTCGTTCACGGTCGAGGTCGGCGTCCAGTTGTCATCGGCCTCGACGAAGCCCATGTCGGTGCCCGGGAACTCCGAACCGCCGACCGTGCCCGTGCCGCTGCCGTCCTCGCTGGAGACCTCGGTACCGACATCACCGCAGTGCCCGGCGGTGGCGAAGCCGCCCTCGACGGCGAAGCCGATGGAGCAGCGCCCGGTCCCGCCGATCATGTAGGGGTCGCCACCGACGATGTCGGCGTAGAGCTCCGGCGCTTCGTCGGTCTCGGCGGCCTGGACGGCGCCGGCCTCGACACCGGTCTCGGAGACGAGGTCGTCGACCGCGTCCTCGTTGCCGCTCGTCACCTCGACGACCACGGCGTCGGCGCTGCTGTCGGCGTACCAGCCGGTGATGCCGTTGCCGAGCTGGGAACCCTGTGCGTTGAACTCGTCGACGATGGCCTCGAGCTCGTCGGTGCCGTAGGTGACGATCTCGGGGTTCGCCCCTGCGGCGGCGACCTCGTCGGTGGCGGACTCGTCGGTCACCGCGACGGTGAGCTCGCCGCTGTCGCCGTCGAAGTAGCTGCCGCCCCAGGCCTCGCCGAGCTCGGTACGGAGCTCATTGTCGATCGAGCGGGCCTCGGCCTCGTCAGCCATCCGCTGCTCGGCCTCGGCGGTAGTCAGCCCCAGGTCGCGTTCCATCGCGGCCAGCAGGTCCTGCGCCTGGTCCTGCCCGCTGCCCTGGTCGGCGACCGGCTCCTGGTCTTCGGCCGCCGCGGCCACGGTTCCCGCGGCGACCAGACCCAGCGCCAGGGCGCCGCCGCCCAGTGCTCGGGTTATGGAGGATTTTCGCAATTTCCTGCCCTTTCTTCGGGGATGTAACAAGGGCGGGATCCGCGTTAACGAGCGGGGACTCAACGCGGCTCCCTGACCGCAGGCGGGCCTTATGGGACCGGATCCGCGGCCGATGCCTACCGATTTCGGTAAACGATCCGAAACCATAGGTCATGTTCCCTGTTTGAGAACAGACCGTCTCTGAGGGTGAGATATCAGCACATGTCGAAATTGGCGGGCCCGGAGCGGGTAGGGCCGGGCATGCGGGAGAGCCGCCGCCGGACGAAATCCGAAGTGGATCAGGAAGTCGGCCGCGCGGTGCGCGTTTCCGGCCAGGTGTGCCGCGGATTCTTCAAGGGGAGCAAAGTGTCCGGATCCGGTCAAATGATCCGGTACCACACCTCTTGTGGGATCATACGAAAATGCGGGCACTTTGTGGCCGCATGTCCGGTTCTCTGGAGTTTTCGATTAGACATGTCGCTCAGACGCGCGATGCGCCGGTGTCGCCATGTCGAGCGCTCCCGGTGGAAACGAGCCCCGCTGTCGATGCCGGGTCCGTGCTGAATCCGAGAAAACTTTCGCGCCGTTCGCCGCGATACGCCTTCTTCGTCCGGTTCCCCGGGAGAGGGCGAAGCCGTGCTCGCGCGCCGCCGGCGCGGCCCCCTCCCCGCCGGCGGCGTACGCCCCGCCCGTCTCGTGCCCGGGACGGTGGGACCTCAGCGTTCGGCCGGGGTCCGTCCGAGTGCGTCGAGGAGGAAGTCCACCTGCAGGAGCAGCAGATTCTCCGCGGTCGTCTCCTCCGATGGCATGTGCGTGATCCCGGACAACGGGAGCACCACATGCGGACGGCCCGCCGAGAGCAGGGCTGTGGACAGCCGCTGGGAATGCGCGAAGACGACGTTGTCGTCGGCCAGACCGTGGATGAGCATCAGGGGACGGCTCAGTTTCGGCGCGTCCGCCAGGAGCGAGCTGCGTTCATAGGCGCCGTCCTCGTCCGGTGCCCCCAGGTAGCGCTCGGTGTAGTGGGTGTCGTAGAGCCGCCAGTCGGTCACCGGCGCTCCCGCGACCGCGGCGTGGAAGACATCGGGCCGCCGCAGCACGGCCAGGGCCGCCAGATAGCCGCCGAACGACCATCCGCGGACCGCCACACGCGTCAGATCCAGGCAGTCGAAGCGCTCGGCCGCATCGTGCAGTGCGCTGACCTGGTCTTCGAGGACCGGTGTCGCCAGATCGCGGTGGACCGCCTGCTCCCACCGCAGGCCGACTCCCGGCGTTCCCCGGCCGTCGGCGATCAGCACCGCGAACCCCTGCTCGGCGAACCATTGCGAGGTCAGGTAGGCGGGTCGGGCGTGGAGCACGCGCTGGGCGTGCGGGCCGCCGTAGGGGTCGACGAGCACCGGAAGGGGTGCTGATCCCGACTCGTACCAGGAGGGCAGGAGCAGCGCCGCCGGGATGCCGCGGTGGCCCGCTGCCCACATGCGCACGTCCGGCTCGGCGATCTCCGGTTTCTCGGCCAGGCTCGCCACCTCGATGGCGACCTCCGGGGTCCGCGCGCCCGCGCCGCGGATCACGGCCGTCCGCACCCCGTCCGACTCCAGATCCCGCCGTTGCAGGACCAGGGTGCCGCCGCGCAGCCGCCCGGCGTGCACGCCGTCGCCGGGCGCCCCTGGGAACTCCACGGGTCCGGCGGAACCCTCCCTCAGGTCCAGCAGCCACAGGGAGATCACACCGGGTTTTCCGGAGGGGGAGGCGGAGTAGAGGACGCGCTCGCCGTCGATGTCGACGACGGAGCGGATGTAGAGGTCGCGCGGCCCGACCGCGCGGCCGTCCACATAGAGGCGGCGCTCGCGCTCCCCGCCCGCCCCGGCGGCCGACTCCGGGCCGATCCACACCAGCCGCCCGCTGCCGGTGAAGGCGGGGACACCGGACATGATCTCCACCCATACGTCGTCGGTGTCCACGTGCACCTCGGTGCCGCGCCCGGTGGCGGGGTCGGCGCTGAACAGTCTCAGAACGCGCTGGTCGCGACTCTGCGCGCTGAACACCACGGTCGGGCTCTTCTCCGGGCCGGTCGCCGCCCACCCGGCGCGGACCAGGTACGGCAGGGCCCCGCGGTCCCACTCGATCCAGAGGGGGTCGACCGGCCCGGCGCCTCCGCGTTCGACCGGGAACACCGCGAGGCGCACGTCGGCGTTGGCGGTACCGGCGGCGGGGTAGGCCATGGTCTGCGGCGGTGCCTCCGGATTGCCGGGGTCCCCGATGTTCCAGCGAAGCACGGCGCTGTTGTCCACCCGGGCCGCCAGCAGCGCGGAGCCGTCCGGCGCCCACCACATGCCCCGGTAGCGGCTCATCTCCTCGGCGGCGATGAACTCGGCCAGCCCCCATGTGACATCCGACCCCTCGGGCTCGGCGGGGACCAGGACGCCGTCGCGGCCGCTGCTGATGTCGATGGTGCGGATCGCGCCGTTGCTGACGTAGCCGATGGAGTCGCCGAGTGGGGAGATCACCGGGTCGACGACCGGGCTCGCAGCGGGCAGCTCGCGGGGCGGGCCGCCGTCGCCGGCGAGGTCGGCGTAGTACAGCCGCCCGGACAGGGTGAACGCCGCGCGGGTGAACGATTCGTCGACCGTGTAGGAGACGATTCCTCCGCCGGTCTCGCGCAGCCGTTCACGGCGGGCCCTCTCCTCCGCGGGGAGGTTCCGGTCGTCCGCCCCGATCTCGCGCGGATCCGCGACGATCCGCTCGCCGCCGCTCTCCAGGTCCAGCATCCACAGGCAGGCGGCGGTGTCGGTGCCGTCCCTGCCGCGCAGGAAGGTCACCCGCCGCCCGTCCGGGGAGATGTGGAAGGCTTGGGGAACGCCGAGCATGAACCGCTGTGTCCGGGCCTGCTGCCGAGGAAAGCTCATGTGTCGATTGTGGCGCATCCTGCCGCGGGACAGCGGAACGTGGTTTTCGTGACGTGCGGTCAAAAGAGGGAGAACTCGGGCAGGGATCCGGGTATCGTCACCGGCATGGCGGATCGGCGGTTACTGCTGGTGCATGCGCATCCCGATGACGAGAGCATCGTAACCGGGGCGACCATGGCCAAGTACGTGGCTGAGGGGGTCCGGGTCACCCTGGTCACCTGCACGCTCGGCGAAGAGGGCGAGGTCATCCCGCCCGAGCTGGTCCATCTGTCGGGCGACGGTCTGGGCAAGTACCGCATCGGTGAGCTGAGCAAGGCCTGTCTGGCGCTGGGCGTGCGCGATCACCGGTTCCTGGGCGGGCCCGGACACTACCGCGATTCGGGGATGATGGGGGCGCCCTCCAACGACGATCCCCGTTGCTTCTGGCGCGCCGATGTCGAAGAGGCGGCGTACCGGCTCGCCATGATCGTCCGCGAGGTCAGGCCGCACGTCATGGTCAGCTATGACGACAACGGAGGCTATGGCCACCCCGATCACGTCCAGGCGCACCGTGTCGCCGTCCGGGCCTTCGGCAAGGCCGCCGAGCGCGCCCTGCCGGGCTCCTCCTGGCACACCCGCAAGCTCTACGCGATCGCTCAGCCCAGGTCGGTGCTCGAAGCCTCGGTCGAGCGGTTGCGGGATTCCCCGGGACCGTTCACGGCACCGGAGTCGATCCGGGACATCGCGCCCGGGGCCCCGGACCGGATCGTCACCACACGCATCGACGCCTCCTCCCAATGGCCGGCCAAGGTGCTGGCCATGCGCGCGCACGCCAGCCAGATCACCGTCGAAGGGGACCGTTTCGCCCTCTCCAACGGCATCGCCCAGGAGATCGATGCCGTGGAGTACTTCACCCTGCTGCGCGGCCCCTCCCTGCGCCCCGGCCCCGACGGGTTCGAGACCGATCTGTTCGCCTGACACCGGCCGCGGGAAGTGGCCGGCGCAGCGGAAGTCGGGGAGGCTGGGGGAAGGCCCCGGTTGGGAGAAGGAGTTCGTTCGTGTCCGTATCGTTTTCGCCCGAGTCCGCGTCGCAGGGAGCATCCGCGCAGGGCGGTCAGGGGCCGCGCGGAGCGGCGGCCGCCGCTGTCACGGTGGCCGGATACACGGTGCTGCTGGTCCTCGGCTTCGCCGCGGGGCTCGTCTGCGGCCTGGCGGCGTCCTGGCTCTCATGGCTGTGGGGGAGCGGGGCGCTCGGCATGGCCCTCGCCGGCGGGGCGCTCGTGGTCTTCCTCGGGCTGCTCTACACCGGATGCCGGGCAGCGGGCTGGGCGATGGGATCCAGGCTCGGCGCCGGTCTGCCCGCTGCGGGCTGGGTCGGGGCCGGACTCCTCCTCACCGGATTCGCACCATCCGGTGACGTGGTGATGCTGGCGACCGTGGTCAGCTACGCCTTCCTGCTCGGCGGCATCGCTGTGGTGGCCGGCGCGACGGTGCTCTCCGGGCCCCGACCGTGACCTCCCTCTCCGGGGGGACGGGCCGAACCGGCCCGGTCAGCTCCTAGAACCCCCAGAACCGGAACAGCACCAGTCCGTAGCCGATGTCGACCTGGGAGAGCCCGACCAGGCTGAAGGCGCCGAACATCAGGTTGATGAAGGCCAGGTTCACCGGCGGGAACCAGAGCACCGCGAAGACCGCGATCACGCCGAACAGGCCGGAGGAGTGGGCGTGGCGGGCGATGCGCTCCGGGAGGTAGGGCGCGAGCGCGCCGAAGCCGTCGAGCCCCGGGACCGGCAGCAGGTTGATCAGCGCGGCGGCGAGGTTCAGGTAGCACAGGTACATCAGGCCGCCCAGCACCCAGTTGTCGGTGACCGCATCGGGCCCCATCAGCGTGCTGATGGCGGCGGCGAGGAGGACCGCGAGCAGCAGGTTGGCCGCCGGTCCGGCCAGCGCGGTCAGGGTGCGCCTGCCCCTGCCGGACACCGCCGCGGGGTCCAGGTAGGTCGCCGGCCCGGTCATTCCGATTCCCCCAGGATGGGGAACGACACCGGTAGGAGGAGACCGGCGAAGAGTTCGCGGAACCGGAACGGGTTGAGCCGGAGGTAACCGGACCCGCGCAGGGCGCGGTCGCCGAAGCGGTAGGCGAAGAGCGCGTGCGCGAACTCGTGCAGCGCGATCGAGGCGATCCAGCCGGCCAGGATGAACACGAATGGCAGGTAGACGGTGCCCTCGTCGCCGCCCCAGTCCAGCTCGGCCCGGGTCCAGGAGAGCCACCCGGCGAGCCCGGTGACACCGAGGAGCAGTAGGAAGATCGGGCTGGGCAGCAGGTCCGCCCTCGACTCCGGTGCATTCGCGGCATCGTCGGAGGAATCGGCCCCGCCGGCGTCGCCGGGGATCTCCCCGTCCGTGTCCTCCGGGGCGGCGGAGGCGTCCGCGGGGCCGCCGTCGGCCGCCGGCCGCTCCGGCCCCGCGGGGTCGGGTGTGCCGTTCCCGGTGGTGGTGGCGTTCGCGTCCGCCTCCGCCGACTCAGGCGTGGACATACTGCTCCTGCCGATGTTCGAGGGAATCGTCGCGGAGCCGGAGAGCGTCCGGCGCCCCGTCTCCGACTTCCAGGCTATTGGGCCCGGCCGGCGGGCGGGAACGGGGTCGGGCCCGGTCTCAGAGGGACGTCTGCGGCGCCGTGGCGGAGAGGTGCGTCGCGGTGAGCGCGAAGGCGCGGCCCGCTTTGGTGAGGCGCTGCGGACCGCCGTCGTTCGGCCGGTCGTGGTTGATGAAGCCCAGTGTCTCCAGCAGCCAGGTGGCGTTGATCAGTATCGACTGCAGTTGCTGGGTGTCGGGGCCGCAGTCGGTGCCCTCGCCGCCCCAGCCGGCCTCGGCCAGGATCCGCCGGGCGTCGCTGGTGATGTCGATGGTGTCGGTTCGGGCGTGGTTCCCCGTAGGGCGGGGCGAGCTCACGAGCAGCAGCCCGAGCAGGGTCTCGGTGGCGGCCTGCTCGAAGCCGTCGGTGTCCAGGACGCTCTCGGCCACCGCGCGCCAGAGCGCCTCGGTGTCGCCGTGCAGTTGCCGGCCGCGCCGCGTCAGCACCAGCCGCCGGCCCGAACGGCGGACCGCCCGCATGGTGCGCAGCAGTTTGTGCAACGCGATGAGCTGCATGACGTCGGTCTCGCTGCGCGCCGGCGAGGGGGAGCTGGCCCAGTCGAACTCCGTGCACAGCTCCCGCACCATGGTGGGCGAGATGTAGCCGATCTGGGTCAGGCCGATGCCTTCGTCGGCGTAGCCGAGCAGCCGCCGCACCGGCCCCAGGACCTCGTCAGCGTTGGGCGGCGGCTCTGCGCCCGCGATGATCTGGCCGAGCAGCGGCCACATCTGGTGGCGGTGCGGATGCGACGGGGAGCCCAGCCAGCCGCGGACCCGTTCTTCGCGGACCCGGTCGAGGTAGCTGCGGCCCTGGTGGTCGGGCTGGGTGAGGAAGGCGCGGGCGTGCTGCGCCTGGGCCGTGCGCCAGCCGCGGGTCCCGGGGCGGACCTCCTCCAGCGTGATGGCCAGCTCCAGCGCCGCCGACGTGGCATGGTAGGCGTCGATCTCGCGCTGCCGAGAGCGGTGCCCCAGGTGAGTTCGGGCAGGTCGGGCGGCTCGACGCCGGAGGCGCGCATGGCACGCCGGTAGGCGGCCAGCCCGGTCTCGTGGTTGGTGGCGTAGGCGTGCAGGATCTGCTCCGTGCTCTCCGAGGTGCAGATCTCCGCGTAGCGGTCGAGGTGGAGAAGGGTGAACAACTGCCCGAGAGAGCGGGAGGCGAAGCTCCGGTCGCCGGAGGCCGCGGTGAACCGGACGGGGAGCACGTACCAGCAGAACTCCTGAACGGCGTGCTGGGAGAGCGATTCGAGGTTCTGTCCCGCGGTGAGGGTGGAAAGGGCGTTCTCGGCTACCTGAGCAGCCTTGACGTCGAGGCGCGCCAACTGAGCGAGGGCGGATGCGATGGCCTCTTGCATGGCGTGGCTTTGTCACCTCCCCTTCGGGCCGTCCCCGGCTCAGCTTTCTGTCGGCTCTCCGCCGGCAGCTCGGTCCTCGGCTCGGCGGCGCGGTGGTCGCTGAGGCACGATCCTGCTCCCGACCACATCAGCGGCCGTGAGGTCTGTCACACCGCCATCGCGTCGCCGTACGCGGATCATGCCATCATGCCAAGACTCCAGCACACCGACGATATCCCGGAAGCGGCGATCAGGCAGCTGGACGCGCAGAGTGACACGCCGCCCAACGTCTTCGGGTGTTACCTCCGTGGCGAATCGTGATACGTAGCCCACTGGATCAACCCCCAATTGCACATGATCGCCCGGACAGCGCAATACTGGAAAGAGCGAGTCGTGTGTCGGATGCCCGGCGTACCCGCATGTCGGGCCCGGCATCGCCCAGGCTATGTGACAGCGAATACACCTACAGCGGTCCCCGTGGCGAAGACCGAAGAGGAGAGTACGACGTGACCTACGTCATCGCGCAGCCCTGCGTCGATGTGCTCGACAAGGCGTGCATTGAAGAGTGCCCCGTCGACTGCATCTACGAGGGCAAGCGCATGCTCTACATCCACCCGGACGAGTGCGTCGACTGCGGTGCCTGTGAGCCGGTGTGCCCTGTGGAGGCCATCTACTACGAGGATGACCTGCCGGACCAGTGGTCGAGCTACTACAAGGCGAACGTCGAGTTCTTCGACGACATCGGGTCTCCGGGGGGCGCCTCCAAGGTGGGTCAGATCGACAAGGATCACCCGGTGGTGGCCGAACTCCCACCCCAGGGCGACGAGTAGCGAAGAACGGCGAACGGCGGCCGTGCGCGAACGCGCGGCCGCCGGAAGGCATGTCGTATCCCCGCAGCGGGGACGCGGCGTTCTTGAGGCGATGCGGCGGGGGCATACGGGAGCATGGGCACGATGATGGGGCGAAGCGGCGCTGTGGACCGGCTGCCGGAATTCCCGTGGGACCGGCTGACGCCGTACAAGCAGAAGGCCTCCGCGCACCCGGACGGGATCGTCGACCTGTCCGTGGGGACTCCGGTCGACCCGGTTCCCGAACGGCTGCGTGCGGCCCTGAGCAACGCCGCGGACTCTCCGGGCTACCCCGCGACCTACGGCACGCCGGCGCTGCGCGAAGCGATCGCCGGGTGGTTGGGCCGCCGCCATGACGTGGCGGCGGATCCGGCGGCGACCCTGCCCACGGCCGGCTCGAAGGAACTGGTGGCCTGGCTGCCCACACTGCTCGGCCTGGGCGAGGGCGACACCGTCGTGTACCCGGAGCTCGCCTACCCCACGTACGACATCGGCGTCAGGCTCGCCGGGGCCGTCCCCGTGGCCTCCGACGGGCTGACCGCGCTGGGCCCCGCACGGGTGCCGCTGGTGTGGACCAACTCCCCGGCCAACCCGACGGGCCGGGTGCTTCCCGCCGAGCACCTCCGCAAGATCGTGGCCTGGGCCAGGGAGCGCGGCACCATCGTCGCCTCCGACGAGTGCTATCTCGACCTCGGGTGGGACGGCGTACGCCCGATCTCGATCCTGCACCCCGATGTCTGCGGCGGCTCCCACGAGGGGCTGCTCGCCCTGCACTCGCTGTCCAAGCGCTCCAACCTGGCCGGGTACCGCGCCGCCTCCGTTACCGGCGATCCAGGCCTGATCCAGGAGTTGCTCCAGGTGCGCAAGCACGCCGGGATGATCATGCCCGCGCCGGTCCAGGCGGCCATGCGCGCGGCGTTGGACGATGACGTCCACGCGGCCGAGCAGAAGGAGCGCTACGCCACGCGCAGGGAGCGGCTGCGCACCGGTCTGGAACAGGCCGGCTGGACCATCACGCACTCCGAGGCCGGCCTGTACCTATGGGCCGAGCACCCCGGCTGCGACGCTTGGGAGTCCGTGGCCGCGCTGGCCGCGCTGGGCATCCTGGTGGCCCCCGGAGACTTCTACGGGCCCACGGGAGCCCGGCATGTGCGGGTGGCCTTCACGGCCACCGACGAGCGGGTCGCCGCGGCGGTCAAGCGGCTGGAAGAGGTGGGATAGCGCACTCCGCCGGCGGCGCCCGCACGCGGTGCGTACGCCCTAGCCCAGCGCGATCCGCCCCTCTGGGGCCGGGTCGTCCACCGAGGACCAGCCTTCCTGCTCCTGAGAGGCGCTCCAGCGCTGGTCGCCGTAGGTCACCGAGTTCAGCCCGTATTCCGGGGCGTGGGTCATCGCCCACTGCGCCATGGCCCACCCCAGATCGCCGGTCTGCGGCTCCTCGGACACCGGAAGAGCCGCCGGGTCCACACCGAAGACACGCCGCATCTCCTCCTCGGCCGCGGCGATATCGGGCTCACGTTCGCCCACATCCTCCTCGAACCGGCAGCTCACCGCGTTCTCCTGGGTGCCGCCGAAGGCCTCGGCCATGAGCTGGGAGACGTCCTCGTGCTGGTCGTAGGCGAATCCGTCGGCGCTGCGCTGCACCTCCTGAGCCGCCTCGTAGACCGGCTTGTCCTCGTAGCCGGGGATCTCCTCCAGTTTCTCGTAGAACGCGTCACTGGTGTAGACGGGGTCCATCAGCTCGTCGGGTTCGCCCCACTCCTGCGATGGGCGCTGCTGGAACAGTCCCAGGGAGTCGCGGTCCCCGTAGTCGATGTTGAAGAACTTGGACTCCTGCCACACCGTCGCGTAGGCGATCACGACCGATTGCTCGGGGAGGTCCCGGCTGAACGCCACACCGTTGATCGTGGCGGCGTTGGCGGCCTGCTCCGGGTCCAGTGTCCGGCGGTCCGCGTCGATGTCGACCCGGCACTCCTCCTGGGGCTCCTCGGGCACCTCGATCGGTTCGAACGAGCTCACAACGAAGTACCCGCCCACGACGAGTAGGCCGCAGACAACAGTCAGCACGGTCAGGATCTTGAAGAAGGCGGATACCCTTCGCAGCTTTCGAGGCACAGTCAGACCATGGGTTCATGAGGCCGCGCGCTGATGATCCAGCGCTTGACCTCGGCTGATACGGACGGAAACCAGGGGCCGAGGGGGTAGGGGCCCGTCGCCCCCGGTTCAGGGGTGCACGTACTCGAATGGTAGGGCGTGCCGTCCAGCGCGGGCCGGAAGCGCGAGTCCCCGAACGCGCGGGCGCCGTGCCGAGCTGGGCGCGCGGTTCGAACTTCCCCGGCCGGACCCAGTAGGCTCGGCATCCATGACCACCTCGTTCACCAGTCCGCTCCCTGCCGAGATCGATGAGCTGTGGGAGCGCCGCTCCGAGCTGACCCCCGACCACACAGAGGCCCGCGAGACCATCGTGGGCGCGGTCGACGAACTCGACGCCGGGAAGGCCCGGGTCGCCTTCGTCGACCCGCAGACGGACGAGGTCATCGTCGATGAGCGGGCGAAGCGCTCGATCCTGCTCAGCTTCCGAGTGCTCAACATGGAGGAGTCCCAGGTCGGGGGCTTCCACCACCACGACCGCATTCCGCTGAAGACCCGCCTGGACGGCGTCCGCGTCGTGCCGGGCGCCATCGCCCGATGGGGCGCCTACCTGGCTCCCGGCGTCGTGCTGATGCCTTCGTTCACCAACTTCGGGGCCTGGGTCGGCTCCGGCACCATGGTCGACACCTGGGCCACGGTGGGGTCCTGCGCCCAGGTCGGGGAGAGCGTCCACCTGTCCGGCGGTGTCGGCGTCGGCGGCGTGCTCGAACCGCCGCAGGCCTCACCGGTCGTCATCGAGGACGAGGCGTTCCTCGGCTCGCGCTCCATGGTCGTCGAGGGCGCCCGGGTGCGCCGCGGTGCCAAGCTCGGCGCCGGGACCATCCTGACCTCCTCCACCCGGGTCTTCGACGCCGAGAGCGGCGACGAACTCCCGAGCGGCGAGGCTCCGGCCTGGTCGGTGTGCGTGACCGCGACCCGGGTGAAGAGCTTCCCGGGCGGCGACTTCGGCCTGCCGTGCCTGCTCGTGCTCAAGCGCCTGGAGGAGGGGCAGGAGCACGACAAGCTGGCCCTCAACGAGATGCTGCGCGAGCACGGCGTCAATGCCTGAGGCCGTGCACGGCGCCCCGGTGCCCACCGGGTGCCGGGGCCCACGACCCGCGATCACGGAAAGTACGTAACCCGCATGCTGGATCTCACCGCGGACGTCCGCACCCTCACCGCCCAACTCGTCGACATCGAATCGGTCAGCGGCGGGGAGCGCGCCCTCGCCGACGCGATCGAGCAGGAGCTGAGCGGCCTGGCCCACCTCGACGTGCGGCGCGACGGCGACGCGATCGTGGCCCGGACCGATCTGGGCCGGGATCAGCGGGTGGTGATCGCGGGCCACATCGACACCGTGCCGATCGTCGACAACGTGCCGTCGCACCGGGACGGCGGCCGGCTCTACGGCTGCGGGACCTCCGACATGAAGAGCGGGGTGGCGGTCCAGCTCAAACTCGCCGCGACCGTGACCGCGCCGGTGCACGACGTCACCTACGTGTTCTACGACTGCGAGGAGATCGACGCCGAGCGCAACGGCCTGCGCAGGCTGGCGCGCAATCATCTCGAATGGCTCGGCGGCGACTTCGCGGTGCTCATGGAGCCCACCGGGGGCGTGATCGAGGGCGGCTGCCAGGGGACCATGCGGGTCGAGGTGACGGCGCGCGGCGAACGCGCCCACAGCGCCCGTTCCTGGATGGGGCGCAACGCCATCCACGACGCGGGCCGCATCCTCGACGTGCTGCGCGAGTACTCGCCGCGGCGCCCCGAGGTCGAGGGGCTGAGTTTCCGCGAGGGGCTCAACGCCGTGTTCGTCTCCGGCGGGGTGGCGGGCAACGTCATCCCCGACGAGTGCACCGTGAGCGTCAACTACCGCTTCGCCCCCGACCTGACCCCGGAGGAGGCGGAGGCGTACCTGCGCAAGCAGTTCGACGGTTTCGAGGTGCGGGTCACCGATGTCGCCCCTCCGGCCCGCCCCGGCCTGGACCATCCGGCGGCGGCGGCGTTCGTGCGCACCGTGGGCGCCGGTGCGGTCCGCGCCAAGCTGGGCTGGACCGATGTCGCCCGCATGTCGGAACTCGGGGTGCCGGCCGTGAACTACGGGCCGGGCGATCCCACCCTGGCCCACACACGCGACGAGTACGTCGAACTCGACCTCGTCGTCGAGGCCGAGCGGAAAATGGTCCACTGGCTGTCCGTGAACGCCGCCCACTGACCGACGGTTCCCAGACGCGCGCCGGTGACCTGGGATTCAACACTCATGTACCCGGGGCGGATACCTTGTTCCCATGACGGAATCTCGCAATGTTCGGCGGGCCGGCCCCCTCACCTACCGGGGCGAGGCCATCCCGGAGACCACGACCGACCAGCGCCTCCTCGACCGTCGCGGTCCCACGGACTGGGTGCACACCGATCCGTGGCGGGTACTGCGGATCCAGTCGGAGTTCGTGGAAGGATTCGGCCTGCTCTCGGAGGTCGACCAGGCTGTGAGCGTGTTCGGGTCGGCGCGGGTCGCACCGGACAATCCGCAGTACTCCCTCGGCCGGACGATCGGGGCCAAGCTCGCCGAAGCCGGCTACACGGTCATCACCGGGGGCGGTCCCGGGATGATGGAGGCCGCCAACAGAGGCGCGCAGCAGGCCGGGGGCACCTCGATCGGCCTCGGCATCGAGCTCCCCTTCGAGCAGGCCCTCAACGACTACATCGACATGGGTGTCACGTTCCGGTACTTCTTCGTGCGCAAGACCATGTTCGTGAAGTACTCGCAGGCGTTCGTGGTGCTGCCGGGCGGTTTCGGCACCATGGACGAGCTGTTCGAGGCGATCACGCTGGTGCAGACGGGTAAGGTGACCCGGTTCCCGGTCGTCCTGGTCGGCTCGGAGTTCTGGGGCGGCCTGCGCGACTGGATCCGGACGACCCTGCTGTACGAGGGGGTCATCTCCCCGCACGACCCGGACCTGATGCACCTCATCGACGATCCCGACGAGGTCGTCGATATCATCCGCAAGGCGCACGTCGACCTGGCCCGGCGGGAGTTCGAGTTCGATCAGGTGCAGGCGACCGCCGCCGACGTCGAGGCCGCGGAGTACACCTCGGAGAGCTGACCCGGGACGAGAGGCCTCGTGCCCCGCTGTGCCGGCGGGTCAGGCGAGTCCGCGCCGCACCGCCGCAGGTGGCCGGGTGCCCCGGATCGAGGCGACCATGTCGAGGGCCTGGCGGGCGGCGCGCGGGTGGTCGGTCGCGAACACCCGGACGCCGAGCCAGGCGTACACCGAAATCAGTGCGAGGGTCTCGGCGAGCTCCTCCCGTTCCACGCTGCAGCGCCCTTCGCCGCCCGGCGCGGGGGGAACGCAGCGCACGAGGACCGGGCGACCGCCGGCCATCAGTTCGCGGACACGCGGGACGCTCGGGCGGTACCCGGCGTCGGCGACGCCTTCGACCACCGCCTCGGGCGCGACGACGCGGGGATCTGTGTTCTTGTTCACCGCGGCTCCCGGAGGATGTCCCGGTCTTCGGGCTGGGGAGGGATCCGGGCACTGACACCAGCGCCTTTTGTCTTACACATACCTCTCCTTCGGGGGAACTTCGCTTTGCGGGAACGGCGTACAAGTGCCGGGCCTCCCACGCCTCCGACCGCGGTCGGCGAGCGGTTCCCGCACCGTTGAGGACCCCGGATATGGCACGATCGAAATGTGACTCCAACCATCCTGATCTTGATCACTCTAGCCGCGGTGACCGTCCTCGCGGGCGTGGCGTTCGTGGTCATGGGCAAGGGCGGACAACTGGCGCGCTTCGAGGCCGATCACCCGCCATTGGATCTTCCGGTGGACCGGCCCGTGACGAGCGACGACATCGCCCGCGTAACGCTTCCGCTGGCGCTGTGGGGCTACCACGTCCGCGCGGTGGACGAGGCGCTGGCCCGGCTGGCCACGTCGCTCCGGGAGCGCGATACCCGGATCGCCGAACTCGAATATCGGATGGCCGAGCTGGAGACGTCCTCGGATCCGCGTGTCCTGTACCCGCACTCGGCCGGAAGCGGCAGGCACGAACGTCCCAAGGACACCGACGCCGACGCCGCCCTCCCCGAGCAGCGGTCGGTGCGCGCCGGGGCGGCCACCGCCGAAGGCGCGCCCGAAACGCAGCCCCGGCCGCAGGACACCTGATCGCCCCGCGGCACCACGGACGCACAATGCGGACACCGGTATGAGCGATGACGGCACGGCCCGGCAGGGGCCCGACGGGCTGCGACGCTGCCACTGGGCGCTCGCCACGGGCGATGAGCTGCACTATCACGACACCGAGTGGGGACTGTCCGTCCGGGATGACCACGGGATGTTCGAGCGTATCGCGCTGGAAGGGTTCCAGGCGGGGTTGTCCTGGCTGCTCGTCCTCCGCAAGCGTGCCGCGCTGCGCGAGGCGTTCTGCGGGTTCGCCCCGGTCGCCGTCGCCCGGTTCGGTCCCGGCGACATCGAGCGGCTGCTCGGCGACGCCCGGCTGATCCGCAGTCGGCCCAAGATCGAGGCGGTGGTCGCGAACGCCCGTGCCACCCTGGAACTCTCCGGTGGGCTCGCGCGCCTCGTGTGGGAGTACGCCCCCCGGGACCGCCCGCCGGCGCCGCGCACGGTCGCCGACGTGCCCGCCTCCACGCCGGAGAGCACCGCATTGGCGAAGGCGCTGAAGAAGCGCGGATTCCGGTTCGTCGGTCCGACGACCGCCTACGCCACGATGCAGGCGGTCGGGGTCGTCGACGATCACCTCGCCGACTGCTTCCGCAGGGGCACAGGGGATGTGACCGCCCGGGGCCGGGTCTGACCCGCACTGGGACCGGGCGCGAGCGCGCCTCCCGCGTGCGGTAGTGCCAGGCCGCCCCGCATGGCTGTTGCCCTGGTGTCCTATCCTCGATCGCTGAGCCGCGAACGTTCCCCTGCCGTTCGCCTTGGAGGAATACCGATGAGCGATTCAGCCGGTGCCCGCCGTATACGTGCCGCCGTCGCGGGGAAGTCCCGGTGAGCGACGCACCGGCACCCGTGCCGGTGCCGAAGTGCGGCGAGTCGGGGTCGAGTTCGCCCGTACGGCAGATGTCGCTGTGGCCGCCGCGCCGTTCCACGCGCCACAGTGGTAAGAGGCGTCGTAGGGGAGCGGCCGTGATCGCGGCCGCCGCGGTCCTCCTGGCAGGGACGGGCGGGGGCGTGGCGGTATGGGCGTGGCGGTCGGCCTCCGAGGGGTCTTCCACCGAAGAGGCCAGCGTGCCCGGTCCCTTCGCCGGAACCTGGAGCGGCCGGATGTCGCAGGAGGACGCCGAGGGCGACCACGTCATCGACTGGGGCACCAGGGTCGAGCTCGAAGCCGGAGCCAAGCGGGGCAGCTCCGAGTGGTACACCCTGGACTGCCGGGGCGGCCTCGCCCTCTCCGGGCAGGAAGAGGACCGGCTGTTCTTCGACTACGTCGAGACCTACGATCCCGAGGACCGTTGTGTCGACGAGGCCGAGCTGGTTCTGCGCGCCGGCGAGGACGAGGGGGAACTCGAGGCGAAGTGGAGCGCGACCTCGCAGGAGGGCACGTCCATGACCTCTACGGGCACCCTGCGGTGATCTCGTCGCCGTGCGGCGGGCCGACTGGGCTCACTGTCCCTCGAAGGAGGGCTCCTCCTTGTTCAGGAAGGCCAGTGTGGCGTTCATGTGGTCCGCGGTCTGCGCGCACTGGTCCTGCAGGTCGGCCTCCATCTCCAGGGCGTTGCCGAGATCCAGGCCGGAGCCGAAGGTCAGGCCGGCCTTGATCGCGGCGTAGCCGACCGTGGGGCCGTTGGCCAGCCGCTGCGCGAGCTCGTGCGCCGAGCCGGCCAGCTCCTCAGCGGGGACGACCTGGTTCACCAGTCCGATCTCCAGGGCCCGCTCCGCCGACACGGGTTCGGCGAGCATCAGCATCTCCATGGCGCGGGCGTGCCCGACGAGCCTGGGCAGCGTCCAGGACGCCCCGGAGTCCGCGCCGAGTCCGACCCTGGTGAACGCCATGAGGAACGACGCTTTCTCCGAAGCCACGCGCAGGTCGCAGGCGAAGGCCAGCGATGCCCCCGCTCCGGCGGCGACACCGTTGACGGCGGCCACCACCGGTTTCGGCATCCGGGTGAGGCCCAAGACTATCGGGTTGTAGTGCCTGCGGACCGTCTCGTTGAGGCCTTTTCCCTCGCTCAGCGAATTGGCGTGCTCGCGCAGGTCCTGTCCGGCGCTGAACGCCTTGCCGCTTCCGGTGAGCAGGACGGCGCGGGCATCGGCGTCGGCCTTCGCCCGTTCGACAGCGGCGAGGAGGGCTTCCTTGGCCTCGACCGTCAGCGAATTCATCGCATCAGGCCGGTTCAGCGTAATTGTGGCAACGCCGTCCGAGAGTTCGTAGACGACACTGTCCGGCTCGGGCACGCGAAACTCCCTGGTTCGATCGGCAGGTACGGTTCTGCTTAACCGTGACCCCGCGGTCCGGGTCTAACCTTACTGTTCGAAATCTTCGGGGTCGGCGCCTTGGGGCCGCCCGATCGTTCCCAATCAGGTCGCGAAACCGAGATAATGGCAGAACAGTGATTCGTTCCCGGAGTCACTCGCGGCGCGAACGATGCAGGGTGGCGGCCTCACACGGCCGGCTCAGCGAACGAGGGGCCGCACCTCGCAGGACCGGCCCGTGCATCCGCGAAAGTTTCCTATGAAAGGGGATACGGCATGGCGGCGATGAAGCCGAGGACCGGTGATGGTCCGATGGAGGTCACCAAGGAGGGCCGCGGCATCATCATGCGAGTCCCGCTCGAGGGTGGCGGGCGCCTCGTTGTCGAACTCACGCCGGACGAGGCGAACGAGCTCGCGGAGGCCCTGAACGGTGTCGTCGGCTAGCGCGCGAGCCGGTCGTTCCCGGAACTGAACGAGGCATCCGCCGCTGGGCGACCGCTCGCCTTTGATCCGGTTCGGTGTCCACGCCCCCAACGGGCATCGGAACGATGGCCGCCCACGGCGCACAGCCAACCGCCCGCAAGCACCAACCCCTGCGAGAATGTGAGCGCTCGTGCCTGTTGCTACGGAGATCCACCCGATTCCGGGGCCGCTCGTTGACTCCGACGCCGATCTCTTGGCGCTTCCCCTCTACTCCGGAGACGGCGGTCCGCGTGTGGTGACCGCCGGTGTGGGGCTGGGACCCGCCGACCTCGACACGCGGCTACCGGCATCATTGGCCGAACTGCTCGCCTATTACAAGCTCGACGCCAAACCGGGAGAGACCCTCGAATTCCCGGTGGACCTCGGGCGGGGGCTGGTCCGGTTGGCTCTCCTCGGCGTCGGCGCGGGCGCACCCGGTGACCTGCGCAAGGCGGGAGCGGCACTCACCCGCCTCGCCAAGGGGCGCACCCGCGCGGCGACGAACATCGCCTTTCTCGGCCCCGGCGGCACGGAAACAGCCACTGCCGGCGCGGGACTGACGTCGTTCGTGGAGGGAGCTCTCCTCGCCGGGTACCGGTTCACGCTGCGGAGTTCGGCCAAGGGACCGGAAGCGGTGCCGGCGATCGATCTCGTGGCGGAGGATCCCGGCCGGATCGCGGGGCCGGTCCGGCGCGGAATGACCCTGGCCCGCGCCACGGAGTTGGCGCGCGACCTGATCAACACCCCTTCTGCGGAGAAGGACCCGAAGTGGCTCGCCGACCGGGCCGAGAAGCTCGGCCGGGAGGCGGGCCTCGGCGTCACCGTGTGGGACGAGGCGGAACTGGAGCGCGACGGCTTCGGCGCGATCCTGGGTGTGGGCCGCGGGTCGGCACGGCCGCCGCGCCTGGTGAGGCTCGACTACGTGCCCGAGGAGCCGACGAGGCACGTGGTGCTGGTCGGTAAGGGGGTCACCTTCGACACCGGCGGGCTCTCGCTGAAGCCGAACGACAACATGAAGCTCATGAAGACCGACATGAGCGGCTCTGCGGTGGTGATGGGAGTGATGTCGGCGCTGGCCGACCTCGGGGTGCGGGCACGGGTCACCGGACTGGTCGCGCTCGCCGAGAACTCGGTCTCGGATCGCGCCCAGCGCCCCGGCGACGTTGTCACCGCCTACGGCGGGCGCACCGTCGAGGTGCTGAACACCGACGCTGAAGGGCGCCTGGTCATGGCGGACGCCATGGCCTACGCCGTGGCCGGGCTGGAACCGGATGTCCTGGTGGACGTCGCCACTCTCACCGGTGCCGCGAAACTGGCGCTGGGCACCGGCATCGGTGCGCTGTTCAGTACGGACGACGCCCTCGCGTCGGCCCTGAGCGAAGCGGCGGAGGCGTCGGACGAGCCGGTCTGGCGGATGCCCCTTGTCGAGGAGTACCGCGATACGTTGGACTCCCAGGTCGCCGACCTGGCGAACATCGGAACCAACAAGGACTACGGGACCCCGGGCGCCACCGAGGCCGCTATGTTCCTGCGCGAGTTCGCCGGGGGCCTCCCGTGGGCGCACCTGGACATCGCGGGGCCGGGGCGGTCCACGAGTGAGGACGGGGTGCTGACCAAGGGCGGCACCGGCTTCTCCACCCGGTTACTGCTGCGCTGGCTCTCGGCCTGAGGGCGGGCCCCCGCCTCTGTCCCGGTGCGGCCGAGGACGCCGGTTCACCGGGCCGGTGCGCCCTTCTCGCGGATCGCGGCGAGGAGGCCCTCGCCCACCGGGAGCAGCAGCGGGATCAGCGACTCGTCCTCCCGGATCAGCCGCCCGACCTCGCGGATCGCCGCGGTGTCGGCGTCGGAGGCGCTCAGCGGGCCGTCGGTCAACGGGGTGGCGGCCAGCGCGTTGTTGAACACGACGACCCCGCCGGGGCGGAGCAGCCGCAGGGACTCGGTGAGGAATCGCGGGTACTCGGTCTTCATGGCGTCGAGGAACACCAGGTCGTACGCGGAGTCGGTGAGGCGGGGCAGCACCTCCAGAGCGCAGCCCTGGATCAGCCGTGTCCGGTTGGCGGGGAAGCCGGCCCGCCGGTAGGCATCCCGGGCGGACTCCTGGTACTCGGGCTCCACGTCGACACTGGTCAGGATACCGTCGGGGCGCATGCCGCGGAGCAGCCAGATCCCCGAACTCCCGCACC
Source organism: Allosalinactinospora lopnorensis (assembly GCF_000981225.1). Lineage (GTDB taxonomy): Bacteria > Actinomycetota > Actinomycetes > Streptosporangiales > Streptosporangiaceae > Allosalinactinospora > Allosalinactinospora lopnorensis. The sequence goes on from NZ_LAJC01000051.1 coordinate 40,871, forward strand.
CCGTGCCGATCTCCACGACCGATCTCGCCCCAATGGCCGCCGTGAGGAAGCGCAGCGCTGCCCCGCTGGCCGCGCTGATGTGTCCTATCTCGGCCTGCTGGCCGGCCTGCCGGGCAGAGGTCAGGGTATCGTCCTCGGTGACGTACTGCTCGATGTAGGCCAGTGTGTCGTCTCGGCTGGCGATGACGGCCTCCCGCGCGTGTAACGGACGTGACTCGGATCATCCCCGCCTCCGCGGGGGGTCGCATGGGACCCGGGTGCGGTCGCTGGTGCCGTCCCGGTGTGCTCGATCAGGACCAGGGCGCAGCCGTCGTCACTCAACGTCTCTGCGCGGTTACGACCGGACCGGGTCCCAGGATAAAGAGTAGCCTGCCAGGGGAGTGTTCCGGCGGCGCCGGAACTTAATCGCTCGGTCGCGGCGTTGGAATCGGCGAGGGCTCGCCGTTTGGTGGCCGGTCCCCCGCCGGCACCTGGGCCAGCGAGGCACGTGTGGCGCGCCGCCGTTTCCGGACGGGACGCGCCGAGGAAGGGAGTACCGGTGGCAGATTCCGGCTCTGCCGTGGACTTCGAGCAGTGGGAGCCGCCTAGCTGGGACGAAGTCGTGCGGAACCACTCGGCGCGGGTCTACCGCCTCGCCTACCGCCTCACCGGCAACCAGCACGACGCCGAGGATCTCACTCAGGAAGTGTTCATCCGGGTGTTCCGGTCGCTCGCCAACTACACCCCGGGGACGTTCGAAGGGTGGCTGCACCGCATCACCACCAACCTCTTCCTGGACATGGCGCGCCGCAAGGCCCGGATCCGCTTCGAGGGATTCGGTGAGAACGCCGACGAACGTTTCGAAGGCCGGGAGCTCTCGCCCGCCCAGTCCTACGACGAGCGCCATTTCGACTCCGACATCCAGGTCGCGCTGGACGCGCTGCCCGCAGAGTTCCGCGCGCCGGTCGTCCTGTGCGACATCGAAGGGCTGTCCTACGAAGAGATCGCGGCCACCCTCGGCGTGAAGCTGGGGACGGTCCGCAGCAGGATCCACCGGGGGCGCGCGCAGCTGCGCAAGGCCCTGGACCACCGGCGACGGCTGGCCGCCCAAGCAGGTGCGGCCGGTTCGGACGAGTCCGCCGCGCCGCCGACGGCGGACGGCTGCGACACGGTGGCATACGGATGGACCCGGGAGGTGGAGTGAGCATGGACCATTTGGGGGAACGCCTGTCCGCTCTGGTCGATGGCGAACTCGGCCACACGGAGCGCGACCGTGCGTTACGTCACCTGGCTTCGTGTGAGACCTGCCGCTTCGAAGCCGAGATGCTGCGGCGGCTCAAGCGGCGGCTGCACGGTCTCGACGGTCCGGAACCGTCGACGGATTTCATGGGCCGCCTCTCCGCGCTGGAGGACTCGCCGTCCGGGGAACCACCGTGGGGCCCGCCGTCCGGTGGCCACAGCCCTTTCGGAACCCAGCCGCCGCTGGGATCCAGCCGCCCGATAGGGGGAGGACTCCCCGGAATGTCGAGCGGCGGGCACCTGGTAGTGACGGATGACGGGCCCGCCGAAGCCGAACCGGCGCGCGAACCGGATCGCCGGACCACCCCACCGCTGTCGCTGCTGCGCCGCCGCTGGACCCGCGCGCGCTTCGCCGTGGCGGGGGTCTCTGTCGTGGCGCTGACTCTGGGGGCGGCGTTTTTCGCGGGAGGCGAGCCGGATCAGGGACCGGTGGTCAGTCCGGCCCTCGATGACTACGAGGTCGAGCACGCCCTGGTCAGCAGGCAGGGGCCGGTGCACACGAACACCACACCGGATGAAAGCGGCGGAAGCGTGCACCGGGCATTGGACGAGGCGGTGCCGAGCGACGCCCCCTCCTCCCGGTGAGTGGGGAGGGCGCGGCTCACCAGCGGTACCGTCCAGCGTCGGCTTTGCTGCTCTCAGGGCTGCTGATCCTGGTAGCGCTGACGACCTCGACCCCGGGGAGCGCCGTCGTGGTGCGCTCCGGGGGCGAGGACGACGGTATGGATCTCCTGCGCCGCGCGGCCAGGATAGGGCAGGAGACGGCCTACGAGGGCGTGCAGTCGGTCTCGGTGCGGAGCAGCGGTGATGCGGACGCCGGCACCGTCACCGAGCGGGCCGAGGTGGTGCACCGGCCGGGTGAGGGCACAGGGTATGCCAGCCTGCCCGCTGAGGGAGGGTTGGGGGAGCAGAGCCTCGTGGTGGGGCAGTCCCCGTCACTGCTCAAGCTGAACGACCGGCTGCTTCGGGCGCTGGAGCGCAACTACCGGGTGACCCGTTCCGGCTCCGACACCGTCAACGGGCGCGGCGCCACGGTGGTCGAGGCGCGGCGCGGCGACGGGACCGCCGCCGGGCGATTCTGGGTCGACGACCGGACGTCACTGCTGATGCGCCGGGAGGCCTACGTCACCACCGGGGAGGTGGCGCACTCCGTCCGGTTCGTCACCCTGGCCGTGGGAACCGAAACAGCGCCGTTGCCGGAGGCCTCCGGGCGGAGCGGTCACTGGGGGGAGAGCCTGCCCGCGCCGGAGCGGCGACGCCTGGCGGACGGAGGCTGGGAACTGCCCGAGCATCTGTCCTGGGGGCTCCGGTTCGTCGGGGCACGGACCAAGGGCACCGGAGAGGAACGCGTCGTCCACCTCTCCTACTCCGACGGGCTGTCGATCGTGTCGGTGTTCGTGCAACGGGGGCGGCTCGAACCGGAATCGGTGGGAACCGCACGGGGGATGCGTCCGGTCGTAGAAGGCGGCGGGACGGCCTACGTCGGTGATTCGGGGAAATATCGTCGGATATGGGAATCCGGCGGTTTCGTCTATACGGTGTTGACCGACGCTCCCCCCGAGATCGTCGGTACCGCGGTCGAGGCGCTGCCCGCGCCCGATGGTTCCGGGTTCTGGGCCCAGGTGCGGCGCGGGTTCGAACGGCTGGGCGCCGGGATCGCGGACGTGGCCGGGCGCTAGCCCGCGGTCGGCCGCAGGCGGCCCCGTGCGGCGGGCATCCGGCTGCGTACGTCGAGCGTTCCGCGACGAAGACGGCAACCAGGTACACGGAGAATGAATGACCGACGAGCCCGGACGACGCCCTGCAGAGGACGGATGGTCGGCCCCAGGCGGATGGCCCGGTAGCGGCGTCCCGCCGCCACCGGGAGCGGTCCCGCCCAGCCGGGCGCCGGGCCCCGGGCACGCCCCCTGCGGGCTCACGGGGGCACTC
>NZ_LAJC01000052.1 GCF_000981225.1 Allosalinactinospora lopnorensis
CAGGCCGCGCAGCCGCAGGCCCAACCCGGCGGCCGGCGCGGGCGCGTTCGCCTGGCTGCTGGTCGTCGGTGTCCCGCTCTACGCGCTGCTGGTCGCGACGTTCCAGCGCAGTGAGGACTACACGGCGTCCAACCCGCTCGCGCTCCCCACGGACCCGACGCTGCGCAACTACGTCGCGGCGGTGCACAACGGTCTGCCGGGCTTCATGTGGAACACGGTGATCGTGACGGCCGCGGTGGTCCTCCTAGTTGTCGTACTCGCGACGACCGCGTCCTTCGCCGTGGTGCGCGCCCGCACCCGCTGGAGCGCGGGGATCTTCCGCGTCTTCCTGCTCGGCCTGGCGATCCCCATGCAGGCGGTGATCGTCCCCGTCTACCTGATCATCGTCGAGCTGGGCCTCTACGACTCGCTGACGGCGATCGTGCTGCCCACCGCGGCGTTCGCGCTCCCGGTGTGCATGCTCATCCTCACCGGTTCGATGCGGGACATCTCCGACGACCTCTACGAGGCGATGGCACTGGACGGCGCCGGGTCCGTCCGGACGTTCCTCCAGCTGGTGGTCCCGATGTCCCGCCCGGGGATCAGCACGGTGGCCGTGTACGCGGCCCTGCAGGCGTGGAACGGCTTCCTCTTCCCGCTCATCCTGACCCAGTCCCACGAGAACCGCCTCATCACCCTGGGGCTGTTCGAGTTCCAGGGGCAGTACCGCGTGGACATCCCCGGCCTGCTGGCCGCCGTGGTGCTCTCCGCGATACCGATCCTGCTCGTCTACCTGATCGCACGCCGCTCCCTGGTCGCCGGTCTGATGGGGGTCGGCGGCAAATAGCCGGCCCCCTCCCGGGCCCGGGGAGCCGACTCCCGCTCCGCGAAACGAGCACCGACCTTAGAAGGGCGACCACATGACGCGTCTTCCCGACTCCGACGACGGCCGCCGCGCCGGGGCGACCCCCGCGGGCGCGGTGGAGGAGGCCGCCGCACCGTGGCGGGACCCGTCGCTGCCGGCCGTCGAGCGGGCCGAGCGCCTGCTCCGGCTCATGACGCTGGAGGAGAAGATCGCCCAGCTCCACGGGATCTGGGTGGGGGCGGACGCCGCCGGTGAGAAGGTCGCGCCGCACCAGGACGACCTGTCCGAGGAACCGCTCGACTGGGACGAGATCATCGCCGGCGGCCTGGGGCAGCTCACCCGCCCCTTCGGAACCGCGCCCGTCGACCCGGCAGCGGGGCGGCGGGCGCTGGCCCGCTCCCAGCGGGAGATCGCGGCCGCGAACAGGTTCGCCATCCCGGCGCTGGCGCACGAGGAGTGTCTGGCCGGATTCGCGGCCTGGACCGCGACGATCTACCCGGTCCCGCTGGCATGGGGGGCGTCCTTCGACACGGAGCTGGTGGGGCTCATGGCCGCGCAGATCGGTGAGAACCTGCGCCGGGTCGGTGTCCACCAGGGGCTGGCGCCCGTCCTCGACGTCATCCGCGACCCGCGCTGGGGGCGCACCGAGGAGACCATCGGCGAGGACCCCTACCTGGTGGGAACGGTCGGCACGGCCTACGTCCGCGGGCTGCAGTCCTCCGGGATCATCGCGACCCTCAAGCACCTCGCCGGGTACTCCGCCTCCCGCGCGGGACGCAACCTCGCTCCGGCCTCCGTCGGCGTCCGCGAGATGGCCGACGTGCTGCTGCCCCCCTTCGAGATGGCGGTGCGCGCCGGCGGCGCGAGGTCGGTCATGCACGCCTACAACGACAACGACGGCATCCCCCCGGCCGCGGACCACACCCTGCTCACCGAGCTGCTCCGGGACGAGTGGGGATTCGGCGGGACCGTGGTGTCCGACTACTACGGCGTCAGCTTCCTGGAGACACTGCACGGTGTGGCGGACTCCCCGGGCCGGGCCGGCGTCCTGGCCATCGCAGCGGGGGTGGACGTCGAGCTGCCCACGGTCCGCTGCTACGGAGCCCGGCTGACCGAAGCGGTCCGTTCCGGAGACGTTCCCGAAGAGCTGGTCGACCGGGCCGCCCGGCGGGTGCTGACCCAGAAGTGCGAACTGGGAATGCTGGACGCCGGGTGGACGCCGCTCCCGGAGGAGCCCGCGCCGGACGCAGGGGACGGCCACCGCGGGGGCGAGGGAATCGACCTGGACCCGCCCGAGTACCGGGAGCTCGCCCGGCGGCTCGCAGAGGAGTCGGTGGTGCTGCTCGCGAACGGAGGAGGCGCGCTCCCGCTGGCGCGCGACCCGCGCCTCGCCGTGGTCGGCCCCAGCGCCGCCACCAGCACGGCCATGCTCGGCTGCTACTCCTTCCCCAGCCATGTCGGCTCCCGCTTTCCCGAGTTCTCGCTGGGGGTGGAGATCCCGACGCTGCTCGACGCGCTACGCGCCGAAATCCCGGGGGCCCGGGTCGAGTACCAGGAGGGGTGCGACGTCGACGGGACCGACACGTCCGGGATCGAGGAGGCCGTCGCCGCCGCGCGCTCGGCCGAGGTCTGCGTCGCCGTCCTGGGCGACCGCGCCGACCTGTTCGGGCGCGGCACCTCGGGCGAGGGGTGCGACGCCGAGGACCTGCGGCTGCCGGGCGTCCAGCACGAGCTGCTCGAAGCCCTGGTCGACTCCGGTACCCCGGTCGTCCTGGTGCTCCTCGCCGGCCGGCCCTACGCCCTGGGCGGGATCGCGGACCGGCTCGCGGCGGTCGTGCAGGCCTACTTCCCGGGAGAGGAGGGCGGTCCGGCCGTGGCCGGGGTCCTTTCGGGGCGGGTGAACCCGAGCGGCCGGCTGCCCGTGAGCGTGCCCCGCACACCGGGCGCGCAGCCGGCCCCGTACCTCGGCCCGCCGCTGGCCCACCGCAGCGAGGTGAGCTCGGTCGATCCCACACCGCTCTACCCGTTCGGCCACGGTCTGTCCTACACCCGGTTCTCCTGGGAGGACCCGCACGTGGCGGGCCGGGCGCTCGACGGCGCCGAGCCGGTGGTCGCGGGTACGGACGCGGCGGTGACGGTCGATTGCACGATCCGCAACGTCGGCGACGTCGCCGGTGCGGACATCGTCCAGCTCTACCTGAGCGACCCGGTCGCCCGGGTGACCCGGCCGGCGCGCCGGCTCGTCGGCTACGCGCGGGTCCACCTGGAACCGGGCGCCGCCCGGGAGGTCGAGTTCACCGTGCACGCCGACCTCGCCGCCTACACCGGGCCGGACGGCCGCCGCATCGTCGAGCCCGGCGACCTGGAGCTGTCTCTGGCGGCGTCGAGCGCGGACGTGCGCCACACCGCCCGGGTCCGCCTTGAGGGAGCGGTCCGCACCGTCGACCACACCCGGAACCTGACGAGTGAGGTGTGGCTGAGCGCTTCGTGGCCGGCCGCCGCGCGGCCCTGACACCAGCGGTCCCCGATTCCCGCCCTCGACCCCTGAGCCGCTCATCCGGGGAGGGGAGGCCCATACTTTTCAGGAAAGCGATTACCGAGCGGTCACGGTGCGGCTGCCCAGCACGCGGGCCCGACCCGGCGAACCGCGGCGGGTCGGCCCGAGCGAGTGAGGAGAAGGATGGACATCCCCCGTCGACCAGAAGACGCACCGGCGGTCCCGGTACGCGCGGCGATCGTCGGCACGGGCACCATCGCCCGGTTCCACATTGAGGCGCTGCAGTCGATGCCGGACCAGGTCGAGACCGTGGCGGCCGTGGACGTGGCCGAGGAGAACCTGGCGAGGTTCGGTGCCCGCTACGGGATACCCGGCCGCTACAGCGACCTGCCGGAGATGTTGTGCGAGGCGGCGCCCGATCTGGTGCACATCTGCACGCCTCCGGCCCTGCACCGCGAACAGGTCGTGACGTGCCTGAAAGCGGGCGTCTCCGTCCTGGTGGAGAAGCCGCCGGCGCTCAGCCTGGCCGAGTTCGAGGACATGGCCTCCGCCGAGGGCGGCCAGGGACCATGGGTCGCCACCCTCTTCCAGCATCGGTTCGGCTCCGGAGCGCGGCGCGTACGGGCGCTGGTGGCGGTATGCCACACGACCTGGTACCGCGAGCAGTCCTACTTCGACGTCCCGTGGCGCGGCCGGTGGGAGACCGAGGGCGGCGGTCCGACCATGGGGCATGGCATCCATCAGATGGATCTGCTTACCGCCCTCCTCGGTGATTGGGTCGAGGTGTCGGCCACCGCCCATCAGCAGGCCCGTGATGTGGAGACCGAGGACATCTCCCTCGCCCACGTGACCTTCGCCAACGGGGCGGTGGCCAGCGTCGTCAACAGCCTTGTCTCATCCCGCGAGGAAAGCTACATCCGGATCGACTTCGAACACGCGACCATCGAGCTCCCCCACCTGTACGGCTACGGCGACGACGACTGGCGGGTGACCCCCGCCCCCGGGTTCGAGGAAACGGTCATGGCCGCGTGGCGGGCCGGTGAATCGGGCGTCAACAGCGGTCACGCCGCCCAGATCACGCACGTCGTCGCGGCCGTGCGGGCGAAGCAGGCGCCGCCCGTGACCTCCGCCGATTCACTGCGGACACTGCGGCTCGTCGCCGGCGTCTACGCGTCGGCCTTCCAGCGGCGGCCGGTCACCCCCGCCGACCTCGGCCCCGGGTCGCCGTTTCACGACCGCATGAACGGGGACGGGCCGCGATGGTGATCGCCGCTCTCATCGAATAGCCGGACCGCACGCATCGCGACACGACCTCCCGATCGACAGGAGTCGGTTATGACCACGGATCAGCGCGCCGCCGGCACCGGCGCGCCTCATCACGCGAACGACGGGACGGAGCCGCCCGCCCGGGGCATCGGGCTGGTGCACGAGCACGACCGCTCACTGATCCTGACCCACGACGGCGCGGAACTGGCCCGCTACGTCTACCGGCCGTGGGACGCCCGGCTGGAGTCGCCGCGTCCCTACTTCCACCCGATCCGCACCCTCGGCGGCGACCTGGTCAGCCTGTACCGGCCGCACGACCACGTCTGGCACAAGGGCATCGCCTGGTCGCTCCCGAACGTCGGGTCGGCCAACTTCTGGGGCGGCCCGACCTACGTACGCGACCAGGGCTACCGGCAGCTGGGCAACGACGGGAGCATGTGCCACCGGGGGTTCGACCGCCTTGAGACGCTCGCGGACGCGGTGGTGGTCGGCGAACGCCTCGACTGGATCACCGAGCAGGGCCAGACCTGGTTCGCGGAGCATCGGGGGATCCAGGGCACCGTCGACCCGGAGCGCGGCGTCTGGACCCTGGTGTTCGAGACGTCGTTCAGCAATCTCACCGAACGCACGATCGCCATCGGCAGCCCCACCACCGAAGGCAGGGAGAACGCCGGATACGGCGGGCTCTTTTGGCGTGGCCCCCGCTCGTTCACCGGTGGCCGCGTCTACACCCCGCAGGCGGAGGGGGGCGACGACCTGGTGGGCGTGCGCGCGCCGTGGATGGCGTTCGCGGGGCGGCACGACGAGCACGACCGCTCCTCCACGCTGGTGTTCGTGGACGCGCCGGACAACCCGGGCCACCCCACGCGATGGTTCGTGCGCACCGGCACGTTCGGCTGCGTCTGCCCGGCGCCGTTCTTCGGCGAGGAGGTCCCGGCCGAGCCCGGCGCCACGCTGTCCTACCGTTACGCGGTGGTCATCGCCGACAGGGACCGCGAACGGCAGGGCTCCGCGCGGCTCGCCGAGATGGGCCTGGCCGAACTCGAACAGGCGGACTCCCGCGGGAAGGTGGCCGGCCCGTGACCGCTTAGGACCGACGGCCGCAGGCCGGGCCGACCGCGGCACCCCCGGGCTTCCCCGGCGGTACCGCGGTCTCCCACCTGCGGGTCTACGACTGGCCGACCGCGGACGCCCTGGCCGGCGGCTCCCCGCACCTGCACACCGCCTCCGCGGAGGGGTACGTGGTGGTGCGCGGCGAGGGAACGCTGGAGACGCTGAGCAGCGCGGGGTTCCGCGAGACCCCCTTGGGACCGGGCACCCTGCTGTGGTTCACGCCGGGTACCGTCCACCGCCTGGTGAACCGCAGCGGGGACCTCGAACTGCTCGTCGTCATGCAGAACGCCGGGCTGCCCGAGGCGGGGGACGCCGTTCTGACCCACCCGCCGGAGGTGCTCGCCGATCCGCGCGCCTACCAGCGGGCGACGGCCATCCCCGCTCCGGATGAGTTCGACGACACCGCTTCGGCGCACGCCGCGATGTCCCGGGCCGCGCGCCGCCGCCGGGACCTGGCCATCGAGGGCTACCTCGCGCTGCGCGACCGCGTCGCCGCCGAGGGCGGCGGCGCCCTGGCGGACCTGCACGAGGCCGCCGTGCGGCTGGTGCGGGACAAGGCCGCCGGCTGGCGCCACCACTGGGAACGCGGTCCCCTGGGCCAGGCTGAGGCGACCGGCCATCACCTGGGGGAGATCGCAGCGGGGCGCGGGGAGCACTTGAGCCGGGCCGCCGTGTACACGGCGGACTCCCCGCCCGGTCCGCTGCGCAACGGCATGTGCGGAATGCTGAAGGTCTGGGACCTCGACGGCGCCCGGCCGCTCGGCTGAGCCGACGCATCCCGGCGCCGTCTCCGCTGCGGGATCGTCCGGCGGTGGAGGGGAGCGCGGCCTTCGGGGGCCGCTCGGCTCCGGAGCCGCCGCGCTTCGGCCTGTCATCCGGTTGATTCCTCCTTGCGGCGGGTCAGAGGTTCGGATTACGCTACGGAAAACGCTTTCCCCATGGTTTCCGAGGTGCACCCGTGACTCCCGCTATCAGGCTCCCCGGCGCAGACGGCTCGATCGCCGAGCACCGTATGCGCGAACCGAAACAGTGGCCCCGACCTGCCGATCCCCCGCGCAGCCGGGTCGCCTACGCCGCCGCTCACGTCGCCGCCGACCCGCTCGGCGACAACGCTCTCGGAGCGCCGTCCGCTGTGGATTGGGAAGGCACCCTGGCCTTCCGGCGCCACCTGTGGTCGCACGGTCTGGGGGTGGCCGAGGCGATGGACACCGCGCAGCGGGGCATGGGACTGGACTGGGCCGCCACCCGGGAACTCATCCGCCGCAGCAGCGCCGAGGCCAGGAGCGTCGGTGGCCGTGTCGCCGCCGGGGCGGGCACCGACCACCTCCCCGCGCGGGTGGCCGACCTGGACGCCGTGCTGGCCGGGTACGAGGAGCAGATCCGGGTCGTCGAGGACGCCGAGGCCCAGGTGATCCTGATGGCCAGCCGCCAGATGGCCGCGCTCGGGCGGGGGCCGGAGGACTACCACAAGGTCTACGGCACACTCCTCGGCCAGGTCCGCGAACCGGTCATCCTGCACTGGCTCGGCCCCATGTTCGACCCCGCGCTGGCGGGCTACTGGGGGTCGGAGGACATCGAGCGCGCCTCCGAGTCGCTCCTCGCGCTGATGCGCGAGCACGCGGCCAAGGTCGACGGTGTCAAGGTCTCCCTGCTCGACGCCGACCACGAGGTCCGGCTCCGCGCCGAGCTGCCCGAAGGCGTCCGCCTCTACACCGGCGACGACTTCCACTACCCCGAGCTGATCAAGGGCGGCGGCGGTTCGCACAGCGATGCGCTGCTCGGGATCTTCGCCGCCATCGCCCCCGCGGCGTCGGCCGCCCTGCACGCCCTGGACAACGGGGACGAGGCCGGCTACGACGCGGCGTTCGACCCGACCGTACCGCTGGCCCGGCACCTGTTCACCGCCCCCACCTACTACTACAAGACCGGGATCGCCTTCCTGGCCTGGCTGTCGGGGCACCAGCCCGGTTTCACGATGGTCGGCGGGCTGCACGGCGGCCGCGGCATCGTGCACCTGTCCCGGGCCTTCCGGCTCGCCGACGAAGCCGGGCTGCTGCCCGACCCCGAGCTGGCCGCGGCCCGGATGAACTCGTTGCTCGACGTCGCAGGAGTGGCCCGATGACCGATCCGCGGATAGCGCGCCTTTCGCTCAATCAGAAGACCGTCAACCGGTGCACGGTCGCCGAAGCGGTCGACGGCTGCGCGGAGTTCGGGATCCCGGCCATCGGGTTGTGGCGCGAACCCGTGCACGACATCGGCGTGCGCAAGGCGGCGGGACTGGTGCGCGACGCCGGGCTGCGCGTGTCGTCGTTGTGCCGCGGCGGCTTCTTCACCGTCGAGGAGGGCCCGCAGCGGCGCGCGGCGATCGACGACAACCGCAGAGCCATCGACGAGGCCGCGGATCTCAGGACCCCGTGCCTCGTCCTCGTCGTCGGCGGGCTTCCGAGTGGATCACGCGACCTCGCCGCCGCCCGGCTGCGTGTCAGCGACGCGCTGGTCGAGCTGGCGCCCTACGCCGGGGAACGCGGCGTACGGCTGGCCCTGGAGCCGATGCACCCCGTCTACTGCGCCGACCGCGGGGTGCTGTCCACTCTGGGGCAGGCGCTGGCGATCGCCGAGCCGTTCCCGCCCGAGCAGGTCGGAGTGCTGGTCGACACCTTCCACGTGTGGTGGGACCCGGAGGTCTTCCCCCAGATCGAACGAGCGGGATCCCGTATCGCCGGCTTCCAGGTCTGCGACTGGATCACGCCGCTTCCCGCGGACGTGCTGCTGGGGCGCGGGATGATGGGCGACGGCCACATCGATTTCACGTCCCTGCGCGCGGCGGTGGACGCCGCGGGGTACAGCGGCGACATCGAGGTGGAAATCTTCAACGAGGAGGTGTGGGCCAGCGACCCCCGCGAAGTCCTGCGCACGATGGTCGAGCGCTACCTCGGCACCGTTTGCGGGCCGCCGCACCAGACCCCGGAGGGGCCGCGGCGCCCGGGCGGGTGACCGTGGCGGGAGTGCGGGGCGCGGGCCTTCCAGGTGCGTCTCACTCCCGTCCCGGGGGAGTGGTGCTCTCCCGTATCACCACCTCGCCGGCGATGGACACGCGGCGGGGGGACCCGGTCGGTTCCTCCTCCAGCGCCAAGCGGGTGGCCTCTTCCCCCATCCACTCCAGCGGCAACCGCACGGTGGTCAGCGTCGGGGTCAGATCGCGCAATGTGGGGATGTCGTCGAACCCGGCGACCGAGAGGTCCTGCGGTACCCGCAGGCCCGCGTCGCGCAGCGCCGCCATGGCGCCGGTCGCCATGACGTCGTTGACGGCGAAGAGGCAGGTGGCGTCGGTGCCGGCGGCCAGCAGTTGGCGCGCGGCCTCGTAGCCGCCGTCGCGGGTGAAGGTGCCGTGCACCACGTTGTGCGACAGGAGTTCGGCGTCGGCGTCCGACAGGGCGGAGCGGAAGCCGTCCAGTCGTTCCTGCGCGGTGCGCAGGTCGGTGGGGCCGGCCAGGACCGCGAAACGGCGGTGGCCTTGGGCGGTGAGTTCCTTGGCCAGCGCGGCGGCCCCGCCCGGGTTGTCGGGGACCACGGTGTCGGCGGGCAGCCCTTCCTGGGAGACGCACGTCACCCGCCCGCCGCGGGCGATGAACGCGGTCATCTCCTCGGCCAGTCGGCGCGCGTCCTCCTCCGAGGTCGTGCGGCTCCCGGCCAGCACGACCGCGCGGGCGCGGTGCGAACGCAGCGTCGACACCAGTTCCGTCTCGCGCTCCGGATCGCGGCCGGTGGTGCCCAGCATGACGACGAGCCCTTCGCCCTCGGCGCGACGGGTCACCCCCGCGGCGATGCTGGAGAAGTACGGGTCGGCGATGTCGTGGACGATCAGCCGACGAGAGAGCTGGAGTTGCGGGCCAGGGTCTGCGCGGAGGCGTTGGGAAGGTAGCCGAGCTCGCGGGCGCTGGCGGTCACGCGCTCCCGCAGTTTCTCACCGACCTGGCGAGTGCTGCCGTTCAGCACGCGCGAGGCGGTGGCCAGTGAGACTCCGGCCTTGCGAGCGACCTCTTCCAATGTCACGTGTTCGCTGCCCAAGGTGACCCCCGCCTTCGTTGGAAAGCTTTTTCCCTTCGATAATAGTGCGAATTTCCGCACCAGTTCCCGCGACTTGTCGCAGCGGAAGGCGGTGGCCGGCGCTCCCGGCTCCGCGTATGCCCGCGCCGAGGCAGGCGAGGGCCGCGGACGGGTCGGGACCGCGTGCACCGGACGGCACCGGGGGCGCCCCGCAGCTCGCAGCGGGACGCCCCCGGTGTGTGTCAGGAGGGCCGCTCCGCCCCGGCCCGCGGGGGCGCCGCACGGGAGCGGCGCCGCTCCCGTGCCGCGACGGCCATGTCAACGGCGAGGAACAGCAGCAGCGAGACGCCGAGCACCGGCATCAGGTAACCGATCCCGGCCGCGGCGAGCACGATCAGGACGCGGGTGCCGATCGGCAGGTTGCGCCATGCTCCGCGCGGGATCGGACGGCCCAGGGAGAAGCTACCGCCCGCCGTCGGACGCCGTTGCCACCACATGCGGTAGCCCCAGATCACCAGGCCGATGACCGACAGGGCGAGAGTGGCGAGCAGGAGCTGGTTGGCCAGACCGAAGAGCAGGCCCATGTGGGCCGCGATGCCCCAGGTGGTGAGCTTGGCCATCAGGGGGTAGTCGGCGAACCGCAGCTCCTCGACCACCTGGCCGCTGTGCGGGTCGACGGCGACCGAGTCCTTCTGCGTCGGCCACTGGCTCCGCGTTTGAGTGACCGCGTAGGCCGCGCCCTCGGCTTCGGGGTAGCTGACCTCCACGGGGCCGTCCAGCCCCGCCTCACGCGCGGATTCCAGCACCCGGTCCACCTCGACGCCGGCGCCGTGCGCGCCGTGCCCGCTGTGCCCGGAGTCGGGGGCCGCGGCGGACAGCGCGGGCGTCTGCCACTGCATCGCCTCGCGGATCTTCGAGATGTTGTCGCCGGCATATGTCGACCAGCTGAGGCCGGTGGCGGAGAGGACGAGGAGACCGGCCGCGGCCCAGACCCCTACGGAGCCGTGCCACGACATCGTCCTGCTCCGGCCGCGCGCCTGGGAATCAGGGGCCAGGATGGCGCGCAGGCGCCGCTTGCCGCGCCGCTTCGACACCCACAGGGCCACCCCGCCGGCGGCGACCACCCAGACCCAGCTCGCCGCGAGCTCGCTGTAGAGATGCCCGGCGTCGCCGAGGTGTAGATTGCGGTGGAACTGCGCGAGCCAGGCGCGCACCGGGAGTGAGCCGCTGCTGCCGTAGCTCTCCAGCGCCCCGCGCACCTCGCCGGTGTAGGGGTTCACGAAGGCCCCGAGGCGGTGCGACTCCTCCATGCCGGGCACGTCGAGAAGCACGCGGGTGCTCTCGTCGGCCGCTTCAGCGGGGCGCACCCCGCTCAGCGTTCCCTCGGGATGGGCGGAGGTGGCCGCGGCCACCTGCTCGCTCAGCGGCAGCCGTTCCTCGCCCACCGGAACGTGCAGTTCGTCGGCGTAGAGGACCTCCTCGATCTGAGGGGTGAAGGTGTAGAGCAGGCCGGTTATGGCGGCTATGAGGATGAACGGCGCCACCAGGATGCCCGCGTAGAAATGCAGCCGCAGCAGCGCCGGGCGCAGCAGCGACCATGTGGAGCGCCGCCCGGAGGGAGGCGGCCCGGCGCGCTGGGCGTCCTCACCGGGAGGAGGGTCGGGTGGGGTGGGACTGACAGAGACATGGTGATGAGAGGTCATGATGCGTCTTCCGTGACAGCTCGACGCAGTGGCATGCGCACGCGTCGAGACGGACGTGATCGATGCGTCCGGGCGCACCTGGGCGCGCGGACGGAACCGCCGGGCATGGGCGCGCGGGCGGCGGTGAACGTCAGGTCGGGAAGAGCAGCGGCGGGCCGCGGCGCACCAGGATGTGCCGCAGGAAGCCCAGGGACGCGGACCCGGCCGCGACGCGGTGGTGCCACACCGGGACGGAGCGGCCCCATGCCCGCAGGGGCGGGATGACCAGGACGAACAGCGCGTCCCAGAGAAGTCTGCGCAGAAGCCGGAGAAGAGTGAAGAGCGAGGACTCGCCCTGGCGCAGCCACCAGGCGCTGACCAGCAGGGCCAGGACGTGGGCGAGCAGCATTCCGGCACCGGCACTGCTGTCGGCGGTGCTGTCCGGCAGCACCAGATGCCCGGAGCTGTGGATGCGGGCGAGCCCTGATACGGGCAGTCTCTCCGTCGGGTGGAAGACGGAGAAGAGGATGTGCAGCGCCATCTGGCCCCACGCCATCCAGCCGCAGATGAGGCCGAAGCTTCTCTCCTGCGAGGCGACCGCGTATGCGGTCAGGAAGACCAGCAGGAAGCCCGCGGCCAGGCCTGCGAACGGCACCCCGTGGCCGGAGGCCAGGGCGTGCCCGCTCGCCGACACGCCGACACACACCGACGCGAACACGGCGGCGCGTGGTGAGCGTAGCGGCGCTCTCTCGGGCACGGCCGTCATTGTTGCACCTAAGGTCACAAAACGGTAGCCCGATTCTTACTCTAAGGACACATATCGCTCCACCGCCGGGGCTCCTGGCCGGTGTCGCGGTGAGCACGACGAAACCGGTCCCCCGGCGGGCGCCGGGGGACCGGTTCTCTCACGGCCGCGGGACGGTCACGTCAGCGTCGCGGCCTCACCGAGCGAGTACCAGGTTCTGTCCTGGTAGACGAGTGGTGAACGGGGGCGCCTGCCCGCCTGGACCTGGACGACGCGGACGAGGACCACGATGGAGCTCCCGGCCGCCATTCGGTCCACTACCCGGCCGCGCAGCCAGCTGTCCACTCCCAGCAGCACCGGCTCGCCGCTCGCCAGCCGGGTCCAGCTGTCCGTGTCGGCGAACCGGTCGATCCCGCCGGTCGCGAACCTCTTCGCCAGGTCCAGGTGCTCGGCTCCGAGCAGGTGGACCAGCACCGTCTCGGAGCCGGTGATCCCCGGTGTGGCCGAGGAGTCCGCGGCCAGGGAGAACAGCAGCAGGGCCGGTTCCGCGGAGACCGAGGTGACCGATGTCGCGGTCAGGCCGGCCGGCCCCGTGCCGTCGTCGGCGGTGACGATGGAGACGCCCGCCGGGTGGTCCCGGAAAACGGCCTTGAAATCCTCCGCGGCGACCGTGTCAGGCGAGGACGCGTCCGGTACGGAACGGTGGACGTCTCTGGTCGGGCCGGCGGGCGCACTCGCGTTGCGGAAAGTCATGCGGATCAATCACCTTAGGCGCTGTCAGCGGGTGGTCCGAGTGCTACCGTCCCTGCTCCTGCAGGTCCAGGAAGACCCATCGGGAACCCGGCGCCAGCCCGGCCAGCCACTTGCCGCAGTTCTGCAGCACCACCGGCCCGGAGGTGATGTGCTGCGTCCCCGCGTTGAGATCGCGGAAGAACCGCTGCAGGTCCCCCCGCCGCAGGGCCGCCGTGGCCGCCCACTTGTACACCACCTGACCCGCGGCCTGCACGGACCAGGTCGTGTGGTTCAGCGCCAACCGGGTCAGGGTCTCCTGCTCCGTGTCGAGGAGCTTCCCCCGATCCAGCATCGCTTCGTTGTCCGCCCAGACGTCCATGGCCCATGCGCGCGCCGCCCGCAGCTTGCTCTCCGCCTCCGCGTACTCGGCGTAGAACTGCTGGGTGTCCACCGAGGCGTTCGGTGTTCCGGTCTTCCTCGCGGCCAGGGCCTTCAGCTCGTCCAGCATCCGGCGACCCACACCGAGGGCCCACCCGGTGTGGCAGATCCCGGCCATGTTCGCCAAGCCCATGCGGTAGATCGCGCCGCCGATGCGGGCGTCCATCGTCGCCACCTCGTAGACGTGGCTGTCGGGAACGAACACGTCCTCGCAGGTGTAGTCGATGCTGTGGGTGGCGCGCAGCCCCATCACGTCCCAGTTGTCGATCAGTGTCGCCTGCTCCTTGGGGAACGTGAACACCAGGGGCCGGCCGGTTTCCTCGCACAGCGCCGCCGTGTGGATGTGGCTGGCCATGGGGATGCCGGAGGCGAAGTGCCAGTGGCCGCTGATGCGGTAGCCCCCGTCGGCCCTGACCGCTTTGCCGAGCTTGGTCCCCTGTCCGGCGATCAGCGCGTAGCGGCCGTTCTCGACATCGGGGTACAGGTCGCGGGACGCCTCCTCCCCGAGGTAGGCCGCCGTGGTGCCGGTGACCATCTGCACGGCCATGAACGCCCAGCCCGCGGAGGCGTCCGCGTAGGAGATCTTGGCGATGGTCTCGATCACCTGGCGGGGCGAGAACTCGTAGCCGCCCAGGACGCGGGGGATGCCGATCTTGAAGGCACCCGTTCCGTACAGGGCCTGGACCACCTCGTCCGTGAGGCGGCCCAGTTCCTCGCACTCCTCGGCACGGTCGCTCACTATGTGGCTGATGCCGTCCAGCCGCTCCATGAGCGGCTGGAACTCCTCGCTTACGTTGATTCCGGTCGTGGCTGCGAGCTCAGTGGCCATGTCGTCCATTCCTTGGTGAACGCCTAGCGTGGTCGAGGATCCAGGTAATGACCGGTTTGATCGTATGATCAGAATTCGACTCGAATGTCAGGCCGTGCCCGTTTCCGGTGATGCCGTACTCGGGAAGGTGCACGTGCTGGGCGCGGGCGCCCGCCGTGTTCAGGAAGTCGACGACGTGCGGCGCGAACCCGGCGAAGGCCGAGGAGCCTCCCGTCACCACGGCGACCGCCGTGCCGGCGAGAGCCGGGATGCGCAGCGTCGCCGGGTCGGCGTTCTCCGCCTCCTCGGGGCGGTGCAGCTCCGGGTCGTAGGTGATCCGGTGAGCGGTCAGCCCCCAAGCGAGTTTGCCGAAGCCCGGGAACTCCGCGAAGGCCGGACCCATCGGCTCGATCGCCGCGATCGCCGCCACCCTGCCCGGCCGGGCATCGGCGACCAGCCACCCGACCGGTCCACCGGCGGAATGGGTGACCAGGACCGCCGGGCCGGTGATGTCCAGGAGGCGGCCGAGCCGGTCGGCGTCCATCCGCTGGGACTCGGCCAGGTCCGCGGGCAGCGGCCCCATTGGGCAGAGCAACTGATCGATATGGGGGGACCCGATCTCCCGCTCGTAGACCCACTGGGTCTGCTCCGGTCGGACCTCATCGGGCAGGAAGAGCGCTTTCGCCGCCTCGTACGGGAACTGGCCGCCCATGGCGCCGACGACGTCCGGATGGAAGGGCGACCGGCCGTGGCCGCAGCGGTCGACCACGTACACGGCGAAGCCCGCCTCCACGAAGCGGGTCGCCCATCCGGGACGTCCGTCAGGGGTGCCGGTCCAGTCGGTACCCTGCCCGCCGCCTCCGTGCACCAGCACGAGCGGGTAGGGGTGTGCGGTCTTCGGCGGGGCCTCCCAATGCACGAACATCGGGGCCCGCTGGACGGTGCCGTGCGCGGTCTCGACCCGCTCTCCGGGAATCCAGAAATGCCCGCGCCTTACGGTGATCTCATGGTCGACTGCCACATGCGGTGCCGGCTGGGGTGCCATCGCACAACCTCCGAGCTCGCCCGGATCTGCTGACCGGTGTCGAGCCGACTAGATATCGATCGGTTCCAGTCGGCTGAAGATCTCCTCGCGGCGGTGTTCGAACTGCTCGGGTAGCTGGAACCTGGTTCCCAGCTCCTTCGGCGACTCGTCGCAGTGCCAGCCGCCCTCCTCGTGGGTGACAGCGAGCTCGAAGAGGGCCCCGCCCGGCGTGCGGACGTAGACGCTCTTGAAGTACTTGCGGTCCTTCAGTTCGGAGATGTCGGTGTAGCCGCGCCCTTCGATCTCGAACTTGACGTCGTTCTGGTTGCTCAGCGTTCCGACGTTCCAGGCGAAATGGTGGCAGGTGCCGGCCCCGAAACCCCAGGTGCCCTGGTCGTCCTTGCGGTTGACGGTGAGTTCCAGGTGGTTTCCGTGCTTCCGGTCGCCGATCTGCAGGAAGGCCCGGTCGCCCTCCTCCAGGAGCCGGTCCCGGGAGTGGAAGGATTCGTTGGCGAACTCCACCATGCGCTCAGGGGTGGAGACGTGCAGGCCGACGCCGTGGATCCCGTGGATGGCGTGCTCCTGCGGAACGCCGTGGCCGGTGTGGCCGACGCGCTCGTCGCCGGTGTTGCCGACGAGCACGTACTCGATCCCCGACGGGTGGCGGAACGCCAGCCGGCGCTGCCCGAGCACCTCGATGTTCCCGACCGCGACGCCGTGCCCGGTCAACCGTTCGTGCCAGTAGTCCATCGACTCGTGGGGGACCGACAGCAGTACCTCGCGGGCCTGGTTGGTGCCGCGCTTGCCGTAGAACCCCGCCTGCGCCCACGGAAACGTGGTGACCACGCTGGACGGATCACCGGTGGCGTTCGAGTAGTACAGGTGGTAGATCGGGAGTGAGCCGTCGAACAGCACCGTGCGTTTGATCAGGCGCATACCGAGGATCCTGACGTGGAAGTCCACGTCCTCCTGCGCGCCCGCCACCGAAAGGGTCACATGGTGCGAACCCTCGACGTAAGCCATTGCGTTCCTCCTCGTTGAAAGCCGGTGCCACGCCTGGCCCCGCAGTCGGTTCGGGAGCGGCGCCGGCTGCGTACAGGTGGCATGCTAGGAAGCGCCGTGGAGGAATCCATCGGTCGCGAGCGCAGAGGAATGTCGAGTGCGCGCACGAATTGCCCGAGCCCCGCGGTCACAGACGGGTCGGCCCGCGGTCGCCGCGCCGGGCCGCCGCACCGGCGCGAGGACTGCTGCGGGGCGCGCACGATTGCGCCGTCAGGCGCGTCCTCCGCGGGTTCGGGCGTGAGCCGGCCCCGGAAGTTCTCTTGCGCGGAAGATGTTCGCTCCCTATTCTCGGGCTGTGACCGGGCCGGGATCGCGCGGGACCGACGCCTCCTCGGTCGGAGCGCGGCCACTCCCGTGCGGAACGGTCCGCGCAACGCGACGGGGGGATCGAGCCCGATGAGGTCTTTCGTGCACACCGCCTACCCGGCGCGGGTGGTGTTCGGCGCGGGCACCCTCGCGCGGGTCGGCGACGAGGTGGAGCGGCTCGGCTGCTCGCGCGCGCTCGTCGCGGCCGGCCCGTCGTTGGCCGATACCGCCACGCGGCTGGGCGACACTCTGGGGCCGCTCGCCGCGGCGCGGTTCACCGGGGCGGCGATGCACACGCCGGTCGAGGTCACCGAGGAGGCCCTGGAGGTCGCGCGCGAGCACGCGGTGGACTGCGTGGTGGCCGTGGGCGGTGGATCGACGACCGGGCTGGCCAAGGCGATCGCGCTGCGCACGGGGATTCCCCAGGTCGTCCTGCCGACGACCTACTCCGGATCCGAGGTCACACCCGTGCTCGGAGAGACGTCGCAGGGGGAGAAGACGACCCGGTCCGCGGTCGAGGTGCTTCCCGAGACCGTGGTCTACGACGTCGAACTGACGCTCGGCCTGCCGGTCGGGCTGTCGGTCACCAGCGGTGTCAACGCGATGGCCCACGCGGTGGAGGCGCTCTACTCCGAGCAGGCGAACCCGGTGATCGACGGGTTCGCGCTCGACGCGATCACCCGGATGGCCCGCGCGCTGCCCGCGATCGCCGCGGACCCCTCCGACGTGGACGGCCGGGCGGACGCGCTGCACGCGGCGTGGCTGGCGGGCACGTGCCTGGCCTCGGTGGGCATGGGGCTGCACCACAAGCTCTGCCACACGCTGGGCGGAATGTTCGGCCTGCCGCATGCTGAGACCCACACCGTCGTCCTCCCGCACGCCATGGCCTACAACGCGCCCGCGGCGCCGGAAACCATGTGCCGCGTGGCCGAGGCGCTGGGCACGTGCGACGCCCCGGCCGCGGTCCACGACCTGGTCGCCTCGTTGGGCGGTCCGACCTCGCTGGACGAGGTGGGCCTGCCCGAGTCCGAGCTGGGCAGAGCGGCCGAACTGGCGGTGGCGAAGCCCTACCCGAACCCCCGGGAGCTGACCCTCGCGGGAATCACCGGACTGCTCGAGGGCGCGTGGAGGGGACGCCGGCCGCGCGATCGGGGGCTCATCGATGCCGCACGGGACACTGAACACTGAGCCGGCCGCGGCGGATTCCGGCGACCCGCCCCTTCCCGGGACAGGTGCCCGGTGACGGACCCGGTGCGCCGCCCGCCTCTCGTCACCCGGGCCGCCGCGGCGAGTCGCCGAACGCTTCGAGGGCCGAGTGGTCCTCATCCTCTGATTTCGAGTGATGTGCGTCACAGTATTGTGCGCGTCACGTATGGCAGAGTGGAGTGATTTCTTCGAAAATCGGCACTCACGTGCAGCTGCGCGAACGCGGCTGTGAGCCATTGGAGAAGAGGATGGCGTCACTGGTAGACGACCTGATGGCCTCCGGTCTAGGAGACCACGGCAAGGGACCGGAAGTCGCGTTCGACTCGTGGACGGACGCCGTCCAGCGCAACATCCTGAGATTCCGTTTCGACTGCGATCGGCCCGGCGCCTTCAAGGGGACCCTCAGCAAGCGGTCGCTGGCCGGGGTCAGCTTCATCGGCATGGAGTGCGAGAAGCACGCCGCCTACCGCGACCGGGACACCATCTCCGCCACGGACACCGGGTACTACGTGATGACCCTGCAGTTGTCCGGCCAGATGCGGTTGTCGCAGGACGACCGGACCGCCGTGCTGAAGCCCGGGTTGTTCACGATCTACGACTCCTCCAAGCCGGCCACCATAGTGTCGAGCGACGACTACAAGTCGGTGTGCATCCGGTTCCCGAGAGGCCGCATCGGCGCCAGGAACGAAGGCTCCCTGGCCGATATCACGGCGACGGCGTTCGAGTGCGATACGGGGCTGTCGTCCGCGGTCTGGACGATGGTGCTCAGCCTGAACCGGAGCCTGGAGTCGCTGGGGCACAGCGGCCCCTTGGCGGTCCGCACCATGATGGAGCTGGTGACCGCCATGCTGCGTACGGAGCTCGGCCAGTACGATCTCGAAGGCGCCGAGCGCCGGGACGCCCTCCTGTGGCGGGTCCGCGAGTACATCGACAGCCGGCTGTCCGATCCGGGGCTGAGCCCCCACAGCATCGCGGCGGCGCACTACATATCGCCGAGGTACCTGCACACCCTGTTCGAAGGAACGGGGTTCACGGTGGCCGCGTGGGTACGCGCGCGGCGGATCGAGCTGTGCCAGCGGGACCTGGCGGACCCGCGGATGGCCGACGTCCCGGCCGGCGCGATCGCCACGCGCTGGGGGTTCAGGGACCCCTCCCACTTCGGGCAGGTGTTCAAGCGGGAGACCGGCCGGACCCCGGCGGAGTTCCGGCGCAGGGTCCTGGCCAGGTTCCGCGGGCACTAGATGCTGCGGGCCAGAACGTTGGTGACGGCAGGCTCACCTGCGATCGGCGTCGGTTTCCCGGGGCGTCGGCGGATCGAGTGGCGGGGCGGAACTACGTCTTGACCTCCGGTGATGACTGCCGGTTCCCGGGTCCAGCCGTCACCCGTTTGCGCCGGAGAGGCGGCGTAGGCGGTGCCTGAGGTGTTGCTGCTCAGCGAGATTGACGGTAGTGGCGATGGCTCGTCGGTAGGCGTTCGCCGCGTCGTCGGGCCTGCCGGTCTGCTCCAGGAGGTGGGCGCGTACGGCGTTGAGACGGGGAAGGCCGGGGTGGTCGGCTTCCAGCGCATCGATCCGGGCGAGGGCGATGTCATTTCCGTCGACCATGGCCTGGGCGACGATGCGGTTCAGGGTGATCGTGGGGTTCCGATGGCCGGTCACGAGTTCGAGGAGCCGGTAGAGCGCGAGGATCTCGTCCCAGTCCGTTGCCGCGGTGCCGGGGGCTTCGGCGTGTAGGGCTGCGATGCAGGCCTGGAGCAGGTAGGGACCGGGTTCGGCACCTGGGGCGGCTTGTTCGACGAGCGTGATCCCCTCGTCGATCAGTTTCCGGTCCCACAACGCCCGATCCTGCTCGTCGAGCGGCTTGAGGCGCCCGTCCGACGCCACCCGGGCGGGGTGGCGGGCCTCGGTGAGCAGCATCAGTGCGAGGAGCCCTGTGACCTCGGTGGACTCAGGGACGCTCCGGAGGAGGAGTCGGGTCAGGTGAATCGCCTCGGCGGCGAGATCCGCGTCGCGGGGCGGTGTGCCGGCGGTTGTGTGGTGCGCCTCGGTGAACATCACGTAGAGCACGTCGAGCACCGCGGTGACACGCTCGTCCACGTGTTCGGGTGGCGGAAGGGGCCGGCCGAGTTCGGAGACGCGGCGCTTGGCCCGCGTGATCCGTTGGGCGATGGTGGGTTCGGAGACCTGGTAAACGTTGGCGATCTGGGCGGTGGTCAGTCCGGCGACCGCCCGTAGGGTCAGTGCGACCTGCCCGGAGCGTGGCAGGCCGGGGTGGCAACATAGCTGCAGCACCAGCAGCGAGTCGTCACTGTGGACGGCCTCCGGCGTCACCGGGGGATGCAACAACGCAGCGCGGGTCTCGCGGTGTCGGCGCCGGGCGTCGCCGCGGGCGCGGTCGGCATACCGGCGGCGGGCGGTCGTGGCCAGCCAGCCCAGCGGGTCGTCCGGGAACTGTGTCGGCCACCGCTGGTGCGCGTGCAGGAGCGCCTCCTGGACGGCGTCTTCGCACAGGTCGAACTGGGCGCTGCCATAGATGCGCAGCAACCGGGCGAGGGCCTGTCGCGCGAGCTCGCGCCACCGACCCTCGCCGACGGGTTCGGCTGGAATCATCCCTCTCCCAGGTCAGCGAACATCACCGGCCGTAGCTCCAGAGCGAGGCCGGGGATGTTGGCGTCGGGGATCTGCTTGGCCAGCTCCACCGCCCGGGCCTCGTCCTCGACGTCGATGAGGTAAAAGCCGCCCATGAACTCTTTGCTCTCGACGAACGGTCCATCGGTCACCTCGGGCTGGCCCCCGGAGCTGCGAATGACCTTCGACCGGCTGGGGTCAGCGAGGGCCTGGGTCGCGATGAACTCACCGCGCTCCTTGATGGCGGCCAGGAAGGCGCCGTGTCCTTCTTGGATCCGCCTCTGCTGCTCGTCGGTGAGCTGCTCCAGCACCGCCGGGTCGACCTGCATCAGGATCAAGTACTTCACGGTTTCCTCCTCGGTAGGTAGACCACTCACGTGGCAACTCACCAGGTGGTCGTCACCGACAGCACTCACACGACACTACGCGACCAGGAATCTCCGTCTGGGTGTCGTGCGGGGCGCGTCGGTGACGACCACCTGGCATGCGACCGCAGCAGCCGCGATAGGCCGGTTTCGACATTCGAGGAGGTAGGCCATGCCACAGCGGGTCCGAGTCCACTGCTTCAGCATCACCCGGGACGGGATCGGGGCGGGCGAGGAGCAGAGCTTCGAGCACCCATTCGGCCAGGCCGACCCCGGCGACCTGTTCGCCTGGGTCGGTGCCACGGCCAGCTGGGTCAACCGCACCGATCCCGGCGGCACCCGAGGGCTCGATGATTACATCGCACGCGATTTCACGCGCAACATCGGCGCCGAGATCATGGGGCGCAACAAGTTCGGTCCCATCCGCGGCCCCTGGCCGGACTACGAGTGGCAGGCTGGTGGGGCGACGAGCCCCCTTTCCACACGCCGGTCTTCGTACTCACACATCACGTGCGGCCGTCGTTCACGCTGAGCGACACGACGTTCCACTTCCTCGACACAACCCCGCACGAAGCGCTGAAGCGGGCGAAGACCGCCGCGGACGGCCGGGACGTGCGCATCGGCGGTGGCGTGACGACCCTCCGCGCGTTCCTCGACGCGGACCTGGTCGACGAGATGCACATCGCCGTCGCCCCGTACGAACTCGGCGGCGGCCTGCGACTCTGGGAGAGCCCGGAGGAGCTGACCGACCGCTTCCACCTGGAACGCGTGCCAAGCTCGAGCGGCGTCGTGCACCACTTCTTCTGGCGGCGATAGGTACGCGGAAACGGACACGGTCCGTGCTCGTCGACAACCGCTGCGAGTGTCGGCGGCGGCTGGCGCATCCACGGCCGCGACGGCGACCGAGCGAAGTCGGTGAGCCGCGCGAAATCCGCGCTCGACCCGGAACACCCGGCTGAAGCGGGCCGGGTATGCCGGGTGCACGCGGGGCAGGATGGGATGCGGGTGGCCCGACGAAGGGGATCGCCCTGTCGACGGTCGCTGTGCCGACAACGGGGGTGATGGCCAATGGAAGGGCTGTGGGAACTGACCCGTGCCCAGGACCTTGGCGAGTTGCGGGCCTGGCTCGGCGAACACGGCACTCTCGACATCGCCGACGAGTTGGCGCGGATCCCGCCGGCCGAGCGCGCGATCGCCTTCCGGCTGCTGACCAAGGACCGGGCGCTGGCGGTGTTCGAGGCGCTGGAGCCGCTGCACCAGCAGGAACTGCTGGAAGGGCTGCGCGATGCTCAGGTGCGCCAGCTGGTGGAGGACATGGCGCCCGACGACCGCGCGCGGCTGTTCGACGAGATGCCGGCGACCGTGGCCACCAGGCTGCAGGCCGGGCTGAGCCCGAGCGAGCGCCAGGCGACGGCCACCCTCCTGGGGTACCCGGCGGAATCGGCCGGGCGGATCATGACCCCGGCCTTCGTCAGCGTGCGCGCGTCGATGACCGCGGCCGACGCCCTGTCGAAGGTCCGCCGTGCCGACGTTGACCCGGCGGTACTGTACGCGCTGCCGGTCACCGACGACCAGCGCCGCCTCGTGGGGATGGTGGACCTGCGCCACGTGGTGGCCACCGCCCCCTCCACCCCGATAGGCGAGCTGGTCGGCGGCGAGGTGCACGCGGTCACGGCCGGCACCGACCAGGAGGAGGCGGCCCGGCTGATGCGCTCGGCCGACCTGGTGGAGCTGCCGGTGGTGGACACGGAGGGCCGCCTGATCGGGATCATCACCGTCGACGACGCGATGCGGGTGCTGGAGGAGGAGGCCACCGAGGACCTCGCCCGCGCCGGCGGGTCGGAGCCGCTGGGCCGGCCCTATCTGAGTTCCAGCCCGTTCCACCTGGCGCGCAAGCGTGCGGTGTGGTTGCTGCTGCTGGGCGTGGCCGCGGTGCTGACGGTCAACGTGCTCTCGGCGTTCGAGGACACGTTGGAATCGGTGGTGGCGCTGGCGCTGTTCATCCCACTGCTCATCGGCATCGGCGGTAACGCCGGCTCCCAGGCCGCCACCGTGGTGATCCGCGCCATGTCGGTGGGCGAGGTGCGGTTCGCCGACCTGCCCCGGGTGATCTGGCGGGAGGCGCGGGTGGGCATCATGCTGGGACTGATGCTGGCCGCGATCGCCTTCCCGGTGGTCTGGTTCTTCTTCGACCTCTCCCTCGCCGCCGTCATCTCGGCCAGCATGGCCGTGATCTGCCTGTGGGCCTCGTTCGTGGGCGGGATGCTGCCGATGGTGGCCAAGCGGGTGGGCATCGACCCCGCGGTGGTCTCGGCGCCGCTGATCACCACACTGATCGACGCCACCGGACTGGTCATCTACTTCCTCATCGCCATCGCGGTGCTCGGCCTCTGACCCCCGCTGGCGCGCCGGGCACGGGGCCGGACCCGGCCCCGTGCCCCTCACCCAGCGGTTCCCCGGACCGGGCGGGTCCAGGACCAGGTCAGCGTCCACATCACCAGTACGACGATGGCCATCGCCGTTGGCACGTGCAGGGCGAGCATGTCCTGGCTGCCCAAGTGGGTCTGCAGCAGGCTCAGCAGGATCGTGGTTCCGCTCACCACCGTGGGCATCGGCGGCCCGTGGCCGGGCCGCCAGAGCAGCGCGGCGGCGGCGATCTGGATGAAGCCGGAGGCGTTCGTCATGAGCGCCCCTGTGGTGTGCAGCGGCAGGACACCGGGATTTCCCGCGACGAGCTGGCCGGCGGTGACGAACTGCAGCCCCAGCAGTGCCGCGTGCAGCAGCACGGCCACGCGCAGCCCCCACAGGTAGGGGGCCGTGGACGGCGGGGAAACGCGCTCGCCAACGTCTTTCCTGGCCATGGAGAAAGTGTTTCCATGACCTGCCACGCTGTACCGCGCGGTCCGGTTCGGCGGGAACATCCGCCGGATCCCGGCGGTGCTCCCTCATCGGAAAAGGCCGTGCGCGCGGCCGTCATGGCCCCTGTGACCGGGCCCGGCCCGGGCCCTTCGCGCCACTAGGCCCGCCACTCCCCGGCGTTAGGATCTACGCGGCCCGTTATGAGAGGAGTGGTGGTGGCGATCCGCATCGTGCACCGGCCGGCCCGGACCGTGTACCCGCCCCCTCAGCGGGAAACCCACGAGGTCGAGGCGCCGCCGACCCTGCCCGACGGCGGCGCGCAGGCGAACCCGCTCATGACCATCCTGCCGATGGTCGGCATGATGGCCTCTCTCACCATCATGATGGCCCTGCGGAACCCGGCGTTCATGGCGCTCGGGGCGCTCGTGCTCGTCGTCGCGGTCGTCGCCGCCGTCGGCATGCTGTTCTCGCGCCGCGGCCAGGCCGCCCGGCAACGCCGCAACCAGCGGGAACTCTACCTGGAGTACCTGGAGGAGCTGCGCGAGGACCTCGGCAAGTGGGAGCAGGAGGCCCGCTCCCACGCCCGGCAGTTTGATCCGCCCCCGGAGGCGCTGTACGACGTCGCGCGCGACCCGACACGCATGTGGGAGCGCCGCCGCAAGGACCGGGACTTCCTGCGGCTGCGGGCCGGCACGGGCGTCATGCCCGGGCGCCCGCTGCGCGTGGCGGAGAAGGGCACCGCACTGGCCCCCACAGATCCCTTCATGCTCTCCGAGGCGCGGACCGCGGTCCGGCGGTTCGAGACGGTGCCGGACATGCCGTTCACCGTGCCCCTCGACATGGTGGGCAACGTCAGCGTGATCGGCGAGCGCGCCGATGTCATGCGCCTGGTGCGGGCGCTGATCGCCCAGTTCGGCGCCTTCCACGTGCCGGAGGACGCCGCGCTGGCGGTGATGCACCCCCGATCGCAGGCCACCGACTGGGAGTGGCTGAAATGGCTGCCGCACGTCTTCGACCAGCACCGCCGCGACGGCGGGGTGAACGCGCGGCTAATCGCCCCCAGTTCGGCGAAACTGGGGGCGATGCTCTCCGACGAGCTGCGTGCGCGTACCGAAAGGTGCCCATCGGGCTGCTGGACGACGCCGGCAAGCAGTGGCAGGGGGTGTGGGAGCTCGACCTGGCCGCCTCGGGCGGCCACCTGGCGATCGTCGGGGGACCGCAGACCGGCAAGACGACACTGCTGCGCACGATGGTGCTCTCCATCGCCCTGACCCACTCCCCGAGCCAGGTCGCCGTCTACGGGCTCGACCTGGTCGGCGGCGGCCTGCAGGCGCTGTCCGGCCTGCCGCACGTCGGGGGGATCGCGGCCCGTACCGACGCCGAGCGGGTGCGGCGCACCGTCGAGGAGATCCACGGGATGCTGGAGCACCGCCAGGAGGTGTTCCGGGAACGGGGCATCGACTCGGTCCAGCAGCTGCGCCGGATGCACGCCCGCGGCGAGGTGCCCGAGCTGCCCTGCGCGGACATCGTGCTGTGCGTCGACGGGTTCGGAGCGGTCCGCAACGACTTCGAGGAGATCGACGACACGGTCTCCGACCTGCTCAGGCGCGGCGGCGGCTACGGAGTCCACGTGGTGGGCGCGATGCTGCGCTGGAACGACGTGCGCATGACCATGCAGTCCAACTTCGGGCAGAAGGTGGAGCTGCGGCTGAACGACCCGTCGGACTCCTCGGTGGACCGCAAGCTCGCCGAGACGATCAGCGCGGCGGCGCCGGGCCGGGCGCTGACCGGCACCAAGCTCTTCGGCCAGGTCGCGTTGCCCCGCGTCGACGGGACGCCGGACGACGAGAACCTGGGTGAGGTGGTCGAGAAGGCGTCGCGGGCGGTCGCCGGAGCCTGGCGGGGGCCGAGCGCCCCGTCGGTGCGGACACTGCCGTACCGGCTGCCCGCCCGCACCCTGCCGGGCCCCGAGAAGGAGGCCCGGCGGGTGCCCATCGGGGTGGACGAGCGGGCCCTGGAACCGGTCCTGCTCGACTTGTTCGGCGGCGATCAGAACCTGCTGGTGCTGGGCGACGGGGAGTGCGGGAAGACCAACCTGCTGCGCCTGGTCGCCGAGGGGCTGATGGCCCGCTACGACTCCTCGGAGCTCGTGTTCGCGGTGATGGACCCGCGGCGGACCCTGCGCAACGTGATCCCCGAGCCCTACCCGGGCGGGTACGCCAGCAACGCGCGGGTGTGCGCGGGGCTGGCGGGCGGCGTGGCCAAGGAGCTCGACGAGCGGATGCCCGACGACGCCGACCCCGACAGGCTGGAGGACGGCGAGATCGCGGGCCCGCGGATCGTCGTGCTGGCCGACGACTACGACGTGCTCACCACGGCCGGGCAGAAGCCGCTGGCGCCGTTCGTGCCCTACGTCTCCAACGGCCGCGACATCGGTCTGCACTTCGTGGTGGCCCGCCGCGTGGCCGGGGCCGGCCGCGGGCTGTACGACCCGCTGGTGCAGGCCATGCGGGAGATCGGCACCGGCGCGGTACTCATGTCCGGCGACCGCAGCGAGGGGCAGCTCTTCCCGCGGGTGTACGCCAACCGGCAGCCCCCGGGACGGGGCCGGTGGATCCAGCGCGGGGGCTCCCCGCGTCTCATGCAGACGGCACTGCTCGACGCGGACGGGGAGGACGGTTGACCTACGATGTGGTCGCGCTGGTGAGGGAGGCCCCCGGTATGCGGGCGCTGGCCGACGCGATGGTGGACACCGGACCGGACCTGCGGGTCAGGGGGGGCCGGGAACGGCGCGGTCATCCAGCTCCACGACGACGGGACCCCACTGGTGAACATCGAGGCCGCCCAGCGGGTGGACGTCCCCAGCGAGGTGGAGCGGCTGCTCGGTCCCGAGACCGCCGCCCGCATGCCCGACCCGTGCTGGTGGGTCGAGGTCCGGGCGTCCGGTACCGAGAGCGGGGCGGCGGAACTCGCCCACCGGTTCGCCGGCAGCCTGACCGACAGGTTGGGCGGCACCGTGTGGCCGCCCCGCCCGGAGGAGCGGGCCGGGCGGGAAGGGGGTACGCCGTGACGGCGCACCCCGCGGTGGACCTCGTCACCGACCGGGCGATGGTGGCGACCCAGGATCGGCCCGTGGTCCCCCTCTCCTCCTGCTGGCCGACGCGCTGTCGGCGGACGCCGAGAGCGGGCGGGCGCTGCAGGTGGTGACCCCGGCCGACGCGTGCATCACGTTCCCGCTGCGTACGGTCCTGAGCAAGCCCGGGGGCCGCTGGGTCGTGGCCGAACCCGACGGCGGCGGCCACTACGACGGCCTCACCGGCCTGCCCTTGGTGTGGGACGAGACGGCGGGCTACGCCGTGGACCGGGACGCTTCGGAAACGGAGGCGGACGCGCGGGCCGCGCCCACCCCCTCCACCACGTTCCTCCGGGAACCGGCCGTCCTCGGCTCCCACCTGCTGATCGATCTCACCGCCGTGCACCCCGCAACCGACGGCCTCGTCCTCGGCGGGGCGGCGGAATCGTTGGCCCGGACGTTCGCCAGGGCCGCGCCGGCCGGGTGGGGCACCAGCGAGCCGGCGCTGGCGGAGTGGGACCGCCCGACTCTCACCGCCACGTGTCGCCGCCGGGCGCCCAGGCCGAGCTGGTCGGTCTTCGTCGGCGAGGGCGGGGAGACCCGGCCCTTCATCGGCACCCAGCGGGTGTCCCGGGTGCCGTCGGGGGTCAAGGAGAGCATCACCTTCGCCGTCGGCTACGCCGAAGACGAGGAGCCCGCGCTGCACCGGATCGAGGACGTCGTCCAGGAGCTCACGGATCAGGGGATCCTGCACGTCCTGACGGCCCACCGGCTGCCGGGGCCGCCCCGACCTCACCTACGCGCCGCGTGTGCCGTCCGTGCCCGTGCCGGTGGGGCTGGCGATCGGCCCCGAGGGCGTCGCCGAGACGGGCCTGGACCACGTCATGGCCGCCCCGGTCAAGGGGCACCGGATCGGCCCTCCCGCGTCCACCGCCGTGCTGTTCCCCCTGGGGGACGGCACCACCCCGGAGAGCTGGGAGCGGTTCGTCCCGCTGATGCGGCACCTCCGCCCGGAGGAACAGCGCCGATCGTGACCGAAGCGGGGCCGTTCCCACCGAGGAGACCCCGCTTTCGTCAAGACCGGCGGGGCCATGGGGCTGTCAGGGGCGGGTGGAGACGCGGTGGAAGGCTTCGACGAGGTCGCTGAGTTCGGGCACGGTCTCGGCCTCGGCGAGCGTCTTCTGCAGCGCCTCGTCGTGGGTCGGGCGCGCCTGTTCGAGTAGCGCGCGGCCCTCGTCGGTGAGTTCGGTGTAGATGCCCCTCCGGTCCTCCCGGCACAGGACACGGGCGAGCAGTTCCCGGTCCTCCAGCCTGCTGACCAGTCGTGTCGTCGCGCTGCTGCTGAGCGCGGTGGCGCGGCTGAGCTGCTGCATGCGCATGTGCCAGCCGTCCTGGCGGCTCAGCGCGTCGAGCACGGTGTACTCGACCACGGACAGCCCGTGCCCGGACTGCAGAGCCTTCTCCAGAGCGGTCTCCAGCATCCCGTGCAGCGCCGCGAGGATGCGCCACCCGTGCGCGCGCACCTCGACCGCGTCGTCGGCGATCCCCACCGCACACCTCCCGCGTGTCGTTCCTGCACAGACTAGCAATTTGCGCGCCTAACAGGCGTGTGCAACTATTTATCCCGCGTTTGCAACTATCAGCTTGAGCGGGATAACTGCTTGCGCGTGAATGTGGGGCGGGGAATCACCGGCCGGACGGCCGGGCCCCGCCGAACAGGACAGCCTTCACCGACGAGAAGAGCGAGCACTGATGAACATCGACATGTCCGGCCGCACCGTGCTGGTCACCGGATCGACCAGCGGCATCGGCCAGGCCATCGCCACCGCGTTCGCCCGCGCCGGGGCGGACGTCGTGGTCAACGGCCGCTCCCGGCAGCGCGTCGACGACACCGTCGAGGCGATCCGCGAGGAGACCGGTGGTACCGTCCGCGGCGCCGCCGCGGACGTCAGCACATCCGAGGGGGCCGACTCCCTCATCGACCAGGTTCCCGACGCCGACGTCCTCGTCAACAACGCCGGGATCTTCTCCGCGGCCCCCGTCTTCGAGATCCCCGACGCCGAGTGGAGCCGCTTCTTCGAGGTCAACGTCCTCTCCGGGGTGCGGCTGGCCCGGCACTACACACCGCGCATGGTGCGGCGCGGTTGGGGCCGGGTGATCTTCATCAGCAGCGAGTCGTCCATCTTCATCCCGACCGAGATGGTGCACTACGGGATGACCAAGACCGCGCAGCTGTCCGTCGCGCGCGGAATGGCGCAGGAGGTGGCCGCGACCGGCGTCACCGTGAACAGCGTGTTGCCGGGGCCGACGCTGACGCCGGGCGTGGAGGAGTTCATCCGCGACCGGATCGGCCCCGACGTGCCGTTCCACGAGGCCGAGCGGCGGTTCATCGCCGAGGAGCGGCCCAGCTCGCTGCTGGGCCGGCTGATCCGGCCGGAGGAGGTCGCCAACCTCGCGCTCTACACGGGATCCGACGCCGGGGCGGCCACCTCCGGCGCCGCATTGCGTGTCGACGGCGGAGTCGCCCCGGCCCTGGCCTGAGCCTGGCCGTCGGCCTGGCCGGTGCCGCTTCGCGGGATCCGGACAGCCGATCCACCGGGATCAGGCCGCGGCGGCCGCCGGTCCGGTTCCGCGCGGGCGGGGACGCCGGTCGAAGAGGTGGCGGCGTTCGGGTCCGGTGTGGGGCCAGAGGGCGAGGAGGAGGGTGTCGGTGTCGGGGGCTTCGACGAGGCCGGCGGGGGTGGCGGCCCAGTAGGACTGGGTGGCCTCGCCGAACCAGACGATGAGGCCGGAATGGTGGGCCTGGACAGCGGCGGCGCGGCGGTGTTCGGCGGCAAACTCGGCGCGGTGACCGTGTAGGCGGGGTTGGCGCGCGGCGCGCTGGGCCCGGCAGGCGGGGTGGGCGCAGGACGGGCAGGCGGTGCCCTGATAGATGCCGGATCAGGGGCAGCGCGGGGAAGAGGTCTGGCGGTAGTCTCGGACATGGATTCCATTCCGTTCCTGGTTCACAAAGGGGTGGGATCTGGGCCCGGGCGGTGGTGGAGCACCGTCCGGGCCGCTCGGCGTTTCAGGGGGCGCCGATCATGGGGGTGGCGCCGGATTTGAGCGCCGATCCTGGAGGGGGCGCCGGCTTAGGCGGCGGTCCAGGCGCTGTCGGCCAGGTCGTAGGCCAGGTGGAACCACACGTGGCGGTGCGAGGGGCGCCCGCAGTCACCCCACGCGGTGGCGAAGGCATCCACCAGCGCCAGCCTGCGCCCCTGCTCCTGGAGAGGGTCGGCGCCTGCCGGGGCTTGGGCAGGTGGTGGTGCTCCCGGTGGTCGTAGCGGCGCCCGTCGGTTGCGCCGCCGTCGCGGCAGGTCAGGATCAGCCCATGAGGCGAGCGATCCGCGCGCAGCGTGTAGGTGCCGCCGGGTTGGCCGGAGCGGGTGTGGTGCAGGGCGTTGGCGGCGAGTTCGTTGCCCAGCAGGACGAACAGGTAACGGTACTCCGGGCCCTGGTCGGCGGCACACCCGGCGAGGAAGGCCCGCACAAGGGGAAACAGGGCTGCCTCGCCCCAGAAGTCGAAGGCGCGGCGGGTGAAGGGCACTGCCTTGGCGGTGCTGAAGTAGTGCTTCTTCTGCCAGGGGATGACCAGATCCACCGGGACCGTGACCGACCGTAGTCGGACCGGGGCAGCGGGAACAGACATGCGGACTCCTCAAACGGTGAGCAAGGGGGCGGACGAGAGGACAAGGAAGCCAGATCACCAGTCGGCGCCCGCGTTTCGGTCCGTTCCAAAGACAAGGCAGCGGGCGACCAGTAGCGTGATCACCAACCACCCGGGGTGATACGGCGGTGACCAGGTACACATCAAAGCTAACTCGTAATGTTCGAGTTTTCAACGTATCTTGTGAAAATTAACCGTATCGACTTCATTGGACCGCCGCCATGCGTGAACCCCGCAGCCCTTCCCTGCGCCTTCGGCGCCTTGCTGCCGAACTCCGCCGAGCCCGCGAAAGCGCTGACTACACGGTTACTCGTGTAGCCAAGGAGCTTGGCTGGAGCGCCCCAAAGGTCAGCAAGATGGAGACCACCGAGACCAAGCGCATCAGCGCCGCTGATCTCGACAGACTCATGGATCTCTACAAGATCACCGACCAGGAGACGCGCAGGGCAATGCAGGCGCTTGCCCGGGACGCCCGAGAGCGTGGCTGGTGGGCCAAGTACAAAGGGCTGTTCGGTGATCGGGCGCTGGCCGACTTCGAAGCAGAGGCATCCTCGATCCGCACCTTCGAAGCGCTCTGCATCCCTGGGCTGCTCCAAACCCCCGAATACGCCGAGTCGCTCTTCGAGGGCGGGCGCTACACCTCAGCGACCGAGATCCAGAACCGCGTCGATTACCGAATGGCCCGCCGGGAGATCCTGACCCGCTTCTCACCCGCACGACTGCGTGCGGTGCTGGACGAAGCCGCCCTGCGACGCACGATTGGCGGCCCCCAAGTCATGCGCGGCCAACTCGATCATCTGCTGCACATGGCCCAGATGCCGAACATCGACGTTCAAGTCGTACCGTTCGGGGTTGGTTCGCATGCAGGGCTCACCTCCCCGTTCATGATCCTGGACTTCCCCGAACCGCTGGACACCCCCATCGTGTGGATCGGCACGTTGGCCGGATCGGTGTTCCTCGAACAACCGGAAGAAATCGGACGGTATAACGTGACATTTGGGGACCTACAGGGCTCCGCGCTCAGCACCAAGCAGTCCGCCGAGTTCATCAAGGACATGGCTGCATCCTTAAGAGAGTGACCAGTGAACGAACTTGAGTTCCGCAAGAGCAGCTACAGCGGCCACGACGAGAACTGCGTCGAGGTCGCCCACATTCCCTCCTCCTTCCGGAAGAGCAGCTACAGCGGCCAAGAGCCCAACTGCGTCGAGGTCATCGACCTCCCCACCGGTGCCGCCCTGCGCGACTCGAAGCGTCCTGAGGCCGGGCACCTCACCTTCCCCGCCGCCGAGTGGGACGCCTTCCTCACCGCCGCCCGGGACGGGGAACTGTAACCCCGCCCGCCCCACCCGCGCCGATCTTGAGGATTTGGTTCCTTCAAACGCGAATGAAGGAACCAAATCCTCAAGATCGGCGGGGTTTTAAGGGGTTTCGAAGTGGAGCCTTGCACCTCTCCGGCACGGGCACGGTGCCGGGTGATTCCACGTACTTCTGAAGCTGCACGCGTGCTCCGGAATCTGAGTGAAACCTTCCGGGTGACACCCCAGCCGCCGAAAGCGAACGCTCCCGGCGGTCCCGTCAACGCTCTACCCCACGACCTCACCTGAATTATGCGCAGAAGTTCTTGATATGAGCTTAGCCATCCGTAGTCCGAATTTCAGGGCGTTCAAGTATAGGATTGTCGTTCTCATCGAACCCAAGGGCTATTCTCCATTTTGTCTCCCGAGATAAAAGGTCGAATATGTATCGTGCATTCGATTTTGCGTTTTCTGGAGAAGTTCCATAAACATCTACTGCCGTGCTGAACCCATCGTACATATCAAACGGCTCAACATCCAGAACCAGGCCTTCGATGCGTATCTCAGTCACACTTCTTTCTTCGGAGTGTACAGAGGAAGAAAAATGGGTCATCAAGGCAACCGCCTCACCCGATTCAGTCGAAACCATTATTGTTTCCACGTGAGCCATATTTTCCTCCTCTAAGGCCAGGCGACTACGTAACCGTCACCGATGAGAACAACTTCCTCCAGATCTCCGCCATACCTGTACAGCGAGCTTTGGAGTTCCGAAATTGCTGTTTCCTGTGTAGTACCGCCTTTTCGTAGGTCGATAACAATACGACTGGACTGCTTGGATCCATTTCTTATGTTCTGAGAAACCGCATTTTTTGAGGAAGTCTCAACCGTCTTAAACTCAACTGTTGAATTCGTTTCTACGATAATAGAATCGGGAGATTTGACACCGTTTATATCAGCCACGTCGACCGATTTAACTTCAATCCCGTTGTCCTTGAGGAACTGTGCAATATCACACTCTTTGGCAGTATAGTATTCCCAGCCGTTTCCGGTGCGACCTTGCAGCTCACTCACCGTCGGATGGACACGCGTTCCGGAGGGGAGATCCTCGGGGCGGGGCAGATGACCGTCGTGTGGAACAGTGTCATTGAAGGCGTTGGAGAGCGCATTTGGGGAGCCGGAGGCAGGGGAGCCTCCCGCGGCATCAGACCCGCCACCATCTCCGCCTCCTCCCGCGGGCGGTGTAGTGGGGGCGGTGCCGCTGGGAGTGGAATTGGTTGCGGTGCCGGAACTTCCACTGTCTCCGGTGGTGGAAGTGCCTGATGTGCCATCTCCGGGTCCGCCGGTGGGTGCCGGGGACGGTGAGGAGTCTCGGCTGGGTGGGGTGGAGGGGGCGGAGCCGCCGGTGGGGGTGGTCGTTTCGTTGGGGGTGTTGGGGCCGCCGCCTCCAGCATTGTTGGCGGAGGCGGCGGGGGCGGAGCCGTCGGGAGCGGCGCCTGCCATGGCGAGGTCGCGTTGGGAGACCCCCCTGGATCCCCGCCAGTTCCATGGTCCTTTCCAGGCCGATCTCATCGGCCAGCTCCAGCCAGGGGCGTAGCTCCTCGGTGGTGGGATCCTGCTCAGACCTGGAGGTTGAGGACTCGTCCGGGGTTCTGCTGTCAGTTCCTCCGGCGGTTGCCGGAGCAGCATCATCGGGGGTGCTCGAACCGTCCCTGTCGGCGTCCGGGGACGTGCTGTCTCCGGCTCCGGTCGTTGACGTGTCGCCATCGGGGGTGCTGTCGGCCCCTGTGGGCGGGGCGGTGTTCGGGGAGTCCGACCCGCTCTGCCCGTTGCCGCCCTGGTCGGGTGTTCCGGTGGATCCGGGGGTGTTGCCGGAGGAACCGGTCGGGGATCCCGACCCCCGTTCACCCAGGGCAGCGGCATCGTCCAGAGCGCCTTGTCGCAGGTCTTGGATCTCTCCCTGGTTCTCGCGCTGGCTCTTGAGTGCTTCCCCCACCCCCTGGGCGGGTTGCTGGCCAGACGTCTGCTGCTGACCGGATGTCTCCCGAACCGCCTCAACGTCAACATCACGCTGTTCCGGGTGAGGACCGGACCCGGACTTCCCGGCTTTGAAAAACCCCGCCCCGGAAAGCCCCAGGCTCCCGATATTGAGCACGCCCTGGGTGATCACATAGCCCGGCCGGTTGTCCCACTCGGTCCAGGGCACGAACGAATGCCCCAACTCTTCCCAAGCACCGGAGAAGTTGTTCCACCATTCGCTGCCGGAGCCGACCCCAAGACCGCCGTCCTCTGTGTAGAAGCCGGTCAGGCTCCCAATGGTGGCGAGGCCGTCCTCGAAGAAGGCCAGGTTGTTCTCCCCGGCGTCTGCGGTGAGGGGCAAAGTCCAATTACCGTCGTAGTAGACCCCGGTCAGGCCACCGACGCCCTCGGCGACGCCCGCGCCGAAGTCTCTAATGCCGGCACCGGCATCCACCCACCACTGGTGATCGACCTCCACCGGGCCGCCCCAGGCGGCCGCCACGTCTTGGGGGGCCTCCTCGAAGCCGTAGACCTCCTCGCCCTTACCCGGCTCGGTGCCCTCCGAAAGGCCGGCGCCGATGAACGTGGTGCCGCCGAAGATCCCGGTGATCTTGTTGACGCACTCGCGCTCGGCCTCCATGTAGTCGTGTTGGGCCTTCCAGACGTCATTGGACAGCGCGTTGTTCTCGTCGACCTTGTCCTCGTCCTCGTTCCAGTCCTCGTCGCCGTCGATGCCCTCGCGGAAGGCCACGGCGTCGGCCTTCAGGCTCTTCAGGCGGGCCTTGAGTTCGCGGGCCCGCTCGGCGAAGGTGAGAAGCGCCCCACCGGCCGTATCCCAAGCCGACTCGATGTCCTCACCGGTGGTGGCGACCGGGTTGATGGCCGAAAGCAGGTCGCCGGATTCGGGGGCGCTGTAGACCTCGGCCAGTCCCTGCCAGGTGGACTTGATGTCGCTTCCTGACTGGGCGATGTCCTCGCCGTCACCCTGGAGCTTCTTGGCCACGGACTCCAGTTCGTCGGCCTTTACACCGGGGATCGGGATCCGTCCGGATCGATCGCACCGTGGGGGTCACACGAGTAAGTCAAGGCCACACCATCACGTAGTCGCTACGGCTGCGCTGAGCCGCTGGTCGCTCGTCTGAGAGGGGTCGGATACCGCGTGGACTCCCTTCCAGGGCCGGCGCCCGCGCCGGTGCACCAGGGGTTGCGTCCACGCTGATGGGAACGGCTCAGGCGGCGCTGCCCGGACCGCGAGGGGGGTTAAAGGTCGAGGTCGGAGATGTCGCCGGTGTTGCCCTGGGCCTCGGCGGCCATTTCGAGGTTGCCGTCCATGTAGTGGCCGGCCGCGGCGCTGCATCCGCTGATCGCGCTGGAGGTCTTGGCGGCCATCTTCTGCATCTTGGCGCCGTACTCCTCGACGGACTCCTCAAGCGCCTTGCCGATGGGTTCGCTGGCAGCGGAGCCGGCCGCCTCCTCGACGTGGTCGTTGAACGATTCGATCTGAGCGGTCAGGCCCTCGGTGCCCTCCTCGTCGCCGAGGTGGCCGCCCACGCTCAGCAGGACCGAACTGACCCCTTCGGGGCTGACGTCCCATCCGCTCATGCGCCTTCAGTCCTCCTTCTCGCGGCAGTCTGGGGCGGCGCCGGCGGGCGGCGACGGCCAGTACCCGAAGGACCCCCTGAATGGCACGCGACTACGACAGCCAACTGCTGGAGTCGACCGCTGTGCGCCGCAAGCGGCTCCGCGAGGCGGTGTTCTTCGGTCCGCAGCGCACCCGCCGGCGTCTCGACGAGAACATCGGCAAGGTCGTCCTCAGCCTGTGCCTGTCGGCGGCCATCAGCGCGGGAACGGTCGGCTGGTCGTTCCTGCAGAGCCAGCTCAGAAGCCAGGAGGAGGAACAGGAGCAGCAGGCGGCCGGGCCCGACGCCGCGACCGCGCCGCTCCCGGGGGACTGGGTCGGCGCCGAGGTCACCTTCCCGATGCTGCGCGAGGAGCTCGACCAGGCCGAGGTCCCGCCGGACCTCTACGTTCTTCCCGGCGACGAGCGGCCGGACCCCGAGGAGGTCCCCAGCCAGCACCTGCTCACCGACGAGGGAGAGGGGGGCTACTCAGTCGGCATCGTCGAGTTCGAGCAGGGCCGCACCGGCGCGGAGTTCCGAACCGAGGACGAGGCCTCCCGCTGGCTGTACCAGGAACTGGCGACGGCTGCGTCCGACGTGCGCGGGCTCGGCGACGAGGAGGAGCGGCAGGCGGCCGAGAAGACCGCGGAGCTCGTCGACTCCGTCCGGGAGAAGAGCGGAGGGCAGCCCAACGCCACCACGGGGATGACGCTGGAGCCCGGGCAGGTGGTGGACGCGTTCGGCCCGGAGAGCGGGTCCTTCCTCTTCCCCGACGGCACCCCCTTCGACCGGCGCGGTCTTCCCGGATTCCTCCGGAACCCCCCGGGCGGCTCCGAGGAGGACGCCTACCACCGCTACCGGGTCGCGCACCCGTTCCCGGTGGAGGCGACCCTGGTTCCCGGGGAGAATGGCGGCGAGAGCGGCATCCGGTTCAGCGTCGGCGCCGACGGGTTCAGCCGGCCGCCGGAGCTGCCGAGCATCCGCTGGCTGGTCCGCAGCGGCTACCTTGAGCGCGTCGTGGCACCGGAGGTACCGGAGTGACCGCTCTCCCCCCGAGAACCCCCCTCCGGCGAGAGCCGGGACCGAGGAAACGATTGGACAGGCGCCATGACCACGTGGAGCCGGGTGACCCTTGTCGGTGAGCGGCGCAAGGTCGACGCCGTCCTCCCCGCTGAGGAACCGATCGGGGAGCTGATGCCGGACGTGCTCCGCGTGCTCGGCGAGCCGGTGCGCAACCCCGCTGTGCCGCTGCATCTCACGACCGCGGGAGGCGACTCCCTCGCGCACCGGGTCGGCCACGGGCTGATGCGGCCCTTCCGGCCGACGGAGGACGCCCTGGCCTCCCTCGAACTCGGCGAGGCGCTGCAGCGGACCATCACCACCGGCCGCAGGATCGTGGTGAGCCGGCCGCGTACCGGGGCCGGCGAGAGCACCGTGACCGCGCTCATCGCCTCGGTGTTCGCGCACTACCGGAACGACCGGGTGCTGGCCCTGGACATCACCCCCGGTTCGGACTCCCTCGCGCGGCGGTTCGGCGTCCGTCCCGAGTCGTCCCTCGACGACATCGAGCGCGGTGCGGCCAACCCCGGGTCTTTCGAGGAGCTGGAGCCGTACCTGGCCCGGGTCCGCGACCGGCTGTGGGGGCTCCCCGGTGTCCGGGACGGGCGGCCCGGCGGTGCCGGCGCGGAGGTCTTCCACCGCACGCTGCTGCCCCTCACCCGGTTCTTCGGTATCACGCTCATCGACCGCGGCGCCGACGTCTTCGACGGGTTCAACCACGCCGCGCAGGCCAGCGCGCACGCCCATGTCCTGGTGGCCCCCGCTACGCGTGAGGGAGCGGTGAGCATCGGCCGGGCCTTCGACTGGATGACAGCGAACGGTAATGAGGCGCTTCCGGCCCGGATCGTCGTCGTGTTCGTCGAGCAGCATCGGGACGAGGAACCGGCCTTCGACGCCGCCGGGGCGACGGCTATCCTGCGCAGGAGCGGTGCCGGGATCGTCAGGATCGGCTACGACCGCCATTTGGCCGCGGCGGCCGCGTTCGATCCGCGCCGGATCGTCGAGGCCACCCACGACGCCGCGAAACGGATCGCGGTCGAAGCCCTGCGCCGGGCTCTGTGAGTGATGCTCCGAGAAGGCGCCGACTCAGAACCGCCGAACGACGTTCCAGGGGGTGGAGAGCACGATGGGACCCATGCCGGACCGCCCGCCGGGCCAGGAGCCGCCCGTCAGCGGGAGGCCGACGTCCGCTGCCGTTCCTCCCCGGGCGCACGGTGCGCCCGCTCCCTCCGTTCCGGCGGCGGACGCGCCGCGGGGGCGGCCCCCGGCACCTCCAGCAGGGCAGGCCGAGCAGAGGCGGTCCCTCGTGGGATCCGACGACGCGGCCAGAGCCTTCATCGAAGGAGTCGGCCCGTCCAGTCCCGGAACGCGGCCGACACGGTCGGCCGCGCCGGCGTCCGGCTACGAGGAGATGCTCAACGCTCTCCCCGACCTTCCGTCCTCCCGTTGGCGCCGCGCGCTCTACCGGCTCACCGGCGGAAGGATGCGGTCGGACACCCCGGCCACCGCACTACGCCGGCGGCCGGGGGGATCCAGCGGGCCCGGTGGGATCAGGCGCCGATGAAGGCCAGCAGGTCGTTGTTGAACTGGTCCTTGTAGGCGGCGATGCTGGCCAGGCCGTGCGGGGCACCGGGGTAGACCTTCAGGGTGGCGTCCTTGACGAGCTGGGCGGACATGTGGCTGAAGCGCCGATGGGGACGATCTGGTCGTCGTCGCCGTGGGCGATCAGGGTCGGCACGTCGATCCGCTGGAGGTCCTCGGTGAAGTCGGTCTCGGAGAAGGCCGCGACGCAGTCGATCGCGCCTTTCAGCCCGACCTGCATGCTCATCAGCCAGAACGCATCGCGAATGCCGGGCGAGACGGTGGAGCCCGCCCGGTTGGCGCCGTAGAAGGGCGCGCTCAGGTCCTTGTAGAACTGGGAGCGGTCGGCGCTGATCCCGGCGCGGATGTCGTCGAAGACGCTGATCGGCAGGCCGTCGGGGTTGGCCTCCGTTTTCAGCATCAGCGGCGGAATCGCGCCCAGGAGGACCACCCTGGCCACCCGGGAGGTGCCGTAGCGGCCGATGTAGCGGGTCACCTCGCCTCCACCGGTGGAGTGGCCCACCAGGACGGCGTCCCTCAGGTTGAGCGTTTCGAAGAGGTGGGCGAGGTCCTCGGCGTAGGTGTCCATCTCGTTGCCGTGCCAGGGCTGGCTGGAACGGCCGTGGCCGCGGCGGTCGTGCGCGATGGCGCGGAAACCGCGGGACGCCACCAGCATCATCTGGTCGTCCCATGCGTCGGCGTTGAGCGGCCACCCGTGGCTGAAGACGACCGGTCGGCCGGACCCCCAGTCCTTGTAGAAGACCTCGGTTCCGTCCCTGGTGGTGATCATGCCCATTGTGTTTCCCCCCGTTGTGTGTGTACTGCCTGCCCCGTCTGGGCGGCGAGCGTGTCGCCGGTCAGGTCAGCCGCTCGCGTGCTCTCTGCCTGCCTGCACCCTTTGGGTGGTTTGCTAATCGATCGTGACGAATATGCGCCATCTGGCGAAATGTAATGGTTTAGGTGGTTGGATGTGCGTCCGACCGTGGAACGCGGGGCCGCCGCGAGCGCTACGGGCACCGGTCAGGGCACGGCTCCGATCGCTCACTGTGTCCAGTCCGGGCCGACCCGGTTCCATTCCCGTTCCCAGACCGGCAGCGCCGTCCAGATCATGACGTGGCGCAGGAGCGTCCGCAGCGCCACGCCGGCCACACCGCCCAGCAGCAGAACGCCCAGGCCGACGGTCCAGCCGCGTGTCTTGGCCTCGGAAATGCTGACCGGGGGCTTCGCCGGCTCACCGGACCGGTCCAGCCATACGGTGACCTCGTCCCCC
This sequence comes from Allosalinactinospora lopnorensis, assembly GCF_000981225.1. Classification (GTDB taxonomy): domain Bacteria; phylum Actinomycetota; class Actinomycetes; order Streptosporangiales; family Streptosporangiaceae; genus Allosalinactinospora; species Allosalinactinospora lopnorensis. The sequence continues at coordinate 39,241 of NZ_LAJC01000052.1, forward strand.
TTCGTATGCCCCGGCTTTGTCCACACCTGCATGGTCTCCGGTCGAGCGGTCCCCGTGTCGACGGAGGCCGAGGCCCGCACGTACAGCGGCTCACTCCCCCGGCCCTGCGCGTCTATTTGCGGGGGCGAGCTCTGCAGCAGCGTCGCCTGGGTCTCGCGGAGCTCACTGGCCTGCTGCCGGAACTCGGCGAGCCCATCGGAGTAGGCCGTTCTCCCCACCGCAAGGGCCATCGACGGGACGAGGACCAGCACTGCCACCAAAATCAGCGCCCCGATGACCGACTCGACGCGGTCACGCCCGCGCCGCAATGCGTCGGTGTTTTCCGCAGGCGCCCTTGGGCTGAGTACTCGTATCAGCGGCCTGAGCAGATCCCACATCGACCTTCGCCCTCTGTCCCAGACGGGAACCCCTCGGTTCGAGCCTGGTCGTGAGCTCCTCACCTGCACAGAGGCGTTCGGCACCAAGCAGGAGGGACGAACGGCTCAAGCGGCGGGCGCGTTCTGAGCGAAGGGCGGAGCCGGCGGGCGGGACCGTCCCCTGTCCGCGGGTGCGACCCCCGGTACCTACCGCACCGGCCGGTAGGTCGCGATGACCACGCCGCTGCTGGTCGGCCGGGCGTTCACCAGTTCGAGCCTCTTCAACGGAGCGTCGTCGGCGAACAGCTTCTTGCGGCCCTCACCGGCGATCACCGGGTGGATCAGCAGCACCAGTTCGTCGAGCAGGTCCTGAGCCAGCAGGGACCTGACCAGACCGGGGCTGCCGGCGACCGAGATCCCCTTGCCCTCGCCGGCCTTGAGCCGCTCGACCGCGGCGGCCAGGTCGCCCTTGATCAGCGTGCTGTTCGCCCAGTCGTCGGCGTTGTCCAGCGTGGTCGAGGCGACGTACTTGGGCGAGTCGTTGATCCAGTTCGCGAACCCCGCGTCCTCGCCGCTGGTCACGTTCGGCCAGTACCCGGCCCACTCGGTATAGGTCACCCGTCCGAGGAGCACCGTGTCGGTGGTCTCCAGTGCCTCGGTCACCGCCGCGCCCATCTCCTCGTCGAACTCGAACTGCCACTGGTCCGGCGACTCGACGACGCCGTCGAGCGAGATGAACAGACCCGAAACAACCTTGCGCACGATGATGACCTCCCTGTTCCCGGACCGGCGCGTTCCCGTGATGTCCCAGGACGACTCCCGGGCCGGGCTGACCTCGATGACTGCGCCTGGTCGGGATGTTAGACGGCACGAGGGGTCAGGTCTTGTACAGAAGCGACAGCGGCTCCGACGGGTCCCGAGCGCTCAACCGCGTGGCGGTCCGCCCGATATAGCGGGTCAACGACCGCGCCAGGTGCGGCTGGTCGAAGTATCCGAGCCGGTGGGGCACGTCGTGGGCCGGCACACCCTCCTGGATCAGGACCGCCGCCTGCCGGGCGCGGTTGATCTGCCGGGCGGCACCGCGGGTGAGTCCGGTCGCCGCCGCGAAGTGCCGCTGGATGGTGCGTTCGGACAGGTCCGGCGGCGCTCCACGGAGCACCGCGGCGACGATCGGGTCGCGGACCAGGACACCCTCGCGCACCATCCGCCGTACGAACACCTCGGCGTTGTCGTAGTCGGGAAGGTGCCAGGCGGAGCCCTTCAGCCAGAACGACCTGCCCGTCGCGCCGGGAATCTCGACAGAACCGTCGACGAGCCGGCTGATCGGAAGATGGGGCATCGAGGTACCGAGCGAGAAGCTGATCCCGAAGAACGTGGCGTCTTGGGGAACCGGGGCCGAACTCGCCGACGACTCCGGCCCTCGAACAGCCACATTGACCTGACCGCATTGCCGCCAAACGACCAGCTCGCAATGCGATGTCGCAATCGAGGTCATCCGGTCGGCGTCATAGCTGCGGCTCCGCCACACCCGCTCGATGTACGGCGAATCGGACGGCCGGCTCTCCAGTTCCAAGCCCATCGGAGTCATTCCCTCTCGCTCTGTCGGACGCCGCCTGAGCGGACAGTGCGGCAAGAGGCCCGCTACCGTACCCGGGCCCGACGACGCCGAGTGCGCCGCCAAGCCGGCCCCGGCCGCCACCAGGCGCGACTCAGTCGTTACAGGCGCCGGCCGGCACCCTGATCACGGCCGGAGCACTAGGCGGCCACCTCTTCGGTGAGCCCCGGGTGATTGTTCCTCGGGGAACCGACCGCCCTGCCGACCGGCCGCGGAACGAGGGAGGGATCGGGGATCGCGTCGATGAGTCGGCGCACCTCCCCCTTGTCGGTGGTGGACTTGGCCAGCCAGTCGCCCACCATGTCGTGGGGAAGGATGACAGGGCAGCGGTCGTGCACGTGACCCAGCGCGTCGGTGGCCGGCCGGGTGAGGATCGTGCACGTCCACACCCATTTCGCCGGGTCCTCCTCGGCCACGTCCGGGTCGGGCCACAGTTCGTAGAGTCCGGCGAAGGCCAGCACGCTCTCGTCGTCCGGGTGCAGGTAGTAGGGCACCTTGCCGCCGTTGTTCCTCTGCCACTCGTAGTAGCCGTCGGCGGGAACGACGCAGCGCCGCTTGGCCGCCGCGCTGCGGAACGCCGGCTTCTCGGTGACAGTCTCGGAGCGGGCGTTGATCATCCGGGACGCGGCCTTGCGGTCCTTGGCCCAGACGGGCAGCAGGCCCCAGCGGACGTTGCGCAGCCGACGCACCGTCCCCCCGTCCTCGGCCTCCTCCAGGATGACGCGCACGGTCTGGGTGGGCGCGATGTTCCAGGAGGGCGCGAGGTGCTCACCGACACGTTCGTCGGTGTCGAACGAGAGTTGCAATTGATGGTCATTACGGGCACTGACGTAACGTCCGCACATGCACCAAGTCTTACCCGGCGCGGCGCTCCAGCCAAGCGAATCCGCCCCGTTTCCCGGAGGGCGGACGGTCAGGGGGTGACCTCCCACAGGTCGCGGTAGAAGGCGACGCGCCGCGGATCCCGGGCGACTCCGTAGGCGCCGAGGAGCGTCTCCTCCCACCCCGGCCTGTAGTTCCACACCGTGCTCCAGGTGGCCACGGCGAGGTCCGCCCAGCTCGTTGCGCCACACCGGCCGGAGGTCGCGTCCGGCGGCCGCGGCCGCGACGGCCTTCGGGGGGTCCACGTCTCCACCGGGGACTCCTGCGATCATGGCGGATATGGCGGATAGTGTCCCGCCGCCGGACCGGTGCCACCGGAGCCGGACGGGCCCGGCGGCGCGGGTGGTCAGCCCCGCTTGACGCCCACGCCCGCGTGCTCCCAGATCTGCTTGTCCGGATCCGTGGGGCGCGGCTGCGGTTCGATGTCGCCGTTGCGCCAGGTGTCGCAGTCGACCAGCGTCCGCGCGGCGGAGCCGTCCGTGCTGGGGGAGACGATCTCCAGCCCGTCGAGGGCCCGGGCGCACTCGTCGGGGGAGCGCACGCGCCCCCACTCCATCCCCAGTTCGTGCACGCGCTCGGTGAAGGTGCGGGCGGCGTCCTCGTCCGAGGCGCACAGGTGCGAGTAGATCAGCGCCGATCCCGCGGGCAGCCACTCGAAGTACCTGCGCACGAGCCCGAAGGGGTCGTCCTTGTCGGGGACGCAGTGCAGCAGGCTGACGAGCATCAGGCCCACCGGTCGGCTGAAGTCGACGAGGCCGCGGGTCTCCTCGGCCGACATCACCCGTTCCACGTCGCGGAGATCGGCCGTGACCACGGTGGTGGTGGAGTTCTCGGCGAGGATCGCGCGGCCGTGGGCCAGCACGATCGGGTCGATGTCCACATAGACCACGGAAGCGTTCGGGTCGACCGACTGGGCGACTTGGTGGGTGTTCTCCACGGTCGGTAACCCGGACCCCAGATCGATGAACTGGCGTATTCCCAATTCGGAGACGTAGCGCACGCCGCGTGAGAGGAACCCGCGGTTCTCAAGGGCGAGTTGCGTGGTACCGGGATTCGTCTGCTCCACCGCCATAGCGGCGTCGCGGTCGGGTTGGAAGTTGTCCTTGCCGCCGAGCAGCGCGTCATAGGTGCGCGCCACCGTTGGTGTGGACATGTCCAGGTCGGGCGGATACCGGGAATCGGTCCGTTCTGCTTCCTGCGCGGAATCACTGGTCACGGGGGTCTCCCATTCGGGATCGGGGGTGGGGAGTGGGCGCCTTCGGTGCCGAGCCTGTGATGGAACCGGTTCCGACTATACGAGTCCGCCCCGGGCCGGCGGGGGCTGTTGTATGTACGGGGGAGGTTTTTCTCCGGCGGGCGGCGGATCGGGGCGGCGGCCGGCCGCGGCGTTCCCCGAATAGGAGCCCGCGGCCGCGGTCCCTTTTCCGCGCCGGGGTGAGAATGGCATAACCGGATTCCTGTTCCGCGCAGGGATATTCACGGTGGCGGTTCTCCGCGCCTTGGGAGCACGTACGGAGATGAGTCCTCGTCTGTTCTGACCCGACCTGCCCGAACGGCCAGCGAACCGCTTCCTTTCAGCGCCGAGCCGGGTTCCACCGATGAGTTCGGTCCGGTCGCCCCCGATCCCACGACCAGCCGGCTCGCCGACATCGAGGTCCGGCGCCGGGTCCGGGCCCGCGCCCGCCGTCTTGGACCCATTCGCGAAGGATCGCGGCT
>NZ_LAJC01000053.1 GCF_000981225.1 Allosalinactinospora lopnorensis
CTGGCCTCGCGGGCCGCTAGCCGCGGGCGCGCGCGGGCGTGTCCCCGGCCGTGCGCCCACCGGGTCGGCGGTACTGGATCCACCACTCGGCGATGAGCAGATTGACCACCCAGCTCGTCCAGGAGGTGCTCCCGGCGATGGCGGCGATCATGCGCTCTCGTCGCCGCCGTACACCGTGTCCAGCCGGGGAAGTGCGATCAGCATGAAGAGCACCCCCCAGAACCGGTTGATCACGATGGACAGCGTCAGCGCGAAGCTGCGGATCATCCATTCGCGGTGCTCGGCGAACCGGCGCCTCCGGGCCATCCGGAACCCGGTGTAGGTGAAGCCCAGCCACAGCGCCGCCATCAGGTAGCTCGATGTCTGCGTGGCCATGCCGGAGGTGCTGAGGTAGTTGACAACGAAGGCGGTCGCGCCGGCGGGCAGCACCCCGGCGAAGACGTAGACCCGTCCGCTCGTGCGGTGGACGGCCGGGTGGTTCCTGCGCAGCCACGGCCAGACCTGCGCGCAGCAGGTCACCAGCGCGATCGAGCCGAAGACGACGTGGGCGACCAGCATGGGGAAGTGCAGGTCGGAGCCCTCGCGAAGCGGCAGCCGGGCCTGGGCGGGGTCGAGGGTCAGGTAGGGGGAGACGGAGAAGGCGATGAATACGGCGGCCAGCGGCGCCAGCGGGAGGATCCACGGCCGCCGCCACCAGCGGCGGGGCGCGCCCTCAGCGCGGGCGGGCCGCTCGTCCGCGGTGGGAGCGTGCCGGTCCGTTCCGGTCGCGGGGCCTGCCGCTGTGGTCCGCTGAACGGACAGGGAGGGTGGTCCCCCGGTGGGTGTGCTCATTTCTCTTCCCGATCGGTGGTGAGCGGTTCTGGGGCCCGTGGCGGGGCCGCGGTCTCTCGGTGGGGCGGTCCGCCGGAGGCGACGGCTCAGCGTCCGGAAGCGCGGACGGACAGCGGGTCCTGAGGGGGGCCGGAGCGCTGGGCGCGGCCGCCGGCGAGGACGGCCGGTTCGGTCAGGGCCGCGTGCCCCTTAAAAACTGTTTATTTCGCACACTGTATAGTGTAACTAATACACAGTTCTAGGATGGAAGTCAAACGGCAACGGACCGGCTGGTAGGACATGGCGACTGAGGACAACGAAGCGAACAGACCGCCGAGCAGCCTTGAACTGCTCTGGGGGGTGCGGGACCGCCCCCGGCGGGGTCCCAAGCCCAAGCTCACCGTGGCCGGCATCGTTCAGGCGGCTGTCGACCTCGCCGACGCCGAAGGGATCGATGCGCTGTCGATGCAGCGCATCGCCAAGGAGTTCGGGTACACGACCATGTCGCTGTACCGCTACGTACCGGGCAAGGAGCAGCTGCTGGACCTGATGTTCGACGCGGGGAGCGGGCCGGTCCCGCCCGTTGAGGAGGACGTGCGCGACTGGCGCGGCGAGATCGGATGGTGGGTCCGGGCGCAGCAGCGCATCTACCGGCGCCACCCGTGGATGCTGCGGGTCGCGATCGACCGACCGCCGGTGGGGCCCAACAACCTGGCGTGGATGGAGGCGGGGCTCAGAGCGACAGCGAAGTCCGGGCTCAGCCAGGTCGAGAGCATCGAACTGATCATGTTCGTCACCGGTGCCGTGCGGGAGCTGTCCCGGATCGAGGAGGACATGCGGCAGCGGCTGCGGAGCAGCGGAACCACCGCGCGCCAGATGGATCTGGACTACGCCGCCGCGTTGAAGAGGGTGGTCGACCCCGGCACCTACCCGACCCTGGCGGGCATGCTGGCCGACGGGGTGTTCGACTCCCCGGCGCCCCGGGAGCCCGGTGAGCCGGGCGAGCTCATGGAGACGGAACTGACGTTCGGGCTGCAGCGGCTCTTCGACGGGATCGAGAGCTACGTCCGGGCGCGTGCGTCCGGAGAGGAGCCGGAGCGGCGGTGACCACCGGAGGAGGCGAAATCCCGGACACGCCGCTACCCCCCGGCTCCCGAAAGGGCCGCCTCACCGCAGGACGACCAGGTGGTGGCGCACCAGCGCCTGGACCACCCGCGATGTCGTGGGCAGGTCGGTCCCCGAGAGCATGGCGAGCGTAGCCACGGTGGTCGCGCGCTCGTTGGCGATCGTGGCGAGGATCGGCTCGGCCACGGCCGGGAAACGGTAGCGCTTGCCCGACACCGTGACCGCGACGCTGTCTCCGTCGCAGTCCATCGGCGGAGTGAGGAGCGGTACGAACTCCACCCGGGTGTCGGCGGTGGGCTCGGAGTCGTCCACCGCCCAGGGCAGTGAGAACGACTGGCGGCGCGGGAACCGCGAGTCGCGCTCGGTCAGGAGTTCGTCGATGTCGTGCTGTTCGGCGAGGTCGGCGAGATGCCGGACCAGTTCGTGGTGGTGCTTGCGCCGCTCCTCGTGCGAGGCAAACCGCGGCAGGTCCTGGCGGAGGAGGCGGACGTCGTGCAGGCGGTCCAGCAGCGACCGCACCCAGTCGATGCCGGTGGCGCGGGTGAACCCGAACGTCAGGTGCATGCTGACGTCACCGGTGCCTTTGACCGTGTGCCACCAGCCCCGCGGCACGTGCAGCACCTGGCCGGGCCGCAGGACGCCCTCCCAGAGGACGCCGTCGGGCGGGGTGTGGCTGTGGTCGGCGTCGACCTTCATGGGGTAGGGCCTGCTTCCCTGGCCGTGCACCTGCCAGGCCTTGGTCCCGGCCACTTGGACGACGAAGGTGTCGTGGTCGTCCCAGTGGGTGTCGAAGCCGTGCGAGTCGCCCCAGATCAGGTACAGGTTGGCCTGGGCTCGTTCGCGGACCAGGCGCATCAGGTCGTCGGCGGCGTCGCGGACGGGCGGGTGCAGCCGGTCGATCCCGTCCAGCACCAGGCTGGCGCCGTCGCGCAGCTCCTGGTACAGCGCGTCCGGCCGGATGACGTTCCGGGCGGCGCGCGACGCCTCACCGGTCTCGGTGTAGCGCGCGGCGGGGACCGGGGCCCCTTGACGGTGCAGCCGCACCCGCGGCGGTTCCAGCGCGCTGGTCGCGAGGATGTCGCTGAGGTCGTCGAAGGTCAGCAGTGGGCGGACCGCCGCCTCGCCGAGGTCGGCGAAGACGACGTCCGCGGACAGGCGGGTACTGAGCAGGTCCTCACCGACGGCCGCTCGCAGCGCTTCGGTGAACAGGCGATCGGTCAAGGTAACCGCTCCTCCTCGGGTGCTGGTCGGGGCCGTCGCGGCCGGGCCGGCCGCCAGGACGGTGGTGCCCCGGCGGCCGGATCGGCGTAGGCTGGTCGGTCTCTCGGTTCTGTGTCTGCGGTGCCTAGATGAAGTCGGAGCTGGAGTCGGTACCGTCGCTGTCGCCGCCCGCGGTGATGTCCCGCGAGGTGACCTCTCCAAGGTCCTCGACCTCGACCTCAATCGGGTCCATTACACGTTCACCTCTCTTTCTGTTGGGGAGTGGGCCGTCCGCGCGGATCCTCGTCACCGCGGGGACAGCCCCGTTCGCGCGGCCGCGAACGCGTGGGCGTCGGCCGCGAGATCGATCGCCCGGCTCACGGCGCGCGGCCCGTGCCCGACGTCGTGCTCGTAGCGCAGCAGCGCCGGGGCCCCGGCCGCCTGCAGCGCGGCGCACATCTTGCGAGGGTGGGCGGCATCGGTGCGGGTGTCACCGTGGAAACCGGTGAGCAGGACCGCGGGATAGTGGTGGCCGTGCCCGTCGAGGGCGCGGTGGTACGGCGAATAGGACATCAGCGCGGCGAAGTCGCCGGGGTCGGCCGCGGTCCCGAACTCCCGGATCCACATCGCTCCCAGGCCGAGGCGCTCGAAGCGCGCCATGTCGGCCAGCGGGGCCGAGGCGATGACGGCCGAGCACAGGTCGGGGCGCAGCGTCGCCGCGGCGAGCACCAGCAGGCCGCCCGCCGACCCGCCGGAAAGGCACAACCGGCCACGGGTGCAGTATCCGTCGGCCACGAGCGCGTCACCCGCCGCGATGAGGTCCTGCACCGAGCGGATCTTGTTCCGGCGCGCCCCGCGCAGGTGCCACTCGCGTCCGGAGTCGCCGCCGCCGCGCACGTGCGCGACGGCGTAGCGGCCGCCGGCCAGCAGCCATGCCAGAACGGTCGCGCTGAAGCCGAACTGGCGGGGCCGGCCGAAACCGCCGTAGGCGTGCAGGATGGTGGGCGCGGGCTCCTCCCACGAGGCGGGGAGGCCGAGCAGGAGAACATCGTCACCGGAACCCGCGTGCCGTCGAGGGATCGGCACCGGATGGTCCGCCGGTGCACGCGGGGCGGCTCCGGGGTCGCGGCGGATTCCGGCCAGCGCCGTGGGAGCCGGTCGCCGGGGCGGTAGGTCAGAACGGTCTGCTGCGTGGCGACGTCGGCGTAGCAGAAGTGCGCGGAGCCGTCGGTGGCCCTCTCCAGCTGGGTCACCATGCCCTCGCCGGGGAGTTCGAGGCGCCGCGGCTTGCGGCCGTCGCGCGGGTCGTGCGCCGTCAGCTCGCTGATGCCGAGGCGGGTCCGGGACACGAGGAGTTCCACGGCCTCGCCGGCCTCGCAGACGGCGAAACCGTCCAGGGTGGCCCTGGGGTCTTCGGGGACGACCTCGCGCCAGTGGGCGGGATCGGGGTCGGCCGGATCGGCCGCGCAGATGCGGCGCCGCGGGGCACCGTGCGTCGTGCGCAGGTAGAGCAGGCCGTCGGGGCCGATGTCGGCCCGGGACTCGATCTCCTCTCCCACGTGCACGCCGACCAGCGCGGGCTCCTCCGCGCGGCCGTGCGCGGTATCGGCGATCCACAGGTCGTTGCGGTGGCCGGTGCCATGGCTCTCCGAGACCAGCAGCCACCGGTCGCGCAGCAGCCGCACGCCCGGCACGGTGCGCGGCCCGGCGCAGGCGTGCACCAGGATGTCGGGGCGGTCCGGCTCCGCGCCGACGCGGTGCAGCCACACCCCGCGGCGGCCGTCGCCGTCGTCGCGCCGCACATAGTAGAACGCGGCCGTTCCGGGATCGCCGAGCCAGGCCACGTGGGAGTAGCGCACACCCCGGATCGGTTCCTCGACCGGACGCCCGGTCTCGGTCGACAGCACACGCAGCGCGCCGCGTTCGGTGCCACCGCTGGAGGTCTGAACGGCGACGTGGCGGCCATCGGGGCTCGGCTCCCAGGCGTCCAGCGTTGTGCGGCCGCTGGGGTCGAAGGCGGCGGGGTCGAACAGCAGGCGTTCCGTCGTGCCGTGCCCGACGAGCAGCCGCGGGTGCTCGGCTCCGGCGTCGCGCCGTGTCGCGAAGACGAGATCGCCGCGCCGCACCGGGGGCGCCCAGAGGTCGGTGCTGACGAGCCGGCGGATCTGCGCGGCGAGCCGGTCGCGCAGCGGCCATGTCGCCACGGCTTCGGAGAACTCCCGCGCCCGTTCGTCGAGCCATCCGCGGGTCGCGGCGGATCCAGGGTCCTCCAGCCATCGGTAGGGGTCGGCCACCGCGCGGCCGTGCAGGGTCTCCACGACCGATACGGGGGCATCGCGCTCGCCGGGCCGGGCGAGGTCCTGGCGCGAGAAGGCCATGCTCACCCGCGGTCCGGGGTTCGGGGGACAGGAGCGGGCACGAAGCCAGGCGGATGGTTACGCACGATCACATCATCAAAGCGCACCGTCATCCCGGTCAAGCCATTCATCTCTTCCCGGCAGGGCCGTAAATATGGCGGAAGGGTGAGGTTTACAAAACGGCCCTCGGCATACGGCGTGCGCTGGTGGAACGCCGCGACGATGAGGGGCGCGACGCGGTCGCCCGACGGCCGGCCCCACCGCACTCGCCGCGGCCCCCGCGCGTGGCCGCCTTCGCGCTACCGGCCGAGCAGCAGGGGAGCGGCGTCGCGGGGGACGACAGTGAGAGGGCCGGGGGCCAGGACCGCCAGGGCCGCCCGGTAGTCCGGACCGGCGTCCAGGTCGGTCAGCCAGGCGTGTTCCGGGGGCTCCGGGGCGTTCCAAGCGTGCAGCTCGGCCGGCTCGTGCGGCCCGTTGACGCTGATCGAGCTCAGCCCGGCCGAGAGCCCGTCGCCGGTGGCCTTGAGCAGGGCCTCCTTGCGTGCCCAATAGCCGAAGAACCCGTTGACGTGCGCTTCGGGGGGCAGGCTTTCCAGCGCGGCACGCTCGGCCCCGGTGAGGGCGTACTCGATGATGCCCTCGATGTCGCGCTCCGCTGAGACGCGCTCCACGTCCGTCCCGACGGCGACGCCGCGGGTGAGCGCGAGCGCGACCCGGTCCCCGGAGTGGCTCAGGGAGATCTCCAGACCGTGCGCCGGCCCGTCCGGCCGGGGCTTGCCGTGCGGTTCACTCCGCCCGCCCGGCTTCCGCGCGCAGCCGCGGCAGTGCAGGCTGAAGGCGACCTCGTCGGGTGCGCACCCCGCTTCGCGCGCGCAGACCAGCCGGGCCAGCGCGTGCGCGACGGCGTAGCGGTTCCGGTCGGCTTCGAACCGGAAACGCGCGTGCCGTTCCCGTTCGCGCTCGTCGAGCAGGTCCAGCAGCGCGGGCGAGGCCCAGGCGGGGTCCGCCCACCACACGTCGCACACGGGCGTCCTCGGTCCAGGTGTCACACGAACATTCTCCCGGTTCCGGGCGCGCACCGGAAACGGCGGCGCCCCATTCGACGGCCCTCGTGCGCCCGGTCCGGGGGCGCACCCCGGCGGATGCGCCCGAGGCCGGCCGATGCGTGCCCGGCCACCGGGACGCGTTCCGTGTCGGTGTCAGCCGTCGCTCTCGGGGGCCGGTTCCTGCTCGGGGACGGTGTCCTGGTCCGGCTGCTCGTCCTCCTCGACACCGTGCTCCTCCTCACCGTCCGGATGCTCGTGCGGCTCCCCGTCCGGGTACACCGGCGACTCCCCGGGGACGCCGGGAGACTCAGAGGGGTAGGGACCCTGGCCCGGGTCGGTCTCCTCGGAGTCCTCCTTCTCGGCGACCTTGATGTGGCGGGACTTCCCGGTGTTGATGTCGGTGGCCACGAGTTCGGTGATCCGCTCCTCGCTCGGGGTGATCACGGCCGTCTCCGTGGGTGTGTAGCCCTCCCAGGACTCGCCCGTGTAGGTCTCCTCCCTTCGGGGGAGTCGGGCTCGGGCAGCTCGCCGGGATCGACCGGTTCATCGTTCGCCTGCGGTTCGGTCAGCGGGTTCCCGCACTGGCACCGCGCCCCCGGGGTGCCGTACTCGTCCACCAGGACCGCGCTTCCGGCCTCTAGCGTGGCCAGGAACGGCTCCCAGGAACCGTCGCCGTTGTAGCTGTGGTTGGTGACGAGGGTGTCGCCGCGCAGGAGTACCGGTGTCATCGCCCGGATCGTGGGCTCGACCTCCTCGGGGGAGATCCCGCGCGCCTCGCCCCAGGCGCGGCGCTTGTCCTCGTCCGCGTTGAGCTGGCCGACCAGGGCCTCCTTGTCGCAGTGGATATCGTCGTCGGCATCGCCGTAGAGGCCCTCCTCCCCGCCGTCGCGGGTCCCGGAGGGAGGCTCCGTGTCGGCCCCCTCGTCCCCGCCGCTCTCCTCCTCGGCGGGTTCCTCCGCGTTGGGGGCGTTCCGCTCGTCGGCGGGTGCCGTCTGCCCCAGGGGTGTGCCCGTGCCGACGGGCTCGGTGAAGGGGCCCGGTCCGGGCTCATCGATCGCCTGCAGCTCAACAGACAGCTCTTCGCCGCCCCCGCAGCCGCTCAGTACGATGGTCAACGCAAAAGCGGCGGTCGCCGCCAGAGATCTCCACACAAAAGGCTCCGTCTTTTGGTCGCGAAAAATGGTCTCCGGTGATGCAGAGTCGCGGAATGTCACCAGAGGAAGCTGGGGGCCAGCCATTAGACGGCGAGCGGGGCCGCTTTTCGGTGCTCGTTTCCGAGCCGCACGGAATCAGGTGCCGGTCAGACCTCGGTCCGGCCGTTCGCGCTGACCGGATTCCTGGGATGACTGGGATATGGGGTCCGAGGGGTCACTGACACCGAGTGGCACCCTCCAAGCCGTCCAGTGGGCCCAGGCCCCTCCACCTCATCTGGTGGCACCGGCCCCGATCGGTGGGTGCCCCGGTGCTTGGCCCGATTATGCCCTATCGGCGGCGTTTTCGTACCCCGGTGGGATGATCTCAGTGAGTTTTCTCATCGGAGAATGCCAGGACCAGCGGCTTTGGCGGTGGCGCCGGTCGCGGCGGTCGCATTGCGGTATGCCGCAGTCCCGCCCAGAGGCCGACCGGTACCGCCCTCGCGCGCCCGCGGACCGGCCACCGTGAACATATGGCCACGACCAAAAGGTGGATCCGGTCATAACTTCACGGTGGATGCGAGATCCCCGGTGAACCCGACGGTGGTGCCTGTGGGATGAGAGGGCTTGGACGTTCCAATCTCATTGGCGCATCGGCGGGGAAGGCGCGTGCGGCCGTGTCTTGCGGGCCCAGGCGATCATGCCCCGCTTGGTGACCGTCATTGGGGTGGCGAACTGCCGGGCGGCGGTTTCGGCGCGGTGCCGGGGAAGCCCGCGGCCGCAGAGGAACAGGCGAGCGCGCCGGTGTCGGGCAGGTGTACCAGCGGCGCGTTCCAGTGCCGCACGTCTACGTCGTCGAAGACGGGTTCGATCAGCTCGCGTCCGTTCTCAGCGTCGAAGCTGGTCGGGCGCCCCACCGGGGGAGTGCCGAGGCGAGTTCGGGGTCGTTGTAGCGGCTGGAGGTGCAGACCGCGAGCAGGCCGTCGGGGCGCAGTACCGGTGTGCCTCGCGGAGGGCGGGAACGGGATCGGCCAGGTGGTAGAGCATCCACAGCGCGGCCGCGCCGTCGAAGGTGTTGTCCGGGAAAGGGAGCTGGAGGGCGTCCGCGCGCACCGCGGGCCGGGGCGCCTGGGCGATGTGGCCGGCCCGGTCGACCACCACGGTCCGGATGCCGCGGCCGCCCAGCAGCCGGGCGAGCGTGCCGTTGCCGCCGCCGATGTCGACGACCAGGTGGCGGGCTTCGGCCGCGAACCGTTCCGCCACGTCAGGATGGACGTCGTTACGGGCCAGAAAACGCTCGGTCGCCCTCTGGTTCGCGGCGAAGCGGTCCGGGTCCTCGTCGTAGTCGCCGGCCAGGACGTGTCCGGGGCCCTCGTTCGCCAGCGGTTGTGGGCTCACGACATGGGTGTGCCCAGCACCTGGCCCGGCCCCAACCATTCCGCGAAGGCCAATGGCCATCCACCGGGACGGATATCCGTCCAGTCCGGGTCACCGGCGCTCAGCTCCGGATAGTCGACGGCCACGAGGCGGGGCGCCGCAGCAGGCGCGATTTCAGGAGGTGATTGGGCTCGTGGGCCACCGCATCAAGGCCGATACCCCATGTCCAGCGTGGGACGGACCTCCCAGCCGCTGTCCACCCGGTGGAGAGCCGGGCGCATATCTGCGTACCCAGGGTGTCCGGCACCGCGCCACGCCTCCGCCCACTCCCGGAGGATCCGCGGTGCCCGCTGGCCGCCGACGTGGACGGTGTCCGTCCTCGTGCCGCGGTCGAACAGCGCGGCGCCACGGGCGTCGGAGTAGCCCACGCGCCAACCTGAGCCGCCCAGACCCGCGACGCTTAGGCCGTCAGGGCAGGTAGCGTACAGATAGGCGACGAAGTCCTGCGCCTGTTCGCGCTCGGTGAGCGGCCCGCGTGGACTCGGGCGGGCATCCTGCAGCGATCTCAGCAGCGTTTCCGCCGCATGCTCGTCGTCGGCGGCCCACGCAGCGGCGAACCACCACGGCGTCCCCTCCGCGTCGCGGACGAGGGCGTCGACACCGCGCGGAGGGACGAGCCACTGGGTGAGCACCTCGTCGTGCATCTCCACGTACCCGCCGGAAGACAGCGATTCCCCGGAGAGCCGGCCGTCGGCGGTGATACGCGCCTTGACCACTGCGCTCGTCTTCACCAGGGGCGTGACCTGGACCGGAGTGATGAGAAGCGCTTCTGATGCGGCCTGCTCCACCCACGCTTGCGGGATGACATCGGGGGTGGCCCAGGCGACGACGCGGTCGAAGGGACCGCAGTCGGGTGCTCCTTTCCTGCCGTCGTCGGCGAGAAGCTCGATATTGCTCCGGGCCTGGCTGTGGTGCCGCTCCCGCGCACGGTCGACGAGATCGGGCATGACGTCCACGGACACCACGGTTCCTGCCTCGCCGACGAGTTCGGCGAGCAGAGCGCCGGAGTAGCCCGACCCCGTCCCGATCTCCAGTACGCGCATGCCTGACCGGACATCGAGCTCGTCCAGCGTCGAGGCGATGAGCCAACCGACGGTCGTCTGAGTGACGAGGGCGCCGTCAGGGTGCCGCGTGTAATGGTCCTCATCGACGGCGTCGAGGGCGCGTCGGACCGCTGGGCTGAATTCCACAGGGAGCCTTTCAGGGATCGATGTCAGGTACGAAGCAGGAGCAGGCAGGGGCGGTCGGCGGCGCGTGCGCCTCGCCCACCGGGTGTCCCTGCGCCTCGACCCAGGCGTGGGCGGCGTAGGGCATGAGGCGCGCGCCGATGCACCAGCCGAGGGAGCGGCGAAGCAGCAGCGCGGCGATCACGGCAGCGAGGGAGGTCTCCAGGCAGGCTGCCCGGCCTGGGAACCAGTGTGCGGCGGTGCGGCTGGCGGCCACGGCAGCGGCGGCCTCGTTCAGGGTGGCCGGTTTCGGGGCGCCCTGCCTCAGCTTGCCGACAATCGCCACGCTGTATTTGACAGGGAAGCGCAGCAGCAGGATCGCGATCGCGAACCCGAACAGGTCGGCCAACCGGTCGCGGTGGCGCAGACGGCGGTCCGGTGCCGCGGGAAGGGGCATGTGCGTACTCATCACTGTTCCTTCCCGCCCCTGAGCAGCCCGTGGTTGCGCAGAGCCTCGACCAGTCGACAGGTGTCGGCGGATAGCCGGCCCGGAGTGATGCCCAATTCCGGTGCGAGTTCGGCGGTGATCGCTTCGATATCGGTACCGGCCGTGATCCGGTTCCAGATCGCGGCAGTTGTGGGGTTGAGCCCGAAGAACCTTCCCGTGGCGAGGTTGAGCAGTACCGCACCGTCTTCGGTGGTCACGAAGTGGACGTTCGGGGCGGGGGCGACTGTCGTCATCGGTGCCCTTGTCTTTGATTTGCGGTTGTGACAGGGGAGGAGCGGTCGTCGAGGCGCCGTAACCACACCTCGGCGGAGAGGACCTCGCCGAGCCCGGCCATCGCCGCACGGCCTCCGCCGACCGCGGTATCCAGTTCGCGGAGTACGAGGTCAGGCCGGATGATGCCGAGGTCATCGAGTCGGGACTCGTGCAGTAGCGCGCGCAGGACCGCTGCGTTGCGGCGTGCTCCGTGGTACTCGCAGGCGCTGTAGTCGCCTTTGGTGCGGCGTGTGAACAGTTCATTCGGGAGCAAGCCCACCATGGCGGCACCCAGCAGAGGCTTCGCCCGGTCGGCCGATACCCGGTCGGCCGCGGGCAAGCTGAGGCAGGCGTCCAGCACCTGGTGGTCGAAGAATGGAGCGGACACCCGGACGTCAAGGTGCTCAGCGATCGCCATGAAGGATCGGGTTGCCGCCGCGTGCCAGCGGATCGTGCGCAGTGTGTGGGCATCGGCGCCGTCGGCAGCGGTGGCGCCTTCCGCCGTCTGCCGCAGCAGGCCTGCTGCGGCAGAGCGAGCACTGGGTGTCGCCCACGGGGCGGACTGGCTCAGAGCGGCCCAGGCGATGCTGTTCTCCATGGCCGGGGAGTAGCCCGCACGGTGCGGCCTGGGTAACCCTTCAAGCTGGGAGGCCAGCGCGGTAAGTGTGTCCGTGTAACTCGTCCGGGCCGTTGTCAGCGCCGCGCGTATGACGCGGTGTACCGGACGGTGCCGAAGTCTCGCCCACCCGGTGGTCTCCCGGACGAACTGTCGGGCGCGGGCCGGCCGTGCGAGGTCGGCCAGGTACGTCAACGGAGCGCCGAGCACCACGTCCCCGCCGTCGCCGACGAGGTGGAGGGTGGAGCCTTGGGCGGGCAGGAGGCGGGAACGGTCACGCGCGTAGATCACCGTGTCCAGGCTGGGGTGGTCGGTGAACGGGACCGCCATCATGTCGGTGAAGGGCAGGGTCGCTGCGTCGCCCTCGACGAGCACCTGTTCCAGGGCGGGCGCAACGGCAGCGATGCGGGAGGCATAATCCGTGTCGTCATCGTTGGCCGCGTAGGAATCGGTGTAGGTGAGGGCCGGGATCGGGGACGTCCGGCCGCGGGCGGCGAGCAGGGCGAGGGATGAAGAGTCCAGGCCGCCGCTGAGATCAGCGGTGACTGAGCGCACTCCGGCGACACGCTCGTCCACTCCGGTCAGCAAGGCGGAGTGCAGCGCGTCGCTTGCCGTGGCGAAGTCGGTCCGCTCCCAATGCCGGGAACGCTCCACGACGGAGGCATGACCGACCCGAGCGTGCAGCACCTGGTCGGGCGGCAGTTCGGTGAGACCGCTGAACAGAGACGCGCCACCGGAGCCTTCGATGACATCGGGACACAGCATTCGGGCGGCCAGTATCCCTGGGTTGATTCGGAGGCCGTCCGGCGAGGCCAGCGGGAGTGGGCTGGAGGCGTACTCGACCGTTCCCTCCCCGCAGCGGAACCAGATCCGGACGAGTCCCGCCATGTCCCCGGCGATGGCCGTCTCGGAGCCGTCTGTGACGACCACACCGTAGGCACCGGCAAGGCTCCCCATGCCCATGACTGCGCGGGGGAGGGTGGGCGCGCTGGCCAGATGTTCGAGTAGAGCGGTGTCGGGGGCGAGACACTCCCCGAAGAGAACCGCCCGGCGAGGGCCGAAGCTCAACTGCCGTACCTGCCTGGCGGGCCAGTGCCCGGACAGCCGCACGGAGCATTCGCCTGTCCAGAGTGCACGGCCGTGGAGGCTGGAGGACATAGCGGGGTTTCCGGCCTGTCCGAATATGAACCGCTGCTTCGCCATGGAGCGGCTCCCCTCGTCGCGTAGCCGGTGTGGACCCAACCCCGTGGGTCCACACCGGGCGGACGGTCAGTTGTAGCGGGCGACGTTCGTGTCGGCGGTGTCGTGCGCCGCCGAGCCGAGCGTCAACTCGCGGACGTCTCCCAGTTCGATCACCATCGGAGGCTCGTAGGTCTCGACCTGCATGTCACTTCCTCCTGAATCAGCGGCAGGGGATCTCCGTGCATTACGGAGACTATTCTCGAAAACTGACTAGTTCAAGGAATAGTTTGCTCGCCGGGCGGTCAGGTCACGGGGAGAGACGGGATCAGGTGTGTTCGCGGGCCAGCCGCGCCAGGAAGTTCCTGGCCTCGTCGTCGTAGACCGCGGCGTCGGCGAACAGCTCGAACAGCTGCTGGTGGAAGGCGATGTCGCGGGTGTCGGTGATGGACTGGCGGGTGGTGAACCCCTCGACCACGACCTCCCGCTCGTCGCGCAGGACGAAGGCGCTCTTGGGTACCTGGGGAACGGGCGTCTCCCACGGCAGCACGCCGACGCGGACATTGGCCAGTGTCGACAGGTTGGCGATCCGGTCCATCTGGGCGGCCATCGTCTGCGCATCACCCAGCTTCCAGCGGAGAGCGGCCTCGGTGATCACGAAGTGGAACCGGAGCTCGGTGTCGAACAGCGCGGACTGCCGGTTGAGCCGGCTGCGGACCGCCTCGGCCACGTCCACGCCCGACATGGACAGCGGCTGGCTGAACACGGCCCGAGCGTACTCGGCCGTCTGCAGCAGGCCCGGAACCATCGTGGGCTGGAACGTCCGGGTCAGTGTGGTCGCGCGCTCCTCGCGGGCGATCGCCTCTTGGACGCGGTGCAGGCCGCGCTTGCGCAGCATGCGCAGCGAGTCATAGCGCTCGTTCAGGTCGGCGGCCCTGGCCAAGAGCCTACGCTGTGTCGCGGGGGGTACGGCGAGGACCTTGAGTATGGCGTCGACATCGTCCGTGCCGGGGGTGACACGGCCGGTCTCGATCTTGGAGACCTTCGACTGGCTCCACCCGAGCCGCTCCGCCGCCGCGACCCCGGACATGCCGGAATCCACGCGGAGTCGGCGAATCTCCTCGGCCAGCTCCGCGCGGTCCCGCTCGAACGACTCCCGTGCTGCCATCAGTCCCGGTGGTAGTGCGGATGCGCCTTCCAGTACTCGCTGAAGGGTACGGCCTGAGCCATCGCGTGATCACGCTGGGCGCGGTAGTGAGCGAGGTCGGGGTCCTCCAGCAGCTCCCCGTGCCGGAACTCGCCGTCGTCCGTGTAGCGCATGAGTACGACGCGGGTGTCGTCGAACAGCCAGAAGTCCTCGTCGACCAGTTCGCTCGGACGCTCCCGCTCCGCGGTGTCGAGAATGAAGACGCGGTCCCCGGCCCGGGAATTGTAGAGGTAGCCCCACTCCATCTCGTAGCGCAGGTAGTCCGTGGGCGGCCCCTCGAACACGTGGACCCGCGAGTAGTCGATCCCGCGGCTGGTCTGCTCGGCCACCCGCTTCATGTACGCCGACGGCTCGCGTTCCTTCGGGCACGGTTCGCCCGCCAGGTACGAGCGTAGCCTGTCCGCCTCCGAGACGGGGTTGTAGACCGGCCGCGTCTCCAACCGGAACACACTGCGCTCCACGTCGCGGAACAGTCGGCCGAACTCCGCCGGCTCAAGAACCGGCATGGAGCCCCTTCAGCAGGTCAGCCGGGACCTCGACGGCGGACTCACCCGCGGGAAGCCCCAGCTCGTCGAGAACACCGGCATCGGTCACGGTGTACCCCTGCACCACCACCGTCCCCTGGTCTGTCGCGTACAACGTCGGGCAGGTGTCGTCCTCACACGTCCCGGCGATCTTCGTGAGCCTCACTGCGTCCTCCTCACCAAGAGGGTTAGTCTTGGTGGGCATATTCCCATAAATAATATACGTAGAAGAATATCCTGAACGGGAGGAAGACCTGTCGCCGCCGGGAGCGCGCCGGACGTGGAGGGCCATGGGCGGATTCCCGTGGTCCCGTTGATCATGGCCGTGCCGCCGGGGTGTCCGGGCGGATCTGGCGGCCGGACCAGTGTCGATGAGGAGGGCCGTCCGGCGCGAGACGGGGGAGCGGAGTGCTACAGCGCCTCGCGCTTGGCGGCGCGCACGAACGCCGCCCACTCCGACCGGCCGAAGGAGAGGAACCCGAGGTCACGCTGTGTGGAGTCCCGCACGGCGAAGCGGGTGGAACCGTCGAGGACGGGGCCGGCTTCCACGCAGCTCTTCCCTCCATCTGGGCTGCGGTTGCTGAGGTGCCAGCCGACCTCGACGCAGCTGGCACCGCCGTTAGGGCTGTGACTGCTCTTGCGCCAGGCGACCACCGAGGACGTGTCTGTGTACATCACAGTCTCTTCTCCAAAGCCGCGATAAGCGCTACTGATTCTTCGCAATCAAGACTAACGCTACGAAGCCGCCCCAACATGCCGTCGAGTTTGTCAGCCTGTTCTGCTTCCAGGTAGAGGCCCCCAGCCGGCCCCAACGTGTAGGCGATTTGGGGGAAGGGGTCTTCCATCTTGATCAGGCTGAAACCGCCATCCGGGCTCGCATGTTCTCCCGCCGAGTATGGAAGCACTCGGAGCTCAATGTGTGGATGCGTGGACTGATCCATGAGGTGCCGTAGTTGCGCCTTCATCACATCGCGTCCACCAACTAGCCGATGGAGGGCTGCCTCGTCCATGATCACCGACAGCTCCATCGGCTCGTCTCGTACGAGCACACGCTGCCTCGCTAGTCTCAGTTCCACGCCGCGCTCTACGAATGTCGCTGACTCATTCGGGTTGACGGCTCGAATCCAGGCTTCCGCATACTCGGGTGTCTGTAGGAGACCGTTCACTGGCATCGCGTCGTATGCACGGATGGTCTGTGCCCGACTCTCTACCCAGAGGTAGTCGAGGAACCAGCTTTCGGCCTGTTTGGAGTACTTTTCCCACCACCCTGTCTTGGTCTGCTCCTGGCCAAGCTGTAGCAGCGTGTTGCGCTGGTTCTCGCCTTCAAGGCCGTAGAGATCCATCAGTGCGAGCAACTCGGACTGATGGATCGGCTGGATACCGGCTTCAAACCGGCTGAGCGTGGTGAAGTCCCGCCTGATGTGTTCTCCTACCTCTTTCAGCGTCAGTTCGTTCTCCAGCCGGAGCTCCTTGAGAAGCTTCCCCAGCCACTGAGCCCTCAGGGTGACCTTCCGCTTCCTCGACATCGAAACTCCTTGCTGCCAAATTTGGTGAATAACTTGACAGAAGATTATCTAGGTCGCACGCTAGCAGCAAGTGACCCAGCTCTCATCGGGAGCGATCAACCAGAGAACGAGGGCGGCCTTCTGCGCCGCCCACACAGACCACCGCCCGGGGTGATCGTTGAGATTGGACCCCTCATCCACCCCGGGCGGTGCCTTGAGAAGAGGAGGACCATCGATGACCGACGTCTCAACCCTTCCCGCGCCGAGTATCCCCCAGGCGTGGGACTGCGTCGACACCTCCATCGACGCCGAGACCCCCGAACTGCTGTCGGAGGAGCAGTTCGACCGCTACACCGAGACCGTTACCGCCCCGCTCACCGCGGCCGGGCTGACCGTGCACGGCCTGAGCGAGCGCGAGCCCGGCCGTTGGAGATCTCCAACCCCGCAACCGGCTACACCGTCGAACTCGACCTGCGTGACGACCGCAGCGCCGAGTGGAGCCTCACCGTCGGCGGCGAGATCCCCGAAGGCACCCCCGCGCTAAACCTGGCCGCGACCATCGCCCGCCTGCTGCGCGCACCCACCTCCGCTGTGAACTGAAACCCGGCTACGCGGCGGCGGCCTTGGGCTCCGGCCCCGGGCCGCCGCCGCGAAAGCGGCCCAGGGCGCGCCCTGCAGTCGATGACGCGCCCCTCGAGTAGCTATCGGTTATCGGTTGCTGGGTAGGCGACGTCTCTCACCAGGCCTTTTATCGATCGAGACTTGAGACCAGGCTTGTGAAGAGAGCGTGCGTAAAAACTCCAGACTGCTTTTCCGGTCAAAGTGCAGCGGGAAGCGACGATGTAGGGCAACCTGGAGCTGTCCTCCCTAAGCGGTCCATGCAGGACTTCCCTTTTATCTGCTTGGAGACCGAAATGTCGCGAACTTCGCGTTCGGGTGCGCTGCGTGACCTCATCGAAGTCAAGCTCGCAGACTCCGACCTGGCCCCCGCTGCCCGAGAGATCGTGTTGAAGGCCTTTCCGGCCTCCTCCGCGAGGCCGTCCCAAACCGTACCTGAGCCGACATACTTGAAATCAGTTACAGTGTGCGGATTCCGTGGTATTGGTGCGGAGACACGACTGGATATCGCACCCGGCCCTGGCCTCACCGTGATCACTGGAGCAAATGGAACTGGGAAATCAAGTTTCGCTGAGGCTTTGGAGTTAGCGTTCACTGGGGAGAACGCCAGGTGGACTGAGGCCAAGAGAGCGAAGACGGTCCAGGATGACTGGCGCAACTTGCATTTCCCTAGTGAAAAACAACCGAAGATATCGGTAGAGTACATATCCGCCAGCGATGCAAAATCACGCTGCGTGCGCCGTTATTGGAATGGCGATGAGGTGAAGGATGCGGTCACTCTCGTTTCGGCTCCAGATGAGGACGATCATCGGTTGGAAGAAATCGATTGGGGGGTGGCGCTTACCCCTTACCGGCCGTTCCTTTCTTACTCGGAATTGGGAACAAGTGTGGCTGGCCGTCCCACAGATATGTACAAGTCCGTGGCCGCCGTGCTCGGTTTGCAGGGCATCATCGATGCGCAGCAGAATCTGTTGGCACAAGAGAAGGATTTGAAGCAGGTCGACACTGCGGCCAAGGAAGAACTCGCCGGACTGCGAACTGAACTGAGTGCTCTGGACGATTCTCGCGCCCGTGAAGTCGTGAAGGTGCTGAACGAGCGGTCTCCTTCGACCAGTCGGCTGCGCGCACTGCTGGAAACCCACCGCCTTCCGGAGGGGACCGATCACGCGCGGCTGCGTGCTTTGGCGAACTTGCACGGGCCAGACACTCAGCGAACAGCCACCGTGCTTGCGGACTTGCGATCAGCCGTAAAGGAATCGGCTACCGTGTCCGGGACATCGGCGGACACAGCCCTCAAGCGGTCCGATCTACTCGCGCGGGTAGTGGAACTCCATCGATCCATCCCCGAGGACCATGATTGTCCGGTGTGCGGTACTGGAGACCAACTCACCGACGCCTGGGTTATCGACTGTGAGCAGCAGATTAGGGAACTACGACGTGAGGGTGAGCACGTCAAGGAAGTCCAGCGTAAGGTCACCGAATCAGTTCAGGCGGCACACCGCCTCATCGAGGATCCTCCCGCATGGCTGCCCGAACAAGTCACTCCAGCATGGGAGGCGTGGCTGAACTGCCGTTCTCACCAGCAGCCCGAATCCCTCATCGAGGCGATCGAAGCGAGCGCCGCACCCCTACGCGACGCCTGCGATCCCATTCGGGCAGCGGCCGCGGCTGAACTCTCTGTGGCGAACGAACAGTGGTCAAACGCTACTTCGCGCGTGCGTACCTGGGTCTGCAAGGCTGAAAAAGCCACCAAATGCCGTCAGGAACTCAAGCAACTCCAAGAAGCCCGGGCTTGGCTCAAGGAGGTGCACAATGAGTTGCGCACGGATCGGCTGCGTCCCTTGGAGAAGGGTGTAAAGCGCAACTGGCAGAAGCTTTGCATGGACAGCAGCGTAGAACTTGCCGCGGTCGCGCTCACAGGGGAGGGAACCAGGCGAAAGCTGGCTCTGGACCTTGCTGTGGATGGCCGAGAGACTACCGCCTTGGGAGTGGTGAGCCAAGGGGAGCTCAACGCGCTGGCGCTGTCATTATTCCTGCCGCGTGCCACCACCGATGAGAGCCCGTTCAGGTTCATCGTGCTCGATGATCCGGTGCAGTCGATGGATCCAGTCAAGATAGTCAAATTGGCCCAGATTCTGGCCGAAGTCGCCGAAAACCGACAGGTCGTCGTCTTCACTCACGACCATCGGTTGGTGGACTCACTCCGTTTCCAGGGGCTTCCGGTAACCGAGGTTCGCGTGGAACGCGGCCGAGAGTCTGCAGTGCTCACGAAGAAGCGCAGCGCTCCAGCAACGCAGGCGGTGAATGAGGCGAAAGCTCTGATCAAGGACGCCAACGTCAGTTCTTATGTGGCCAAGACGGTTCTTCCCGGTGTATGCCGTTCGGCTTTGGAAGCCGCGTTCTATGATCTCGCGTACCAGGCCTTGAGTCGCAGAGGTAAGGAGTGGAAGTGGATCGAGGAGCAGACATCCAAAACGCGTGAGCTGAAACAATTGGCGGGACTCGCCCTCAGTGAGGAAGGCCGTCTCAGAGACGAAGATATCCCCCAGAGTATCCGAGAGGCGTTCGGAGAGGAGGCTTTGCAAATAATCGATGACTGCAACCACGGGTCACACGAGGCCGGAGCGCTTTCCGATCCAAAAACACTAGTGGGAAGAGTTGAGAAACTGGTCAACCAGATCGGGAAACATCAATGACAGAGCCAGAAAATTGGTCCCTCGCTGTGCTCGGACTCATAGACTGCGAAGTGGCTGAGAGCTCTGAAGCGCGCCGACGCGCGGTATTCTTCCTGATTCGGCTTGGCTTGGAGGAGGAAATGCGCGGCCTCTGGCGGCGTACCCGCCCTGAAGTCGTCAAATATCGGGCCCGCGTGCAGGCATTGTGCTTAGAGTACGAGGGCCACCATAGGATCGCGCGGCGCTGGTTCGCCGCTTGGTCCGCGATCAGTCCCGCCTGTCATTACCATCAGCGTCCGATCGTTCCGGGCTTGGCGGAACTATCGGCCTGGCATTCCGAGGCGGCCGAGATCATAGACGAGTTGTCCATGCTCACAGTGGATACCCGGTGACCAGTCAGGAGCAGGGACGAGCAGTGAGTCTCTGAGCGGGTTTTCACCGGCTTGTTCTGCTCCTGACCGTCAGAAGTCATGCTGGGTAGGGCGCAGCCACAGGGACCTCACCTGTGAACTATAAGTGCCTCAGCTAACTCGAAGACACGGCCGCTGGTTTGCGCGGCCCCAGACTCGTACTGTCTTGCCAAGCCACTGACTTCGGTCAGCGCACATCGCTTGACGAGGTACTCACCGCTTTCAGCCGCACTCGCGAGTCTCTTGCACGAACATCGAAATCCACGACACCACCCGTGTTCTTCACCGTGAAGATACGGACACGACAGAGAGGCGAATCCGGCCGTAACTTCACGGTGGATGCCGGCGCCCCGCCGCCCGCCGCCGGAGCGAACACCACCCCTGCTCACCGCGGCCGGAAAAGAACGGCGCCTGTGTTTGGATGGTGCCGTGGACAGCACGGAACGGCTCGACCTGATCGTGGGCCGGCTGCGCGAGGCCGGCGAGGTGAGCGTCGTCGGGCTCGCGGAGCTCACCGGCCACTCCGAGATGACCATCCGGCGCGACCTGGACCAGCTCGCCGCCAAGGGCGTGCTGCGCCGCGTGCGGGGCGGCGCGGTCAGCCTGGTCCCGCGCGGCCAGGAGCCGCCGTACGCCATCCGGGAGCGCCAGGCGGCCGAGGCCAAGAAGCGCATCGCCCGCGCCGTCGCCGGCCTGATCGGCGACGGGCAGGCGGTCGTCGTCGACGGCGGCACCACCGCGGCGGAGGCGGCGCGCGAACTGGCCGGCCGCCCGATAACCGCCATGCCCCTCGGTCTGCAGGCCGCGCAGGCGCTCAGCGGCGGCAGGGACACCACGGTGCTGATGGCCGGCGGCGAGGTCCGCCCCGGCGAGCTGGCGCTGGTCGGCCCCCTGACCGAGGCCTCCCTGAACGCGCTGCGTTTCGACACCGCCGTCCTGGGCTGCTGCGGGCTCTCGGTGAACGAGGGCATCACCGCCCACGACCTGCCCGAGGTCGCCGTCAAACGCTGCGCCATGCGGTCGGCGCAGCGCACCGTCATGGCCGTCGACTCCACCAAGCTCGGCCGCGTGACGATGGGCTACGTCGCGCCCGTGGGCGACATCGACACCCTCGTCACCGACACCGACGCCCCGGAGGACCTCGTGGCCGAGATCGACGCACACGGGGTGTCGGTCGTCCGCGCCTGAGAACCGAGCGGGGCGAAAACCGGAAACGCAAATCCACCGATTGGCGTTATGGATGTGTGACCCGTAGCGGTACGGGGCATGCGTCAAGTGACCAACCCGGTGCGGGGCTTTCCGGCACTGCCGCCGGGCGGCGCCGTTCAGCCTTGTCCCCTCAGGGAGGCCATGTGTCCCTCTTGGTGATGTTCGGTATCGGCTCCCTCATCGTGCTCGGTGCGCTCGTCGCACTCTTCATCGCGGCCGTCGTCTCGGGGGCGGGGGCGCCGCCCGAGGAGGACATGGACGACAAGGTCGACGACGACGCGATCGACGCCTCCTTCCACACGCACGGAGTGCATTTCTGCTGACCGCCGTGCCCGTATCATCGGAGGTCCCGGGGCATAGAGGGGACATAACCCGATGACAGAGGAGACCAGGCCCGCGTTCGCCGCCGAACGCAGGGAGCGGATCCTGGAGTTGGTGCGGGCGAACGGGGCCATGGCGCTGCGCGACATCGCCTCCCAGGTGCGGGCATCGGAGGTCACCGTACGCCGCGATGTGCGGGCGCTGGAGACTGATGGGCTGCTCGACCGGCGCCGCGGCGGAGCGGCCCTGCCCGGCAGACTCGGCCACGAGGAGAGCTACACCCAGAAGAGCGGCCAGGCGGCGCCGGAGAAGATGGCCATCGCCGCGGCGGCCGCCAAGCTGGTCCGGAACGACGACGCCATCGTGCTCGGCCCGGGAAGCAGCACGGAGGCGCTGGCGCGGGAGCTCACCGGGCGGCAGAACCTCACCGTGGTGACCAACTCGCTCCCGGTGGCGGAGACGCTCGCGGGCGCGCCCGGCGTCGAGGTGGTGATGACCGGCGGGACGCTGCGCGGCTCCATCCGGGCGCTGGTCGGTACCGCCGCCGAGCAGTCCCTGGCCGGGCTGCGGGTGCACCAGGCGTTCGTGTCCGGGAACGGCATCACCGCCGAGCGCGGACTGAGCACACCCAACCCGACCGTGGCCAGTGTGGACCGCGCGCTGGTCGGCTGCGCCGAAGAGGTGATCGTTCTCGCCGACCACACGAAGGTCGGCGCCGACACCCTGGTGCAGACGGTGCAGCCCGAACACATCGCGCACCTGATCACCGACAACCACGCCGACCCCGAAGTGCTGATGACGCTGGAGGACATGGGGACCCTGGTGCACGTCGCCGTCCTGGAGGTCGACCGCGGCGAGTGACGGCACCGCGAACGGGGCCGCGATCGGACGAGGGGCCGGACACCCCTACGGCGGGCGGCGGCCCTACGATACGGGCTACGCCCGGCCCGCCGGACCCACCTCAGCTCAACGACCGATGGCTGGAGACCGCCTCATGCCCACCCCGGTGAAACTGCCCGACCCGTGGTCGCGGTCGAAGGTGAGCGTCGTCGTCCCGACGTTCAACGAAGCGGAGAACCTGCCGGTCCTCGTCGAGCGGCTGCTCGCGCTGCCGCTGCCCCGGCTGCGCGTGGTCGTCGTGGACGACAACTCGCCGGACGGCACCGGGGAGATCGCCGACAAGCTGGCCGTCGAACACAGGGACGCGAACGGGGAGCGCGTCACCGTGGTGCACCGCCAGGCCAAGGACGGCCTCGGCCGCGCCTACGTCGCGGGCATGACGCGGGCACTGGACGACGGCGCCGACTTCGTCGCCCAGATGGACGCCGACCTGAGCCACCCGCCGGGCTACCTGCCTCAGATGCTGGGGACCATGCTCTCCACCGGCGCCGGCGTCGTCATCGGCAGCCGCTACGTGCCCGGCGGGAGTCTCTCCGAGTACTGGAACCTGCGCCGCCGGCTGCTCAGTGGGTGGGCCAACGCCTACGTGAAGGCCATCCTCGCGATGCCGGTCCGCGACGTCACCGCCGGCTTCAAGCTCTGGCGCCGGGAGGCCCTGCAGGCGCTGGACCTGCCGAGCGTTCATAGCAGCGGCTACAGCTTCCAGGTGGAGACGCACTTCCGCGCCTACCGCCGCGGCCAGAAGATCGTGGAGATCCCCATCCACTTCGAGGACCGCAGGGAAGGCGCGAGCAAGATGGACCTCGCCGTCCAGCTGGAGTCGGCGCTGCGCCCGTTCCAGCTGCGCAGGCACGAGCGCGGCGCACGGCGCCGGCGGTCGTGAGGCCGCGCCCCGCCCGCTCATGACGCTGGCGCGCGGTCGCGCAGTACGGTATCGGCGATGCGCTGCGCCAGCTCCTCGGCCTGGACGCGGATCTGCGGGATACCGTCCGCCCGGTGGTCCCGGCGCACGGGCCCCAGGGCGAAGAGCCTGCGGCTCGCCTCGCCCGAGCCGGTGATCAGGGCGCCCTTGGGGCAGGTGACCAGCTCCGTCCCGGCGTCACCGGCCGCGATCCCGGTGATCCGGGGCGGCGCGTGGGCCGCCGGATCGCCCGTCGCCACGACGACGGCCGCCACGGGAAGCCGTTCCCCCTGCGCGAGCCGCACTTCGGCCAGTCCGTTGTCCGCCGACGCGCCGACCACCCGGGCGGTGCGGCGCTGCAGAGTCGCGTGCGGCCGCGCCCAGGAGACGGTCTCCGCGAGGGTCTCGGCGAGGTAGTCGCCGTAGACCCGGAGCGAGAGGTGGGTATCGGGATCGCAGGGCAGTCCCCGCCATCGGGCCCATTCCAGCAGGTGGCACGGCCGGTCGGGGAACGCCGACATGCCTTTGACCGAGGTCCGGAGCAGCTGCCGGTCGTCGCTCGCCGCGTAGGCGGGCCCCCGGGCGTGCCGACCGTACTCGTCGAATACCAGCATGCGGTAGCTCAGGCGCAGCCAGGTCGTCGTGCGCAGCAGGGCGACGGCAGCGAGTGTCGCACTCGCGCCGCCGCCCGCGAAGGCGATGACCGGATCAGCGGACGCCGCCTGATGTTCCATGGACACACTCTAGGCCCGCGGGCCTGACATCGCAGCTCTTCACCGCCCCCGTCCGGGACGGCGCGGGGAACGGGACGGCGGCCCGTCTCCGCGGACCGGCGGGGCCGCGCCCAGGGTGCGGGTGCTCCTCCCGCCCCTCCGCATGTCGCGCGAAGTCATAAGGTGAGAGAATCCCGGCGATGGCCGGGAGCGAAGGAGCACCTTGGGCCGTCCCGAGGTTCACCCGTAGAAAGGCTGTTGCCGTGGCCGTGCGCGCCCGCGGCGGCCGGGGCCGGGGCATACCGCCCGAGCCCGCCGCCGATTCCACCGCTCCCGGAGTCTCCGACGAGGCCGTGGACGCCGCTTCCGTGCCCGATGAGCGGCCGGCGCCCGGGGCGAACGAGGAGTCCGTGCCCCGGCGGCTGCTCGCCGTGGCCACCCGGTTGTTCGCGGACAAGGGCTTCGACCGCACCTCGGTCCAGGAGATCGTGGACGCCGCCGAAGTCACCAAGGGGGCGATGTACCACTACTTCGACTCCAAGGACGATCTGCTCGCCGAGGTCTACGCGCGGGTCCTGCGCATGCAGCTGACCCGGCTGGAGGAGATCGCCGCCGAGGGAGGCCCGGTCGCCGACCGGGTGCGCCGCGCCGCGGCCGACGTCGTGGTCACCACGATCGCCAACCTGGACGACGCCACCATCTTCTTCCGGTCGCTGCACCAGCTCAGCGCCGCGAAGCAGCGCGAGGTGCGCATCGAGCGCCGCCGTTATCATGAGCTCTTCCGCTCGCTGATCACCGAGGGGCAGCAGGAGGGCGTCTTCGCCGACCGGGTGCCCGCCGATCTCGTGGTCGACTTCTACTTCGGATCGGTGCACCATCTCAGCACCTGGTACCGGCCCGGCGGGCGGCTCTCACCCGCCGAGATCGGCGACCACTACGCCAGGCTCCTCCTGGACGCGCTGCGCCCGGACGGTCCGGACGCCTGAGCCGGACCGCCGGGGCCGGCACCGGCCGCCCGGGTACCGCGATCGAAGATCACCGCAGGTACCGCGGCCGGCCGGCGTCGCTCTCGTGGTGGAGCCGGTCCAGAGCGGTCACGTAGTAGGTCTGCGACTCCGGGGCGCCGGGGTCGGTGAACGCCGTCGTGCCGCCGCCGCTGCGCACGGTTCCCACCATGGTGCGCGGGTCCGCGAGGTCGCACACCTGCTCCTCCGCGGGTTCGCCGTCGAACCGGTACACCGCGTAGTAGGCCGTCTCGCTGTCCGGCGCCGCCTCGATCGTCAGCTCGACGCCCTCGCTGGTGCGCGTGGCGCCGACGATCGCCGGAGGAGGCGGAGCCGAGCCGCCCAGGTCCTCCTTGACCGGCACCAGGGCCGGGTGCGAGTAGTGCTCGTCGACCAGGACCCGCCGCGCCTGCGCGGCGTTCGTCCTGAGGGAGTCGGCGCTGAAGTACACGTCGCCGTCGACCCGCGGATGGTTCTGGTTGAAGGTGAGATGCCTGCTCAGCTCCGCCGGATTCTGCCACGCTCCCGGTTGCTCGCCTACCTTGTAGGCGGCTTGCCCGATGTAGAGGTGCACGTCGGTGCCGTCGACGAGGTCGGCCCACCACGGGACGAGCGCCGCGTAGTCGGCGAGATCGTGCCCGATCTCCCAGTAGACCTGCGGGTTGATGTAGTCTAGCCAGCCCTCCAGCACCCACTTCCGGCTGTCGGCGTAGATCCGGTCGTAGGACTCGAAACCGTCGGTGCGTGAGCCGTTCGGGTCGGTGCGGGCGTTGCGCCAGATACCGAAGGGGCTGATCCCGAACTTCACGTGCGGCGCGGCCTCCTCGATCCGCTCGTTCATCTCCTTGACCAGCAGGTCCACGTTGTTGCGGCGCCAGTCGTGGATGTTGTCGAAGCCGCCGCCGTACCGGGCGTAGGTGTCCCTGTCCGGCAGCCCCTGGCCCTCCGCGGGGTAGGGGTAGAAGTAGTCGTCGAAATGCACCCCGTCCATGTCGTAGTTCTCGACCGCGTGCATCATCGCGTCCTGCACGAAGGAGCGGACCTTCGGGATGCCCGGGTTGTAGTAGAGGCGGCCGCCGTACTCGAAGACCCAGTGGCGGTTCTTCCGGGCCGGATGCCCCTCGGCCAGCCGGTTGATGTTGTCGTGCATCGCGACCCGGTACGGGTTGAACCACCCGTGGAACTCCAGGTTCCGCTTGTGCGCCTCGGAGACGGCGAACTCCAGCGGGTCGTACCCGGGATCGGCGCCCTGCCTGCCGGTGAGCCACTGCGACCACGGTTCGTGCGGGGAGGGCCAGAAGGCGTCGGCGGTCGGGCGGATCTGCACGAAGACCGCGTTCAGGCCGTAGGAGGCCGCTTCGTCGTAGAGCCGGACGAGTTCCGCCTTCTGTTTCTCGGGTGAGAGCCCCGGTTCGGACGGCCAGTCGATGTTGTACACGCTGGAGATCCACGTCGCGCGCATCTGCCGCTTGTCGGGCGCACCGGAGACCGGAGCGCAGTTGCTCGGGTCGGGCGCCGCGGGGGCCGCCTGCGCGGGGGCCGCGGTGAGCAGCGACCCGGTGAACAGCACGGCCAGCACACCGGAAACAGCGGGGAACAGGGAGCGGCGAAGACCGGCGGGCCGGAATCCCGGAGAAGAACGGAAGTCCGGGCGCGGGATGTCTCCTGGTTTTCGGTGGTTTCTCATGGCGAGGTTTCCTCCCGGTCGTGGGATCGCGGTGTAGGGAGGGGAACGGAGTGGCGACAGGACTCGGAATGAAAATTTTCTTCGATATGTCAGCGAAAGTAAAACATCTCCTTCGGGAGATGGGGTGTGTCGGGTTTCCGTGCGGCTGGTCAGGGCGTTCCGTGGCTGATCGCGCTATCGGGGCAAGTCGGGTGATCAGGGGATACAGCGATAAAAAGGGAAATATGGGAACAGGTGGAAACGGTTGTTCAAGGGTGGCGTGGGTGAATCCCTGCGCCGGTTGTTCCGTTCCATGCTGCGCGGTGCCCGCGGTGGGAAAGGCGCTGTGTGCGCGGCCGTGGCACAAGGGGCGCGCGGGGAATGGAATTCTTTTTTGAAAAGATTTTGGTTCCGATTTGGAGGATACGGATTTTCCGCCTTCAGCGGTGCTCCCCGCGCGGCAGCGCGGCCACGAGGGCACCGTCCGGTGCGAGTACAACGGCGGCGGTGAACGCGAGCGGGAACCTCTCGGTAAGCGCGTGCGGCGGCCCCGGCGGCCCCGGCGGCTTCGGTGCGGCCGGCGGCGTCAGGACCGGCCGAGGAGCTCCAGGCTGCGCCGCCGCAGTTCGGCGCGGGCACCGGGATCGGGCCGCGCCGGGCGGTTCACCCGACGGTGATCTCCGCGGGGGCGGAGAACCCCATCTCCCCATTGCTGTCGATCACGGTGAGGGTGAGGTAGTAGGCCCCGGGCTCCTCGTAGCGGTGTGTCACGCTCTCGCCTTCGTCGATCTCGCCGTCGTCGAATTCCCAGAGATAGATTTCCAGGCTCCCGTCGCCCTTTGTCGAGCCCGAGGCGTCAGCGGTGATCGCAGCGCCGTCCTGGTGGAGGTCCATGTGCGTCCGCGGCGGGCGGTGGGGCTGCGCGGGCTGCCGGCTCCTCGCGGACACCGGCAGCACCGGCTCCGCGTCGAGCTGCGACCGGATGGCGTCGGCATTGGCGGCGTATCCGAACCGGGTGGGGTGGAACGCGTTCGGGTCGAACCGGATGCCGTTGAGGTAGTCCTCGTTGCTGGCCGGGTTGCAGAGCTCGTGGCCCTCCGAGGCGTCGTAGAGGTCGACCGGGCGGGTCCCCGTGCTCCGCGCCGCTCCTTCGATCGCGTTGTTCATGCGCCGAATCCAGTTGTTGATCCACAGCTGGTCGCTCACCCGGATGTTGTTGCACCGCGGCTGGAAGAGGATGCTCGACCAGTCCGATCCGCCGTCCACCGGGAAGAACCGTGGGTAAGTGATGGCGGCCACGGTGGCCGAGTCCGGGTCAACCTCGGCCCGGATGTCGGT
Organism: Allosalinactinospora lopnorensis; assembly: GCF_000981225.1. GTDB lineage: Bacteria > Actinomycetota > Actinomycetes > Streptosporangiales > Streptosporangiaceae > Allosalinactinospora > Allosalinactinospora lopnorensis. The sequence goes on from NZ_LAJC01000053.1 coordinate 27,821, forward strand.
GTAGAGCGTCTCGAAGCCGTTCAGCCCGGTTTCGGGGGCCGCCGCGGTCACCTCGTCGAACTTCTCCTGGACCTGGTCGTCGTAGCGCGAGGCGCAGGAGCTCCAGACCCAGCCGTAGAGGATGCAGTCCCTGAGGACGTCGGAGTATCCGAGATCGTTCCCGCCGACCCCGACGGTCACGTGCGTGATCTCCTCGCCGCCCCGGCGGACGGCGTCCATCTGCGGCGGCTCGCCGTGCTGTCCGGCGTAGAGGTCGTCGATGTCGGCGCTCCTGCAGGCGACGAAGTCCAGTTTGCCGGGGACGGAACCGTCCTTGTTCAGCAGGTTCACATGCGACAGCGGCGAACGCAGGCACTCGCCGCTTTCTTCGTCGAATTCCCCGGTGCCGACGCCGGACTGGAAGGAGTCGCCCATGGCGACCCACCGCGCCTGCTGGAGGGCGCCGGCGCTCTCCTCGGAGGCGGCGGCAGCCGGTGCTGCCAGGGGGAACAGAACGAGACCTGCGGTAATGGCCGCGGCGGGGGAGAGGCGTCTCGCTTTCGACATGAGCACTCCGCGGTCTTTATTTGTGTGGGGAATCCCATTCTGAGAGGAGAGCGCTCGAAATCACCAGCGGAGGGCGTGACCACAAACCGCCACGTTAGGGGGATTGTTTTACTGTGGAGTAATGTGTTATCTATATGATTCTTACCGGTGGGGTGGTGTTTCCTTGCTTTCCCTGCCGCGGTGCGAAACACGGCTGCCGCCGGTGCCGCGGGGCTCTCCGGTTCGGGGCGGGTGCGGCCGGACGCCGCCGCGGCTACGGCGGCTGACTCCCGCCTCTGTCCGGCACCGATCCCGCCGGGGCGCTCACCGGTTCGAACGGGCGGTGCTCAGGAGGCGGACCGGGATGAGCGCTGGTCGCGGGCGTTGGCGACCGCCTTCTCCAGATCGTTCCGGTTCATCTTGGAGCGGCCCGGGATACCCAGGCCGGTCGCCATGCGGGCCAGTTCCTTCTTGGGCAGCTCCGACAGCGGTGCCTCGCCCAGGTACTGCGACCCCGGAGCCGAGGCGCGGGGCCTCTCCCCGCCCTTCCTGCCTTTCAGGCTCGCCCGTAGTGCGCTGCCCAGCTCGACGACGTTCTCCTCGCTCTTGGGCTGGGTTTGCTCGGCGCGGCGCAGCACACGGCGCTGCCCGGAGCGCTTGGCCTGGATGAGCTCTCCCAGCCGCTCCTGGTAGTCGTCGGTGTAGGCGTCCGGCTTCCACTCGTCGCCCATGGAGTCGATGAGCTCGTTGGCGAGCTCCAGCTCCTGGCCGTCGACCTCTTCCTCCTCGTCCGGGAGGGCGGGCAGGGTCTCCTCGGGGTCGCGGATCTCGTCGTCCCACCACATCGTGCTCAGTGTCAGCACTCCGCGCTGGGGCCCGATGGTCACGAGGTGCTGGCGGTCGCGCATCACCAGGGTGGCCACCCCGATCCGGTCGGCCTGCTCCAGCGCCCTGCGGAGCAGCTTGTACGGTTTCGCCGCCGCCTTGGACCCGGGGGCGAGGTAGTAGGTGGTGTCGTACCACAGCGGCTCGACGTGGTCGGCGGGGACGAACTTGGAGATCTCCATCTCCCGGGAACGGCCCGGAACGATGGACTCCAGCTCCTCCGACTCCAGCGTCACGTAGGTGTCGTCGTCGGTTTCGGCCCCCATGACGATCTTGTCGCGGGGGACCTCCTGGCCGGTCCGTTCGTTGATCCGCCGGAACCGGATCCGGTCGGACGTGCCCCGCTCGAACTGGTGCAGGCTCGTTCCGTGGCGTGTGCGCGCGACGAACACCTGCACGGGGATGCTGACCAGCCCGAACGAGAGCGTCCCCTGCCAAACCGGTGCCGCCATGACATCCACCTCCCCCTTTTGTCCACGTTACCCCATGAAACTCCAGGTCAAGCAGGGGAGTTCTGGCCGGTGCAGTGCTACAGGGAGCACGCCCGGGCGGAAAGAGGGTCCAATGGCGGGAGAGGACCGTCGCGGCCTCAGCCTGCTCGGGGGCTCCACGGTCGCCTGGAGCCAACGCGCGGGTGGTGAGTCCCTCCCGTGCCAGCTCCGCGGCCCGCGAGGCCAGGTCGGGAGGGCGTCGGCCAGCTTGTTCAGGACACGTTGGAGTCGATCGCGAGCGGCCGCGTACTCGGCGGGGTAATCGGCGGTGACCGCCTCGGTGTGGTGGGCGGGGGTGAGGTCCACGAGATCGTCGAGCAGGTCGACGGGGGCCACCTCGGCCTGCTGGCTGCTCGCCGCCTCCAGCGAACCGTCGAGGTCCGCCCGGGTGAGGTCGGTCATCCGCACGTGGGTGGCAGCATCCGACGGTGTGGTGGGCCGCCACAGTAGCCACAGGTGCACGGGTTGGGCGTGGGCGGTCGACATCCCGGCGGGCAGCGCGATGACCTCGGTGAGCAGGCCGCGCCGAACCAGGTCGGCGCGGATCGGCGCCCGGTGCGGCGGTAGGCGGCCGAGGCGGACATGACCACCGCTGCTCTCGCGCGGTCGGGAAGGAAGATTCGACCGGTCGATCTTGACGATGCCGGTGTTTCAACCCTGTTAGCGTTAAGATCGCAAAGACCATTGGCTGCCAAGGCATCGTAGTCGTCCTTGGGTGCAACGATCCCATCATCACCAGGATGCCCGTTCCGTTCAGAAACACCTGTGGATTGATTCGGATGTCATGACGTATTTCCGAGGTTCTCGTTCGAGATTGTCAATGATCGGATCTTTTTCGTGTTCTCTTCCGCTGGAAGCGTTCGGCGGTCGCCTTTCAGTCATGGATCGGTGGGTGCCTTGATGTTATTCTCCGGCTGCTGATTCAAGCAGGGCGGGAGACTTCCGATGGCCGGAACGAAATGGGAATCAGACCCTACGGCAGAGCTTTTGTGTCGCTGGGGTAAGTCTCCCCATGATCGGGGAGATACCTCCGGGGACGGCAGTTGCCCGGATATCTGGAGCTCGACAACGGTGACATAGCCGTTATCGGACAGGATCTCACCACGAGCTGCCGACACCGCCTTCCGCAAGGCGTGTCCATCGATCCGGGCGAAAGAATGGTCATAATTCCACGATCTGCGGTCCTCGCAGCGAAGGCGGATATACCGGATGATTGAGGCGCTGAGGAACAGTACGGGAGAACGGCTGGATCTCGCCGATTACTGGGCCGACTTCGAGAAGCGGTTCTGGGAGACCGGGAAACCGGGATTCTGGAAGCTGGAGCGTCAGCAAACCTTCAAGGAACCCAACGAACCCAGTTGGCGCGTCTTCGCGGCGGGCGACTGGGATGAGTGCATTCGTCTGGTCCAGGAGAAACGAAGCGAGTTCAGCAACTACTACCAGCGGATCGCCGATTCGGGATTCATCAACCGCCGGGTTCGCGTCGTCGAGAGACCGATCACCGCGTATCTCCAATGGGAGTTGCACGTCCTGGCGCTGCGGCACGAATACGGCGGCTTGACCAGGGTCGTCGAGGCGCCGCGGATCGCCGCTCTTGAGGAGCAGGGCCCCCTTCCGGAGATCTACACACTGGGCACCGACGTGATGTACGAAGCGGTCTACGACCGGGACGGGGTACTGGAGGCGGCCAACCGCTTCACGGACCGGACGTTGATCATCGAGTGTCAGCGTTTCATCGAGCGCCTCTACAACGCTGGTGAGCCGCTGGATGAGTTCTTCGCCCGGGATGTCGCACGCCTGGAGTCTCCGGTCGGGCAGTGAGGTCCGAACGATCATGGATCGGAGTGAAGGCGACGACCGGCCTCAGCACGTGAACCAGTCCGAACCGGCCGGCTTGGCTGACATCGCGCAGGCCAGAGATGTCCACGGAGGTGTGCATTTCCACGGCGCGCGCCCGTCCGGCGAACTACCGCTGCAACAGTTGCCTGCCGATATCAGACATTTCATCGATCGCCGGGCCGAGCTGGATGATCTCGACGGGGTGCTCTCCGGCGATACGGGCGAGACCCTCGTGGTGATCACAGGTACGGCCGGCGTCGGCAAGACCTCGCTTGCGCTGCGCTGGGCGCACCGGGTTCGGCGGCGCTTTCCCGACGGCCAGTTGTACGTCAACCTCAAGGGCTATGACCCCGGCACGCCGATGACGCCCGAACAGGCTCTCGACCGGTTCCTGCGAGCACTCGGCGTCAGCCCCGCCGCGATCCCCGCCGATGCCGAGGAACGAGCGGCGTTGTTCCGCTCCTACCTTGCCGATCGACGGATACTGCTCGTCCTCGACAACGCGGCGACGGGTAGCCAGGTGCGGCCGCTCCTCCCAGGGACGGCGAGCTGCCTCGTGATAGTCACGAGTCGGAACAGGCTCTCCGGTCTCGTAGCCAGGGACGGGGGCCGGCGCCTCACACTCGGCATCCTGCCCGGCTCGGACGCGGTGGCGCTGCTGAAGCTCGTCACGGCCGACTACAGAGGTGGCGACACCCCCGAGCAGTTGCAGGAACTGGCGTCGTTGTGCGCCCGCCTTCCACTCGCGTTGCGCATCGCCGCCGAGCGTGCCGCGAGCCGGCCGTTCATGCCGTTGGTCGAGCTCATCCGGGATCTCCGCGACGAGTCGGCGCTCTGGGATGCGCTGACCGCCGGGGACGACGAGGAGGCGGACGCGGTGCGCACCGTCTTCGCCTGGTCCTATTGTGCGCTGGCTGACGACGCCGCCCGACTGTTCCGTCTCCTGGGGTTGCATCCCGGCCCCGACTTCGACTCCGCCGCCGGCGCGCTCCTGGGTAGAACCGACCGTATCCGGCACCTGCTCGATGTCCTGGTCGGTGCCAACCTCCTCGAACAGACTGGCCCCGATCGGTATCAGTTGCACGACCTGCTCCGCGCCTACGCGACCGACCAGGTCCGCCACCTCGAAACCGAGGCCCGACGCCACGCGGCACTGCGCCGCGTCCTCAACTGGTACCTGCACACGGCCGACTCCGCGCTGGCGACGCTCATGCCGTTCAACCGGACGGTCGCCATCACCGAGCCGCTCGAGTCCGCGCCGCTGCGGTTCCCGACGGAGACGGCCGCGGGCACGTGGTTCGAGGCCGAACGCGAGAACCTGGTGGCGGCCACAAGGGCCGCGGGCGAGAACGGTTTGCACCAGACGGCCTGGCAGCTCGCGGCTGTGCTCCGCGGCGTCCTCATGCATCAGAACGCGTTCGAGGATTGGATCGCCACCGGACGCGTTGGCCTGGCGGCGGCCCGCGCGGCGCAGAACCGGTACGGCGAATCGGAGGTGCCGGAGAGCCTCGGCAAGGCGTACTTCCAGGCGCGCCGTCTGGCCGAAGCGGAGGAGTGCCATCTCGCCACGCTGGAGATACGCCGAGAGATCGGCAACCGGTTCGGCGAGGCCGTCTCGACGAACGCCCTCGGCCTGTTGGGTTTGCGGCATCGGCGCCTCGACGATTCCGTTACCTACTTCGGGCAGAGCCTGGCGATCTTTCGCGAACTCGGCAACCCTCGGTGGGAGGCGCTGCTGTCGAGCAACCTCGGCGAGACGCTGTACGAGTTCGGACACCTCCACGAAGCGGTGGACCATCTCGACCAGGCGCTCGCCATCCAACGGGAAATCGGCGACCGTGCGCAGGAAGGGAACTCGCTGTTCTTCCTGAGCATGGCGCAGCGCGAACTCGGGCAGACCACGGAAGCGCTCCGTTCGATCGAATCCGCACTGGACATCGCCTATGACGAGCAGAACTCGGTCTGGCTCGCCCACTGGTTCGTGGCGTACGCGCGGGTGCTTCGCGCTATCGGCCGGCCGGCCGAAGCCTTGGGACCGCTCCAGCGGACCGCGGTGATACAACGAACGCTCGGCGACCAGAGCCGTGAGGCGATGGCTCTCGACTGCACCGGCGAGACGTACCGGGAACTGGGCCAACCGGAAGAGGCGGTCAAGTTCCACCTGCAGGCCGCCAAGGCCCACCGTGAACTGGGCGACCTGTGGCACCTCGCTGTCGCGCTCGACCACCTGGCGTCCGCCCTCGCCGATACGGGAAGGCCGGAGGACGCCCTGCGGCACTGGGAGGAAGCGAGCGCCCTGCTGACCCGGTTCCCCGACCCGCGCGCCACGGCCGTGCGAGATCGCGTCAGTGCCGCGCTCCACGGAGCGTGAATTCGGTCGATCTTGTAGTTGGCGGGGTCTCACCTGGGGTTCTGGCCCCACTGACGTCGAGATCGGTGAGGGTTAGAGGTGCCGTCTCTTGGCGGCGTCGAGGAAGGCACGCCACTCGGCTAAGGGGAAGACCAGTGCGCCGCGGTCCCGGTGTCTGGTGTCGCGGATGGCGGCGCCTGCTTCCCAGTTGGCCACCTCGACGCAGGCTGCCTCGCTCTGCGAGTAGCTGGACTTTCGGAAAAACACATGGGAGGGGATCGGTGAGTTCGAGGGAAGCACGCTGTTATTCCTTTTCTTCGCCTTCCCCACCGAGAGGTGGGGGAGGGAATCGCCCCCGCATATCGCCAGAAGTAACCGTCATCTGCGCACCGGGAGGTGCGTCGCGAGTAAAGTACCGAAATCGGGCGGCGGGACCAATCGGTTTTTGGGGCAATGGTCCGGTGACCGGAGTGCGCGCCACCGCCCGAACAATGGAAAACATCAGCGGAATCGCGGGCGATCCGTGCGCTGACATCCTCGGACTACACTCTGGTGCGTGCAGACGTTCCTGCCGTACCCGGATTTCACCGCGACGGCGTACGTGCTTGATGCCCGGCGTCTCGGCAAGCAGCGGGTGGAAGCACTGCAGGTCCTTCGCGCGCTGACGGTCGCCGGGTACGGCTGGCGCGGCCATCCGGCGGCGGGCATGTGGCTCGGCTACGAGGAGGCCTTGGCCCGGTACGGCCTGACCGTGTGCGATGTGTGGCGCTCGGCCGGACGGGCCGACACCTGCGCGGCGACCATCCGCGCGGACCTGGAGGCGGCGACCCGGGTCACCGCGGTGCGGTCCCAGGAGGAAATGGCCGAAGCGGGTGAGCTTCCGCCGTGGCTCGGCGATCAGGAATTCCACCGCAGCCATCAGTCCGCGCTGCTGCGAAAGGATCCCGGATACTACGGCCGGTTCTTCCCCGGTGTTCCGGACGACCTGCCCTATGTGTGGCCCGTGTCCGACCGCACTGCCCGATCGGGGATTTTCCGCGCCCCTGATCCGTAATGGGCGATCCGGGGTCGAACTCTCCTGTTGGAGAACCGGGGCCGCCGGTTCCCGGCGCGGCTCCCTGCTCCCGGGGCGGGCGGAGGACCGCCCCGGGAGCGGCTTTCAGGAGTTTCGGTGCGCTTCCGGTGCGCCTCCCCCGCGCACCCGGGTGAGCACCTCCATGGTGCGCCCGCGGCGGCCCCAGGCGACCACCAGGCTAAGCACCAGCAGGACCAGGGCCGCCACCGGCGGGGCGTCCAGGACGAAGACGTCGAACACCGCGGCGCCGACCATCACACCGGCCAGCCCGAGAGCGGCCAGTCCGCTGAGCAGCGGGATCAGTAGTCCGATGGCGCCGAGCACCTCCAGGGCGCCGGTCAGGTAGCGGAACCAGTCCCCGAAGCCGATGGTGTCGAACAACTCAACCATCTCCTCCGTGCCGGCGAGCTTGGCGCCGCCGCTGAAGGCGAACCCCGCCGCCAGCAGGGCCTGGACGACCCACAGCGCGATGCTGCCCGCCCGTCCCGGTGCCGCGGCGGCGCGTCCGCCCGCCTCGGCCGTCCCTTGCGTTTCCATGCCGCCCTCCGATGTTCGATCAGTGATGCTACGCAGAACAATAGTACGCGCAGCAACTATTGTCGAAGCAGAAGGTGTAGTGGGGAGTGAGAGGTCGGTAGGCTGGACGCATGAGCAACGCTGCGGGGCCGACCGAGCAATGCAATGACCCGCGGATCACCGCCCTGGGCCTACTCGTCGATGTCCGCACCGGCGTGACCGCCCGGCTCGCCCCGGTCTTCGAGGCGCACGGCATCTCCGAAAACGACTTCGACGCGGTACTGCGTATCGCCCGGAGCTGCGACAACGCGTTGCGCATGTCCGATCTGGCCCGGCAGGCGGGAGCCTCGACGAGCGGGATGACCAGGGTCGTGGACCGGCTGGAGCGCCGGGGGCTGGTGGTCCGCGAGCCGCACCCCACCGACCGCCGGGTGCTCTACGTCCGGCTCACCCGGGAGGGGCTTGACAAGACCGGCGCGATGCTGCCGGACCTGCTCGCCGCGATCGACCACTGGTTCACCGGCCGACTTCCCGCCGAGCATCTCGACCAGCTTCTCGCCGGCCTGCGCGTCGTACGCGACGTCGTCCTGCCCGAAGCGGAGGAAGCCGAACGAGGGAACCGCGCCGCCGCGGTGACCGAGACGTCCTCTCCATAGACGCAGCGGTGACGCCCCCGTCCCCGCCCCGGGTCGGGGACGCCACCGCTCATATGGGGAGAGCCATGGACACGGAATTCAGGGAGGATCCCGCCCATCGCGCATCCACAAGCCAAGTGTGAAACCGACCGGATGGTATGTCAATGGTATTCTCATCGAATACGTTGATATACGTTGCCGGCGGCCGGGGTCACCGTGATGGCGGGCCGGTGCGTTGAGCTCGAAGAGACAGGAGGAGCGATGGGCGAGGCGAACCCTCCGGGGCTGGATCTGGAGCGGCTCCGGAATCACCTGGAGTCCGAACGGCCCGGGCTGGTGCGGGGGGAGCTGACCGCGGAGCTCATCGCCGGAGGCCGCTCGAACCTCACCTATGCCGTCACCGATGGCCACAGCCGCTGGGCCGTGCGCCGCCCTCCGCTGGGGCACGTGCTGCCGACAGCGCATGACATGGGCCGCGAGTACCGCGTCATCTCGGCGCTGGCGGGGACGGGCGTCCCGGTGCCGCCCACCGTGCTGCTGTGCGACGACCCCGACGTGATCGGGGCCCGGTTCTATGTGATGGACTTCATCGACGGCACGCCCTTCCGCGAGGCCGGCCGGCTCGCCGAACTCGGCCCGCAACGCACCCGCGAGGTCGTCGCGTCGCTGGTCGAAACGCTCGTCGAGCTGCACGCCGTGTCTCCGGAGAGCGTCGGGCTCGGCGACTTCGGCCGCCCCGAAGCTTCCTGGAGCGCCAGCTGCGCCGTTGGGGCAAGCAGCTCGACGCCTCGCGCAGCCGCGACCTTCCCGGCATCGACGACCTGCACGACCGCCTCGCCTCGGCGATGCCCGCCTCGCCCGCCCCGACGATCGTGCACGGCGACTACCGGCTCGACAACGTGCTGGTCGACGAGCAGGACCGGATCACCGCCGTCCTCGACTGGGAGATGTCGACGCTGGGCGACCCGCTCACCGACCTGGCGCTCATCGTCGCCTACAGCAGCCGCGACCTGCCCACCTTCGCGGGCGTCAGCAACGCGCACGAAGCCCCCGGCTTTCCCGGGACCGACGAGATCGTCGCCCGCTACGCCAAGGGGTCGGGCCGCGACGTCTCGGCGCTGCCCTGGTACGCGGGCTTCGCGTTCTTCAAGCTCGCCGTGATCCTGGAGGGCATCCACTACCGCTACAGCCAGGGCCAGACGGTCGGGGACGACTTCGACCGGATCGGCGACGCCGTCCCCCTTCTCATCTCCGCCGGCCTCGCCCACCTCGATAGGGCCTGACCGGCTAGGCGCGCGGCTCCTCCCCGCTCAGGTGCGTCCGGCCGTGCGGCTCCTCGAAGTCGAGGACCGGACCGGCCGGGACGATCCGCTTGGGGTTCAGCGTGCCGTGCGTGATGTAGTAGTGGCGCTTGATGTGGCCGAAGTCGGTGGTCTCGCGGAAGGCCGGGCGCTGGTAGAGGTCGCGGGTGTAGGCCCACAGGCGGGGGTGGTCCACCAGGCGCCTGATGTTGGTCTTGAAATGCGTGGCGTAGACCGCGTCGAACCGGGCCAGCGTCACCCACAGCCGGACGTCGGCCTCGGTGATGGCGTCGCCCAGCAGGTACCGCCGGGTGGCCAGCCGCTCCTCCAGGTCGTCGAGCGCGGCGAAGAGGTCGCGGACGGCTTCGTCGTAGGCCGCCTGGGTGGGCGCGAACCCGCAGCGGTACACGCCGTTGTTGACGTCGCGGTAGATCCGGTCGTTCAGCTCGTCGATCTCCGACCGCATACTCTCGGGGTAGAGGTCGACGCCGTGCCGGGCCCAGGCGTCGAAGCGTGCGTTCAGGTCCACGGTGATATCGGGAAAGTGGTTGCTGACGATCCGGCGGGTGCGGGTATCCCAGAGCACCGGCACGGAGATGTGCCCGTCGAACCCCGGTTCGGTCGCCTCGTAAGCCTCGCGCAGCAGGGCGAAGTGCTCCACCTCGTCGGGGCCGTGCCTCTCGCCGTCGCGGAACGCCCAGCCGCGGCCGTCGCGGACCGGATCGACGATACCCACGGAGACGGCGTCCTCCAGTCCTTTGAGCTTGCGGACGATCAGGCTGCGCTGCGCCCACGGGCAGGCATAGGAGGCGTAGATGTGGTACCGGCCGGCCTCGGCGGGGAAGTCCTCCGAGCCGATCCGGCCGCGGAACGGGTAGGGCGGACGCTCGAACGCTGTTCCGCTCGGCTTGGTCAGGGACGAACCGTAGTCGCCGTAGTGCTCGAAGTCGACGGGCGTCGCGGTGGTGACGGTTGCCATGGCGCTCTCTCTCCGGGCCGCGGACGTCTTTCCTCCCGGGCTCCTGAACCTCGGGCGGCTGTTCCCTCTCTACCCGCTGGAGCAGCGCCGACGCCTGAACTGCCGGGCGACGGGCGGGGACGATGGCGGAGGGCGACGGGCGTGCGGCGCCGTAAAGGACCTCTCGATTCCAATACCACCTGGTAGGTCGATACGCTGCTGTGCGTTCTGACATCGTCTTTTCCGCGCTTAGCAGCGCATACGGAGGTGCCCCACATATGTCCCGCTCGGCATTGGTCACCGGCGGTAGCCGGGGAATCGGTCTGGCCATCGCTCGGGAGCTCGCCGCGGCCGGGGACGACGTCGCCGTGACCTACCGCTCGGGAGAACCGCCGAAGGGGCTGCTCGGCGTCTCCTGCGACATCACCGACACGGCCAGGTGGATGCGGCGTTCAAACAGGTCGAGGACGAGCAGGGCCCGGTGGAGGTGCTGGTCGCCAACGCGGGGATCACCAAGGACCAGCTGCTCGCGCTGATGAGCGAAGAGGACTTCGCCTCGGTCCTGGACACCAACCTCACCGGCGCGTTCCGGGTCGCCAAGCGCGCCGTCAAGGGCATGATGCGCAAGCGCACCGGCCGGATCGTTCTCATCTCCTCCGTGGTCGGCATGCTCGGCTCGGGAGGCCAGACCAACTACGCCGCCTCCAAGGCCGGTCTGATCGGGTTCGGCCGCTCCCTCGCCCGCGAGTTGGGGTCCCGCGGTATCACGGTGAACATCGTCACGCCCGGGTTCATCGAGACCGAGATGACCGCGGAGCTGCCAGAGGAACGCCAGGCCGAGATCAAGAAGAACGTTCCGCTGGGCCGTTACGGGTCGACCGAGGAGATCGCCAAGACGGTGCGCTTCCTGACCAGCCCGGACGCCGGCTACATCACGGGTGCCGTCATCCCCGTCGACGGCGGCCTCGGGATGGGCCACTAGAGCTCCGCATCCCCCACGCCAGCAGGCGAACAAGCAGAACAGGACTGAAGACGCAATGGGAATTCTTGAGGGCAAGCGCATCCTGGTGACCGGGGTGATTACCGACAGCTCGATCGCCTACCACGTGGCCCGCCTCTGCCAGGAGCAGGGCGCCACGGTGGTGCTCACCGGGTACGGCCGGTTGAGCCTCGTCCAGCGCATCGCCCAGCGGCTCCCCGACACCCCGCCGGTGCTGGAGCTCGACGTCACCAGCGAGGAGGACCTCGCCAGCCTCGCCGACCGGATCCGCGAACACGTCGACGGTATCGACGGCATCGTGCACTCCATCGGCTTCACTCCCCAGGAGGCACTGGGCGGCAACTTCCTCAACACCAAGTGGGAGGACGTCGCCACGGCCCTGCACACGTCGGCGTTCTCGCTGAAGTCGCTCACCGCCGCGGTGCTGCCGCTGATGAAGGACGGCGGTTCGGTGGTGGCGATGGACTTCGACAACAGTGTGTCCTACCCCATCTACGACTGGATGGCGTCGCCAAGTCCGGCCTGACCTCCACGGCCCGCTACCTCGCCCGTTACCTCGGTGAGCAGAAGGTGCGGGTCAATCTGGTCTCCGCCGGCCCGCTGCGCACGATGGCGGCGCGCAGCATCCCCGGTTTCGAGGAGCTGGCCGACGCCTGGCCGCAGCGCGCCCCGCTCGGCTGGGACACCGCGGACCCCGAGCCCGCGGCCCGCGCCGTGGTCGCGCTGCTCTCCGACTGGTTCCCGGCCACCACGGGTGAGGTCGTGCACGTCGACGGGGGCTTCCACTCGACAGGGGCATAGGCTGGTCCCGCGGGCGTCCCCGTACGGGGACGCCGCGGGCACGCCGAGGGAGCCGTAGGACGGGGAGGAGCCGCGGAGATGGATCTCGGACTGGACGGCGCCAAGGTCGTGGTCACCGGCGCGAGCCGCGGAATCGGCAGGGCGATCGCGCGGACCTTCGCCGAGGAAGGGGCCGACCTCGCGATCTGCGCCCGCTCGCCCGAACCGCTGAAACACGCCGCCGAAGAGCTGCGCGCGAGCGGGGTGGCGGTGCTGGCCGAGGCACTCGACGTCGCCGACACCGAGGCCCTGCGCGGCTTCGTCGACCGGGCGGCCGAGGACCTCGGCGGGATCGATGCCGTGGTCTCCAACGTCTCCGGTGGCAGTGCGGCGACCCCGGACCAGTGGGAGCGCGGTTTTCGGACCGACGTCATGCCCTTCGTTCGGATGGCCGAGTACGCCGAGCCCCACTTGGCCGCGTCCCAGCGCGGCGGCGCCATCGTGCTCATCTCCACCACCTCCGCGCTGCACGCCGGGGCGCCCCCGTCCGGACCGAAGGCCTACGGCGCGTACAAGGCCGCCCTCAACCACTACGCGGCCGGGCTCGCCCGCACCCTGCCGGAGAAGGGGGTCCGGGTGAACACGGTCTCGCCCGGCCCCGTCGAGTTCGAAGGTGGCGGCTGGGCCCGGCGCAGGGAGAGCGACCCGGAGTTCTACGAGCGGATCCGATCCAGGATTCCCTTCGGCCGCCTGGGCCGCCCCGAGGAGGTCGCCCGGGCCGTCGTCTTTCTGGGCAGCCCGGCCGCGAGCTACATCACCGGGACCAACGTGGTCGTCGACGGCGGCTTCGTGGACCAGATCTAGCGCCCGGAACGTGCGTCCGGATCCCGTGTCCAGCGGACCGGGTGTCTTCACTCACCGTATTTCCACGCTTTCGCAAAGACGGCGTTTTCTCCGGCGCGCGGGGTGGAACGCGGCCCCGACCTCCGATATCCAGGCCGGAAGCTGCGATGAACGCGTCGGAGGAGGTGTCGGGGGTGGCTGATGCTGGAATCTATCCGGTAAAGGTCGACGGGGACCTCGATCCGGGGTTGCGGCGCTGGGTGTGGCTGGTCAAGTGGATCCTGGCGATCCCGCACTACGTCGTGCTGTTCTTCCTGTGGATCGCGTTCGCCGTCCTGACCATTGTCGTCTTCTTCGCGATCCTGATCACCGGCCGCTATCCCGAGCCGATCTTCCGGTTCAACGTCGGCGTTCTGCGGTGGAGCTGGCGGGTGCGCTACTACGCCTATTCCGCGCTGGGCACGGACCGCTACCCGCCGTTCACCATCGCCGAGCGCGGTAACTACCCCGCGCGGTTCGAGGTGGACTACCCCGAGCGGCTCTCGCGCGGCCTGGTGCTCGTCAAGTGGTGGCTGCTGGCCCTCCCGCACTACGTCGTCGTGAGTATCTTCGTCGGCAGCGGCCCTTACCTGCTGTACCTGGGCTATCCCTGGCGAGACGGCGGCGAACCGGACGGGGCGGGGACCTACTACAACTGGAGCCTCATCTACGTGCTGGTCCTGTTCGCCGCGGTCGTCCTGCTGTTCGCCGGGTTCTATCCGCGGGGGATCTTCGACTTCGTCCTCGGGATGAACCGGTGGCGGCTGCGCGTCTCGGCCTACGCCGCCCTGATGACCGACCACTACCCGCCGTTCCGGCTCGATCCCGGAGGCGCGGATCCGGCCCGGCGCGGCCCGCCGCGGGAAGGCCCGCCGGACGCGGGAACGATGCCCTACGTACCGACCTGACCCCGAACCGGTGACCGGGTCACCCCTCGCGCAGCACCTCGACCAGGCGGGTCTGCCGCTCGATGGCGGCGGTGCGCCGCACGGCCTGCGCGAGATCGGGGCCCGCGGCGTGCACGACGGACAGGTGCCGCCGGGCGCGGGTGATCGCGGTGTACACCTGGGGCCGGGAGCCCTTGGTCTCGGGCGGGAACACGGCGATGACCGCGGGCCAGAGGCCGCCGTGGGAGTCGGCGACCGTGATGGCCCCCCCCGGCCGCAGGTGCGCGGGGTCGGCCACGGTGGCCGTCGTTCCGTCCGCGAGCCCCACGCGCACCCCGGTGTCGTCGGCCCCCTCCAATCGGCCGACGTCGCCCGCCGAGTAGCCGGGACCGTCGGCGGTCAGCAGGACGCGGTCGCCGGGATCAAGTCCCCGGTATGTCCCGGGGCCGGGGTTGAGCCGCTCCTTGCAGGCGGTGTTGAGCGCGTCGGCGCCGGAATCACCAGCGCGGGTGGCGGCCACGACCTGTACCTGCCCGGCGGGAACCCCCAGGGCGCGCGGGATGGAGTCGGTGATCAGCTGCACCGTGCGGTGCGCCGCCTCGGCGCCGGACGAGGCCGGAACCACGACCACCTCGCGGCCGGGCGCCTCGACCTGCCCCAGCTCGCCTCCGGCGACCAGGCCGGAGAGCCGGACCAGCGGGCCGGGCTCCGCGGCGGGGGGGAGTTCGGCGACCGCGACCGTGCGCGAGGCGATCACATCCCGCACGACCTGCCCGGGAGAGGCGGAAGGCGCCTGGGCGGGGTCGGCGACCAGGACGAGATGGGTGTCGTCGGCGCAGGCGTCGACCAGGACCGCGGCGCGCTCCACGTCCAGCGCCATGGCTTCGGGAACGATCACGAGCCCCGCCTCAATGGGGCGTGCCGCGCCCCGCTCGAACACCCCGGGGGCGCGGCACTCCAGGAGTCGGCTCAGCGGGACGACCTCGACCCCGGGGGCGGCCCCGCCGCTCAGATCGGCCAGCTCGGCGTTGAGGGCCGCCGCGGCCTGGGCGGTGGGGGCGGCCACGGC